>CAZACJ010000244.1:0-1554 GCA_964483385.1 uncultured Pirellula sp. | reverse complement strand
AATGCAACCAGGCTAATGTCCTGTCGTTTGGCCACAGTTTGAAAATCTGTTAACCGGCACCAAATCTCTGATTCATAGGCTGCGCCTCCCGCAGTAAATCGCCCACTGATGCGCCAGGGGCGGCCTTCAAATTCAATGCTATTACCTACCGTCAATAACTTATCGTCACTTCCTAGTTTGGTTGCCACCAGCCGACCTACGATCACTTCGCCTTCGCGCGGCCATTCGCCTTCAATCAGTCGAACAGACCTACGAACGAGCGGAGCAGCGAGTGTAACCCCGCGAACCAAGCCAAGGCCACCTTCATTACTTTCGCTCCTCACGCGAGTTCCTGCATACAACTCGGGTGATGCATGAGTAAGTCCAAACCTGTGAACGGTCCCGTCGACACTGGCTGTAAGTAGTGCAGGAGTCCTGGCGAGTAGCCAACCGACTTCTGCAAGCGATGGGAGGTGGAGTTCGTCGAGTTGCTGGAACTTGTCGAAAACGGTAATTTCACGCTCCTGTTCGTGCTCGACGAAACACAATCGCAAGACATGCTCGCTGAGCTTCACAGCGGGAAGCCAAGCCGACTGGGTAGCATGTCGGTGAAGGGTCAGATACACTCGGTGTTTGCTCAAAAGAAACTGGCCGATGCTGAATACTACTTCAAACACCTACTACTTCAAACACCCTAGGGACTGTATCGATGGTTCGTCTATTTCTTGAGTTGCTGCGGAAACACAACTTGGTTTATGTCTTTCTAATCGCAGCCCTTCTGGTGCTTCCCTCACATTCAGCAGACGCGTTTGACGACGGCGTTGGGGAAAACAAGGGCGAGAGTTATTATGTTGCGGTCGATGGGAAAGCCGAACACACAGGAACCATTGATTCGCCTTGGGACATCGAGTCCGCGCTTTCGGGTACCCAACCGATTCGGCCGGGGGCCACGGTTTATTTAAGCGGTGGAACCTATCGGCACCCTGATCGAAGTTGGAATAGTCCGGGTTTCTCAATCGGGCTCGCGGGAGAGCCTGATCGACCGATCCATATTCGGCCCAAGCCAGGGCATCGAGTCATCTTGGATGGGAAGGTCGAAGTAAAATCAAGCGCGCGTCACTTACGCGTGTGGGAATTGGAGATCACGGTTTCGGAAACTGCAAATTGGGATCGGCGAGTGACGGCGGGAGGGACGCAAGTGGAAGGGGCCGTTGAATTGCCGCAAGGCGGATTGAACATTTTGGGTGGTGCTGATTCGAAATTCATCCACTTGGTCATTCACAACATGCACAATGGCGTCGGATTTTGGCGTCCGGCGATCGACGCGGAGATATACGGTTGTTTGATATACGACATCGGATCCATCGGACCTGACCGATATCATGGCCCCGGTATTTACACACAAAACGAAGCGGGCACAAAGACGCTCAGTGACAATGTCTTGTTCGGCAATTACTCCACCACGATCCAAGCATACGGAAGTGCTCGTGCTGAGGTCAGCGGATATCGGATTGAAGGCAACATAGCATTCGCCCCTGTCAAGCAAGGGAACCGTCAACGGGTACTAATCGGCGG
>CAZACJ010000243.1:0-1562 GCA_964483385.1 uncultured Pirellula sp. | reverse complement strand
CGCGAACAAAATCGCCCCAGTCCTGGGTCGTACATTGCTAGAGCAGAGCTCGCGAACTGGATTGCCATTTGGCATGCAAACAATGCGATTAGAATTCGTCGATGATTCATCTTCCTGAAGCTCCATTGGGATTGTTAGAAAAGTTTGGCGGTGTAACGTGGTTGAAGGTATCGTAGTTTGGATTCCCTTGCGTCACTGGATTACCAAACCCAAATGACGCAGTCGGATTTGAAATTGGTGGTCCAAATTGATTGAATTGCTGGTCGCGCTGTTGACGTAATCGTTCTTGCTGCGCAAGTAGCTCTGGAAAGTCATCGATGGTCTTGGGACGAACGAGTCGCGAAAGAAAACCGCGATACATCGGATGCGGATAGTGCTTCACAGCAAGCGAATAACTTACAGCAGCGTCGGAACGATTGCCGCTGTCTTCCAAGCAATGGCCCCGTGCGGCAAGAAAAGCCGCAAAGGACTCGGCGTTCGAAAGTGATTTCAGATAAAGTCCGGCATCTACTTCGTGTTGAGCAATCGGATGCGGCCAGCTCATGTAGTGATCATCGGCGAAACTATTCATTCCTCGATTAGTGCCTTCGACATTCACGCGTTCGCCAGACTTATCCCATCGGCAAAATAGATGCTCCTTCGCGTTCACCAAGTAGACGAGATAACCGAGTCGTCGAGCGACCGCCGTGTACAGGACTGGCATCGAGACACAAGTACCACCGTTCGAACTGCCAACCATACCGTGAAGGAAAAGATCTTGGCTCTTTGTAAAGTCGATATCGTTGACTCGCTCCAAGTTGTAATGAACGCCGAAGTCCTGTTGCAAAGCCGTGACCAACATCAGCATCCGGAAGTAAGCTTCCGAGTTGTTGAATTCGTTCGGCTTTTGTAAGAACTGGTAGAGGTTGCGATCGGTGTCTACCCTGACCTTCTTCGCCCAGCCATCTAACTGAGCCAGCAGTTGTGCAACGTTCACATTCTCTGTGCCAGGCAATCCATCAGTAGCTCGTAGATTCAGTAAAGCAATGTCCTGCTTGCTCAACTCCTCTTCGGTCATCATGGTCAAGTCAGCGAAGGTTGGAAGAACAGGCTCCTTTGGCTGCGTGGCTCGCAATCTAGGATTCGCAGTTTTAATCGCCGTTTGCGACGGAGCAGAGAGACTCCAAATACCTAGAACAGAGACGACGAACGCACAAAGCGCACTCAACGTCCAGATGGCATGTAGCAGTAACGGTCTCACTAATTCTTTGCTTGTTTCAGTAGACGCAAGCTTGGAGGCTGCTTTTGCCGTAATAGTTTGTCGCTTTCGTCGATCACGTTTTTTCATCGAACTCCGCCTCCCGACTTGCTTGACTCTTACCTGCGGGAGGTATTAAAGGGCACGCGGAAGCAAAACGCAACAAAATTTTCTGGCGGTAGTCCGGTGCACGGTCAATCGTTGTTGCTCAGCGAAGATGGCGAGTGGTTTCTGTCGCCATGGGCGCGTCAGCAATTAGTTGCGTTTCGCGTCCCATTCTCAAGGACCACGATCGTTCCAGTATCGTTGGTCATGCCGACGACAT
>CAZACJ010000242.1:0-1574 GCA_964483385.1 uncultured Pirellula sp. | reverse complement strand
GGGCGGCGCTTCGCTTTGCCCTGGGCTATCTCATTTTGCCCCGTTGGGGCGGGGAGATGAATAAACCCCTATCGCCCGGTGACAGTCCCCGGTTGCCCGTAGTCCCGCTCCGGCCGCAACCCGCACGGGGATTCCGGAGGGATCCAATCCATTAGCCAGAGGTAGTCGAATCGCCACCCCCGGTGGATGACGGAGAGAGCCGCAAAATGGGCTTTCACGACAGGGCAGAACCGCTCAACACGTTCGATTTCGCGATCGAATCGGCCGTCAGCGACGGAAACAAACCAAGCATTCCGCCCGCCCACCGCGCGGGGACAGTCGCCGGTTTCTTGTTTCGACGTTGCAAGTCGATATGATACCTTCGTCCCACGGTCGGCAAATCCAAACCAAGCCTGCAAAAAACGTATGCTCACTCGGCAAAAAATCCTCCTGTCATTCTTGAGAGCTGTTGATCGGCCGGTGGGGCGACTTGAACTGATGAAATGGTCGTTTCTGCTTCGGCATGAGTCCAAGACTCAAGGGGGCGCTTCGTTCTACGAATTTCTTCCGTACCACTATGGCCCTTTCTCGTTTTCGCTGCACCAAGAGATTGGGAAACTACAGGATCAAGGGTTCGTAAAAAAATCAGATGATAACCACTGGGAAATTGGAGTCGTGGCTGGTTTGAGTCCAGATCGAGAGCTGGAAAACGATGCTACTTCGCTGGCAAAGAAGCATGCTGGAAAAAGCGTGGATAACCTACTTGATGAGATCTATTCGAAGTACCCGCAATACACGGTAAACAGTAAGCGATTACAACTCGCCAAGAGAGTTGTCGGTGCTCCAGCGGTCTACACATCTGGATACGAAGGACTCAGCGTCGATGGATTCCTAAATCGCTTAATCGAATCTGGTATCCAACAGCTAGTTGACGTACGACGAAACCCTATCGCTCGGCGGTATGGCTTTCACAAGTCTACGCTTAGACGGCTTTGCGAATATTTAGACATCGCATACTTTCACCTTCCTGAGCTTGGAATACCATCCGACAAGCGTCGATCTCTTGCAACACAAGACGATTACGAACGCTTGTTTGACGACTACCGTCAGACGACACTCGAATCAGAGACAGTTGCCATTGAAAGCGTTACCGATCTCGTACAATCGAAGCCGTCGGTTCTGGTTTGCATGGAAGCAAAACCTCAGTGTTGCCATCGAAGCCAATTGGCGAGGGTTGTTTCAAATCGTTCCCATCTTCAGGTTAGGCACTTGACATAAGCCCACATGTCCGACATCGAGAAAACCAGAATCCTTGTTCTCGTTATGACCTACCCACTTCCTTCAAGAGGGTATCAGGAATTGGTTTGCACCGCTGGAATCACCGAGACTGGGGATTGGGTTCGGCTTTACCCGATCGACTATCGATACCGCCCTCGCAATCAACAGTTCAAGAAGTACCAGTGGATTGAAGTTGAATTAGATCCGAAAGGATCTGGAAGTGATCACCGGAAAGAGAGTCGAAGGCCCGTTCTTGAATCAATCACAATCCTCGGAGAAAGACTATCCACCAAAGATGGTTGGAAGGAACGTCGTGC
>CAZACJ010000241.1:0-1598 GCA_964483385.1 uncultured Pirellula sp. | reverse complement strand
TTCCGGCTCAAAGGACCACCCGGAGCTCGCGCTTTCCGGCTCAAAAAGCAAACCTGAAACCCCTCGAATTACCAATTTGTCGAGTTGCAAATTTACGGTATTGGGCTGACGCCTTGCAGTCGTGGTGGGCTTGTTTCACCTCTCGCCATTTTGGGTTCTTCGATTACCGGAAGGTACCGGTAGTAGACTTCTAAGCAGAGGCAACCGAGAGCGGTGCTATAGGTACGTCCACCGTATTTACCCCAAACGCAATTCGGATCCCAAGAGCCCGCGAGTTGTCCTGAGCGTACTTGCGATTTTAGTAACTCGGATTTCATTGCGTTGTTCCAAATTTCCCAAACCCGGTTTGCCGTTTGGGAATCGTTTGGAGCGACCGATCTCCCGTGAGCTAGGTCTACGGCTAGTCGACCTCGGGTTTGGTATAGGGCAAGCGTTGCATAGTACCAGTAATAAAAGTTAACATCACCATGTCCTGGCAGTTCAGAGATCAGTAAGCGTTGAGCTTCACCGAGTGCTTGCGCTGAAATTGGAAAATCCATCATTGAACGAATGGCGAGAGCTTCTGCTGTCATTGGTGCTGTTGCTTGGGATGCAAGTGGACGGCGTTCGGGGGTTGTATTTCGGTAGACAGCGAGCCCACCGTATGTACCGGTACTTACGATGTCCAAGAATTTTTGCAACAGAACACGTTGTTGTCCGCGAAGAGGGACAGCTCCGCTGCTATTAGCGCTGTTGAGGAGCATTGCCTGCCAACCAAATTGGCTTGTATCGCCGGGATCATCGGTGGCGAAATCGTAGCGCCAGCCACCAGTGCGGCTATTCATCGATTGAGTTGTATATGTAGTGGCACTTCGAATGGATTCGAGTAAGGACGCATCACCCGTGATGGCATACGCTTCGGAGAGTGCCAGACCTGCCATAGCGTGGCTGTACATTCTTGCGAAGCGAACGTTAGGGTCTTGGCCTATCTGAGTGCGACCAGAAAGGTCTCCCGAGGGAAACTGTTCCGACTTTAGATACTGCAGGCCACGTTTGATGTTGTCAGCGAATGGGCCTGAGTCGGTGTGTGTATGTCCTGCGCCGAGGAATGCGAGTAGTGCTAACCCCGTCATCGCAGAATGCGCTAATCCGCCGATAGGTGCTCCGCCTTCGGCAACTGGCCAGGATCCATTGGGGAGTTGTGAGCGCGCAAGGAAATTGAGTCCGTTTTGCACGGCCATTTCTGTCGTGTCATCGCCACCATGTTGCATGAGAAAGGCGGATCGTTCGGGAGAGAAACGCATCCGATAAGTTGCGGGAACTCTGGTTGCCTGTGCGCTACTTCTGTAGTCAGTCTGATTTACGGTGTCACTTGGCCCACTGGGAGTTACATTTCTTCCATCAGGCTCGTTCTGACTATTCACCAATTCTGATGCGACTAGAGATGGGGCTTCGAGAAAGTTCCGATCCATCGGATTATTTGGATCGATCGATAGCTTGGATGAATCATCCGTCATGTTCTGCGCGTACAGAGATTCGATGGCCTTTGGTGTATCGAGGTCGGTGGGTATCAACGTCGTTTCTTCGACGGAAGGGGGCGGGGAGGCAGGCGGTGAGAT
>CAZACJ010000240.1:0-1613 GCA_964483385.1 uncultured Pirellula sp. | reverse complement strand
ATGGTTAAATGCCTTTCACAAACGAGGAGCAATTCAATTACCAAAAAACCAGGATCCACCTTCGTGGAGGATCCCTCAGACAGCTTCGTGACGATAGCTGTTCGGTCTGCGACGAAAAGGCGAGCAAAACTTACCCATAGGAAAGCTCCGCTTAAGTGTTGCGAGCGAGAAGGGTTTTCAGGGGGTACTCCAGATTGTTGTGAATGGGGTGCTTTTTTGTTTTTTCGCAGGCACAGCGTGCGGCATTTGGACGATCTTAACGCTCCTGCTATACTGGAATTACCACGCAAAACAAGCAATGGGAGAAACGCAGTTCTGCTCCTTACAGGATCGGGCATGCCTTTGCATCGAAGAACACTGAAGAGATGAATCCGCAACTGCTCAGTCTTTTTGCCCATGTCGCTCGGACTCAATCCTTCACCGAGAGTGCCAATGCCCTGGGAGTCTCCCGCCCTGCGATCAGCGCGAGGATCCGACAGCTTGAAGCCGAATGCGGGGTTGTGCTCTTGGAGAGGGCTGGGCGTGGCATTCGCTTAACACCTGCGGGTTTAAATCTTTTGGTGCATGCCGAGCGGATCACTCAAGCGGTCGCAGACGCGAATCAAAGCTTGGAGCCGTTTCGCAGTTCTCAGAGCGGTGTGGTCCGAGTCGCTGTAGGGCATACGTTCGGTCACTTTGACCTTCATGGATGGCTCTCGCAGTTCCAAAAGGTAGCACCTAGCATTGCGGTAGAGCCCCTGATTTGCAATACGGGAGAGACGATCGAGCACTTGACGGCTTGTCGGGTGGATCTCGGTTTCGTCGGAAATCCGCCCGACCTTTCGTCGATATGCGAAGAGTATTTGTACGATGAGGAACTCGTGTTTACATGCGAACGCTCCATAAACCAAGCCATGGCTGATGTGATTGTTCGTTCCAATGCGTTCCTTGTTCGTGAGAAAAAATCCGGAACTCGAATGCTCGTTGAAGAGATCCTCAATCGCTTCCATTTGGCTCCCAAAAAATGGCTGGAACTTGCCAACGACCACGCCATTCTCCAAGCGGTCAGAATGGGATTGGGTGTTGCAGTTTTGCCGCGAAGATTTGTCGCGGATGATCTGCGGTCGAATCGTCTTGTTGAATTGAATCTAACCAACGAACCTGTACTCATGCCGTGCAAGCTAGTCTATTGCAAGTCGAAGGGACTCAGCGCAATTAGCCGCTTGTTTGCAGATGTGGTTGTATCCTCGACAAGACGCCCTATAGGATAGCTGGCATCATTCATTGGCTTTGCCGCAGCAGCCTTTGAAACACGGCGGCAGAGCAAGAGAGCCGATGACGCAAAGGACCGTAAGATCCTCGCACTTGAAGCCAAGATCCAACAGAAAAATGAAGTCGTCGCCGAACTGCTCCAGGAGCATGTGCAGCTAAAAGAAGAACTTGGGGAACTCTAAATGGACGCTGGGTTTCCACTGATACACGCGAACTTCGCTGCAGCAAGTCTATCGAGTGTCTATCGTGTTTTAAGCCATGCCGGTGTTTTGAGTCCATTTCAGGGAAAACGATCGATTGAGGGAACGGGTTAAACTCAGCCGCTTGCTCCCCACGAGCATTGGCACATCGATGTCAGCTAT
>CAZACJ010000239.1:0-1630 GCA_964483385.1 uncultured Pirellula sp. | reverse complement strand
GAAAATACCGCGTAGAAACGCAAACAGGCCGACGTTTTGAGGCGTCGGCCTGTTGCTATAACCGGAGGGTCAATCTGAGTTCGATTTCCCTTATTCAGTTGAGTGGGACAAGCTCTCGTCGAAAACCATCCGAGATCTCTCACCTGACACAATCATCGATGCCCAGGGTTGGACTCGATGATGCGAAGCCAACCCTGAGCGTTGATTGCTCCATGAGTGGGGATATGTTGCAAGACAACCCACCGTATCCCTGCTCCGGTTCGCGGCTCGGGTCTTGCCTCGAAAGGGATTGGCTTCTTGTTACTTTCAAGCATACAATCAACACAGTTCGAGGGATCGAAATCAAGCCAAAAAGTTCCATGAGGTGTGAGCAATGTCCGATACCATCGAAGTACGTCTTGCGAGAGTTGAAAGGGAGTTGGCAATCTTACGAGCGAAATCTACTCGCGATAAGTCAAATTGGCTTTCTGAAATCATCGGCACGTTCAAAGACGACAAAGATTTCGACGAGATCGTAAGGCTTGGCAAGGAAATGCGCGATGCAGAAACACCAGAATGCGAGTAGCCGGGAATGTACCTTCTGGATTCTGATCACCTAAGTATCTTGCAACGGCAACGTGGCCCCGAGTTTGAGGCGCTATCAAAACGTTGCATGGGCATGAAAGCGGAGGATTTCTTCGTAACGATCATTTCCTTTCATGAACAATTCAATGGATGGATCAAGTACATTGCTCTGGCAAGAGATTCAGCATCTTTGGTCCGCGGATATACCGAACTGGAAAAGGTCGTGGATAATTTTTCCCGGGCGCAGGTTCTAGGATTTGGGCCGGCCGCTGCCGAGATCTATGATGATCTGAGAAAACAACGCATCCGAATAGGCGCGATGGACTTAAGAATCGCTTCGATTGCAATCGCAAACCAATTGACTCTTCTCACCAAGAACACTGTTGATTTCGAACGCGTGCCGAATCTCGTCTTTTCCGACTGGACAACGCCCAACACTCTGTAAACCCATAAGGCTCTGTACGCCATTAAAGCGGCTAGCCGATATGACTGAGGCTTTTAAAGCCTTGATGCACGAACGTGAAACTGATGATCCAATGATACGATCCGAATCGGCGTAGTTCGCATGGTATCACGGTGGCGATTTGCCTGGAGGATCTATCGGGTGTCCCGTGATCGGAATTTCACCCCGATGACACATACGATCGATCGGATTGGGGGGCTTAGTAAACTACTTGGTATTGCTTGGGATTTTGACCACGCCAGAGGGCTCGGTCCGTGCAAAACGTCCATACAGAAAGCATCGCATCCATTTTGATTGCTCCGAAGCGCAGACAAAACTCTTACGACCATCGCCTTAGAGACCCGGTATTTCAACTAGGTCAAGCAACGATCGCACGGCAGATTGGCGTCCCACGTTCTACAATCCATGGTTGGAAAAGAGCTCGAACTAAACCTGTCGTGACACTCGTAGCACCCAATATCTACGTCGAAGAATTGGAGAGACGAGTGCACTTGCTCGAGCGACGCACGGTAAGGTTGCTTGCGCTGCTCCGATTGTGCATTGTCCTGCTTCGACTTTCCGGGTTTTCCCTCGTAAGCCGACGACTCCCTAACGGGGATGACA
>CAZACJ010000238.1:0-1701 GCA_964483385.1 uncultured Pirellula sp. | reverse complement strand
ACAACGAGTACGACCAAGGTTACCTCGCTGCTCACATTCATTATCGTGAGGAACTACTTGCGATTGCTAACGAACTTGAAGCGTAATGACTAAACTCACAGCACTTGAACTTTACGTCATCACCGACACCCTGCTACACTCTTTGAGTCACGGCAAGCATTGGACCGGTTCTGCTACGGAGAGAGCACGGGATGAAGTGTCCCGGAAACTACAGCAGATTATGGATGGAATGACTGTGGAACTAACTGTGGAGGATGCACCATGAATGAACCAACCGCATACACCGAAGACGAACTTGCAATCAAACGAGAAGTTGAGGTTGCGTGCATGAGTGCCATCGTGGCGTACCTGACCGAAGTTGCTGATACAATGGTTGCCAATCGCATGGTTGCCATTACTGCGACTGATTTGCGGGCAATGGCGAGCGCGATGCAAGACCGAATCGAAGGTAAAAGTTCCTAAAGGAAGAAGCCATGCTGAGCACCGAGACACGAAAACGCATCGAAGAGATTTGCAACCGAATCGAGAACCACGAGGAAGTCACCTTTGAGGACATGACTTGGATTCAGAAGTGGAGCGATCACAATCGGATTGCGAATCGAATGTTGAATCAAGCACGGAGGGTGGCTGCTCTTGGAAAAAAGCCTGAGCGGGGTTCGTTAGACGAGCTCCTTAATGATTTGGATTTGGGTGATCCAGACCCCACAAATTGGCTTCAAGGACCACAGAATCCTGTAGATTTGGGACTGTGGTTTACTCGCGATGAACGTGACGACTGGCGGCAAAGGGACTAATGACTAAGAACAAAAAACAGGAACAAACCATGAACACCGACGAAACCCATTTCATCGACGGCGCATTTGCTGTGGACCATCAACGTTGGGGAACCTGGTTGTCCTACGACAAAGAAGGAAACAAGTTGATCACCTCGCTGACTGAGGAAGCATGCATCGCAGCAACACGTTGGTACCTGAAAGCAAGGCAAGATGGTTTTACAGAATCCGAAACACGCTATGAGGGTTCGGTAGGAGGGAAACTGTGAGCATGTTAAAACTAGAAGATTACATTTGGTACGAACCGAATTCCCTTGACTCGAAGCTCTGCGACGAAATTATAGATCGTTCGAAAAGTTCGTCGGATTTCAACTCAGGGACCATTTCATTCGAGAATGCCGTTAATACGGAAGTTCGCGATGTCGATTTGTTAAGTTTTCGCGAGTGGCCCGATCTCGACCAAGCATTGTTTCAAGCGTACGGTAAGGCAATCCAGGAATACTGTAATAAATTCACCTATCTCGGTGTTGGGAAAGACGAGGGTTACCTTTTGCTTCGCTACGGTAAGGGGCAACATTATCGAGAACACGTTGATTGTTTCGCTACTTCCCCAAGGAAAGTGACTGCGATTTTCGGGTTGAACTCAGAATACACAGGCGGCGAGTTCTGGTTCTGGGAAGGTGCCTGGCGGCAACGCATTGAGAAAGGTGCGTTACTAATGTTTCCTTCCTCCTTTCAGTATCCGCACGGTGTGCAACCGATTGAGAGTGGTGTAAGGTATTCCGTCATCACTTGGTTTCTCTGATTTACTTGAGAGTTCATTCGCTAAACTAAGAAAAACTGCTCAAAATAATGAATCAAGTGTCCCAGAGTCAATGTGACATTGCTGCCATATGCGACGAACTCAAGGAGTTGCTATTGGAGAAGA
>CAZACJ010000237.1:341-1723 GCA_964483385.1 uncultured Pirellula sp. | reverse complement strand
CTGATTACCTAGACCTTGATGCGGCCTGTCGTAATCGTAGTAATCAAAGAAGCGTATTCCATGAGATAACCTTCTTCGTATTTGACTGTCCTCCAAGGCCTCGTCTAATGCGTCTAAAACGAACTTCGTATCCATGCTGTTCGAGAGCCTCCAAGAGATCACGAATCGGCTGTGCCAGTCCATTGCAGCGCAGAGGTATGAGTATCCTTGCCTCATCGGTAGGTAGGTGATCTCACTGTGGGATGACAGTGCGACAGCTAGAAATCAGCGACGAGACAACCTTGTTGTGGGCTTGTGGGTCCGCACTTCGGTTGGTGGTATTCGAAAATTATGGGAACCGGTGGTCGGCTAATCGGGGTTCTAAGTTGTGTAACGACACGCTGGTGTCTATCTGGAGGATAAGCTGGCTCATTGGCAGACCTCGATCGATTGGGAGCAGAGCGATGAGAATCTTATTCAATCATACCAACTGGAACAACTACTTGTTACTGGTATTCGCAAGTCGATCACGTTTTAAGTTTGGAAGGCAGTTGTGTGGTTTCTCACCTGAAAAGCGGAAAATTTGAGTTTTTTTCTTCGCCTCGCAAAAAAAGCGTCTTTCTCTAGCCTCATTCAGAATGCAGCCACAGTTGCTCGCAAAATCGGTGGCAGACTGCCCCAAAAACTTGTGAGACAGATACAATCCGACGCATCTTCTGCTTGAGCCCTAGGATGGCTCAAGCAGACGCACCACTATTCCCTTAAGTCATGGCATGTCCTTTGATTCGACCACGGACGACAACCTTTGCGAATTGCTAGCTCGCGGCGAAGAAACCGCGTGGTATGCATTCCATCAACGCTACACCGAACGCCTGATTCGGTATGCACGAGCGGTGGTCAAGCATGATGAAATAGCCCTCGATGTCGTCCAAGCGGTCATGGTAGGTTTGGTTCGAAATCGAAGTCGATTAGGTACAGTCCGGGATTTAGAAGCCTACTTGTTTTCTGCCGTCCGGCGTGATTTGTGGCGAGCACTGAAACAAGAAAGAAAGGAAAAGGCGATTTTGGTCCCCTTCGATCGAGAAAGAGGCGACGCCAGGGCGGGACGGCCAAGGAGATTCAGGAGCTGAATTTGAATGGCGCGTGGGCTAAGGATCCTTATGATGGTGGGTTCTTGAAAATTCAGACCTCTGAGTTTGGTCCTATTTTGTATCTTACTGGAAACGACCGTGTGGATGATGGTGGCGGTGAAGCAATCCTCGGGCAGCAAAAAGATGTGGGGATCATGCCGATGGCCAAGCAAGCTCAGTTCTCAGCGAAGGAGAAATGATGGCGAGGTTTCTGGTTCGCTACTCGATGCATATTCCTCGATGGGATCCCAAAAACAGACCCTTTTTGGGCTC
>CAZACJ010000237.1:0-331 GCA_964483385.1 uncultured Pirellula sp. | reverse complement strand
ACAAAGATTTCTATCTAAACCGTGGTCCGAACCATGGGGGCTACTTCAGTGCGATTCAGTAAGGACTCCGCCGTCTGGCGACAGGTGGCCACGATAGTAGAATGATCTCGTCAACCTTATTTCAATGACCTCCTGAGAGTGGAAGCTATGAGAACTTTCAAAAAGCAACGCGTAATTTCTTCATTGAGCTTTTGGCTTTGTTGGCAATTGTTAAGCATAGCAACAGCAAATGCCGCTGACCATCCGGCCTTCGAATCGGTTAAAGAACTTTTTGCTGCGATGTCCATACATGATGGCAAAGCGATGCAGGAAACGGCAACGGAAGACTTCC
>CAZACJ010000236.1:0-1761 GCA_964483385.1 uncultured Pirellula sp. | reverse complement strand
GGTATTGGGCTCTGGCCTTACCGATTATCGTTCGATCCGCATGCGGCTGTCAAAATCAACTCGACACGATAGCCTGGTGCGGCTAACTGAGCGTGAACACACGCTCTGCTAGGAGCATGGCCCGTGGGTACCCAAGCATCCCAAAGTGCGTTGAACAATGGCAAATCTTCTGGATTTGGTAGGTAAATCAAGACCGAGAGCAAGTGCTCGCGAGTGCTGCCAACCAATGCCAACCTTGCATCGATCTGTTGGAACACTTGGTTGAACTGCGAGTGAGCATCGGCAGTGGGATCGTCAGGGACTTCGACAAAATAAGCCACACCGCGATGGGCAACTAGATCAGACCACCGTTGAGTAACACCATGGCGTTCGATGGATCCAAACGTCCGGGTATCACCGACTTGAACATTGCTCTCACCCATAAGAAAACTCGGTATTGGACAGCCAGTCCTTAGTGCGGTTACTCTATTGGACGGCGTACGCAGAAGGGGAATACTATCGGGCTGGTTTACTGGGGGATGAATGTAGCTGATATTCTTGGTGGAATCGAGTATAGTACGCCGAATTCCCAGAGCACTATTACGAGTATTCGATGCCTAGACTCATAATAGTTCTGCGGGGGAAGCAGGTTCGTCAAGCCCGCAGGAAAGCTCAAGATTGTTTTGTGTGGGTTTGTGTTTAACAGGTTGTAGGGCACACTTTGAATTGTCATTGGGGTAGCACGTATGAGAACGATCAGCAAGACAAAAAAGTGGTTGAACTGCAGTTCGGCCCTTGTTGCATCCGGGGTAGCGATTTCGCTCGTGCGCCCCGCAACGCTACTACTCTTGATGGTTCCAAGTTGGATGCTAGGCGTTGGTGTATCTTTATGCCACGCTCAAGAAGCCAACATAGAGCGTCTGCGCACAGCGTTGTTTTTTCACGCGTCCTTTGATGGTACTGCCGACGCAAAAGTACAGCGTGGAGATGGAAAGGTCTACACCACTGAGTCGCTTGCCCGCAAGGAATGGACTGCTGGTATTCATCGTTCGGATGTGACGATTGCGAAGGGCAGTGGGGTGTTTGGTGACTGTTTGCATTTTTCGGATAAGAACCCGAAGGTGATTTGTTATCGCGGGGACGTGCTTCCTTACCGAAACGATGGGAATGCTCAAGCCCCTTGGAACGGAACGGTCGCTTTCTGGATGCGGCTTGATGCGGATCAAGATCTCAAGCCTGGGTATTGCGATCCGATACAGATCACTCAGAAAGCTTGGAACGACGGAGCGTTTTTTGTCGACTTCGATAAAGACCTTCCCCGAGATTTTCGGTTAGGGGTTTTTTCGGATTTAGCATTCTGGAATCCAGAGAATACTCCTTGGGAGAAATGGCCGGTGGAAAAACGTCCCATGGTAACGGTCAAGAAACCAGGCTTTACACGCACGGCTTGGAAACATGTCGCGTACACTTTTGAGGGGGTGAATGCACCAGGGGGCAAGCCCGCTCAAGCGTCCCTTTATCTAGACGGTAAATTGCAAGGTACGCTCAATAGTCCGATGCGATTCACTTGGGATTTGGATAAAACGGCCGTCATGATTGGGATCGAGTACATCGGAGACCTCGATGAGTTGATGATGTTCGATCGAGCACTCAGTGAAAAAGAAATTCAAGTTGTAATTCAAGGTAAAGCAGGAAACCCATGAGCCACTCCATTCGCCCCGTAAACATTGTCCGAGGATTTACAAAGACCACTCCCGGGAGCGTACTTTATCGTTGCGGTGA
>CAZACJ010000235.1:0-1778 GCA_964483385.1 uncultured Pirellula sp. | reverse complement strand
CTGTTTATGTGGTTTGCGGCAGAAGAGATTGGTCTTGTCGGTTCGGCTCATTACGTGAACAACCCGATTTTGCCATTGGAAAAGATGATCTGCATGCTCAATGTGGACATGGTCGGGCGCAACGAAGAGAAGCAGAACGAGCTCGCGAGCGAAAACGAGCGATCATTGCACTTGGTCGGAAGCCAAAAGGGAGATCAATCGTTGCACGCGATGATTCTTGAGGCCAACAAGTCGATCAATTTCGAGTTTGAGTTCGACGAGGAAGGAGTCTTTGGCCGCAGTGACCAGATCAACTTCTTCAAGAAGGGGACCTCGGTTGCGTTTCTCTTTGGCGGTTTTCATCCCGACTACCACCGCACGAGCGATACCCCTTCGAAGATCAACTACGCAAAGATTGCATCGGCTGCGAAGCTTTACTTTTTGGCTTGCCATATGGCCGCCGAGCACGGTCCATTTCCAGCGCCCAAGGAAGAGCCACCGGTGGCCAAGTAGCTGCACGATAACAGGGGGTTATCCTAAGCAGTCGGGAATGGATCTGTGATAAAATGGACCGATTGCGAGGACTTTGCTGATAGCGATGCGAGAGGATCGAAGGGGAGTCATCAGGGTAAGACTGCTCAATGGTTCCCAAATTTCTTGCCGTTGCAAATCATCGATACGTTCGGTTACTTTTTTGGTATATGATCTTGGAATAGCTTTGTTTGGGTTGGGCGATTGCCGAACTCCAGACCATGGCGTCAAAGACGCCGTCGAACCTCAAACACTGAAGCCCGGTCGGAGAGATTTTGAGTGCTCGGCGTAAACTGCCCTCCTCAACCCATCCCCCCTTCGCTCGCAAGATGATTTTGCAATGTCAGCTTGTTTGAAAGTGGTTCGCGGAACCGGTCCCGCTGCGGAATTCCCGCTCAATCGAACCGGAGAAAACTTGATCGGGCGCGGAGTGCAGTGTTGCATTCCGATCGCTGACGAGCGGGTTTCGTCTATCCACGCAAAGATCTTGTTCTCCAAGGGAACTTGGTCGTTGATCGACTGTGGTTCGGACGATGGGACTTGGGTCAATGGCTCGCGGGTTGAGTCATGGATTTTGATCCCTGGAGACCGGATTCGAATAGGAGATTTCGAGCTTGTTTTGGTCGATTCGCGAAATGCGATGGGTCAGCAGCCTGAATCTAGCGAGTCGGATTTTAGCGAGTTGATCGGCAAGAGTGAATCGATGCTGGAGCTCAAGAAGCGGGTTGCGAGGATCGCGAAAGCCACAGGATGCATCCTTGTTCGTGGGGAGAGCGGTACTGGCAAGGAGTTGGTTGCCAGGGCGATCCACAGAAACAGCCTTCGTGCGGCGAAACCGATGCTGAGTGTAAACTGTGCGGCTATTCCGCACGATCTGATGGACAGCCAGTTGTTTGGTCACATCAAGGGAGCGTTTACGGGTGCGGATCACGACCATATCGGCTACTTTCAGCAGGCCAATCAAGGGACGTTGTTTTTGGATGAAGTAGGGGAACTGAATTTAGAGGGTCAGGCCAAGCTGCTCAGGATACTCGAGGGACATCCTTATTTACCTGTTGGTGGTACCAAGCAGATCAATGTCGATGTGCATGTGATCTCGGCGACGAATCGCGATTTACGGGAGTTCGTTGCCGAGCGTCGGTTTCGAGAGGACCTTTATTATCGGCTCAGTGTTTTTGAGGTCGAAATCCCACCCTTGCGTCAACGAGGGGAGGACATTGATTTATTGGTTCGATTTTTTCTTGAGCGGTTCAAGCAGTTGAGTGCTC
>CAZACJ010000234.1:0-1779 GCA_964483385.1 uncultured Pirellula sp. | reverse complement strand
ACTTTTTCGCTTCCCCAATCAAGTGCTCCATGATTTGGTTCGAGTATCGCCAATCAGGATCAGGTGGAAATCCGCGGTAGCGTTGATCCAAGCCGAGTTGGGGAATGTAAAGCAATCGAGAACGCTTACCATCCGGTGGTGGCCACCTTTGCCAGCCAGTAGTTGCTAATGAAGAGAAACCAACAATCGAGTCGTCCTCTTGTGAGTTTCGATAAATCCAGACCTTTGTCTCGAAGTTTTCGATTGAGTCCAAGACCTCAGAACTGGTGATCCATTCGGTAGCTGCCATCGACCACGCTTCATCTCCGCATCGCAGACCAGCCAAGTAGGGCTGGTCTGCAGCAGAATACTCATCTGCGTAGAGCGATTGATTCTCCGGTTCGGCCAACGGTTAGGTCCTCTTCCTTGACGGGAGTTCTCTTGTCTTGACTCTTGCTGGAGAGCGTAAGCTAGCAGTCTCCAGGGATTTTGCTTGTTCTGGAGTCAGTTCTGCATCAGCAAATGCATCTGCGACCGAATCAAGGATTGCAGCAACTTCCAATTGAGGCCAGAGTTCAGTAGGTTCTACCTTAAGAGCTTCTGACAGTTTGAAAATTGTCGTTCGCCGTGGGCGAGCATTTCGCGACAACATCTTTGAAATAGCCGACTGAGTACACCCAATACGATCGGCCAATTCCTCTTGGGTAATGTTTTTTTCCATCAACAATTTGCTCAAGCGGTCTGCAAAGGATGACTCCTGGGCATCAAGTTGCTCCAGACGTTTCGAAACGATTGGCCTACGCGATTCGACAAGATGTCCATTTGCGGTATTTCTTTGAATTCGCATAAGGTCCATGCCGTAGCTACCGTGTCCAACCTCAGTATTTAGAAATAGCGAATCCGCAATGGTTGACAGTGCTCGCTGCTTATCCTCAACCGTTGAATGTTCATACTCTAGGACGGCAAACATGGAGCGCACAACCGACTGGACCTCATCGCTACATTCTATGAATCGCTTGATCAATTCGCGCTGTTCCGGCCTGATCGCAAGAAGCGCGCGAAATGCATCGCTTGGGAATTCATTCAATTCAGTCGTTGACATTTCATTACCTCAATCCGCTCGCTCTTGAACGATCAATTCCCGAGCGGAATAGATTGTTCTTCGTAAATCGCCAAATTCTTCGTCTCCCCTTAGCCCACCGAGCACCCAAAGTGTCGGTTCGTTCGGGTTCGGCGAATGGTCACAGAACAGGACACGCATGCCGGGATACAGCTCGCCTTCCCCCTCAACCGACACCTCCACCAGATTCCAATTACGAACAAAACTCCATCGCAAATCGACCAATAACGGATCTTCGAGATCACAGTACCGAAGTTTTAGCAAGTGTTGAATCAGTACAGACCGAGCGTAGTACCGTCGCCAAATTCGCTGAAAGTCCTGAAAAGCAGGACGACAGATCCGTATCTGCCGACCACTTTCTGGGAATATCGGTCTCGATATGACAATAATATGACATAAAGATGACGCGGTCAAGTTCGGATTCGTGACAAATCACAACGGATTTGTCGCCAGAGATGGACTCATTAGATTTATGGCTTCGGTCGTTTTTGGGGATTCTTGATAGAGTACGGAGCCTGAATAGCTCGGAAGCGATCCGCCATTGAAAGGCTTTTGCCAATACCGTCACATCGATAGCCACTCTGTTCCCGGTTTTTTGAGCCCGCTTCGCGCGAGCCGCGGGGTGTTTTTGAGCCCGCTTCGCGCAAGCCGCGGGGTGTTTGCATCGGCCACGCTCACTT
>CAZACJ010000233.1:0-1878 GCA_964483385.1 uncultured Pirellula sp. | reverse complement strand
TGGCTACTTGAAGTTCCGCTAACCTCGTCCTGGGGATTCGAGATACCGTTTCCCTTTCTTTTCGATGGAGAGGATGGCGGTGTGAGTTCGCTGAATCTTCGGTTTCACGGAGAGTCACGCAAGACAGTCGCTGCCGCACTGTTAGACCTCTATCTTGATTCTTATATTACCCTACGGTACGACCGTGGAAATGTGTCAGAGTTGCTGGACGACTTGAATTATTCCGTTTCGGATTTGCCGCGATCAAATTCATATACACTTACTGACGCGGGTTTCGCTTTGTGGGAGATGAGATGCGAGCCGATGTGGGAGTTGTTTGTTGTTAGTCGGGAAAGCGAACCGAAGCAAATCATCGAATCGAGATCGCTTGAATCCGGGTTTTCTTTTCTAGCGGCGAGGTTTCCCAAGCTAGATACGCTTGAATTGCGAAAAGCCGCTGAAGTCGTCGAACTTCGCCCATGGATGCCGATCAGATGGCGGTCGTTTCCGAAAGGATTTCGGCTCTGTCTGGATTTGAATCAGTGTGAGGGGGATAAAGAAGAATTGGGATATTCACCACAGATAGCTGCAGAGACGTGCTGGATCAAACACTCCGCGACGTTAAGATAGATGAACGAACAAAGTGCTTGATCGAAGCACCCGACTGTCCGTTCTGAAGCTAGGAGGCCGTGTTAGCGGGGGCTCGGTCAACATGGACGTTTCCCGACGGAACTCAACGCGAAAGGTATCGCCCAAACGGCCTCGGCTACCGTGATGAATCCATACTCTTCACCTACAACACCTGAAGCTCGAAAGTCAACACAATCTCCCGCATGGCTGCATCGAATAATCGTCCTTAACCTTACGCTCCTGTTTATTCCTTTTGTCTGCCTAGTGGCCGTATACACTTTCATTCGCCTTTCATCCTCTTGGGATTCCGCAACTCAGACAGGTGACCCAGTGGTTTATCAGCACTTTTTCTGGATCGATGTAGACCGTTGGTTTGCAACCGCATACTTTCTGGTCCCCAATGGTATACTTGCGGCACTATTTGCCCATTGGAAATTTCGGTCGACAAAAGACAACTTGAGCAATGATGATGTTGCGTAAACCGAGACCAACGCGATCTGAAATCGAAAATCGGGTAACAATGGCATGCACATAAAGCACTCGATCGGCCACTTTGACCTTTAGCAACTTACTTTTCGTCCGGCTAGTCGCAGGAGGCTTTGTAATCCCTTCTGTAGAAATTTGTGTCTCAAATCGAAGGTATCGTTCAGCGATTCAACTCTCTGTATGCAATCATCCGCTCAAATCATTACACTTGCGACAGTACTAACCTTTTGTGATTGTATCGTCGCACAAGACGACGCAGCGAGCGAATCTTTGACCAAGCTGAAGTCGCGAAATCCACAGGAAATCGCATCTGCAATATCTTCGTTGCCGGATAGCCTACTACACAGTCCAGAGGTTGCTCGACAACTCACTCTGTTGCTCAACGACGATCGTACCGCGGTTGAGCATTTGATGGGGCGTGAATCGGTCGGTCAACGAGCTTGGTTCAAAATGCTCGAAATGTCGTCCGCCGCCTCTGTGCCTATCTTGGAAACCGTTCCGGCGCTTGAAACAAGCCGAGCTAGAGGTCAAGCGTTCGAAGTTCTCTCTTCGATTAGCAAACCCAGTCCTCGCCTATACGAACTGATCTTGCCTTACTGCAGCGATAAGGATGTTTATTTACGATCGCGAGCAATTTCAGCGTTGAGTTCTGTAGCAGACGATAGCGATGAAACCATAAACCAATTTGGCAAGCTTCTAATGGACTCCGATCCTTTGGTGAAATGGATTGTACTTGACGCCCTAAGTGAGCGGTATGAACGAATTGCCAAGCTTATACCAGAA
>CAZACJ010000232.1:0-1886 GCA_964483385.1 uncultured Pirellula sp. | reverse complement strand
AGACGGCGCACTTGATACGGCCCTACGAAACCGTCTTGTGGAGAGCGGACCCGGTGACCGCGCAAGTGCGCCGTTTCGAATCGCTTCGATTCAAAGATGGGCACAAAAGAGCCAAGCGCGTGGTGATGCTAAGAGAGCAACTGCTTGGGAGGTGGCGTGTCTGGCACGATAAATACCTGGGCTGGGTCTCTCCTCGTTGCCAGAGGGGCTGGCCCAGGTTCTTGCTCAAGGACTAGCACTTTTTCGAGGGTGGCCAAAATCGTCCATGGCAATGAAGTGAACGCAGAGCTTTTTCCTTGGCATTTCAAAGCAGACAGCCCCAGAACGACCTTGCGTTTCGTTGAGGAACTCGATCGTTCTTCCCTAATCGTGTCGGTCTTCGCAGGCTTGCAGCACGAAGCATGTGAATTCTTTGCTTTGGTAGCGCAGCAATTGGTTTTCTCCGATCCGATCGATTTCTTATTCCTAGGCTTTGGGTAGCTAGGAGTCGCTTGGACATAGGACGGAGGAGCAACCCCATTCCTTTCGGCCCAAGCCAATCTCTCGGCTAGGGTAAAACAGCAGCAACTCGTCCAGCACCGTTCTGCGGTCGCGCAACCACAATTCCCATTTTGGCAGGGGAAACGTTGCGAGTGGTCAACCTCCGAAACGCCGATCGTCGCGACCGGGATCGGAAAGATGGCGGCGCAAAAGACAACCGCGACGACGAAAGTGGTCACTTTCCGTCCGATGGTGTTCAGCCCATTTTTCGCCGTAAGAGCCTTCAACTAACTGCCGATCCTCGCTGGAGCACTGAATCAGTAACCTGGTCAGGCCCGCTCTCCACGGCGTGGATGATAACAAATCGTGCTCAATCGACAAGCTTCGAAGAGGAACTGCGACAAAGGAACTCCGCGCCGCTGTATCTGCTCAGCTCAAACGGCTGGCGGCTAGACTTGCAGACTTCACGGAATTTTGTTCGGGAATTCAAAAGCGCAACCTTGTGTTTTAGATAACTCCCATCACCCTAACAACGGACGAATTTTCTTTCTTGCGAATCAGGTTCTCACCCATGCGACGCGCGTTTACCCTCGTCGAACTACTTGTAGTCATCGCCATCATCGGAGTGCTGGTTGGACTCCTGATGCCGGCGGTCCAAGCCGCTCGCGAATCAGCACGCCGAATGTCCTGCCAGAACAATCTCAAGCAACTAGGTCTGTGCCTACAGAATTTTGAGTCGGCAAGAAAAAAGCTACCCCCGCAAGGCGACTACCGAACCTACGGCGGGACGGTCTACTGGAGCGTCCAGAGCAGACTATTGCCTTATGCGGAACAAACGAACCTTCACCAGCGGATCGATTTCACGCGCCCCATAGCCCAACAACCGGAGATTGCAAGGCTGCGAATCCCGTTCCTGATTTGCCCGAGCGAAATCAACGACAAGGAACGCCAAGATGGCCCGAGCTTTGTCCACTATCCACTCAACTACTGCGTCAACATCGGAGAATGGCTGGTTATGGAACCACCCCTTGGAAGAGGATCCGGGGTGTTTACGGTCAACCAAGAACTCAAGCTCGCATCGATCACCGACGGAACGAGCAACACACTTGCGATGAGCGAGGTGAAAGCCTTCACACCCTATTTGCGAGACGGAGGGAATCCAAACGGACCGACGGCCGTCCCCATTCGGCCCTCGGATATCCCCGAATATGGTGGAGAATTCAAAGCAGACTCTGGGCATACCGAGTGGGTCGATGCTCGTTCCCATCAGACAGGTTTCACCACAACATTTCCGCCGAACCAAATGGTGCCGTACCAGGTCGTCGATAAGGTTTACGACATCGATTTTAATTCTATGCGAGAAGGGCGCAGTGCAACCCTTCCGACGTATGCGTCAGTCACAAGCC
>CAZACJ010000231.1:0-1912 GCA_964483385.1 uncultured Pirellula sp. | reverse complement strand
CGAGTCGTCTCAAACAATGAAATCGGCGCGCGTCGTATTTCGCGTCGCGCGTGGTATCGAAGTGCGATTTTCCCAGGGAATTTGTCGGTTGTCGGTTCCTGTCCTGTCCGAAGGACCGTTCTACTTTCAACTTTCAACTCTCTTGGCTGCTCTCTTGGCTGCTTGGGTTTTTCGCAGTTCTGGCCAGTTCCTTTGGAGTTCTGTAGCGCCCATGCTGGCTCGGTGCATGGCGTCATGCGGCGTTGTATTTCGCGTCGCGCAACCCAAATCGAGTCGTTTATCGAGTCGCGCGAGTCGGCAAATCACTGGGGTTTTGCATGTCCCAGTTTGGCAACGATCCACGCCGGTGGAGGTGGTAGGATTCGAACTATCTAAGTGATGTTCTGAAATGCAGGTGTGGTGAGACTAGACCGAAACAGTCTATCACTCCATCCAATCTTTGCTCGGCTCGCAACTTCCCGATATCATTCAACTTCGGATCGAGGCTAGCTTGCGTGAGAGGCTGCGTTGGTGCGGTCTAGAGAGTTTACGCTGATCCGTATAAAGACAAGTTCTGGTATGGAGTAACATATCGTGCTCGTGCTCAGTGAAACGGTGCTCGTGCTCGTAATCGAAATGGGACAATCATGACAGAACACTTTTTCGACCACGATCGGCTTGACGTCTAAACGGATCACGCATTGAAATCCAAACTGGTTCGAATGGTCGCGATGTTGACTCGGATGGCGATGAAATTCAATGGTGTCTCAGAATCATTGAGCGAGTACAATCAGTCAGCCGATACAATCAGTCAGCCGATTACGAGCACGAGCACCGCGAAGCTGAGCACGAGCACGACGACGAGCCAGAACCAAGCGATGCAGACGAAGGCCTCGATCGGCTGTTTTTGACTTGGGTTGAGTCAACTCCTCGGCCTCGCTGATCGCCACCGTTCGACTTTCCCCTTTTTCTTGAGAAGCAAAAAAAAGAACCTTCGTAATTTTGATCGCATTTGTCGCCGCATTGGGCGAGGGATTCCGTGACACGTATGGTCAGAACGTCAACGACGATCCTACAGTTTCAGGAACACCAAGCCAAGGCGTACCTGATTTGTATCCAGGTAGCGAGTACATTCAGCAGAATCCAGATGCTGCTGGAACCGTAACGATTGATAGGACTGGGATAGTTCCGGCTTTGGTGTTCGACCATGGAATTGATTTTATTGCGTCCATTGCAACGGAATCTAGGAACTACGAAACGTTTTTTCCAAATGGCGTTTCTGCTGTGTTTCTGGAGGAGACCCCAACTTGCTGTGGTGGGACAGGACCCAGACGGTGGTTACGAGAATGTATATCCAGAACCTGAGATTCCCGAGCAAGGCGAAACGCTTTTTGATTAGTCAGCTCGCTTCGGTAACCTCAACTGTTTCACAGAGTTCGAAAGGTCAATCAAATGGATGCGGCATCTACACTTCGAACGGTTGCACGCGAAAAGCTAGATGGCGTAGTTTTTGCTACCTCTTATATTAGTGATTCGCGTACCACAATTTGCGTGTATGGTGATCCTGCAGGCCTTCGCAGCCTTGCCTTCAAGCTACTCAAACTGTCTGAGCTAAATCAATCGGAATTGGATGAAAGGTCATGCCCCAACTCAGAGGGAATACACGTTCACCTTGATGAGTCAATGGGACTCCGTTTGAATTCTTGTGAAATGATCTTAGGGCGGTCTGACGCCAAAGGAACTGGTGACGATAAGTGGATTACTGGTACTTGAATGTCGATTGAGCCCAATCCCGAGTAGGAGGCGGCAGTCGTCGAAATCGGGTAAGGATGCCCGTTGCCGGGCACCCTCCCCTTACGACCTAGCATCTCACCCCTCCACCATCACCTTCGCTACGCCGGCCACCCTGGAAAAAATTGATAATTGATAATTG
>CAZACJ010000230.1:0-1945 GCA_964483385.1 uncultured Pirellula sp. | reverse complement strand
CACACCGAACACACGGAAGCATGACATAACGGTGGGAGGATTTATTTCCGTGTGTGTCCGGTGTGTTCTGTGGTTAGAAAAACGGAATAGCGAATCAGGCCTAAGATCACTTGCTAGAGCGGATTTGCCTCGCCAAGTGCTTCCCATTACAATCACGCCGGTGGAAAAGCAAATGACAAAAGCAAATGACACGAGAGCAAGTGCGGAGCTCGATCGGCGTTGGACCGATAGGACCAAAACAAACCCTCTTTATGCAAATTTGCAGGCGGACTGCCATGATAAAACTTCTATTGATCTGCGCAGCGAGCTGGCTTTTTGCTAACGCCGAGGTTTATGCACAGAATGAGCTGCAACGCGACGCTCTCACGGAATCGATTGAGCGTGGCATCGAGCGAATTTCAGCCGGGGTGGATAATTACCCCAAGCATCGGGATTGTTTCTCGTGCCATCACCAAGCTGTCCCGCTACTTGCTTATCGACTCAATGCCGCTGAAGGCTCACAGGGAAAAATTCTATGGGGCGATCAGGCACAGCGACGCGATCGGATCCTGGACTTCACTCGCAGAAGTCTTGAGCGGGAACTGGCAAGCCTGAAACCCGAGCAGGAATTAGGTGGCCGAGGCATGACGCTTGGGTACGCCCTTTGGACTTTGTCGGTAGGCCAAACGACTTGGGGGACCCTAGGCGAAGAGTTGGTCAATAAAGCGATTTCAACCCAGATGCATGATGGGCGTTGGAGAGTCCACTCGGTTCGTCCCCCGGCAGCCTCCTCGGAGATGATGGCCACGGCTCTGGTAATCTCTGGTTTGAATCACTACGAAAAGTTTCAAAAAGACGCATTCCAAGCCGTTTCACTCAACGCACTTCAGAAAGCAAGATATCGAGCAATGCTTTGGCGAGCTAGGCAAGCCGAACCGACAACCACCGAGGACCTGTGCGGTGCGATTTGGTTCGATTACGAGGCTCGATCCTTGATGAATGAATGGCCCTTTCGACCTGGCGAACGCCCTCACTGGACCTTTCAAGAACCCAGATTTCTCCGTGATAAGCGTCTTCCTGAAAACCGTTGGAGGATTACATATCCCATGATCAAAATCCCCGAGGCGCCTTTCTTCACAGAATCGCAACTCCAGGAACTGAATCGGATTTTCGATTTTGATCAAGTCGCAACTCGGCGAGAGACATTGATCAAGATGCAAAACCAGGATGGTGGATGGGGTTTCGAAGTAGGCCGCGAAAGCGAAGCTTATTCAACGGCCACGGCCCTTCTAATCCTGACGCAGACGAAGAACAACTACAGCTTGTTCGATTCGGTTCTCAAAGAGCCACACCTGAGCAAAGGACTCCAGTATCTAATCGATACACAGCACAAGGACGGTTCATGGCACGTCTCTAGCCGGGCCAATCCAGTCCAAGAGTTTTTCGATAATGGAGATCCACACGAGACCGACCAATTCATCTCGATGCAAGCGACGGCTTGGGCCGTGGCAGCACTCGCAAGTGCCTACCATGCTCACCACGCGCCACTGAGTACGCAAGGCTCCTACGATCCACTGGATTGGATCGAACCGGCACCCTAATCGTTGGCGTGTCATTGTTTTCTGATGTCAAAAGTCCAGCGATTTAAGTATCCAACCAAATCCCAGACAAAAACTCTGGGGACATTCCCCGCGTTTTAATCTCATTATGCCCCCTTGGGGCGAACGATCCGGTCACGGATCGGTGTTGATTGCAAATCGCAGGCGATCCAGGTTGTGGTGGGTTATTCGGGATGGCGTTTGCCCGATGGTTTTATGCCCCAACGGGGCGCAAGGGGATAGCCCAGGGCAAAGCGAAGCGCCGCCCTGGGATTCGGGGACGTCATAATTTCCGTTAGCCCTGAAAGAGCGGCAAATCGGTGCCAGGCACCCGGTGCGGAGCCGGGTCGGATGCTAGCAAATAGGGG
>CAZACJ010000229.1:803-1953 GCA_964483385.1 uncultured Pirellula sp. | reverse complement strand
AAACTTCGATGTCCGCTCGTTGCCCGGCAGCAAAAGCTCGTACAAGTTCGGGACCGAACCGTTATGGAGATAGGGTGCCGTGGCCCAGATACCCGCTAGGGGTGCCGCTTTGTACTTGAGTGTCGGCGGGGCATTTTCTGCTACGGTGGCCGATTCGGGTTGGCCGAGAAACGACTTGACCGTCGATTGCAAGTCTTCGTAGTAGCTCTTCAATTTCTCATCGAGATCCGCATGCAGCGCCTTAATCGTTTGCTTGGAGAAGCCAATTTCTCGAATAAACAAATTGATTTCATCGGGTCCAAATAGATCATCTCTTGTTAATCGATCCAAGATACTTCCTGGTGGAGTGACGTCGCGGTGGGGACTTAGGACGGCTAGCTGAACCAAAGTCTGCAAGATTTCTCCTCGGGGAACCTTTGAGCGTCCCTGGAAAAGCAGCTTCAAGTCCCCGGTCGAGGCGACTCCCATCGTTGCATTGGTTGCCATCTTTGGATCGGTGCGTACCTCCGAAAGCTTGGTCATCACGACATCCACAGGAGTGTTCTGCTCACCGTGTGGCACGATCGCGTGGCAACTAACGCAATGCGTTTGGTAGAGAGCTCTCCCTGCTTCTTTCTTAGCGGTGTCGATCGCCACGAGTTGCTCAGGCCATTGTGGTGACCATAGTTTTTTAAGGAGATTCTCGAGCCGGACTTGGTTCAATCGCTTGGCGCTGGTTCTCGGGAGCTTGGGAATCTCGAAGATGGTTGTCGCTTGAAACTCGGCCTCCGCAAAGACACCCAATACTTCACCCACGTTTCGTCCGAGTCGTTCGATATCGTTCGTGTTAGGAGCCACTCCATTCCATTGCACTTGGCTTTGAAACGATGTACCCCAGAGAAACGGAATGCTTACCGGGGCGTCGGGTTTCTTGCTGTTCTCGGGTATGCCCAGATCGATTGAAGCCACACGATTGAAGATCATCCCAAAGGCGTCGATGCGCGCTCTGCCCCATGGATGTTCGACCGTGCTGTCCTGAATGAATTTACTCCAGTACTTCAAAAAGTCGGTTAGTTCACTTTTCAGTTGGTTCTTGGCTGCTGCATTGTTGGCTTCGACACCTAACACTTTGGCGGCGAAACGATCGAACTTATCCGAATTGTCGCGAGTG
>CAZACJ010000229.1:0-793 GCA_964483385.1 uncultured Pirellula sp. | reverse complement strand
GCCGACCTCGTAGGCGCGCGTGATCGAAGCGTCGTCGTCCAGGCCGGTGAGCATTCCCCACATGTCGGACAGCGCAGGGGCGCCATCGACTTGAAAGGTCTTGCCATTCAAGGAGATTTGGTTGGTATGGCACGCGGCGCAATTCAAGCCGATGTATTCGGCTTTGGTGATTTCGTTTTGATCGCGAACGAACCCAACGGGCAGTTTGTCAGGATTGTTGATCGATAGGCTGTTGGGGAGATATCCCAGTTCCGGCAAGCGGTCACGGTAAAACGATTTTTGACTGTCGCTGATTTCCAACGCGATAAACCAACTGTAGGGCATGATTCGCGAGCCCTGACTTGTGGTATAGAATTCCTGTCTTACCTCGGCAGGCCAGTTCTGCTCGAGAAACTCCACTTGGCCACGAACGGGTGCGGCTGGCAAGAACAGCCCCCCTATCAACAAAGACAGAGTCGCAAACAATCGCGTCTTCATGAATATCTCCCGAGCTAAATAGAAGGATCCAAGGACCAAAGCCTGTTACCTATTACGTTTCTTCGAAACGCTCAGCAGGTACCTTGAAATTCTAGCGGATCTCTTTGCAAGGATGTTGATCGCCCACCAACAGAAAGCGGCATCAGGTGCCTGGCACCTGATGGAAATCCCCTGGAACGCTAGCAAACCGAGGCGGCGGCAACGGGTGCCTGGCACCTGATGGAAATCCCTGGAACGCTAGCAAACCAAGTCAGCGGCAATGGGTGCCTGGCACCTGATGGAAATCCCTGGAACGCTAGCAAACCAAGTCAGCGGC
>CAZACJ010000228.1:0-1977 GCA_964483385.1 uncultured Pirellula sp. | reverse complement strand
GATCGGGCACGATTCTGTCGACGGTCTATTACGTCAACCAAGGGTTTCGCAAAGACCGAGGCGATGCCGGTGATGAGATCGCGTTGCGATTGGACGGCACTGGGTCCGTGATCAGCCGCTACCTGCACGGTTCTATGGTGGACGAAGTCTTAGCGGAGGAGAACATCGGCTCGGGTGGCGTACGCGATGTGCTGTGGGCGATGACGGACCATCAAGGCTCGGTGCGAGACTTGGCTCGTGTGACTTCGGGCACGGCTTCGGTCGTCAATCACATTGTCTACGATGCCTTCGGCAAAACGGTCTCGGAGACGGATGCGGCTATCGCGCACCTGTATGGCTACACAGGTAGGGAACTCGACAAGGAGACAGGCCTTCAATACAACCGCGCACGGTATCTCGACCTAGTCCTCGCCCGCTGGATCAGCCAGGACCCGAAGAGTTTTGCGGCTGGGGATACGAATCTGTATCGCTATGTGGGCAACCATCCGAGTTACGCGACGGATCCGAGCGGGCTGGAGGAATTTTCTGCGTCTCGGCTTAATGAACTTGAAAGACTAATTGAAATCACAACCGAAGAAATGGTGGTATTAAAGCGGTACCTTCGCGATCACTCGCTAGTCGATCGTGAACTTGCCATTATCGCAACAAACGCGGGTCGATATGGAGAGGACTTCATGAGTGACCATCGAATTCTAAAGGCCCTGGACAAAAGGCTACATGCGGCAAGAGTTGCGAATGGTGAACAAGAGACACCATTTTTCTTAATCCTTGGTCGGTCCAACCTCGAAGCAGGCGGGTGGACTGATGCAGCATTAGCACTAAGAGGTACGATGATTTTAAGAGCAAGACCTGCAACAAATTCGATTACGTCTCCGTCTCGAGGGGCAATTCTGTTACGCAGAACAGAGACGCCAGCTACTCCAACGGGTATAACAACACCAAGTGGTGCGGGACTCCTCAAGGCAAGTGCCCCAGTTAAGCTACCGGTGAAGCCACAGCATCCCGAGGCGGGTGTGTTTCCGAAGAATCCGCTTTCAACACCGGTGTCAAAAGGCACCAAACCTGGCACCTACGTATACGTTCAGGATGAGAGTGGAATCGTACACATAGTGCCGAACGGCGACCATCTGCATCCTACGGTTCTTGGCGGGGGAAGACCTGCGGCGGCGGCAGGAGAAATCACGATCGGTCCAAATGGCGTCGTTATGGAAATCAACAACATCAGTTTCACATTCCAGCACAGCGCCGACACGTTGCCTGGTGTGAAGGCAGCCCTGGAAAAAGCAGGGTTGCAGTGTGCACCAGACTCAATCAAGCCCTTCGGATTCTAAACATGACTACGACCGACCAGCCGCACACCTCCGATTGTGCAATACGACATAACAGTTCACCCGACTGGTGTCGTGTAACGCTCACGGCAAATGAGGTTGATGAGCGAAGACTTCATGTGAACGACCTAGGGCAAACTAGAGTACGATCACTCGATGGAATTCCCTTGTCTGAAGACAAGGTGAAGTTGCTGTGTGGATCGGGTTTGGCTTGGGCAAGGAGTAACTTACGACTCGCCGCCGGGGTGGTTGTAACGGTAGTGTCCATTGACGGAGAACTAGATTCGGAGAATGAGCGAGGCGTTTGTCGCGCAGTAGCGCTGGCAATTGCAAGAAACCTGAAGAAGGATTTCGATCCAGAAGCGTTGATCACTTCAGAATGGGAGGAAACGTCCATGGACTGATTTGACCTGCCCCAAAGGGAGCAATAGGCTTCGCTCAGGGAACGGCTGCTGATGCCGTTCGCAACATTGGCCGCATCGATCATGCAGGCCGCCATCCCTCAGACTTTGGCGTAATCGCAGGCAATCAAGGAACAAAGGCGTTCCGCGAAGCGGTACGTTCCAACGCGATTCGAATCCCTGCTCCGAGCCTTGCTCCGAGCCACAACATTCGGCACTTTTGTGTGCGAGAACTCGGCGCTATGAGC
>CAZACJ010000227.1:0-1988 GCA_964483385.1 uncultured Pirellula sp. | reverse complement strand
CGAGCTCTTCGCCACGAACTTGTTCGGGTGACATGTAATGAGGTGTCCCCGGATGAAAACCACTGCGAGTTAAACACGCCTCGTCTTGTGTTCGAGCTAGCCCGAAATCGGTGAGCAATGCCCGAGCAACGTTCTCATCGAGCATGATGTTCGAGGGTTTGACGTCGCGATGAATGAGACCCTGCGCATGCGCTGCCGCCAAGCCAGTTGCAACCTGCATCCCGATGCGCAGGATCTCACAGACGTCCAGTGGTCCATCGCGATCCAATCTCGCTTGCAGCGAATCGCCAGCAATGTACTGCATCACCAAGTACGGTGTTGCGTGCTCCGTTTCGACGTTGTGAATCGGCACCACGTGGTCATTCACGATAGCGGCTGCCGCGCGGGCTTCGCGAGCGAACCGTTCGCGGGCAGACCGACTGCCCGATAGGTACGGCGGTAGCATCTTGATTGCGACCGATCGATGTAGTTCCGAATCGTAGGCTTTGAAGACAACTCCCATGCCCCCTGACCCAACAAGCCTTTCTATTTCGTAGCGGCCCAGCCGTCCCAACATCTCTGGATGCGATGGTGGCTGCAGAAGTTGCTTGGCCATTGTGTCCGTCCAATCGGAGGAGTACTCGGCGGTGGGAACAAACCTTGTCGGCTTCTCAAATTCAATCTCGATATCCAGCCCGCCTTCAACGCGCGAGCAAAGCCCCGCTTGCGCGAGCATCCATTGTCGCTCGTTGGCTGCGAGCTCTTCGATTCGCTTTTGGCAATGTTCGCAGTTGTCGAGATGCTGCAAACCTAACTCGGTGGAGCACCCCGAATCCTGATTCAAGATCCCAAGAAGTAGTTCGTCTGAGCAGTCGATTTTTGGAAGCATAGTTTGCTCACGAGTTGGGCAGTTATATCGTTAATGAGGCAAGAAAATGGAGGCAAGAATATGGTTTCATTTTCATGCCCACATCTTCTTGCCAATAGAGTTAGTACTACTGATTGGCAAGATAGTTGCGGATTTCGATCGGCGTGACCTTGCCATCGCCGTTGGCGTCAGCATCGGGAAAGAGCTCTCGTACTTCTTGCTGAGTAAGCCAACCATCCTTATCGGCATCTGCATGAGGATAAAGCTTGAGTAGTGATTGCAGTTGTGTTTCCGATTTCGTTCGTTCCTTTTGAGGCTCCCCATTCGTTTTTTTGTTGACTCGATTTAGAATCGCATCCACAAGCTGCTGTTGGGGCTTAGAGGCTACCACCAACAGTCTTTTGTTCTCTGCATCATAAACAATTTTTGTTTCCGATGTTTTCGGACCCCCCGACTCGATTGCTGCGGAGATACACTCAGTCAATATATCCACGAAGACGGGAACGTCTTTTTGAACCGTCGGTAACGCATCCTGAAGGCTATACGCCGTGATGATCGGAGCTTTCGTATTGGGAGCCTTCATCTCCCTGATTAGCGGCGCAAGGCCCTGCGATTTTCGTTGTCCGTTGATGGAGGTCCACAGCATTGCTTGTATGAGCACATCTTCGCTGCCGAACTTGCTGGCTGTTTCGTTCGCTAGATCCTCAGCTTCTCGCCATTTCTGATCCTCTACCAAGCTGTTGAATTTTTCCATCGTCTCGTGCCACAGCTTGGACTCAGCCTCATTCTTCGCTATCTGTTCTTTTGGCAGTGGAACACCTTTTGGATCGGTCTGACAGTAAGCTATCGAGCAGCACGACATCAACGCGAACAAAATGCAACTATTATTCCAGATGGTCGTCATAACCTTGTCTCCAATCGTTTCAAACGAAAACATTTTTGACACCCGTTCAAGGATCGAGTGGAGTTACCGCAGGCCACACCGATCGAGCGTTTCGATCAACTTGCGAACATTCTCGATCCACTTCTTTTCGCCACGAAGAACAACCAAGTTGCGGCGTTCATCGTATCCCACGGAAGAGTCGCCATCAGTCCCTAGTACGCCCCAGAGAAGTTCACTGATCAGTTTGGCTTGCGTGAA
>CAZACJ010000226.1:1280-1993 GCA_964483385.1 uncultured Pirellula sp. | reverse complement strand
CGACAGGCATCGATCAGCAACCTGGGCGCAACATCGATGACTTAACCCAATACCACCAAGAACTGATCGAGGCCGTCACCGATCCTACGGAACAGCAAATCGCTACCCTGCTGCTCGACGGAAAGGATGTCAACAATATCTCCGATCAACTGGGGAAATCCCCCGCAACCATCTATCGCAAACTGAAAAACATCAAAGACGCCTGGGAGGGATTTTGCCGCGAGCGGATTTCCCGTTGAATCATCTCCAGCTTTCACGAACCTACGGGCTCGAGAACGCTGCGTTGGCAAGGCAGGCGCTCGGTTGCCCCATGCTATCGGGCATCGTTTGACCCGATGATCTATCGCAGAGGAATCACTCTTGATGACAACTGCGGGAAGCGGTCGCATTTCAAAATTCGCAAATTTCTTTTTCCGCGATGAGAAATGCGAGTTCGAATCGGTGATTGAATAGGTACAGAGGTTGCGGCTAAGTTGGCCACAAGACGCCTACTGTGCTTTCGCCAAATTCGGACTTTTCAGTCCAGGAGAAATCCAAATGCTTATTGCTCGTCGCACGTTTACTGTTCTCGCTATCGTTGGTGCTATGATGGTTTCGGCCGCAGCCGCAAGCGCTCAAGAGATTCGCTACTTCGTCGTACAAAGTACAGGGCTCTTTGAGGTCACAAACAACGCTACTGGCGGTCGTTTCACTATCCGACCGACCAACGAGTA
>CAZACJ010000226.1:0-1270 GCA_964483385.1 uncultured Pirellula sp. | reverse complement strand
GTCAAACCGACCGCGCTCAGCGCCGTGAAGTCGTGGCGACCCAAATTCGCGGTTCTGGCCTGTCCCACACTTCCGTGACTTTCCATCCACAAGGTGGCCAATTGAGAACCATCTTCTCCGGTCCCCTCCCATTGCCCGCTGTCGTTCCGCAAACGGTTTCGCCCGATACGAATGTCGATAACGTCACGGCAACGGTTTCACTGAACGGACGCACGGTCTCCCGCCGACTGCCAATTGGAAGCAGGCCCTAAGGTTCCGTGGAATTAGACCCAAGGCGCAAGCAGTCCTGAAAAGGATTGCTTACGCCCATTTAGGGGACTCCCAAACCCGAAACCACAATTGAACATTGGAGAAAAGCACGTGAAATCCCAAACTTTTCGATACGGATTCACGCTCATTGAGCTACTGACGGTGATGGCAATCTTGAGCGTTCTGATCGGACTGCTATTGCCGGCAGTGATGTCAGCTCGTGAAGCAGCACGCAAGCTTCAGTGTGAAAACAATACGCGGCAGGTTGCGCTTGCACTGCATAACCATGTCGGCAGCCATCAAAGAGTTCCCAGGAATATTCCTTCTCCCTGGACTATTGAACCTGTACGACTTCTCAGTCCTGCGATTTTACTGACCGCCACCAAGGGTGGCGTATCGGAACAACAATTTGCATGGGATCTATCGACCGCTGCTTATGAACCCGTACCGTACTTTCTATGTCCTTCGGCAAAGAGAATAACGGTGGATGGACGAGAGATCTCGAATTACGCGCTGAATCATCTGCTGACGGGTGTGAAATTGGAACATATGCGAGATGGTACTAGCCAAACGCTATTAACCTGCGAAATATCGAGCCAGTTGGCCTCGCTGTGGACGTGGGGGCCACTTGCAGATGGCAACAATATCAGCTCCGAGCATGCAGACTTTGTCTCGACTTCGATGGCCGATGGATCGGTACGCGGACTCACCAAGAAACTCGACAAGAGCATTTTGCATCGATTGCTCGACCCTAACGATGGCCAGATTCAAGAACCAATTGATTAAAGGCGGAGACAAGGAAAAATCCTGACAACCATAAATCGAATAGCCATCGATTGCGTAAGCTAAGCTTCCAAGTGCCGCAATACCAACACCAACAATACCAAGCAGCAATTTGAATCGGTCGATTCTGGTACAATGCCACTAGGTACGTGCATTACCAACACCAGGAGCACCAAAATGCGTTTTCCATTCGCAACATTTTGCTGCGCGATTGCAGCTAGCTTGATTGGCATTGGCC
>CAZACJ010000225.1:0-1994 GCA_964483385.1 uncultured Pirellula sp. | reverse complement strand
AAGCCACGAGCCAGTCTATCTTTTTACCTTCGCGCACGCCGAACTCGTAAAAAGCGGTGGCAAGAGATTTTCGCCCCCATTGCCAGACAAGCATGATCGATACCAGGACTGCTGCAACAAGAACTGGAAAGTAACCGCCATGGAACACTTTGAGCAAGTTGCTTCCGAAGAAAAGCAAATCGATCGCCAAAATCGGAGTGCACACGAGATATACGAGAGGCAGTTTCCATCGCCACCGGTAGTAGGCGACATACCCGAAAATTATGGTCGTAATCCCCATGGTTCCCGTGACCGCCACCCCATAGGCGGCTGCAAGGTTACCAGACGTTTGGAATAGAAGCGTCACAACGACGCAGCCAAGAAATAACGCCCAATTCACTGCTGGAATGTAGACCTGCCCTGCACCATGCGCATCGGTGTGAAACACCCGAAAACGTGGTGCAACTCCAAGAGCCGTTGCTTCTTTAACGATCGAAAACATCCCGGTAATCAGTGCCTGGGAAGCAATGATCGCAGCCACAGCAGAAATAGAAACATCACTGAACTGTATGATCTGGTCCAGCCATGCAATGCCACACTTGGGCGTCAGAGCATAGAACGTGTTGCATCTCTCCGGTACTCCATTACCAAGCATGTAGGCCACTTGCCCAGCGTAGCAGATCAACAGACTAGGCAAGACAACGATAAACCAAGAATACATCACCGGAATCCGGCCCGAGTTTCTCGGGGAAATGCTTTCTCCTTCTTTCGTAGATGAGCCACTCGACAAAGAGAAGTGACCAATATCGGCATATTTTGCTTCTCCTCCAGTGATCGCTAGGACAACCACTCCCATGATCACCATGAAACCGAGTTGCGGAAAGCTACGCAAGAATTCAATCGCATAAAGGGGATTGAAGGCTAAGAAAACTTCAGGATTGGCGATGATCCAAGGCGCTCCTTTGATCGCGATCCAAGGGAACCAGACGCAGATCATGAACCATCCGAACCATCCGCCAATCTTACTGGTGCCACGCCACTGGACTTTGAACAACATGGCAAGACATGCCAGCGTTACGAGTACCGAGTAAGACTGGCCCAGCGGTTCGAAAGCTCCTAGCATGCTGATCGGTGGTGTGATGATTCCATCAGCAGCAAGAAGTGCTGCCGCACAAACCACCAAAAATCCGACCAATCCTCCTGCGAAAATTCGTCCGCTATATCCCTTGAGCAAACTCCATAAAGCAAACGTACCACCCTCACCTCGGTGATCCGCACGCATGATCATCAAGTCGTATTTCGCGGTCAGAAAGATCAATGCCCAAAACACCAGGGATAGCTCGCCCAGTAAGTCATTCTTGGACAACAGGTTTCCTCCGCTTGCCACTAACGAAGCCGCAGCGGCATGCCCCAAATGGTGGTTCCGGAGCAACACGGCTTCGCGGGTGATCTCCATGATCGTGTAGAGAACGGAGGTTCCGATATCCCCGTAGACAGTTCCCGTCGCTTGACGGATCCGCGGCCAGAGCGGCATCGCAGAAGATTCAATATGTGTAGACATTTTACCAGTGCATCGACCTAGCTCAAGGATTCCCCAAGCAGTCGAATGCCCATTACGATTCCATGGCACCGAAGACGAACTGTCTCCTTCCTAGACAGAAAGAACACCTTTCCGTCGGCCGACGAGGTTAGCTGTCGGGCTAGGATTGGAAAAATCCCGCTAGTGTATCCAGCGAAAGTCACTGGTTACACAGCTACGCCCCAAGCGGAAGAGTCAGAAAGTTTCCGGCTCTCACGCAGTATTTTGGGTCCCCCGTTCGCACTTCTCGTTCCTATGAACTTGGATGCGATTTGGCAGTGCCGTTAGACAATAAACATATCCCTAAAATCCAAAATCTCAAGAGCACTCCCGCGATTTGGTTCAGCGTGAAATGGATTGCGTTCTGATCGGCGTTAGTTGTAAATGGGTAACTGTCACTAATTTGTTTTGAGATCTTCAAGATCCCAGCGTTTGG
>CAZACJ010000224.1:0-2075 GCA_964483385.1 uncultured Pirellula sp. | reverse complement strand
GTTCAAACAGCCATCGAGTACGAGTACCGTTTCACTGAGTACCGCTTCGCTAAGTACGAGTACGACGAAAAAGTTGTTTGATGCCCCAGCGGAGGGCAAGGTGATAGCCTGGGGCAACGCTCTGGGTTGGAGCGATGCGGCGATGTTTCGCGCATACCGTCGGTTCATTGGCGGTAGTGTGGGCCTCCTGGCCCGCACGCGGTTTTGGTGTGCCGAAGCAACTTCCTGGCCGTTGGCTGCGGGTTAAACGCTCGCTGGGCTATCGCATTGTGCCCCTTTTGAAGCGCCCATCGCTGGCCCCTTTAGGCGCTCACTGACAGCTAAGAATAGCGCACGGCCTCGGAGGGCCGTGCTACGAAGCTAGGTCAACATCCACTACCCGTAGCATGGGCCTCTGAGCCTCATCGTACCACACATCTTAGGGGGAGTTTCCACGTGCGATTTGCGAATCGGGGCCAAACGCGTCCCAAGCTGTCGCGAAGTCGTGTACACGTTGGAGTCCGAGCCATAGCGTTTGGGTCCCTGGCTTGGTGTTGGAACGAATTACGTATCCGCCCAAGGACGCAACCATCTTGATCATTGCACTCAGGCTTGGGGGTTCACTCGGCTCGATCCGTTTAACCACCTTTACGATTGGCTTCCACTCGCTTGGGCTAAAGGCAACTTCACAACTTACGTCGGGACATTCCTCGCCCAAACGGCACAGATACAAAATCCTCCATGCAATGATCGCATAAATCGCCATGCAGTTTTCAAGTCTCGTGTATCGCTCGAAGTAACGTTCTTCGATCTTACAGCCCGATTTGAGTGTTCTAAAGTAAATCTCGATTTGCCAACGATTGCAGTAATACTCGATGACGGTACTTACTGCTTCGACGGTATCGATGGGTAACGTCGTCAGAAGATACCATCGGATCGGATTCTCGCCTTCCGGAGCACATGTCTCTTCAACAAGCACGAGATTGATCTTTAACTCTGATACCTTCGAATCGTTTTGATTAGGCCTAGCAATCACCACCGAAGCCGCTTGAATCGAAACCGAAGCTGTTCTTGCGTCGCGCGAAAGCGTCCTCTTTTTTTTACATATGTGTATTTCCTGAGTTCGCTTACTTACATCAATTTGCCGCTCTTGAATAACTGGTCGAGATCTGACAACTTCGAGCATCTTATGAAACCGCGGGTCGTTTACAACGCGATCCTTGCATCCACGAACTAGCAGGTGAAGTTGACCGTTTTGGGTATCGAGCGGTTCGGCAAGAAGCTCATAAATATCTGCTTCACTATCCCCTATGCAAACACAAAGAGTATCTGGGCATGCCTTCGCAATTTCTCTTGCCGCTCGAACGCCTTCAATCCAACGAAAACTCTCTTTATCCGCGATAGGGCGACGCTTTCTCGCTTTGAGTTTCTCTTGAGGGGTAAGTTCCTTGTGAATCGAATCCCTAACCCATCGTTTAGACCAAACTGTCCCCATTGGTACACCTGATGGTTCGAATGCCATCATCGGATGATAGAACGCTCCTAATTGCTTATCAGAGCTAAGTGGGCCAGCACCGCTGACAATCGAGTCAGGCCGAGTAAGGTCAATTTCTGTGGTGTCTTGAACCAACAAAGCAGTCTTAGACTTTTTCACCCTTGCAAGCGAAGCCGATGCGTGCGAATTAAGAATCTCATCTGGCGTGACGTTCGGGTTGCCGAAAAAACGGTAAGCCGCTTCCATTTCGGCACGGCCATTACAGGCCGAGGGAATACTCATATTAGGTTTTTCCAAGAGTCGTTGCGCGATAAGCTGAAGCCTTGTCTTGAGTCGCGAATCACCAAAATCGCAGGCATCAATTTCTTCCGTAATCGAACCGACCGACATGTGTAGATCCTCCCTGAAAACTACAAAGAATCATTCCCCCAAGCGAGTTGACTCAGTGGATTATCGATTCGCATGCCGGTATCCAATCAAAGAAACTAGCACGTGCTTGGTCGAGAAGAAACCCCAACGCTAGCAAAACTTTGTGTGGTACGATGAGGCCTCTGAGCCCGTGCGAGGCGAACTTAGATATGGCGCACGGGTCGGAGCCCCA
>CAZACJ010000223.1:0-2095 GCA_964483385.1 uncultured Pirellula sp. | reverse complement strand
GCTTGGCCTGCTCCTTGCCAGATTTGATTTTGCGCTTGTACGATGCCGGAGGCCGACGTTTGTTGGCCAAGATTGCTGGTGTACGAAGGTACGATTCCTACAACGTTGAGCGGACCACCTGTAAATGCCATTATTTCCACCCCCTATGGCGAACGCGCCTTGTGTAATCGTTAACATCAGTCGTATCTTCATCCAACAACGGCGGAACTTTCTCGATGTCCTTCCAATGCATCCGATAAGTCACACTCCACCCGTCTTCTTGCGGATACACTTCAAACAGATATCTTTTCCCATCATACAAGAACGTTCCCGCAAAAGTTCCGTCGTCCTCTTGCAGGAAACCGTTCTTGGGGTTAGCAAAGTATCCTTTCTCGCTGCGAATCGTAGAGACCTTGTCTCCGAACACCGAAGAAATGGCCTCGATGAGAACCTTCTCAACCTTCTCTGCTGTACCCAGGTTATCCTCGACAAAGTCGAACTCGCTCGCATCTTCGTCATAAATTCGAAGGAGTTCCTCGACGGAAACTCCCTCTACGTCTTCAATAGCCGGCCAGTCCTCGGGAGAAACTTTCCCGAGTAACTCGATGGCCTCCTCCAACTCAAAATCCTCTAAGCTCTCGGAGTAATCAAAGCGATTGAGAAGAGGAACCAGAGACACATCCCCGTCAATATAGCGGTGATGAAGATGCTCGCAATAACTCTCTGGAATATCCTGAGGAACGCCTTGAGAAGCGTCCCAAAGGAGTCTTGCCATTGAGAGGAATTTTGCTTGATAAGCGGCATCCGCCATTCCATCGCCTTGATTCTGAGAGATTTTACCCGCCCAAGCTTAGAACTTGTACGGAGCTTCCAGGCAAATTTTAGCGAATTGGCGGAGAGTTTGCTCTAAGTGATCGGGTCGATCGTTAGGTTTCGAATCATTGCAACATTCCTTGAGTTCTTCCCAAATCGGTTCTTTATCGATGTTGTACACCGGATGCGGCTCGCACAGATCGAAAAGCTCAATCGGAGTTCCCTTTGGCAGATTATCCCCCATATCGGAATGTAGAACTTTGAACTTCGACAGCTCGGACGGGTGCGAAATGTCGTATCCCATCTTGTGAGCCGTATGCTCGATCACACCCGCATTCCCAACAAGTCTTTCTTGAATTTTCTCACTCGGGAACGGATAGCGAGTGTTTGCGAAATAGACTTTATGCGCTTCGTCAACGCATTGCGACCAGTCGCGATCGAGTGTCGCCAAGAAGATTTGGCGTTTTCGGACGATCGATTCCTCGTCAGAATCGCGGCTGAGCCGATAAACAGCCCCAGCAAAATCATCCGCTTCATAGCCAGTCGCCTCAAAGAATGGGAAATAAGTGGTTGCGTAGTCTCGGCAAATGTTGTAGACGAACCAAAATTCATCCGTCTTTTCACCGCGAGTGCCCTTGTAGTCTTTCTGAAGGGTCTCGTAATCCACACCTTCCCGCTCGGCGTGGTCGACCCACGCTTGCTTCACCACCGGACAAGTCTGCATGATGTTATTTCTCCAATAGTTGTTACTATCGGGAAATCGCTTATCGGCAACGAAGAGCATACGGTACGTATGCCGGGGTAGCATGTCCGGGCCTCGGTTGATGTGAAGGGCGAAAGCGCCCTTGACCAGCTTAGCCTCAACTTCTGGCTTAAACGACCCCGAGATTTTGGAGTACCAGTTGATTACGTGAAAGACCGCAACGTTAAAGTCCCAAACAACCAGCGGGACTGGGTTCCTTTCGAGAACGATAGTTTGTTCGAGTTTCGGACGGTCAATCATTTGGGCATTTGAATGTCGAGCCAGTACTCCGGTTCGCCGTCTGGAGTGTAGCCGAACAACGGTTCCCAGGTTCCTCGCTGGAAAGACCAGATGTCGGGGTCACCAAGGTCCCCGTCTTCGGTGCGAAAGATTACCATGTAATCGCCGTCACGAGTCGGATAATCGGCCATAATCTTCCAATGGCCTGTAGCAGCTTGGCGGTTAACCAGGGTCGTCATCACAGCTTTCCTCGTAGCGTGGCTTTTAAAACTTCAATTTCGGCTTTAAGCTCTTCGTTCTCTTTCTCCAACGGCGTCCGTT
>CAZACJ010000222.1:0-2096 GCA_964483385.1 uncultured Pirellula sp. | reverse complement strand
TTTACAGGGTCAAGCGAACAATGACACTGATCGTTTTCAATTTGGAAGCTCTACTTGTCCGCCTCCGGCGACTGGGGGATTCCAGATGAACTCAGGGCAACGCGAAAGCCATGGGCACCGTCTCGGAATGTCGGAAACCTCCAGTACCGGAACGCCGACCGACAAAACTGGGCCCCGCCTCCGAAATAGCCGCCTCGTTCCACGCGTCCCGAGCCCTCATCGGGGCCACTAGGATCGCTGACCGCGCCTTTTGGATATTTACCATACCAGTCGCTACACCACTCAATAACATTCCCGTGCATGTCGTATAGCCCCCAAGCGTTTGCCTTCTTTTCTCCTACCGGATGAGTTTGCAGGTCACTATTACCAACAAACCATGCGTAATCGCCTAGGGACTTTGAACTTGCACCAAAGCTAAAGAAGGACCTGCTACCAGCGCGACACGCGTATTCCCATTCAGCCTCTGTCGGTAAGCGATACACTCGACCGGCTTGCTTCTCGTCGGGCAATTCCGATAGCTTTTTGCAAAACTCGACAGCATCCTCCCACGAAACTTGCTCGACCGGGAGGTTTGAGCTATCTCCATGAACTTTGTTACCCTGGAACCTACTCGGATTGATCCTCATCTCCTTCTCGTTTTGCCCTTGGGTGACTTCCGTCACACCAAGGTAATAATCCTTGCTGATCGTCACTTGATATTGCTCTTGATTGTTACTCGCACGTTCTTCTTCGATCCGTTCTTCTTCGATCTCCGTACGCATCATGAATGTACCCTTGGGTATCAGCACCAGTTTCATCCCGATGCTGTTGGTGATCTCTTTAGGAGGCTGAGCGCTAGAGATACTGGCCCCAACACCAAGCCAAAGTGATACAGCAATAACACCTTTACATATCGATTGGAACATGATGTATTTGCTTTGAATTGCCTAAATGACGTCTGCTATTAGCCACCGGTTCGTTCGAACGATGATGGAATTGTAGCAAATCCAACATCGCATTCACGTTCCCACCAGCTGATATGTCCCAGTTTTGCTCGGACCGATGAACTCGATGCGGCCGACCAAGCGGAGCGTTTCAAGCTTGCGTTTGACCGATCCTCGACGAAGCCTCCGAGATCTTCGGTGATAAGCCATCCGATCCTGACGAGCCGCATCCTACTTGGGGATATCAGACTCGCAAGTCAGAGCAACCCGGAAACCGGAGTTGACGAGTTGCCACGAGGGAGTGTCTCGAAACCGTGCCGCCGACCGATTGCAACCGCCTGGCAAGTCGAAGCAGCCACCACGGCGTACGCGGTCACGGCCCTCTGTTGGACCACTTGGATCGCTGACCGGCCCCTGGGGATACTCACCGTACAAGTCGCTACACCACTCCCAAACGCCCCCATACATGTCGTATAACCCCCAGGCATTTGGTTTCAACATGCCAACCCGATGCATCATGCTATAACTGTTCGCACCAAACCACGAATAGTCACCGAGTGATTTCGAATCCTCACCAAAAAAATACGCAGTCTTGCTGCCAGCGCGACAAGCGTATTCCCATTCCGCCTCTGTCGGTAAGCGATACATGCGACCTACATTCTCCTCGTCGGATAATGATGAAAGCTTCTTGCAAAATTCGACAGCATCCTCCCAAGAAACGTGCTCGACTGGAAACGTCGAAGTATCGCTTTTGCGGACGCCTTGCCTCTGGAAGTAACTCGGGTTAGTTCCCATCACCTTTTCGTATTGCCCTTGGGTGACTTCCGTCACGCCTAAGTAATAGTCCTTGCTTATCGTCACTTCGTGTTGGTTCTCGTCCTTTTTACGGCCTTGCTCGCTCTCGGGCGAGCCCATCATGAACTTCCCTCTAGGGATCAGCACCAGCTTCATCCCGATGCTGTTGGTGAGCTCCTTGGGGGGCTGAGCGTTAGAAGTATTGGCCCAACCCCCCATCAAAAGTGATAGAGCAATAACACATTTAAATATCGCCTGGAACATGATTTATGTAATTGCTTTGAATTGTCTATATGACGTCTTCTATTAGCCAACGGTTCGAACGAACGATGATGGAATTGTAGCAAATCCAACATCGCATTCACGTTCCCACCAGCT
>CAZACJ010000221.1:0-2102 GCA_964483385.1 uncultured Pirellula sp. | reverse complement strand
GCCTTGTACCACTCGTTGTAGCTGGGAAGGAAGTAGGTCGCTCGAATGCTACGATACGGATTCGAGGCGTCGTAATCTAGAGTGTCGGCCGCCGTCCACAAAGCGATGTTATCGTTGAAGCCATCGGTCGTGAATTTGTAAGCCGCAAAGCCACCATTGCTGGTGTTGAGCCAATTAACAAACCGTGCCGCTTCGTTCCAAGACACACCCGTAGCAGGCTTGTTTGCTCCGTTACCCCCATAGGAAGTCATATCTTGGAGTGTTATTTGAACCGATTGCGAAGCGTTGAACTTCGTAATCATATCGCGGCTGACTTCGAACTTACTGATGCCGTACTCGTAACCTACGGCACCAGCAGGGTTTGGATTTCCCGTAGTATCGGCGGCATTGCCGGGATTGCCGATGGTTACAAACTCCATCTGAAACGTGTTTGCGCCGGAGCCGAAGCTGACTAACCCAGCCTGCGCCACCCACGGTGCTAAGGAGATAAACGCGGCAGCGATCATGCTTGCCGTGTGTCCAAAACTCAATCGCATGGTTAAATGCCTTTCACAAACGAGGAGCAATTCAATTACCAAAAAACCAGGATTCACCTTCGTGGAGAATCCTTCAGACAGTTTCTCTACGGTAACCGTTCGAAATGCGAAGAAAAGACGAGTAAAACTTACCCATAGGAAAGCTCCGCTTACGTGTTGCGAGCGAGAAGAGTTTTCAGGGGGTAATCCAAAATTGTCGTGATTGGGGTGCTTTTTGGTTTTTCCGAATGCAGAGCACGTGGCGTTTGGACATTCTTAACGCTCCAGTTATACTTGGGTCTCAACGCAAGACACGCCATGGGATAAACGCAGTTCTGCTCCTTATACGGATCGGGCATGCTGTTGCATCGAAGAATACTGAAGAGATGAATCCGCAACTGCTGAGTCTTTTCGCCCATGTCGCTCGGACCCAGTCTTTCACCGAAAGTGCCAATGCCTTCGGAGTCTCTCGTCCTGCGATCAGTGCGAGGATCCGACAGCTTGAAGCCGAATGCGGGGTTGTGCTCTTGGAGAGGGTAGGGCGTGGTATTCGCTTAACACCTGCGGGTTTAAATCTATTGGTGTATGCTGAACGGATCACTCAATCGGTCGCAGACGCGAATCAAAGTTTGGAGCCGTTTCGCAATTCTCAGGGGGGGGCGGTCCGAGTCGCGGTAGGGCATACGTTCGGTCACATGGATCTTCATGGATGGCTCTCTCAATTCCAAAAGGTAGCACCTAGCGTTTCGGTCGAGCCCCTGATTTGCAATACGGGAGAGACGATCGAGCACTTGATGGCCGGTCGGGTGGATCTCGGTTTCGTCGGAAATCCGCCCAACCTATCGTCGATATGCAAAGAGTATTTGTACGACGAGGAGCTCGTGTTTACATGCGACAGCTCCATAAACCAAGCCACGGCTGATGCGATTGTTCGTTCCAATGCGTTCCTTGTACGTGAGAAAAAATCCGGGACTCGAATGTTTGTTGAAGAGATCCTCAAACGTTTCCATATAGTCCCCAAAAAATGGTTGGAACTTGCCAACGAGCATGCCATTCTTCAAGCGGTCAGAGCAGGATTGGGTATTGCATTTTTGCCGCGAAGAATGGTCGCGGATAATCTACAGTCGAAACGTCTTACCGAATTGAATTTAATCAATGAACCGATACTCATGCCATGCGAGCTAGTCTATAGCAAGTCGAAGGGACTCAGTGCAAATGGCCGTTTGTTTGCAGATGTGGTAGCTTCCTCGATACCACGCCCTATCGTATAGCATGTATCGTTCATTGGCTTTGCCGTAGCGGTTGACCTTCGGAATTTTTAGTGCTTCATCGCAAAATGTTCCGAGTGCCAGAGATTATCACAAGAAGGTCGTTTCTATTTGAAAGTCGCTACGGTGGGTTGAGAATTGAGAATTGAAATCCATGCGGTTCGGCGTGTTCTTGGTAATTATCCATTCTCAATTATCCATTCTCAATTTTTTTGCCAGGGCGGCCGGCGCACGGCGGGTCACCGACGTTCCCATACGGAGGGGCCGGCATCTCGGAGTACGCCGACTCGTGCAGCCCGCGATACCCACAGTACGGACA
>CAZACJ010000220.1:0-2151 GCA_964483385.1 uncultured Pirellula sp. | reverse complement strand
AATACGTTGACCATTGAGAATTTCCGACCCCCTACGCGGGAATATCCTTTTTGACCAATGCCACCTGCACCGCCAAATCGTGAACTTTGGCGTGAAGAACTTCCCGGTCTTCATCGCATTTTTTCTTTTCGGCTCGGGTCTCGGTAGCGAGCTTTTCCAAGTTGTCCTGCGTCTTGGAGTTGGCTCGCATCAGCCAAGTGAACAGAGTCCCGCAAACGCCAACCAGCGTTCCGACGATCGCTATGGTCGCACTCATTTGTGCTTCTTGGGATAGTTGGGCCAAGTGAAAAATCATCGCGTTGCCTCGTCGATCTGTTTGAAAAAAAGGTAGCCTTTGTAGGAGTACTGTTTGCCGTTTCGCTCAATCACGAAGTGAGGCCATGGTCCCTCGCCTGGATCGTTGCTGACTGCAACCACCCATCCATCACCTTCAAAAAGCGGTTGTTCGTTTTGCTTCCATTCGTTGCACTCTCGATTGTCGATGCAAAACAGAACGACTTCTCGGCGTAGCTTTTCGTGCGAAGCAGGTATTAAGGATTGCTTAATAGCTGCGACCTGTTCGATCAGCCCGTCAACAGGCATCGGCTGGCTTCTGGCTTCGGAACTTCGAAACATCGCCACGCAAGCCAATAAAATGACTGTTGCTAAAACACACGCGCGTTCTGCCATGATCGAGGGTTCCTTTCTTTCGTTACTCGCCGTTTGCGAATCGATCGAGTCGGATCATTGGCTTGACCAGCAGGCGCACCAGCTTGTCGAGCAGCACGCGGGAGAACACCAGAGGCGATATCGCGAGCATCAGGACCAGCCAGAGCACCGCAGCAAGGGTCCGAAGGATTTCCAGCGGTTGGCCCGAAGCGCTCGGAAGCGACGAACGGACAGGTCTTTGTCCGCCGCCAGACTCGCCGTCGATCGGTTGGCCGTCGCGACCGATGTTCAGCCAGTTCCAAAAAAACTTCTCAGACATGATTCGTGTTCCTGGATGGTTAAGGGTTCGGACATTTGCCGTCGACGCACAGACCGCGAATCACTGCCTTGAGGCACTCGCGGTATTCGTCGGTCGTCTGAGGGTTGGCTTTCGCCATTTCCTTGTCGATGGGGATCCTCCAAACGTTCAGCCAGTCTTTTCGTCGGCTCGTCGGCTCGCGCATCGCAAAGCACGTTTCGATCGTGCTTGTGACCAGACCCTTTGCGTCTGGAAGGTACGAAGGCAACTTCGGGAGAACGTTAATAAGCGAGCTTGCAAGCAGCGAAGTCGTTGACGCATCTTGCAGCGTGTCTACCGCCGCTCTGGAAGTCAGGCGAATCGATTCATAGCTCGGTGGTGGATTGCCTGGACTCGGATTGATAGGACTCGGATTGATAGGTCCTGGTGTTGGAGTTGGGGTTGGTGCGATCGATCCGGTGACGTTGATTGTGTGCCAACTGTAGGCGATCTCAGCCTGCTTGTTTGCGACGATCAGACCGAATTGATACTTGCCAGGGGTAGGGATCGAAAAGAATATGTTCGATCCGCAGGAAGCCGAAGCCGTCTTGAGTTCGTCCGGAATAATCCAGACTTTGTTATCCCCGACAGCTTCCTCGTGGGACAGAAAAACCAAGGTGCCAGCGAGCGCCGTTGCCGGTCCCTTGATCGCGGCTTTCAGCTCTTGGCCGAAGGCTGGAATCGTAAGCAACAAGAAAGCAATCAGTGTTCGCATGGTTCGACCTTGGTTTTTCGGAGGGTTGGAAATTGACGAAACGAGATCGCTCTAGGGTGCAGGAACTGGTTGTTGCTTCTTGCGTCGTTGCTCAAGCAGGTACTTGGCAAGCTCAATGAGCAACGGGATCATTACTTCCCAACCTTGAGAACCCACCGGAGGCCCCGAAGACTGAATAGAAGTCTCTCGCTCGGCACATTTCGCCTCGATCGCACAAAGTACGCTTTCGAGGTCGCCGCAATCCGACTGGGGTTCAACATCGAGATCTTCGCTCAATGCCGAAAAGCCGATGCCCGATTGGGGGGTCGCAAACTTCGCAATCAAGCACCCAAGCAACCACATCGCTTGCAAGAGAGCCTTCGCCGAGGCTCCCTTGCGAACATCGGCAACCAATTCGAGCAAGCACGATACGCTTACTTCACCATCAAATTTGCTTTCGCAGGACATAAAA
>CAZACJ010000219.1:0-2192 GCA_964483385.1 uncultured Pirellula sp. | reverse complement strand
AGGCGGGCATGTGCAAGGCAGTACGCGAAAGATCAGGTTCGGAACCTGCTTGCGAGTGATCGAACTTGCGATTTCGCTCCGCAGTTGGCCGCGTCGATCGTTGGCTACCTGAAGAACCTCGGTTTCGTCGTAGGCAATGTCTGGCAGAATCGGTCCGAGGGTGACGAGAAAGTGATTTCCTTTGGCAGGTTCCACTCCGACGACATCGAAGTTGGCCAAAGGGCCATCGCCAAGGCTCCCTCGAATGCATTTGGCGATTTGACCAGCAAGCCGCAGGGAGGCGTGATTGGGTTTGCTCTTGAGGCGTGCGTGTTGATTTTTTCGATGTTCCAAACGAGGGTCGATCCCGTCACCTTCACGCAGTTGGGTGACTAGAGCCTCGGGGTTTTTGATCCGTCGAAACGCCGGATTCTCTGAGCCTTGGGGCATTCGTTGATCCAAATCGGGGGCCTTGGTCGTAGAAAGGGTACAGCTCGATCGAGCTCGGTACTTGCTAGAGACTCCCAACGGCTATTCGGTTCGGGGGGTATAGCAGGCTGTCGAGTATTTTCTCGCTTTGAGCACCGACTGACTCAGCCCCATACACCAGGATCTCGGCAATCTTGGGCCGCGCTTGATGGCTCTCAAACTGGTGCCCCAGGCACATGACGAACGAAATGGCTATTTTCGGTCTCACGTCGCTGATTCGTTTCCAAAAGCGAACTTCAGATGGTCATTGGTAGCAGACGGTACCCATCGATCGCTCGAAGGAGTTGATAGGGGTTAGCGATGTGAACGAATGCGGATTTGGCAAACGCAAGGGCATTGATCACCGTGCTGGTCAACAGGACGGAGGCCGCCCAGAATGAGTGACATTCGTGCAGTGCCATTCGTGCCAGGCACCGGTTGAAGACGCTCATTAGCAGCGACTTTGTAAACCTACCGAAACTCAAGCAGCGTCAGGCTTGCAGCGCGCGGTCCTTAGCTTGCCCAGCCTCACGTCTTTAAGTTGGCAAACGAAGTCTCCATTCGGCATGTTCTCGTTGTATCTCTGACCGATGAGTGAAGTGCAGACGAACGGAGAGACGGATCTGGGTAGCTTATCGCGATAAACCACGCGCTCCCCTCCTGTCATATCATGTGAGCCGACTGCAATTACATGATCGACTGCAACATTTGAATCTAGATCAGGAACATCACCCGTATGGCAGTCAACGCCTGGCAGGAAAAGCTGCTCAGCATTCATCGGCTTGTACCACCATAGCAGCGGGTTTGCGAGCTTCGCTTTGCGATTGCTGAAGCAACAGAGCGCTATTGTCCAATTCGGATACCATTGCGCGTAGGCATCAAAAAGCGCTGGGTTTAGAACTGGTCTTTTGGAACGCGGCACCTGGCTCAATGCAGAAGGAATATCCCGAGGATCTTGTGCCAGAACGACTGTGTAAATCTCGGCAGCTCCAAATACTTGAATCGGCGGTGGCGCGGAAGCAAGACTCCATGAAACTCCGGAACGTGAACGAATTTCTCGTTTATAGGGAGGAGGAGCTACGGCATTTGCCATATCTTGCAGAATGTCGCGGCAGTTTATCGTGTCTAAAACGTTGGCTTGCGTCATTGTCTTCGGTTGGGCAGGAAAGGGTAAAATCATTGCGTTGCCAGACAGGCCAAAGGGCAGCCGATCTAACGCTAGCGATAAACGCCTTCTACTCCCCTGTACCTTGTTCTGATATCCCAGGACGTGAACCGGTTCGCCCGCCTCACCAATCACCTCAGCGGCGTATAGCACAGTATCGGAGAAGTGGACCGGAACTCCTGGGGAGACTGAGCAGCACATTTTTAAATTCTCCGATTGCATCGACGAATGGATAACAATCTATCCCAACTGGAGCGAAGCGGAACGAAGAAATGATTTGTGCGTTGGGCTAAGTCGCTTCGCCGTGTCTGATCTGTGCGGATTCGACTTAACCCGCGTCGTCAGATATACAGTCTATTGGACTCAATAGCCGAATGGCAACCCTGGGGTGGTAACTGGCCTCTCATCTCCCGATAGCGGTTTGAATCATCTCAGCCAGAGCCAGCACATACTCGCCACCGTCTTGGCTGTTATTCGCCATAGTGCCCGGTTGCCACCCGGTGCCAGGCACCTTTGCGATCCCGGATCGGAATGCTGGCAAATCTCGTCCCCGCACCCGGTGCCAGGCACCTTTGCGATC
>CAZACJ010000218.1:0-2206 GCA_964483385.1 uncultured Pirellula sp. | reverse complement strand
AGCTTCGACCGATCCTCGACGAAGCGTTCGAGATCTTCGGCGACAAGAGCGAATATGTGGTCGCTGCGCCCCAGTATCGAGCGGCCGCCAACACAGCGATGGGTTGGAAATGAATTGAGAATTGAGAATGGCGAATTGAAATCCATGCGAGTCGGCGTGTTCTTAAAAATTCTCCATTCTCAATTCTCCATTCTCAATTTCTAGGTCACCGAGGATGATTTTGCCAAGGCAGCCGGCGTGGCGAAAGTGATGGTGGAGTGACCGGTTGGTGTGGGGAGGGTGCCCGGCAACGGGCATCCTTACCCGATTTCGTCCGACTTCTTACGCATCAGTTCGATTTAATGGATTCAAGTTCGTCACGAAGGCGATTGATTAATCCGTCGCGTTCCTTGTTTTCCGGTCTACTTTGAAGCTCAGCAATTCGTTTTTCGAGTTCGTGTTTTCGCCGAGTATCCAATTGGGCTTTGCGGTCACGATGAAAGTCGCGTCGCACGTCTATGTATTGTCGCAGTTGTTTCCAGCCATTGTCGTCTCGCTTTGGAGGAACCGCAATTCGATGACCAAGGAATCGGCAGGGGCTTTCGCAGTCGGGGCACAAAATTGAACCATTTCCGATACTGCCAACGATCCAAGGTCGAAAATAGGTCGCGAATCGCCAGCATGAGCGACGCTGCGATGTTCGGCAGTCGAAACAAACCCAGTTTCCGTTGTTCATAAAAGCACGTTTAGTTTTTTGCCTTTTGCATAATCGCACGAAACGACGTTGGCGGACGAAAGAATCCATGTAAGTCCTGGGTTTGGGGTGGGAGCCATTCGAATAAAATCTGGCGACTCTGACCCGTGATCTTGTTCTGCGCTTGCAACGCAGAAACGTCACAAAATTCCACCCCCAAACCCAAGGAGACTCATACCTTGAAAATTCTCGCTCTGGATCTCGGAAAATTCAACACCATGTGCTGCTTTTTCGACACCAAAACCCGAAAGCACTCGTTTCTGAACGCTCCCACCGAACGAAATTACCTCAACACCCTCTTCAAGAAACACAAAATCGATCTCGTCGTTATGGAAGCGTGCGGCCCCTCCGGCTGGATCAACGACCTGGCCAACAGCCACGGCCTGAAAACTCTCGTCTGCTCCACCAACGAAGACGCTTGGAAGTGGAGTAACGTCAAACGCAAAACCGACAAAGACGATGCCCTCAAGCTCTCTCGTATGGCAGCGATGAATGAACTCAAAGCGGTTCACATGCCCTCCGAAACGCATCGCGAATTCCGATCTCTGGTGAAGTACCGCAAGACGCTCGATCATCGCATCAACAAAATGAAGTGCACGATACGGGCTTGGTTCGTCAACCACGGCATTTCCATCGATACCGGTGAAAAGGCGTGGCACTCCGGTCGTGAACGCATCAACTCCTTCCGAAAACCGCTCATTGAATGCCAACCCGATGAACTCTGGAAAGGGGAACTCGATCTTGAACTAACGCAGTTTGACGCCCTCACCGTACAGCTCGAGAGCGTGGTCAAGAAACTCGAAGCCTTAGGCAAGACCGATCCTCGCATCCAACGGATTCGAACTATCCCTGGCGTTGGGCCTCGAACGGCTGAGATCCTCGTTGCCTGCATCGATGATCCGCATCGCTTCACCAGCGGACGCCAGGTCTCAGCCTATTTCGGACTCGTACCTCGCCGGTATCAATCCGGCGAAACCGACCGCAACGGACGAATCACCAAACGGGGCAACCCATTGGCAAGAACGATACTTGTCGAGTGTGCTTGGGCATCCCTCCGATACAACGAATGGGCCAAGGGAGTCTACGACCGCATCTGCGGCAAACAAAAGACTCGCAAAAAGAAAGCAGCTGTTGCACTAGCTCGAAAGATCGCAGTGCTCGCCTGGGCCATGCTCCGTGATGAAAAAGACTGGGAGCCTAAACACATGATTCAGGTCACTGAGTCTTTCGGGAAGATGAAACGAGAACTCAAAGAATCTCTTCAGTCGATGAAACCCAAAGAGAATAGCGACCAGCGCAAGAGTCGACTACGCAGGGAAGCCCGAGAAGCCAAAGCCGTCGCTGAACGTCCCAAGAGGAGCGTAAGGACGGCCACAGCCAGGAGGTCCCGCTCGAAAACAACTGTCGTACCCACCGCCACTCCACCAACCAACACATCCAAACGAGCAACGCCGAAACCAACTACAAGAACCA
>CAZACJ010000217.1:0-2269 GCA_964483385.1 uncultured Pirellula sp. | reverse complement strand
GGTGCTCCCGACTCGGTCCAGCATCCAGAAATTCACGAAGAACCCGTCTACAACGACGGAGAAATGCCCTTCTAGAAACCCTATTTTTTCGTTATAACACGTGGCCCCTTGACAGGCGGTTGCATCGATATGCAAACCAAAGCGATCGGGGGACTTCGCACACGGGCTGCGAAGTTGCTGCAAAGATCGAAGTTGCTGCAAAGATACCGTGACCGGCCTGCATCCTTGAACCTATCATGACAACTCCATCCAAAACCACCCCTACAAAGCGAACCCCGCAATACCCAAGGCTTCCTAAGGGACCCAATGGAGGCATCCAATTGATGCTCATCCAAAATGTTCAGCACCTTGGCAAAGCAGGGGAGATCGTTGAAGTCAAACCGGGGCACGCCAACAATTACTTGTTGCCTGAAGGCCTTGCGATCGTCTCGAACGAGCATCACAAGCGGATGGTTGAGAAGCACAAAGAGAAGATTGCAGCGATCGAGAAGCAACGACTCGTTACTTTGCGAGCCTTGGCCGATCAAGTCGGCAAACAATCGATCAACGTGGAAGCCAATGCGAACGAAGAAGGTCACCTTTACGGTAGTGTTGGAACACCAGAAATCGTAGCGGCACTTAGGGCCAATGGCGTGGCCATTACGGCCGATCAAGTCAAGCTTGACGGGGTCCTCAAAGAACTCGGTCTCTACACGGTTCGAGTTCAATTCCATCCTGAGATCTCGACGGATGTCAAGGTTTGGGTTGTGCCTGCAGCATCCAACTAGCGATCACTGCTTGGGCTCAACGGATACGCGTTAAGAGAAACATCAAGGCAAGGAGCAATGCTCCTTGCCTTTTTTTCTTACTGGCCTGAATTCGGTGCGGGTCTTATAGCCATCGCCCGCGGCTGTGCGGCACTGCGGGTGTGTGTTCATGCAAGAACGGATATCATTTTTCCATTGCTGAAATCGCTGATTGAACGCAGCTTGCGTTTCTCCCGGTTGCCGCACTGGTTAGGTGCGATAGTGTCCTGTCAGTGGCACTGCAGCTCGAATCGAATTTCACTGGAGTGTCTACGGCAACAAAACAAGTAGACGCAGCCGACATCCCCCCACATCAAACCTGCCTCATCCTCGGAGTCAATTTGCGCGAACTGTTCCATTAATTGATTACATTGAAAACACTTAGGCGTGGATTCGGATTGAACCCACCGGGGATACCCACCAATCATTGTCGCGTAGTCGTCGCGTCCCGTTATCTGTTGTACCAACGCCGAATAAGGTTCCCAAGGCTCGTCATCATTGAGTTTTGCCGAAAGGGTGGATGCCTCAGGACAATACACATCAATGCCCTCCCAGTCCGGAAGTGACTTTGCGGATTCGATCTCAACGGAACACGGCGTCGTTTCGTATTCGTCTTTCGTTTCGCGCTGGATTCGAACCGCCCGCTCATCGCTCGGCGCGGAGTAGAAACGGACAACCCACTGACCGGGATCCTCGTTATCAAGTCCCCAAGGGCTACACTTCCAGCAGTAGAAGAACGTGAAAAGCTGAACTCCTTCAGGTGGCACGTACTTGGTTTCGCTAAACCTCGCCTGAAAGATAAAACTCAGTTCCATTTGACACGTCGGACAGGATGGCCATGAGTCTCCAGATTCAGCATAAGGTTGACCACCAAAGTATGTGCGAGCGGTCGGCGACTTAAGGTTCCCGGCAATCTTCGGTTCGAGACACGAGCAGACACGCACATGAGGAGTCACGATTGACTCAAGTTGGGATGTGTTCATTGATTCTTTGCAACCACACAGGAGTGTTGTACAGCAAACGACGAGAGGGAATCGGTAGCGGCTAATTGTATGGGAACCTAACTTGTTTTTATACCGCTTAGTCTAAACCATGGAGACTGCACCGTTGTAGCCTATCACTTAAGCTAGCCTCGACCCGAATCATCCGCTTGAGCAAGACACTGTGTGGTTGCCGCTCCACAGTATCGAGTTGCCGCTAATTATGACGCGACTCTTGCGACTCGCCTCGTGGTTCCTCCCGTGGGATAGGCTTCCAGCCTGTCTTCTTCTTCTTCTTCTTCATGACGTTGGTTCGGTGATGCAAATGGTAACCGTCCTTTTCATCCTGAAGCCGGACAGGCTGGAAGCCTATCCCACGTGCCTTAGTTCCGTGATATTGATCTACGCACCGAAATGACGCGACTGCTGCTGCTGCTGCGCCGTGCCGGGGTCTCGGGTTGGCCACGATTGTTCCACTCTATAAAGCTTCAAGAGGGGCGGGCT
>CAZACJ010000216.1:0-2274 GCA_964483385.1 uncultured Pirellula sp. | reverse complement strand
ACCGATATCATCATGAACCTGAATGGTGTGGACAAGCTGATTAAGCCAATTTGACTCGAAAGCGATCAGATCGTCGTCAAGAATCGAGATGAACTCAGACGAACTATGATCCCAGTGACTCAACATAAAATTGTGTCCAGCGGGTCTGCCTACATTGGTGGGTAAGCGCAGTACTTCCGGCTGTGCAATGCCAAACCTCTCACCTAGGCTCTCAATGAAAGTCCATGTATCGTCTAGACTCCCGTTGTCTAAAATGAAAAGCCTATAGTTATCATAGTCTGTCTTCTTGAGGCAATCTAGCACTCCGGCAAGGAGTTTTCTCCTACCAGAAGTCAAAATCAGAACATGCACCCTGGGCTGCAGTTCGGATGAAATGGAACAGCCGAAAACCGCCTCTGGGAACCTGCTTATCTGGGTGACCCGGTTCCTGACAAAGAAAAGATCTTCCTCGGTCTTCTCAAGCCCATTCCATATATCGATAGCTTCTTCAACCTTACTGAGCCGAAAATAGCATTGCCCAATAAGGTACCTCGCCCAGGGGGACAACGAACCAATCTTGCCTAGCGCCCACTCAACAGCAACCTCATAGCGCTGGCTCGTGACCCAGTTAAGCAACTCGGCCTCCGTTGGCAACAGCCTCAATATGAACTCCCCCGGTATGACGACGACAAGGCAAGAACCTCACTCACTAACCGACCGGCGTGTGAACGTACGTCGCTCACCGATTGCGACTTAGGTAAGGAGTTGAGAAAGGGATCAGTAACAGCCTGGTCATCTGCGTCGACGGCAACGAGGTCGGAAATATGCCTTGTTATCCGAAGTGTTGGAAAGGTGACCGGCAACGCATGTACCTCTACCAAGTCCTCTAGGATGCGTCTCTCAACAGAATCCAGAGTGTCGAAAAACTCCGGCTCAAGAACTGCGCGGATTCCATAGCGGTTCTTTAGCCCAGAAACCGTCGCCACTACACGAGCAATACGATGATAATCCCCGTGTGTGAGAGAAGGATTAAGCCGCTTAATTTCAAAGGTATCGGAATAAAACCAGCCATCGAAACGAAGCCGATATGTTCCCCCGTAGTTCAAAATCAACTCCGACGAACCAACGGGTTTACGCGTCTTAAGAGAGGCGGGTGGGGGTTGATTGAAAACGCCTTGCAGGCCGTCCCTAAATCCTGCGAGGTTTGCCTCTATATAGTTCGAGTCCTCCTTTACAAGAGACCCGAAAATAACCTCCCTAAGATTCAACTCAATACCACTGAGCGCACTTTTAAATCCCCACAGCTGTGGAATCCTTCGAAAGAACTGGACGCGATTTCGAATATTGAAGTACGTTGGGTTGGTACCGGTGGCGGTCTGAATACCCCCCTTATGCCAAGCTCTCAGCTCTGGAATTACCTTCAAGCGAAAGCCAGCCTCACGCAGACGGGTACACCAGTCTACATCGTCCCAGTAAAGGAAATAGCCAGGATCAAAACTACCCACTTGCTGCAAAGTACTGCGCCGCGTAAGCAGGCAACAGCTAGCGAGGTACTCGCAATACAGGGGCGTCTTCGGAACTGCCGCATAGGGAAGACTATTAAAACCGGGCCAATGCGAATAATACTCAGTAGAGAGGAAGCCCCCAACGTCTTGGATTTGCGCCGGACTGTATGCCTTAAGAATTGCAGGGCCAACTGCTCCAAGCTCCGAGTCAACACGAAGAGCATCAACCAGCCCGCTCAATGTATCGTTCGCAACGCTTGCGTCATTATCGAGCAATAAAATAAACTCAGCCGAACGCTTCGTGGCTAAGTCCATGCCGGCCTTAAACCCCCCAGAGCCACCAATATTAGCCTCAAGCACTACAACTTCAACCTGACTGTAGCCCAGCGAGCGAACCGCCTCTACCGAATCGTCTGTGGAGCAGTTGTCGACAACGATTACCTCTACGGTGACCCCCGTTGAAGCGAGGACAGATTCAATAGCGACAACAAGATCATCGGCCTTGTTGAAATTGCAAATAACAACGCAAACCGACGGCTGAGCACCATTACTAGACATGAATGCCCCCTCTTGTAATATCCTCCAATAGATCCGAAAAGCGACTTCGCTTCTCAAAAAGCGTGCGCTGACGTTCATCAAAATGCCATTGAATAGACTGTGATATTGCCTCCGCTGATTCTATATTTTCAACAAAAAGAGGCTCGTCTCCAGCTTTCAGGTAGTAAAGCGCAGCCGCAAAGTAGCTATGTACTTTGCTTTTCTCAATATCAAGCCGCCTTGCACCGAAGGT
>CAZACJ010000215.1:0-2296 GCA_964483385.1 uncultured Pirellula sp. | reverse complement strand
CCCTCCCCACACCACCACGGCATGCGGGTCCGGCAGCGTTGGTTCAACGCACAGGAGTCCGGCGGCGGTTCCACGAGGATGAGCGAATTCGTTGGCCCCTCTGCAGTTGCCCTCACCTCGTGCTTGTTCTCTTTGAAGCTGCCATTTGGAATACTAACTTCATCGTGATTCCTATCTCGTACAGGGGACTTAAACCCCACAAACCAATGCCCATGACGGGCGTACCCCAAGCGATGCACCCAAGTTGCCGGTGGGCCGTGAATTTGAATCATTATTGTTATTGCGGCGACTGGGTGATCGTGGTCGTTATCGGAACAAAGAGTGCTTGATGGCAATCTACTACATTGAGACGACAATTCCGAGTTTCTACCATGAGGTGCGAGTTGAACCGGAGATGGTGGCAAGACGAGACTGGACGCGAAAATGGTACGACTTCGCAGTCACATCGGATCGCATCGTATCTAGCGCTGCTGTACTTGACGAACTTCAGCGTGGCGACTTTCCTGGCCATGATGATTGCTTGGAAATGCTGAACACGATTGAGATGTTGGAATTGAATGCCCCTGTCTTTGAAATCGTCGAGGCCTACTTGGCAAACAAACTGATGCCAGCCGACCCCTTCGGAGACGCGTTGCATTTGGCACTAGCCTCCTACCACCGTTGCGACTTCCTCGTAACTTGGAACTGCCAATACTTGGCAAATGCAAACAAATCTGGGCAAATTCGCCGAGTCAATGGTATACTTGGACTCTTCACTCCAGAACTAGTAACTCCAATGGAATTGCTCGGGGGAATCTAATACCATGACAACTCCGCCAATACTCGAAGAAGTACGAAGGGTTCGGCACGAGATCTCCGAAGAAGTCGGACACGATCCGAAACGACTGCGGGAGTATTACGCAAAAATACAGAAATCGGTTCGGTCGCGGACGATCAACCTGGCAGATCAAGGACCGTATGGACGAACCAAGGATTGCACCGAAGTCGAGGATCAGCCGACTTCTGATGGTAGCTCTATCCGTCGGCATCGCTGATGCCAGGCGTTTGTCGATAAAGGGCGCATCATGGCAGAAGACGGATTCCAAGTTAAAAGTAGATCGGTAACTTGGTCAGTGTCCGGGCTGGCCATTGGATTCATTGCATTGTTCGCTGCGGTAATGTCGCCTTGGATATTGGACACCATCTCGCCTCCGACCAAAACCATCGATGAGGTAGCCGTCGATGTAGCGGTGAACATCAAGGATCGACTTGTGGCAAAAGCGAAGGGGCAAGAGTTTGTAGCAAAGGCAAAGGACAGCAAACCCCCAAGTATTCGACGCTGGTATCCTCACGTAACAATTGGCATCGGGTTACTTGGGATGTGCCTTGGTATCGTTGGATTTACTCGCCACGAAAGCACTAGAATGTCTGCCTCAGCCGTTACGGTTGGCTTAGCGGCAATTGTGTTCCAGTATTTTCTTTTGTTGGCAGCGGCTATAATTCTCATCCTATTGATTGGCGTCATTCTCAACGCATTGGGAATCGACTTGCCTTCGATTTGATCAACCTCGAATGGCAAGCGAAGCTCAAACGTGTTCTTCACATGAAAAAGCAGATAACCAAGAGTTGCAACGGAGCGGGCGAATCGGGCGGCTTGACAATGGTTGCCCAACGGCGACCGCCCGCTGAGCCCAGTGGTTCTCGGAATAGAGAAGTCCCAGTAGGTCGTATGTGGCGATCGTATTTTTTCTTTCTCTTGCTAACGCTTGTCGGTTGTATTCAATCCGAAAACGATTCGGCAAAACCCATGTTGCAATCGAATTCCAAGACGCTTTTTGTACATGTTCCGGACCACCCTAAATTCAATCCCGGAAGTTTTGTGATCGGCGATGAGAAAATTGACGCCTCAGTTTTTGAGGCAGAACTTCGCACGAGACTTTCGTCGAAACTATACGATAAAATCGAACTCTCTACGGGGAAGGCAGGCGACGCACACTTCGAGGCGCTCGTAAAGCAGATCGCAAATGAAAACCAAACGGCGATAGAATTGCTACCACGGCCACGAGGATCGTTGTAAGATGCAGAAATAGATACGAGAAATCGGGTAAGGATGCCCGTTGCCGGGCACCCTCCCCACACCACCACGGCATGCGGGTCCGGCAGCGTTGGTTCAACGCACAGGGGTGCTGCGTCGGTTCCACGAAGATGAGCAAGTTAGTTCGCCCCTCCGATTTGCCTTCACCTCGTGCTTGTTCCCTTGAAGTGGTCATTTGGTATACTGACCCTAGAGATACCTATCTCGCATAGAGGACTTAAA
>CAZACJ010000214.1:0-2316 GCA_964483385.1 uncultured Pirellula sp. | reverse complement strand
CACTCGTTTTTGCAGGGAAAACAGGTGTTTTTGCAGTGGAGGTGGTAGGATTCGAACTAGGTAAGTTCGAATCGTAGTAGAATTCCTTGCCGGCACAGAGGTATCGGGAATGCTCGCGTCGTCCCTCGATACAAGATGCTTGGGCCGAAACAGTCTATCACTCCATCCAATGATGGATCGGCTCGCAACTTCCCGATATCATTCAACTTCGGATCGAGATTAGCTTGCGTGATAGGCTGCATTGGTGCAGTCGACAGAGTTTAGGCTGATCCGTCTAAAATCAAGTTCGGCATCAGGACATTCGATGAACAAGATGAGTAACAAAACTACCTGCCATCTGATAGCGATTGTTCTTTGCTTTACCATTCAACCGGACGTGAACGCGCAATCGTTACGCGACTTGGCATCTAGGAGACAGATTGAGATTGGGGCCAATTTCCCATGGCTGGTCGATGGTAAGTCCCCAAACAATTGGCGTGATAGTCCGACGATCGAAGTGGAAAAGAAGATTGCAGCCGAGCACTACTCAATAATGTCCGCCGGATGGCAAATGTATCCGGGGCACACATGGATGGGGCCTGACGAATACAACTTCTCTGGTTCTGATGAGTTCGTCGAGTGGTGTCATCAGAACAACATCCTCGTACACGGGCACGGATTGGGCTACGCGTCTCGTGTCGACTGGCTCAAGAAGATGCCGACAAAGACTGAGGATCAAAAGCTTGAAATGCGTAAGATCTACGAGTCCTACGTTCTTGATACAGCATCGCACTTCAATGGCCGCGTGCATATGTGGGACGTCTGTAACGAGCAACTCTTGCCAGCATACGTGTTTAAAGGCTTTCAGACGAATCAAAGCTATTGGCAAGCATACATCGGTAAAAACCAAAAACCTGAAACTGGTGTTGAATGGTACCGGCAAACGTTCAGATTAGTAAAGAAATGTGATCCTAGTTCGAAACTGGTCCTACTGGATTTCAACAACGAGATTATTTGTCCTAAATCGGACATGATGTATGCCTTGGCCAAGCAGTTAAAGGATGAAGGAGTTCCCATAGATGGTGTTGGTTTTCAATTGCACCTGCGCACAGACTTGAATCGATCTAAGGGCCATGGCATCAAGACGGATCTGGAGTACTTCAACAGCTTTTCGGCAAATCTTAAGCGTTTCTCCGATCTGGATCTCGACCTATGGATAACGGAATTTGATGTAAGTATTGATCCTGCTAAGGATCTTTCAGAGGAATTGCATCGGCAGGCAGATGTGTACGCTGCTATTTTAAATCGCGCACTGTCCAACTCGCGTTTAAAGGGCATAAAATTCTGGGGTATTACGGATCGAAATACTTGGGGACAGGTTATTCCCGAACGCCCGAATTTGTTCGACGAAGATGGAAATCCCAAGCATGCCTTCTTTCGCGTGCAGACGGAGTTAAAGCGTGAGGACTAGATGCCGAACCAAGCGTTGCACACGGAGCCGCGGAGTCGAGCGGTTTGGCAATGGAGAATTGTTCGCCGCGGCCCGGTGAACATGGTCGACTATGAAGTCCTGGGTTTGGCAAGTGACGGTCGCCACTGTTTGATGATTTTTTTTGGGCCTACATTTTTCTTGGTCCGTGTACTAGGTGCCGACTGCGGAGACGATCGTTGTTCGCTCACCTAATGTGGCGAACAACTACTCGGTGTAGCGGTTGGCACCGGTGATGATGGATAGTGAACTTCGCGAGAGAGATCGCTTCTGCCGAAACGCAATTTCTTGAGTCAAGGATGGTTGATTAGGCGACTATTCGAGGTGTGGATGCATTTCACTCTTTTGGGCCCGCGTTTGCAGGTTGCATCCCCTCAGTTATCCATGCACGGTTCAAACATCTTGATTGATGGTGAGTCCGCTTGTGGCTGTGGCTTGCGTGGAGCTTCGATGAGCTGCAAGCCACCTTCCTATTCACGCTGGCACATTCTTTAGGGCGACACGTCTGATGTTTCAGTGATCGCTTACGCGATCGGTCCATGCGAAACGTCAGTATCAACTGGGATTGGTGCTTGGCGCGGTTGGGTTGGTCTTGTCCTTGGCTAAGTCATCGTGTTTGGCGGCGAATCCTCCTGGGAAGTCGGTCAGTGGTATGGGGTAAGGAGTAAGGTTTGAGGTATAAGTGGCTACGAGGTCCGATTCGTTCGTCGATGTTATGAGGATTGAAGCTCAATGCATCAGACCGCGGATACTAGCTTTCCTGCTCGCCGTGGTTTAGGTTTCGGTTTGAGGTTGGTTCTTGTAGTTGGTTTCGGCGTTGCTCGTTTGGATGTGTTGGTTGGTGGAGT
>CAZACJ010000213.1:0-2335 GCA_964483385.1 uncultured Pirellula sp. | reverse complement strand
CGAGGGATCGGCGTTTGAAGACACTGAGTTTTCCGTTGCCAAGCAGCCTTGCACGGAAACAAGAGACGACCTCGGTTACGTAAATACATTTCCTCGGTGTCCGCCAGCCCTGGGCTATCGCAGTACACGCTTCATTGAGGATTAGCGTGCGGCGCGAGTATTTAACAAGAACCGTTTGTAAGTAAACGCGAGCCCCAAGGCGGGGTTTCCAACACAAAACCACAAGAGGATAAAGTTCTTTTTCATGAAAATTTTTGAAGCAACTCGATCAATGTGGGCAGAGGGTCGCGTACCCAGTCCGCAAACGCTGTTTCCCATAACGAAAAGCTTTTTTGATCTTTCGGTAATTTACTTCTGTACAACCTTGGAATGCTTGCCCCCGTCGCATACCTGATGTGTTTTTTATCAATTTTCGTAATCGGTTCGCCAAGCGAGGTTTGGCTCCAAAGCAGAGGAAAATTGACGCCTGATCTTGTGGATGCTTCAAGACTACCCCAATATCTGGGGTTCATCTCGATAGCAAAGAGTTCATCGGTCCGGCTGTCATATCGCATATCGATATGGGCGACTCCATGCCAGTTTAATCGATGAGCAATATCTTGCGCTAAATTCAAAACCTTGGGTTCATCAATAAGTTCAATAGCGATTGGTGGAGCAAACTCCCTTGGGTTGGTTAGAATCGGCTTTTGAACAGTTGATGCGATGACGTTTCCATTAAGACAAAGAACGCTACAGTCAATATCGGTTCCAGGGACTTCCTCTTGCGCTATATAACTCTCAGTATCATTGAATCCACGATTGAAAATTGCTCTTAGTCCATCAAGGGTCTCAATGCGATGAATGCCTACACCGTATCCTGATCGGGGATGCTTCAGTAGGATCGGAAACCTAACCCCTTCCAATTCATCGATCAGACTATTCATCTCACCGGGCCGTATAATCACACTTCGGGGGTGTGGGATCGAGTTTTGTCTAGCGAATTCGACAAAACATGATTTATCCATGGCGATCAAGAATGATTCTAGTGACGGAATTAGTCCAACTCGACAGTACTGTTCGATGGATTTTCGATGCTCGATCACAAGACGGATATCTGAGATATCGACAGGTAAAAGCAGGTCCGCATGAACCTCTTTGATTACCTCAAGAAGCCAGGAGCAATCTGAAAAAGCCTCCTGACTTTGACTTGGTTTTAAACGTCGTTTTTGATGACAGTATCTTGAAAAACTAGCGGGACAAAAGAAATTCTTTCCGAGGACTGTGACCCGCCAATCGGGTTGATTACGAAACGCTCTAACGACAGCCAACGCAAAAGGGCTATCGGCAGATAGGAGAAGAACCCGACGCATTATTGCTTTTTTCCGTTGAAGTGTTTTGGCCCAGCGTAAGTAGCGTATACGTTTGTTAGGTTTCGCTTAGTTATTGAACGATCACTCAACTCTTGGGCATCTTGGTACTTCCGCCCCCAAAACCTGGGATTTATCGAATTGTGGCCAAAGGCAAGTCGAAGGTGCCGGGCGCGTGGCCTTCGACCTCCACGCCGATTGCACTTGCCTTAGGCATCAACTCAGCGCGGTGATGATTCTGCCAGGGGGTTGCTTCCCAGCATTGCCCTATTCACCGATCGAATAGCTTCAACATACCTTGAGAAAACTTGTTGTGCACAGATTTTGATAGTGCTTCTCGGGCTTCCACAAGCTTTCGGACTCGCGCTTCGTGGATCCTTTTCTTTGCGATAGCCTAAGACTGGGGGACAATTTCGTCGAGCCCTAAACTCATGACGGAGGACGGAACCTTTGCTCCAGTTCTAAAGTATATCTCGTCGGGCGTTTGACCTTGGAAGGCAAAATGAGGCACAACCGTATTGTGTTGCTCGACATAGAAGCAAACTAGCTTGCGCACCGAATTCGCACTAACGAGCTCTTTGAGAAATAACAACTGATGCTTGAGTTGACGCCACCACACTTCGATCATGCTGTTCGATGGAGCAATATCAACTTGCGCAAGTATTCGTTTGGTCGTGCCACCTGAAACCCGTTCGTTTACCTTGGCATTCACATTCTCAACTCCCGGGTCCATCACTGCCGATGGAACTGTATTTTGGGGAGGTACTTTTGCGGCTTCCTGCAGGATCGCTGTTGTGACCGCCGCATCGAATCTCTCGCTGAGTTTCCAAGATAGTATGCGGCGCGAGAAGTTATCAAGAAATGCCTGTAAGTAGACGCGACTCCCATCGACCAATCGGATACTTAGGTGCCCAGAACCCAGCAGGTACATTCTCGGCTACTCGCATTCTGGTGTTTCTGCATCGCGCATTTCCTTGCCAAGCCTTACG
>CAZACJ010000212.1:0-2341 GCA_964483385.1 uncultured Pirellula sp. | reverse complement strand
TCTTCAGTCCCTACAAGCTCGAAATGGCAAGCTTATCGGAACTTAGGAAGTCACTCTGATCCATCCTTTACCCTGGGATATTCGTACCAATGCAGCTGGGTTCTCGGTCATCGTCGATGCTACCGGAACGGAAGTTTTGCTCGCATACGGAGATGATCCGCAGACAAGTCGGGCGGTTGCGGAGTTTGTGGTTCGCTCGCTGTTGAGTTACTCCCGTCCGTAACTTTCCGTATACCTCAGAAGAGTTCGAAAATTCGATTCAAATTGGCAGACGTGCTCGCCGTAGACTTCGATAATGGACGCTGATGAACGCTAATAGATTCGCATCTGGGTTGGCCGGTATTTGGCAGGCAAGGCAGAAAGCTTAATGTCCTCTGCTTTCCACTCTCTGAAATCTACTTTTAGCCGCAAAGCGGCTTGTCGAGTTCTCAAAAGCACTTTTCAGGAATGTCTTGCAGTGCCGGAGAGTTGCGAGGGATTGAAGTATCACTATTTCGGCAACCTCGCTTATCCAGCGGTTTCAAGAAGCGATTCCTAACTTTCCCCGAAGCTCCGAAATGAACACTTCGTTTGTTCCAATTTGCCTAGACTCACCGCTTGTTGGATCGTCCCAATATAGATCAATAACAGGACATTCCTTTATGACAAGTCGCACTTCGGCTGAAATCCCTTGCGGCTCCAAAGAACCGAGTATCCTAGAAGCAGTACAGCACAAAGACGCAATTCGCGAACCTAAGTATGGTGCCGCTATTGCCGCAACTCGATTCGGATCGAGCTTCGCGCAGAGCTCTAGCAGGTAAACAGAATGGTATTCGTCTGCGTTCGGTAGCAATGAAGCGATCTCGTCATAGTCAACACCACTCAACATCTCGGAACCATGAGTAAGCATTCGTGAAGCGTACTCATCCAAAGGCGTTCCATTCATCGACTGAAACTTCGTAAGGTCGAAGACTTCGACGGTCATTTGAACAACCTGACTACTTTCCCAAGTGCATCGATCTCACAGAACCCGTAGAACTGCTCTACGCCTTTCCGGCCTGCAAGCTCCCACGCAACGTTATGCATCCTAGCGACATAAACTTGTCCATCAACGACCAATGCCGTGAATCTTCCCGCCGGAAGATGAGCCGAAACTACCGCTTGCTTGCCAACGAATAGGTTTGCTGGCGTGAAGTGCGGATTGAGAATCCGGAGGTTCGGTCCCTTAATTGGGCAATGATTATGCACCAGAACGCCCAGCTCGCCGACTTGGTAGACGTGCTCGCCGTGGACCTCGATATTGTAGACCGGCTGGGAGACTCGCGAAAGGGAGACGCTCAGAACTAGGCCAGAGGCTTTAGGCGTGAGGCTAGAGGGAAAACCCAATCCGAAAGACTCAGTATTGCAGCATAGACTCTCACCGTCGGCTAGCTCAGCTAGCGGCACCCATTCCTGGCGATCGACTGACCAGACCGGGTGGATCGTTGTACCGGTGATGGTTTCGACAGTGCCGTCGGCACCGAGCACATCCACGCTGGCCACGACGTGGACTTCGCGCGTAACAGACCGTGCGGTGACCACCGAGCCACTATGAAGTCCTGGTTTTGCAAGTGGCGGTCGCCACTGTTTGATGATTGTTGTTCGCTCACCTAACGTGGCGAACAACGACTCGGTGTAGCGGTTGGATGGAGCGGACGTGAGGTGTGAGGTGTGTCGGGTTGCTGAGCACGACATGTGTGCAAAATAGCGATATCCTCGCCGTTGGCTGCGGGTTAAACCATTGTTTTCATCGTATTCGATGGCTGTTTGAACTGAGGCGGTTCGCGGTAACTTGCGGACCAATGGGCCGGATTGATATACTAGATCGCGACGGTCTCGAATCGACAGCTACGACAGGAGTGATGCCGAAGATCGCAGAGCCAAAATGACATCATCGAACACACCTAATCCACCCGAAGAGAATCCTCTCGAGTTCCGCGCCGGTTCTGATCCTGACGTTTACCACCAAGGAAGCTCGGGAGTCGCGAAGGACGAGGATGAGTCGTCGTTCAACCCCTATGAATTTCATGTTACCGGTGAATCCTCTACGACACAGGGTGAAGCGACGCAGGCGTCTTGGTACGACGATTTCGACCGGCAGGTACCTCCGGTCGACGCCTCCTACTGGATCGCCATCGGACTGCTGGGACTCTTTACCGTGGGAGTATGTTTTTCCGATGCGAACATTTGGTCGGTGAACATGGTTTGGGGATTGATCGGCATCGCTGGCTGGTCACTCGTGGTCCTTATCCCGCTTGCTTTGATCAGACTAGGACTCCATCGCCAAGCCATTGCCAAGGCGATCCGCTTGGAAACTTATCCT
>CAZACJ010000211.1:0-2388 GCA_964483385.1 uncultured Pirellula sp. | reverse complement strand
GGTGCTTGCGCATCCCGGCTCAAGGGCCACCCGGTGCTGGCGCATTCCGGCTCAAAAACCACCCGGTGCTCGCGAATTCCGGCTCAAAAAGTACTGCTGTTAGCAATCGAGATATCGAATTGACGGTATTGACCTTCAGCCCACGTCGCTTTCGTCATCTCGCAAGCGCCGTAAATCCTCAACCGAATTAAAAGATCGCGGAATCATCGCTTCGTCGGTCCCTGGAACGGATACCCAAGCCACTTGGGATTCGAATCGGGCAAAGACTGCACGCAATGAACGCTCCCCAGCATCCCAAGCATCTTGAACTACGCCATACAAGTCCTCGTGTAGCCAGCAGGGAAAGGGGGTAAATCCTTCACCTTTCCTCTCTTGGCTTACACCTCGCATAGATGCAATCTGAAGCTGAACAGCTTTCGGATGATTGTCCTCGCGACAATCTGACGTCACCTTAAGAAATCCTTCCGTCCAATGCGGATTCCAATTCCAAAGATCACAAGGCAACAAAAGAGCGTAGGGCAACGACTCTTCGAAGTGATCTTGCGCTGATACACGCAGTCGCAAATCGTGAAGAGTCGCAAGCACCCCTGCCACCGGTCCCTGATCAGGTTCATGATCTGCGATCACCGGCAATGACAAATCCGCATAAGAATCTAGCGTACGAGCCACCACGGTGACCGTCCAACCATCGGACCGCAATGCATCTGCTAGTCGCAGTACCTGCGGCTGGCCCTCCACTTGGACCAGAGCTTTATTGCTTCCAAATCGAGAACTCTTGCCACCGGCGAGGATGTAGGCATAACGCTCCATAGCGGTTCCTTAGTATGGACTCCATGAGCACAAACATCAACCACTCGGATCGAGCGCATCACCCCCAAGACTAGCTGTGATGCCTTCCATCCCACGTTTTACTCTCCCAAGGGTTCGAATCCCAAGCCTGAGATTCGGCGGCATTTGCTTCCATGGTGTGGTGCGGGAAAATTGCTCCTAGAATCATCGCGCCGAGACTAGCTGTATGCAGTAGCCAGCAATGATCATCCGCCAATATCGTTCGTAGCGTAATCAACGCAGCGACAATCATTGCGCCGAAATAACATGCTTCCGCAATGGAACGTACGCGAGCATCTTCGCATAGTCGAGCGATCCAAAGTCCCGCAAGTGCCAGAACCGGGACGATCCACGGGGTCCAAGCGGAAAAGGGCTCAAACCAATAGGGAACGTAAGGCATATCACCGATCCTTCGGAGAAAGTGAACCCGAGCCTTTACCATGATTGGATTGACTCGCCGGAAATCGTTTCGTCGCGTCCGTGCAACAAGCGTCCGCCAATGGAGACTCCCGATTTCTTGAGGGAGTTTCACAAAATCCCCGGAAAAAAACAAGGTCGAAAAACGACGCTCAATTCCGGGGAATACATGGCGCTATCAATCCTCTTTGTTTGGCGGCGAAAGTCCGACAAGGGGGTCAAGCGGATCGAGGATCACGATGAAAAACGTTGCGACCGGCCCAAGCAACAGAGACAGCAAAAACCAATTTAGCCCGCTTCTCCCTTTGCCTTGTGCTAGCCCCGCATTGATCAATGCCAGAGTCCCCCACCCGACGAAGAAATCTCTACCGTTGCTAATCATGCTCTTCAACCTTCTCTTTTCGGACTCTTACCTACCCGGCAAATACACAAATTTGCAGGCATGAAACAACAAAGAACGGGGCGCAAAAAACGAAACTGCTAAATTCACTTAACCATTTTAAACCCAAAAGGGGGCTCTTTTTTATAGTAAAGGGATCCTAGAAATTCATTGAAACCTACTCGTGTCCCGCCAGTCTACGTGGTGAGATCCAGGAGATTTCGGATGTTCGACGCCATCCTACCACGCGTTCACGGCCAATGGCGACTGCATCGCCGTCACCTTAAGCGGACTCTCCATGCCGCAATCATGAGGATCAAGACACTATGGTGGAACTGGAGATGCTCATGGCCCTACCCAAAACAACGAAGCGATGAATCTCTAGGCGACTACGGCGAACGTTTGGCTCTTTTGTTCCTGAAACGTAGAGGCTACATCATTCTTGAGCACTCCTATGCATGTCCACTCGGCGAAATCGATATCGTAGCTGCTTGGGAAAAACGCTGCGTCGTTTTTGTCGAAGTCAAAACTTGGGGCAAACATCGCACCGATCCCGGTCGGCCAGCCGAAGCCGTCGACGAGACGAAGCAACGCAAAATCTGCAAGACGGCGCTTCACTACTCAAAACGCCACGCGCTGCTCGATACCCCTGGCCGTTTCGATGTTATCGAAATTCGGCTCACCGAGTCCAATCCTAACTTTGTGCATATCCAAGCTGCATTCGAAAGCCCCGATCGCTTTCAATTGCACTCTTGAGCCAAGCC
>CAZACJ010000210.1:0-2418 GCA_964483385.1 uncultured Pirellula sp. | reverse complement strand
GTTCACTTTGAAATACCATTTGTTTGCCATCACGGCTGAAGTATCCTTCGCCGGCTCGTGCGCCTTCGAAAGTCAGTTGTCGAACGTTGGAGAGGTAGGTTCCTTCTGGCTTCTCCGTCTGTACAGCGCTAGTAGGAGCAGCATCCTGTGCCTTCACTGAATCCAACTGCATTGCTGAGGAAGCGAGTAGGGAGGCAAGGACAAGGGCGTTGGTACGATTTAAGAATCGAATTCTCATAGGGACATTGGTTTGTTTTTGGAATAGGGGATTGGACTTCGACCAATTTCTCGTCATGTGTGAACCTTTTGCATCACTTGAAGGGGTATGCATGAGTTTGACTGCGGCAGGAGACGTCAGTATTTGCAGTAATCTGCAATGGGATTCGATCCATTTTTGATTTCAACTCTTCCGTGCAGCAAACCATTCTAGCTAGGCGTCGACTCTCTGGAGAGTCGATTTTCAGTTTTGGCTTTCCAAGATTGGAAACCGAGAAAAGCCAGCGTGGCTAACCATCCCATGATTTGCAGTCCGAGCAGAAGGTTTGACGGAAGGATATAAACTACCGGGCGTCAGCAGGCTCATCAGGCAACTACCTGAGATCCAAAGACGATTGGTCTGCGTCGTCAAATCGCTCTGGCTCACCTTTTGACCACATTTAGTTCATGGGAAACGCATTCAGGAAAAGACAAAAAGCGTGTTGCGATGCGAGTGTCAAGTGTAATTTTTTAGCAATGTAAACGGACTTTCGTTGGAACTTCGCAGTCAACGTATTCGGTTGAAAGATGCTTGGAAATCCGTCTGCTACTCTGATTGAGTTTCGATTGACCGGATTGGTATCCTAAGTAAACTTTTCGATTCCAATGCCATCCAGAAAACTCTAGGGTGTCTTTGGTACCCTGACCTACTTTGTTGCCGTGTTTCTTTGTGCTGCAAGAATGGGCTAAGTAATCTCTAGGTTTGTAGAGATCCGGCGGGGAAATTCTCAGTTAGTTTGAACTAGCGCGAGAACGCTTAGGGATTTGTGTTGGATTCTATTTAACGTTGCTAACGACCTTCTGACTGCTCACACCTCGAACTTCTTACTATGTCCCACGCCATACCTAATCTTATCGTTGACCTACTTGGAGCTACCGAGCAGGTGCCTGAGATTGACGATAGGGTAAGAGTTGCCGGCGAGCAGGTTGTGGCGGATTTTGTTGGACCGCAATCGAGTTCAGCTTCAGCATCAAATAAACTTGACTGGAACGAGTTGGAAACGGTCTTAGCGGATCTTTGGACTGATGTGCTCGGAATTCCACCAGAGGGTCTCGACCAGTCCTTTTTTGCAGCGGGCGGACATTCTCTGTCTGCAGTCCGATTGTTTGTTGGTATCCGCGATCGGTTTGCTTGTAACGTACCGTTTCGAGTTCTCTTTGCTTCGCCTACGATCCGGCAGATCGCTGCATATGTTCGAGAAACTCAGCCCACGAGTGCTTTATATAAGGACGGCTTTGATGAAGTCCTATCGCAATCTACCGAGCTATTGACTGAGGGAACGGACCGTTTTCAGGTCACCGTTTTTCCTGCGGCCTATCCACAACGAAGTCTTTGGACGCTCGATCAGATGAATGACGACCTCACGGCGTACAACATTCCTCTCGCTTGGCGAATCGATGGGCCCCTGGATGTTGAAGTGTTGCGGTTGGCGATAGAACAAGTTGTTCATTCTCATGAGCCGCTGCGTACGGTCTTCGAGCAAGATCCTGTCGGTGTTTGGCAACGTATTCTTCCCAAAGAGCCTTGGGATTTGTCCTGCGTCGATTTGGCTTCGGTGTCGTGGGCCGAACGAGAGGAAGCTGCGATGGATCGCATACTCGAAGAATCGTTGCGTCCGTGGAACTTGCGGGGAGAGCTACCGCTACGAACAACGCTCTATAAGATTGATACGGACTCTCATCTGTTGTTGTTCGTCTTGCATCATATCGCAGTGGATGGCTGGTCCTTGCATTGCTTGCGCAACGAAATATCGGATCGCTATCGATGCATATTGCGAGGAACTCCATCGTCATTGCCTTCTCTTCGTTCACGCTATGCGGCCTATGCTAATTGGCAACGGAGATGGATGACGAGCGATGAAGCGCAGCGCGATCTTAATTACTGGAAGAATGCCTTAAATGGACTGGAACTGCTTGATCTGCCAACCGATTTTCCTCGCCCAGTGAAATTTACCTTTCGCGGGCAAGCAATACCGTTTCAGATCGATCCTGACCGACTTGCTAACATCCTGGCATTCTGCGCAAAGCATCACACGACACCCCACGTTTTTCTCCTGGCGGTTTTCCAACTTGCTCTGGCTGTTTATGCCGATGCCGAAGAAGCCTCGTGCATCGTTCCAATCGCATCGCGAGATCAGTCGGAGTGGGAGAACCTCATCGGCT
>CAZACJ010000209.1:0-2496 GCA_964483385.1 uncultured Pirellula sp. | reverse complement strand
ACCTAGAGGTCATTTTGGTTTTCCAGTTTTCGTCCGGGTTAATCGATGCCCAAGGTTGGCTTCGACAGTGCGAAGCCAATCCTGGACGTTCCGATTGCGTTTCTTCTCGCAGAAGCCAGAACAAGGTGAAATGGGAGCAGAGATTTACTCGGGAGACTAAACATGACTCAAAACGATCTGCTTGCGGCGATAGAAGCCTTACCTAAGGAACTTCAGTTCGCTTTGGCGACTTCAGTGCTGGATCGCTTGGCAGCCGAGCGTGTGTACTCTGCAAGAACCCGATGAATTCTGTGGCAAACAACTCTTCGCCCTCATCAACGACGAAGTGTCCAACTTTCTCAAATCGCGATACCTTTGCATTTGGAAAAATGGTGGTCCATCTATCGAGGTTGCGGGGACTAATCAGAGGATCGCTCATGCCCCAGGCAAGAAAGATAGGCAGCGATGCGAGACTTGGAAGTTCTTTGATATGCCAGCACGGCTGATCAAAGTTCAACAACGTATTCTTGAAGGCAAGTAATCCGTATCGTTCACTTGGCCCGCGAAAAGCACTTTGATAAGTTTTATGCTTCTGTTTTGAGAGTGGAATGTGTTTACCCCAAGCCATTTTCAACAATACCTTTGGAGAAAAGTTCATGTACAAGTAGAGCCAATCCATCAGCCTCGATCGGAGTATCCAAAGCTGCGAACGCATCTGGGGTTCGCATTCGATCAATGGCCAAGCCCAAGAATTGATGATCGTCAGCGACTTGATCGCGAACGTGTTGCCCAGTGCCAAGGGAAGCCCAATGACACCACCAAAATCGTGCACTACCAGGTGAAACGAATGGATCGACAACTGTGTCAGCAACGACCTCAGTCGGTTAGAATGCGATTCAATCGAATAGTCCGCATCTTTCGGTTTGTCGGAACAGCCGAATCCAAGATGATCAATCGCCAAACATCGATAAGAACCCTTCAAGCGATCAATCAGCCCGACGTATTCGAGAGATGATGTGGGCGTTCCGTGAACAAACACGATTGTTTCCCCTTGCCCTTCATCGCGATAGGCTAGCCGTCCATCCGGATGATCCAAAAACTTAATTTCAGAGTTACTTTGAGTCATATATCCCCATCAATTGAGTTAGTGCCAACTTGAGATCAGCAAAAGCTTTCTTGCCCAGCTTCGCTTCATAAATCGATTCGATCTGCGAGATCACGGCGATGCAAACCTTCAACAAACGCATCCCCTTCGGCGTGAACACGATGATTTGAGACCGGCCATCTTGTGAATTCGGCTGACGCTTTATGTAGCCTTTCACCCCGATGGCGGCGATGCTCTTGGCGATCGCTTGCTTCGTAACGCCAGCCAACTTTGCGATTTCAATCGAGGTGCTGCCTTCTGGCTTAACGAACCTCAACACGTTCAAATCGGCGGGAGATACGTCCGAGTAGCCCTCAGCCTCGAGCCGACGGACTAGGTCATCTTCGAAGGCTCGAAAGAGCAGGATCAAAAACCGGCCAAGCGGCTGATGTTGATCTACTGAATCGACCAGTATCTTTTTGGGGTCTAAGTTGCTTTCCATGGCATAAGTGTAGTCATCTGCCGGAAATAGTCAACCTGGTTGACTACAATTCGCGTTCTCCTAGTGGTGTCCATTGGCGCACCTCAGCGAACTATCTCACTCGGATGGTAAGACCGAAGCGACCTTGACTCGCTAGGCGTTTTAACCTTAGAAAAGGTGAGGCTGGGAGTTGGCAAGACTCACAAGTGTTTCCCGCGGTTAGGAAATAAGTACGAAGCGGGGCAAGAGATAGCAAGCGCTGAACATTGAATGAGCTGGCCAATGCCGCTCGGCTGTCGATAATTGGGATTCCCCTTCTGGCATCAAAATCCGAAAAACGCGCGATCCATCAACCGAACATGTTCGAGAACGAGTACCGAAAGCGAATCAACCTAGTTGTTGAGTACATCGATGCCAACCTTGGGCAAGCTTTGCCCCTAGACGATTTGTCAGACGTCTCCGGAATCACAAAATTTCATCTACACCGCTTGTTTCACTCATTTATTGGTGAACCTTTGGCAGGCTTCATCAGAAGGCAGCGGCTAGCGCGCGGATACCGGTTGAACAGTCAGTCTTGGCTCGGAAAAGGCGAAGTGAGGGGACTCGGGTATCGTTCGATGTCTTCATTCATTCGATCGTTTCGAAGGTTGTTTGGCGCAACTCCCGGCCATCTGCTTCGCGATGCGCCGGCCATCGAGCGTTATCTGGTGGACCCGCGAAACGCCGAAAGCGGGCAAGATCTTGTCACGGAAGTCGTCATCCCTATTGAATCCGCCTCCTCCTAAACTCATTCCTTTTCATTACGGTGATTGTGTGAAGCGACTCTTCATTATTCTCGGCTTTGTTTTCCTTATACTTGGGATAGTCACTCTCTTGATTCCTGCGACACGCACTGCCAGTCGCACTGTTTCATTACCTGCTGTCCGCGAGCATGTCTTTGAAGTCGTAACTC
>CAZACJ010000208.1:0-2507 GCA_964483385.1 uncultured Pirellula sp. | reverse complement strand
GACTGCTGCGCCGCGCCGGAGTTTCGGGTTGGCCGCGATTGTTCCACTCGATGCGAGCTAGCAGACAAACAGAACTGCAACGCGAGTTCCCCCTGCACGTTGTCTGTTCCTGGCTTGGCAACTCGCCGCGCATCGCACAGCAGAGTTATCTGCTGGTTACCGAGGATGATTTTGCCAAGGCAGCCGGCGTGGCGAAGGTGATGGTCGAGGGGTGAGAAATTGGTGGTGTGGGAGTATGGAAATGGGGGTATGGAAACCGGAGGATTCCAAGACCGAATGGGGCCACCTAGGTTGAGTGGCTTGCAGCAATCACGAGAAATAAGTGTTGAATCTCTCCGCAATATTGCGTTAAAAATCGGAACGCATTATTGACTACGCATGTAGTATGGACTACGATGACTACGGTTGTCGTCCATTGTGGTTGCTTGAAAGGATATGCGATGGTCAAAAAGCCAGCGTCGCTCGGAAGAGTCGAATGGGAACTGCTTCAATACATCGACCAGAATCACCCGATCTCGGTACGCCAGGTCGCTGAGTACTGGAACGAAAAGACGGGCCAAGCCCGCACGACCGTGTTGACCATGATGGAACGGATGACCAAGAAGGGCTTTTTGACTCGCAAAAAAATCGACAACATTTTTCACTACAGCCCCAAACAATCGCTCTCCGAGGTCCTAACGGATCTTGTCGGTGACTTCGTCAACGGTGTGCTCGGTGGATCGGTCGTCCCCCTGGCGGCCTACTTGACCCAAAGCCAACCGCTTAAGGCCGAGGAAATCGAGCAACTCAAGAAACTCGTCCAACGGCTCGAAGCCGACACCAGTGCGCAGGCCCGTAAACGAAGTAAATCAAAATGAGTAACCAAGATTTATGGAATGCTCTGGCGCAAGGTCTCCTCGGATTTACCATCTCGGTGCTCATTGTTTTCATCATCGAGAAGTTGCCACTGCGGTTGACGGCTAACCACCGTTCCTGGTTGTGGCGGGCTGTTTACATCAAAACACTTCTTTGGGTGATCTTCCCAATGTCCTTCATTGGTTCATTGGAAACACTATGGATGCCACGCGTGCCAATCGTCCCGTCCGCATGGGTGCCCTCAAACTGGTTTGCTTCGGCCAATGGATTACCTAAAGACGAAAAGGTTTCGAAAGATTTCACCGTCTCCAAATCAACTCAGATCGCCAGCGATCAAGCTACTGACGCTTCCTTGAAGACCCAGGAAACACCCTCCGACGCATCTTTCAAAAAGCCTTCTGCATCGGGACTAGAATCTCCGAGAGAAGTATCGGTCAAGCCATCAACCCGACCTCTCTTGATCCAACCTTGGTATGCAATAGTCCTATGGTCTTTTGGTGCTACGTGCATGGCAATGGTTGCCACATATCGCTCTTGGAAGACGATCCGTATTCTGCGGCGTTCGACGCACCGCGCTCCATCGCACTTGATGGCTCTGAGCGAACAGATCGCGAAGTCTCTAGGGATCCGGCAAATACCTCAGATTCAATTGTCGAGCGAAGCTTCTGTACCAATGCTTGTTTATTCAGGAGCGATGCGGTTGGTACTCCCCTCGGACTTCGAATCTCGCTTTGGGGTCGATGGTTGCCGTATGGGGATAGCCCATGAATTAGCACACTACAAACGTAGCGATTTGTGGTGGAATCTGCTTCCGACGTTCGTCTCGATCGTTCTGTTCTTTTGGCCACCTGCATGGCTTGCAGCCCGTCGGTACTATTTAGCCATGGAACTTGCCTGCGACGAACTTGCGATCCGAGCAGCGAAGTTAGAGCATACCGCCTACGCGCGACTCTTGGTAAGACTTCTGGAGGACCAAGCAAGACACACAATGCCATCCCCTGCGCTATCGATGGCGCGCTCGGGAGGCTTTCGAACTCTATCCGAACGAATACGATTCCTGAAGTTCGACTTGTTCGGTTCTCGGTATCGGCGAGCTATTTCTACCATGATAACGATGGCAACCTTAGGACTGATTGTATTGCCATGGGGATTTGCCGCGCCTCGAAGCCTCTATGCACAAAGCATCGACGATTTCACTCCGGTGAAAATCGACTTGGATACCATCGACCATCCAAGAGAGATTCCCGTGGTCGACAGCCAAGGGAAACCTGTTAAGGAGTTTTATTACTTACCAGCGAACAGCGATGTACGCTACAATTTCGACGATCTAGTGAACTATCCTATCAACGGTGAGATTACTGGTGATGATCGAAAACCGCTTGCTATCGTGCGATCTGAGAGTGGCACGATCCAGTTGCCGTTACCGCAAAATTGCGACTGCGTAGAGATATGGAATGAGCAAGGGGTAGCGTCCTTGCCTCTATCACAAATTCGCACGCTAGAGTCCATCCGATTGCAACCTTGGGCAAGTCTTCAGATTCGCCCTGCACGAAACACCAAGATCCAGCCGGCCAAGGATCTGTTCATTAGTCGCGCTCCTATAGCTGCATCTTCTGGACACTACAGGGTTACTTTACTTGATGATCAGACCT
>CAZACJ010000207.1:0-2517 GCA_964483385.1 uncultured Pirellula sp. | reverse complement strand
TTGATTGGGAATCGCCCCTTGTTGAGTTCGATCTTCTCGCGAACCACCTTCTCAATGTCGAGATCAAGAACGTCAGCAAGACGTAGCAGATAGATCTGGACATCTGCGATCTCGTGCGCAATCGCCACCAGCTTCTCGCGTGACAACTCATCAACCCGAGATTCCTCCGGCGTAAGCCATTGAAACTCGGCCGCCAACTCTCCTGCTTCCCCTGTAATCGCCATGGACAGGTTCTTGGGCGTGTGAAAGCTGAACCAGTCGCGCGACTCGGCAAAATCGCGGATCTCGGCTGTCAACTGCTTGATCGGATCTGATTCCATCACGCGAGTTCCGAGTCGGCGGCGGGCAGGAGGCTCTTGAAGTGTTCCGCGGTGGCTGGGTCAGAGCAGTAGACGTAGCAACCCTTCATTCCCCTGCTCATGAGCGTGCGGTATGTATTTCGGATGATTTCGTCAGCCTTGGATGAAGCCAAAATCGGATTCTCCTTCATCTCTTTCTTGTAACCGTGAAGGGACTTGTCGGTCTTCGCGCGGGCTCCTGGCACAGTAACGAGTTCTCCGGCATCACACACCAAATCCGGCCCAACGATCACACCCACATAATCCAGTTCCAGCCCCTGACAAGTATGGATACAGCCCACTTCGTCCACAGAATCAACTCGGATGATCCAGGCATCTCCCGGAGTGTCCAGATTCCACTTGGCCTCAAAACCAAACTCGGGAAACTTGATGTCCAGTTCCTTTGGATTCTTCTTCTTGCTGATCCAGTCCCAGCAATACCCGGCGACAACCCTCGACTTGTTCCCGTCCGCGTTCCGAGACTTGATCAAGTTGTGCAGTTCAACCGGACTGTCCACGATCCGGAAATCAAAGCGTTCAGGAGAGAAGTAACTCTCATCATCGGTTCTGACGCCGAGCGCATTGTCCAACCAAACCATGTAGTCATCAGAACCACTGCACCGGAACTGGGACGTCAGTTCCAGATGTTGGACCACTGCACCCAATTCTGAGGCAAAACTCTCGATGGCATGTATCTCACCGATGTCCTGCCAAGTGACTTTCTGTGCCTCGTCAATGAAGAAGACCGAAAGTCGCGCAGCATTAATGATCTCCCGAATCTGGTTGACCCCACCCTTTGAGTATTGGGTTCTCAGTTTCAGCCGGTGTGCCTCGTCAACAATCAAAGCATCGAAGGAGTCGTTCTCGGATTCAACGTAGGAACCTGAGCCGCTGAATAGTTCATGAATCTCGCCCGCGCTGAGGACTGACTTCAATTTCTTCTCGAACACAGTTCTCGGTGCAGCATTGGGTGTGATGTAACGCGCGGTCATCCTCAGACTCGAGAGCCTCGCAAGCGCATTGATTGAGATGACGGACTTTCCGGTGCCCGGACCGCCCTTGACAATGATGACCTGTTTCTGTTCGACCTGCGCCCTGGTTGCGGCGGAGACAATCTTCTCCAGAACGGTCTTCTGCTCGTCGAGAAGAACGAACTCCTCGATCCCGTCGAGCATGGATCCGACTGCCTCTGCAAGTTGCTTAGAAGGCCTGACCGGGGACGCATCTACTCGATGGAGAATGGCTGGGTCTCCACCGCCCACGATTCTCGACTTGATGTGCTCTCGAAGTTCCTTGATTTCTCCCTTGATGAAGACTGGAGCACGAGACAGTTCTTCAGCAAATCTTTGGCTTCCGAGCACGTGCCGACTCTGGCAATTGTGGAGATAGGCACATGAGGAAATCAGCATTTCGCTGCTGTAAACATACTCGTTGTAGAGATTCAAGTGCGTTGCGTAACTCCAGGACTGATAGGACGGATGAACGACGTCTCGCTTGCTGCCACCGAGAAAGGTCCGGACATGCCCGTCAAGCTCAGAGAAATCGACGATTTCCCACTGTTTGAGTTCAACAATCACCAACGACTCCCGGTCTGTTGGATCAGTACCTGCAATCAAGAAATCAATTCGGAACTTTCTTCCGTTAAGTCGGTACTCCACTGCAACGGATGCGTCGTTCGGAATGGCACCATCGGACATGACATGGAACATTGCGTTTCCAAGAGAGTTTCGCCACGAGGCCATTTCTGACGGCCCCACAGAGATGTTGAGGTTCTTCTTCACATGTTTGGCAACAATGTCGTCAATCGAGGGTGCATCAGCCAAGAACTGCTTCTTCGATGCCAAGTATGCGAGCATGGTCGAAGACTAGTGCGAAGCGTTTTCGGACCCCGGACGGACAAAACCGATCGGGTTCCTGGCCACCGCCAGCTCCTCCTGAGTTGTTCCTGCGATTTCAGATGGCGAGAGAACTTCGAACAACAGTTGCGTGAGAGGTCTGATGGCCGCAATGTGACTGAGGCATGCCAGTTCGGCCTCTTTCTGCGCGTCCCGCACGACGTTGTTCGCGAGTCTCCTCAACTCCCGGGCCAGGTCGAGCACTGAGACAGGCTGTGATTTCATCTTGTTCCTTTCGGCTCATCGACTAAGCAGGACCACCCAGCATGACCTGGGTTGGACAG
>CAZACJ010000206.1:0-2598 GCA_964483385.1 uncultured Pirellula sp. | reverse complement strand
TCACTCCCACCGGGACGACAAACCTTCACCATTAGCCACCGAAATCAAGCCGCATGAATCCCCAAGAATTGCTGCGTATCGTCGATTCCCTCCATCGCGAAAAGCAGATCGACCCGGAACTGGTCATCCAAGCCATCGAGTCGGCGTTGGTCACCGCGGCAAAACGTCAGTTCGGTGAAGAAGCCGTTGTCGATATCCATATCGTTCGCGGCGTCGGAACAATCAATGCCACCGTCGACGGCAAATCCCTTAGCCAAGACGAAATCGGTCGAATCGGCGCTCAGACCGCCAAACAAGTCATCATCCAAAAACTCAAAGAAGCCGAGCGCGACGCTCGCTTGGATGAATTTCACGGCCAAGTCGGACAACTGGTTACCGGCATCGTTCAACGCACTGAAAAAGGCTTGACGATCGTTCAACTCGGTAACGTGGAAGCAATCCTCCCGAAAAGCGAACAAATCCCCGGGGAAGCTTACCATAACGGCTCGCGTGTCCGAGCGGTGATTTATGAAGTCAAAGCCGTTGGGAACCGCGTAAAGATCATTCTCTCCCGTACCAAAACCACCCTCGTGCAGCGACTTTTCGAACAAGAAGTCCCCGAGATCGCCGAAGGCGTTATCAAGATCAATGCCATCAGCCGCGAACCCGGCTACCGCGCCAAAGTCGCCGTCAGTAGCTCCGATCAACGTGTCGACTGCGTTGGGGCTTGCGTCGGCATGCGTGGAAACCGAATCAAAAATGTCACTAGTGAACTTGCTGGTGAACGTATCGATATCGTGCGTTGGAGCGACGATCCAATGGTTCTCATCCCCAACGCCTTGCAACCCGCTCAAGTCGAACAGGTTCTCTTGTGCGATATGATCGGACGCGCAATCGCTTTGGTCAACGAAGAGAATCTCTCTCAAGCGATCGGTCGCTTCGGTCAAAACGTTCGCCTCGCCAGCAAACTATGCAGCTGGGATATTGAAATCATGACCGCTCCAGAACTAGAGCGGCAAATCGAACGGGCCATGGAAGCCTTCATGCAAATCGAAGGTATGACCGAAGAAGTCGCGCAACAACTTGTCGAACAAGGATACCTCTCCTTCGATGACCTCTCCGTCATCGAGCCAGAGGCACTCATCGAAATGGGTGGCTACACCGAAGACCAAGTCAATGCCATCGTTGACCAAGCGGAAGAACGTGCAGCTGAGCTTGAGGCCGAAGAAGAAGCTCGCAAACAGCAGGAAAAAGCCGAGAAAGAACGCAAAGCAACCGAGGCTCTCGACCAATTGCAACGCGAAAAGTCGCCCCCTGCTGCCACTTCTTCGCCTGTCGCACCTGTCGCTCCCGCCACTCCAACGCCTCCTTCCGACCCAGCCCCATCCGGCGATGCGGAAGGCTCCAACGAGCCAGCTACTTCTCCAGATGCCCAGTAGCCTTTGATTCGCAATCAAGCCCTACTTACTGTTTTGCGGCTTTCGTTGCGTGATACATTGCAGTATGGCAGAAGTACGCCTCCGGCTGACTGCTAAACGAAATCTCTCACAGGGGGCTCGTGCCCAGGACCGACAATTCGATATCTCGATTGCTTACAGGCGTACTTTTTGAGCCGGAATGCGCGAGCTCCGGGCGGTTCTTTGAGCCGGATAGCGCGAGCTCCGGGTGGCTTCGCGGTACACGGTTCTATTCATCAGCACGCCCAACCAATCAGCGTCTGCAACATTGTGGTTTTCGATTGATTGGATCGTGCAATGTGGTGAGCGTGCCCGATTCCAACACCCCGCGGCTTGCGCGAAGCGGGCTCAAGCAGGGAGGCTAACGATGTAACGGTATTGGGTTCGCGGCTACCGGCTCGATGCGTTCGCGGCTACCGGCTCGATGCGTTCGCGGTCTGCTTTGCGTCTTGGCTTCTTTGCGTGAGACCCGCTCGTTGGCACTGGGGGGCTTATCGATCGCTGTGCGCGGAAGATGAGCGAGACGAACAATGGCTCAAGCCGGTACCCAACCGGGAGGCAATTTCAAGCCCTTGATTTGCAATTACCGGTAAAAATTATGATTTTGCCCACCCGTCGGCATGACGAAAGCTACCAAATCGGATACACTCTCGGCATTACATCGATGGATTGCATATCGCACCTGTCCATGATGGCCCCAAACTTTTTGGGTGGCTCGTTAGGGCAGGCAAGTACAGCTCGCCAGATCGGTCGCCAAGCATAGGTCGCTTGGAAGAATCAGTCTGGTGTTCTGCTGACAAGGCGAAAGGGCGTTCAATGAGATAATCAATTAAAACTAAGGCGAGCGAAGATGTCCGAGTTGGTGTCGGTATCTCGCCTGAGAAAATCGAGGGCATTGGCCCGGGGATCGTTGCTCAGTGGCAGTTCGAATTTATTCGCTTGCAAATGAACTTGGGATCGACAGCAAGGAGCTTGTCGACATCTGCTCTCGTATTGGTATTCCCGGGAAGGGAAGTGCCTTGGCGAGTCTTGAGGATGATCAGATTCTCAAGATAAAAAGCTTTCTAGCGGAGCGTTCTGCTCCAGCCCCCACACCAGCAAAGGAGCCACTGCGTCCAGTGCGCGAAGCGGTGAAGGAAGCTCCAATTCGAGACATTTCGAA
>CAZACJ010000205.1:1882-2609 GCA_964483385.1 uncultured Pirellula sp. | reverse complement strand
GCGCGTTCTTCTCCAAGGATGACAAATTGGTATTTCTCTGCCCATCGAATCGGATTTTTGCATTCGGGAAATGGAAAAAACCTACCGCCGATTTTCCCGACTCTCAATGCCAAGCGGCAGCGTTCTCTGCGGATGGGAAACTACTCGTGTGGAACGACGCGAGTGCCCAGAATGTGATTGTCTATTCCCTTGAACAAAAAAGGGATATCTTTCAGTTCAACCTCCAGGAGTATGCGCCGGTGCGCATCTGGATTACTGATGACAATACTCAGTTAATCGTCTGCGGCGTAGGTTCAGGAGATGTAGCGATCGTAGTCCTGGACTTTGCGAAACTTCATGCTCAAGCCAACGCGATGTTTCCGGACATACCCTACTTACCGATCGAATTGGTCCGCGATGCGCCCAAGCTGGCACGGCACACTCAAACTCGAACTCGACCGAATCTTTGGTTCGCTAGGACCGAGTACAGTGAGACTCCAATAAGGCCGATAAGCGCAGACGAATTCGCGAAAATGTGGAATGTTCGATCGGTCGATTCAAAAGCAGCGTTCGAAGTCTTGCAGCAAATGCAACAAACCAAATCGCAAGCGAATCGACAGCTGTGTGATGACTGGGACCATCAGAGCAAATCGGAGTGGGGAGTACATAGACTGAACGATACAGCAGAGGCTCTGGCCAATACGAAGCGATTCGATGATGCGATCGCAGCCTGCGAACTTTCGCTCGA
>CAZACJ010000205.1:0-1872 GCA_964483385.1 uncultured Pirellula sp. | reverse complement strand
CGAAAAACAACCTGTTAACTTAGATGCCAAGCAGATCAAAGCTTACTCACTGTGGCATAAGCAGTCGCATCAAAAAGCAATCCAAAGTCTTGGCGATATCGATGACGATTTGGCGTGCGAACCCAAAGGCTGGTTGCTCACCTATCTTCTTGATTACTACATCAAAGCTTCGATGAATCCAAAGGTACCCAAGAACAGCCAAGACTTTATGCGTGCGATTGTTTCACTGACGAATGAACATCCAATTTATCTACTTCATCGAACCCTCGGAGATTCCATGGTCACGACTGAACATCGAAATCTCTACGCTCTAAACTTAGAACTAGCCAATGAAATCATCTCTCAGAACAATAAGATCCCGTACCATTGGTACATCTTGGCACAAGCAAAACTTCAGGTGGGTGATATCGATGGAGCTCGCCAAGCCATTGATGAATACGTCAGATTAACGAATTTTAAGACCTACGAACTACCGCTGAAGCTGGATTTAGAATAATCGGACCGCTGACGTACGCTAATCGGCGCTCATGAGTACGCGCACAGACCCTTTGAGTAGATTTATAGAAACTCAGTCTTGCTGATATGCCACCCTGATACCCGCGACCAAATTGTCGATTATGTCAATCATTGGAACCAACGAACCGAGATCCCAGCCAAGCAAATCGTTGCATGGCTCGGGATTGGCGGCCGCCAGTATTTTTACTGGAAGATACATTATGGCAAAGTCAACGAGCACAATGAAGCAATCCCAAGGGATCATTAGCTAGATGAATCAGAACGCAAAACGATCTTGGAAATTTGAAAACAAACTAGTGAACGTAACCTTTCTGCGATTGATCTCGATCAGACCAAAGGCTATTTCACACTGAACCAAAACAGGCAGAATCAGTACTGAAATGCAAATGAGACCAATCCGCCATACCATGTTGCCGGATCATTGATGAGCTGTCGTAAACCAGACCCTGGAATGGAAACGGCAAATCCAGTTGTCAAAAACATGTTAGGACTGATGATCCGAAAATTCTCCAAATAAAAGTCGTCGGATAAATGACGGTTCGCTACTCCCGAAACCAATTGGGGCTCACCGCCGACTACTGCTAGCCTACCCGCCTGACCAAATTGGATTGGACTATTGAGCTCATCGGCGAGGATATGCCAGTAGTGAAAACTAAGCGTATCGCGTTCGCTAACGTTTAGACTTGTAAAGAACTTGTGTGACTGGACATTCGAGTTGATAAACGAGAATGAGCCATTGCTTCCAGTCGCCCATGAAACTGGCGAACCTTCGTAGAACAACGGATCAAACTTCTCATATCTCGTCGTTGACGGATCATCTCCTTCAAAGGAGCGGAACGTATAGGCCAGTTTCGGAGCAAAAGGCAGTGATCGAAGCTGATTTCCAATCTCGCCGCTAAACGCATTGGACGACATGTTGATTCTGTCGTTCCATTGGTATGCATAGTCCCCAGCAAAATAGAATGCCGGGGAAAGCTCTTTTACTGGATTCCATCGGTTAAACACGTGGACCGTGTTCAACCCCTGGCGACCATTGGGAATGAGCTGTACCGGAGCTGCTACGTAGGGGAGCGTGGATTCGAAAACATTCATGTAGGCAAAGCCAACCGTTTGCGATTCTCCCCATGCCCATTCTGACTTCGCACCTGCCAACCGAGTTTGAGTGTCACTCGAACGGAGTTCATTTGGATTGAGGTAAAATCCGTCGATAGAAAACGGGCCCTTGCTCCACTTGACTAACCCCACTTCCTCCCAAGCACGCCGAGCAAAGGATGTTGTAGCTCCCCGTTCAAAACCGTTGTAAGCTCCAACGGAAATGAGCATACCCGATCCGATTTTGTATTGTTGTCGCCCGTA
>CAZACJ010000204.1:0-2689 GCA_964483385.1 uncultured Pirellula sp. | reverse complement strand
TCGCGAGCTCTGCTCTAGCAATGTACGACCCAGGACTGGGGCGATTTTGTTCGCGCGACCCAGTCGGATTTGACGGCAGTGAGTTTAACATTTACGAGTACACGGATTCTAATCCTTGTAAGGGTATAGATCCCTCAGGCGAGCGAACTTGCACCCCGATGGAGCATGCGGCATGCAACTCCGCGTGTATCGCTCAGAAAGGCGTGACTGGCAACGCTTACAATTGCTCAACCAGCTATATTATCAACTGGGGATGTTTCAAGTGGGGTGTAAACAAAGCGCCGTGCAAGTGCCACAAGCCGAAGACTCCTCAAAATGGCTGCAAACCGTGCAGTCCACCGGTTGGTTCTATAGCTTATAGGGTTGATGGACCTAATTCTCCACCACATAACGATCCTGACGGAAATCCCATTCCGACGCCGCATTCCCATGTATACGTGATGAACCAGAGTCCTCCAAATCCCAAGAATCCGTCAAAGGGCTGCGTGTGCTTCTGGGTTGAAGTCTTAAAGGATCCTCTGCCAGGAACATTGTCACCCGTCGTCACTCCAGCGTCTGGAGGCGGACCAATATGAAAACCGGTGCAGCATATCGACTTTCCGACTGTTACACCGGAACTGCGATACCAATTGCAGCCGGGGATATGGTTTCGATCGACTGTGAGACGCGAGGTGAAGTTGCCCTGGTGATTCAAGCATTTTCCGCTGAAAGCATCGAATATCATTGCACAGACACTGGAGGCGTGCTCTTAAAGCTTCAGAAATCTGGACTCACGTTGCTTCCATTCGGAACAAATACGAGAATCGATTTAGTTGAGGCGAAATCGACAGCAAGAAAACTCGACACGTAGTTATGTATGCAATGGTTCACAACATCAACAGCACCTGATGCAATTTGCGCAAGACTCGCCTTTACAGGTTGCATTGTCGGTTGCGTCATGTATGGTTGCATCGTCTTGATTCGAAGTGGAAGTACGACGTCAGACGACGCTTACCAAATTAAGATGACGCTCTATTGGGCACAAAATGCAATGCCGTTTGTAGGGGCGATTGTTGGCTCGCTCATAGGACTTTTTTTCGTGTTTCTGAGGTGGCTTAATCGATAGTCCCAAAACCAATAGTCGCATAGACTGAATGAGATTCAAACCCATTTTTCATTCGTTTCGGAGGTCCAGGACCATGAACATTCGACAGATACAACAAGCTTTTATGATGTTGATCCTCAGCATAATATTTTCGACGAATGCAATTGCGATGTACGCGCCAAGCATCGGGCGTTTTTGCTCGCGCGATCCAATTGGCTACGATGGCGGAAAAACTCCGCTTGATGACTCGGATGACTTAGAAGCGTTTGCGCCAGTTACTGGCTTAAATTTGTACCAGAACTACTTCGAGATTTCGCGGGTTGACCCTTCAGGCTTGACGGCAATGTGCACGACAATCCCTGAGTCTAGTGGTAAGGGAAATCCGAAGACTCGCTGCCTAAAATACAAGCCATACAACGGACGGTTCGTAAAGAAGGTTTGTGTCAGACAGCAATGCTTCTTTCGTTGTTATTGTCCCGGTAACGACAATTGTCCTCGTAGACCATGTAAAGATCCGACGTGCCAAAGAGATCATGGAGTGGAGATGGCCTACGTATCAACGGAGGCTGATCGTGGGATTATTCCATGGTTATTGGGTGCGGGTGCACCAAGATGCGAGCTACTAGAGAGTACGATTGCTAAAAAATTCGACTGCGATGGATAATCGCCAAGACCCCAAAGTAATTTCATGCGTGCTTTACTGTTAGTGATATTTGTTAGCTGTGCTGCAATACTTTGCGCATTGCGGCTCCGTGAATCAATGATTTACTTCTACTCCGATACACAACCAGCATTAGGAGCCTGGCAATGGTCGATGCTAGTGTTCGAGATTGTCATTTTCGCGATTGCGGGAGTCTTAGCTTTCAAGGATGTTTTTAGCGGTCTTGAATAATTATTTGTTTGAGACTCACGACTTGGAAGTTTGGCTTCGATATAGCACTCACACATACACCGTTTGCGGACAAAACATGGGATTCTGCAATTGATTGAGTGTCGGCTAGGTCGCTTCACGTCTGATTTTTTTGGAAATCTGGATGAGTTCGAAGCGCTGTTTACTTCATTACAACGAGGCGGCTTTCATTTAAATGATATTGTATCCGTCGAGGATGCAGATGCCGTTTGGAGACGAGCTGTCGCGACTGACGGCGCTTCTCGCGTTTTTTTGTCCGTCCGAATTCCAAAACAAAATATGGAACACTCGGTAGTGAATGTATCGGTGAGTGTACTGCGCCTCTGGAACCCGTTCGTCGCGTATGGTGATGTACGGCTACAAGGCCAGCTCGCAAACTATCTTCGCGAGCATGTGCGGTTGTGGAGAGCGTACATTCACCCAGGATTTTGGTATTGATTTAGGAGGTAGACTTGTTTTGGTTCACCTAAAGACTAACGCTCCATCAGTCAACGACGGTCCGCCAGAGCGGTGAGGGACCATGGGCCTGGCCCGAGGCGTGTCGGTTGACAGCGAGTAGCAATGGAGTGCGTCAAGCGTCAGAGGGACGCGATACGTTGGGCGTCAGAATCGAAGTGCTCGCGATTTTTCTATTTCGCGATTTTCCCAATGTTTTCTCTTAGATGATTTTGCTCTGCGCACGATTCTAAAGACCG
>CAZACJ010000203.1:0-2748 GCA_964483385.1 uncultured Pirellula sp. | reverse complement strand
ATAACAATTCGGTTCAAAAACGGCGGGTTATACGACCACAATTCGGCCCGTAACAGTTACTTTCGGTTTCAGTGCCCCAACTGCAAAGAGCTTCGCGCGACAGTGAACCCGAGCAATAATCTAGCACATTGTTTCTGTTGCAAGGAGAACTACAACAATATCGACCTAATGATGATCCAGGGGCATGACTTCCTACCGGCCGTGGGCATCTTAGAGAAGTGGTTAATGGAGTACTCACGCGAACTTGGGCGTCGTACACCTTCGGCCCACTCGGCGGGCGAATAGGATCCGCGGCGGATAGAGTATACGGCGAGTAGAATCCACGGCGCAAAAAGACGCATGAAGTGTGATCGTTCGAATCGAGCGATCGCACTTTTTTTACGTAGATGCGGCTCAAACGCACATAGAGTCGCTCGGCTCTGGAATCGATGACCATGGTTGGTCGAAATACGACTGCAATTCAGCCAATCAGCACCTGGTCCCACGAGAGTCGACTCGGCCCGTGACATCGTATTGGTCCGCTCCAAAATTCGCAACAATTCGGCCATCACACCGAAAAAAGGTCTAAATCTCTACCGTCTCAATTCGGCCAAAAATACGACCACAATTCGGCCCGTAACATGTACATTTGACGTGAGTATCCGAGCACGATCACAAAGACATATACATCCACAAGATTCCCAGACGCATCCGGGAATTTGCCGATATGCCCCCAATCGCATTGAGCTTGTTTTCCTGGCGGCGTTTCGAATCGAACTGTCGCTAATCGAAGCCGAGTCGAGTCCTGCTTGATCTGCTTGATAAATCGACGGACCGTATGGACGCCCCCCGTGTATCCCATCGCGACAATTTCGCCATGGATTCGAATCGGAGACAGATCGAATTCTTCGACTCGCTTTCGTATATAGTCCTGGAACGCATCAAGCTTTCCTTTGCGTTTTGCTCTTGGCTTCGGAGACGTTCGCGTTTCGATAGGATGCTCACCGCGTATCACTCTGCGAATCGTATTCTTAGAGTGGTGGGTGTCCTGCTGGATACTCCCAATTGATTGACCGTTCTGATGTCGCGACTTAAGATTCATGAATTGATCCACCGTGATCATAGGATGACCTCCTGTCTGGCTAACCTGCCCTGTGCAGGCAACCCAGAAGGCCGTGGTAAGCTGGGCGGTCTGGGTTGCCATAGCTGCTGCGCAGCAGCTATGGCAATCGTCCTTACCACCCTTCAGGTGGGTCAATTCCTATTTGCTCCCTAGAGGGTCATTTCTAAATGCTCCCTGACAGTCGGAACTAAAGCGAACAAGAGAGCCCCAGCAAACACGTGACATCCAACCGATCGACAATCTGTAGCCCGTGATGAACTATCACAGATAGATCTTGGAGGTTCGTACGGTTCCGGCGAATTCAATACTTCGGTTCCTTTGTTGCGATTGCGATCCTAACCAAAAGCAATTAGTCTTCGTAAAAGTTTGGACCCTATTCGTCCAGTAACCATTTTTTTACACGCCCCAAATGCATACAATCGCCACCTCTTGAAAACGCGACGAATTTGAAGAATCTCCTAGTAACTGCTTTCTTCCGACACCCCCAAGATTCCCATTCTGAAATCGCAGTCCGTCCACTTTGATCGATCATCCTGACGACAATCATGTCAATGATCTCGTCCGCAACTTCTTTCGGACAATCTTGTCTCACAACGACGCTTACGTAGGCCGGGAAAAAGCAAAGAAAGTCTAGTACTTCCAGAAATAGTATCGCCTCTCTCCACTCAACCAAAAAATGCACGGGGAAATACCGCCAAAATATCGCGCCATTTGATCCGCGCCTTACGTCATTTACTTCTTGCGCTTCCATGCTGAGGCCGAAATCGCTTCGAACGTAAGCATGTTTAAGTACATCCATGCGAAGTGCAAAATCATTTCCAAAGGCACCTAAAAGTTTGTCGCTCAAAATAATTTGCGGTGACGTCACGGCGCTCTCTACAATTATCCCGCTCACTTTATCTTCATGCAGCAGATCTTATGCTTGATCTCGCAGTTGTTCTTCGCCGCCTTTTTCCCGAGTATCTGGATGATGTGGCCGTCCCAATCTGGCTCCCCAGGCGTAAAACAATCCTGAATCTTTTCTCGATAAAAAATGCATCTGCCCAAGTCAGCAATTCTCGGCCTGATCTGTTTGCAATCGGATTCCTTACTTGGGTCTAGCCCTGCACATCCTGGTTTGTCGCAAAAAGAGTGCATTTTTTTGTGAAGTGGGAAAAGCATCGAGGTTGTGCAGTTTTTTGAAGTTCGGCATTCACAAGCTTTAATTACGCCACGACCAACTCCTTTCGTGCAGCAAATCAACCCTTCTCCGCGGTACGTATATCCATTGGCGGCGCATTCACGAGCACATCTACCAACCGCCTGTCGAGCTTCTGCCGCAGAGCAAGGGACTCCCGTTGACAGCGGATTTTCGGAACAAGGCGATTCCCCGCTTGGATCCAATCCTACAACCATGAACGAAGCGTCGTAAAGCAACGAAGATATGTCATACCCAATCGGATCCCTGCTCAAAAACCTCCCCGCAACGGGACTCATCCATCTCGCCCGAAAGTGATGCAACCCTAGCGTCGCATCCCATTCGCGTCCCGTATATGTGTAGCGATTGTTGATCGCCGAGGAACTGAGCACCGAAGCGGAGGCATCCAAGATCGTCGGTTGGCCGTAGGCCGTGTAGGCGTAACGCTCGGCGATAGAGCCTGTGGATG
>CAZACJ010000202.1:0-2768 GCA_964483385.1 uncultured Pirellula sp. | reverse complement strand
TCGTCCCGCCGGGGGCCAAACGCGACAAGACGCGGAGCCCGGGGTTCTACGAGGGCGTGTATGAGTATCTGACGGAACTGGGATTAGAGCCAGCCAACTTGGCAAATGGATAGCAACCCTCGCGTCAGCAACGGCCGGATGGCGTGCCGCAGCTTCGAGGTACAGCGATCTCTGCGCTTTTGTCATTGGCTAAACTACGGAATACGCTGAGCACGGTATCGCAACACAAATCAACTACACCGTCCAAACCACGATCGCAACAGACCGAGCCCGTTCGGTTGCACAACCACTTCGTTGAGTTCACACTTCGTCCTTTAACTCGTTTTCACCAACACACATGAGCAAAAAAACAAAATCCACCGCCACCGCTCGCGTGCCTGAAGCCACCTTTGTGACTGTGCCAATCGATGCTGACCGTGTATGCGGCGCAATATCCCAAATAGGGTATCGACCAGCGTCTGCGCTGATGGACATCATCGACAACTCCGTGGCTGCTGGTGCTCGCGATCTTGCCATCACTCTGGAACTCGATCCAAGTAAGAGCATCGGCAACAAAAACAATGTCCTGAGCTATACGATTCTCGATGACGGCAGCGGCATGACTGACGACGAAGTGCTGAACGCTGTCGCGTTAGGCTCAAACGCGCAATACAGCCCCAACAGCCTTTCGAAATACGGACTCGGCTTGAAGTCTGCCGGCCTATCGATGGGCGAACGAATCTCGATCGTGTCTCAGAAAGAAGGCACGCTCGGCAAGCACCATGTCGTCGATCGTTCGTTGATTCGTACTCAAGGTACGTACGGCGTAGCAGTAGAAACCGCCCCGCCGGCGCTCGTCAGCGACTTGCGAACTTTTCTTGGCGACAAACGCTCTGGCACTATGGTGCGTGTTTCAGCGTGCACCAATACCCACCAAGAATCGGCGCAAAGCACCTTCGAGGTGTTACGCGACCGGCTCGGAGTGGTCTATTACGAATTCCTCAGGAGAACGCCCGACCCGCTGGCCATAACCGTGCGAGTGACCGGCAAGCCAGACTTTCGTATTGAACCTTTCGACATTTTGTTTTCCGAGATCGCGCTCCCCCACTTTGATGCCGACACCTATGACGGCAAACTGCCTTGCTTGGCGTTCAGGGGGCCCGTGCCGGTCACGGAAGGTGAGTCAGAACCGGCAATTCTCGAAGTCGTGCTGTTCCCTCCCGCAAAGATGAACACCAACCCAGCGTTTAATCGCGATGAGCGAGCGTTGATTGGGCGTTTTGCAGTTGCCAGAAAAAATAAAGGCTTCTTTATTTACCGCAATGGCCGCTTGATCAAATGGGGCGACGATCTAGATGGCATCGTTGGCAAGGACGATTTGGGATTCCGTGCCCGGCTTATTATCAACACGACCCATGACGATGCGCTCCAGGTGGATGTCTCGAAACAGCGGCTCGATATCCCGGAAGATATTCGCAAGAAAATAGAGCTGTGTGTACGAACCCCGAAACGCGCGCTCGACGATCTCTGGACCAAATGCAAAGAGATCTTGGACCTACACGGGCCGAGCGAGGGCCAGTCGTTCAACGAGCGAAATACGTTGCTCGCGGACGAGGATCTCGATGCCCCAACGGAGCCGCCTGCAAAGGAAGTCGCCAAACGCCGGCGCGCAACGATTCGGCAAGAGACGAAAAGAAAACAAGAGGACGAACCGCTCCCTCCAGCTGCTTCAACCCAAGACGACGAGACTCCCGTCTTTCAAAAAGTTCGTTATTCCGATCGGGTGTCTGCAGACGCATTGTGGGAAGCCGGCGAAGATCCGATCGATGGGGCTTTCGTTCGCGTGAACAGGAATCACCCCTTCTACCAGACCATCTTGGGCCCCTTAGGTGCAACGTCTGGGGTTCGTCAAGCATTCGAGGCGCTTTTATGGGCAGCAGCCGCTGCTGAAAACAAAACCAGAGAGCATCTACCGAACATCGAAGACGACGACATCACTACGGTGTTGAAAAGATTTAAGAAGGTGCTCGCATCTAACCTAGGCACCTGGAGTGCAGCAAACCAAGACATTCTTGATAATGACTAAGCTAGCGATGGTTTCAAAGGCGCCGCGCCGCGGCGCTTTTATTTACTGCCTTCTAATGCGTCCGTATATCTACTTTGGGGAAACTCAGCAGCATCCAGTAATTAGGTTGGCCGAACACCTAAGAGCCAATGGAAGTTTTTGTTGCGCCGTTACGGCACGCGATTCGGATGCACTGCGCAACGATTCCGATATTTGGATCAGATCGTTTTTCTGCGAACTAAACTGCCTACCTGCCGAACAAAAACTGGTTACGCAGTTCATCGAGCACGAAGTTCATCTGCAGTTCATTGCGATGTCGGTCTCAAGTCGGTTTCAGATCGTGTCTGATACGGAACGAACGGCACCAAGGTATTGCCGCTATCTGTGGGCAAAAGAAATTGCGAAGGAGATAGCGAACGCGGTGGCAAAAGACCTGGAAAGACCTTGAGCTGCTATGCCGCTATCAATTAACCCACGTTTGCGAATCGATGAGCGCCAGATGCTATAGTTGCGAGCTCCGCTACCGAGCGAATATTCTGCAACCCGCCCAGTCCTCGTTCAACGTGCGATCGCACATACCTTGCCAGGTCTTGCTCAACAACCGCCGCACTACTTGCCCTCGCCACAGTTAGTGCTGCAAGTTCGGTTTTTATGGGTCCAGCAAATGTTGGCCATTCGATCTCCAAAGCAATATCCCCTTTCTCAGGCGATTGCGTCGGCTCGG
>CAZACJ010000201.1:0-2784 GCA_964483385.1 uncultured Pirellula sp. | reverse complement strand
CATCAACGACCTCGTCGATCAACTCAGCCTACCAATGACCCGCTTCATCAACTCCAATCCCGCTGAAGTGGATGAAATAATCCGAGCATATGCGCTGTATCGTACGGATGGCGCTGAAGTACGGGAAGCGATCAGCGAACTTAACCAGTTGCTGACCGAGTCGTGTATGCAACCAGTTGATATTCCAATTAGCTTTAGCTTATCCGAACTCAGTAATTTGCAACGTAACATCGAAGTTGTAGCGGAAAAGGTTGCTGGCACCGAAACGGGTTCTCGTACAGAAGCAGTACTTGCCTACAATAACGCGAAGAAGGGTCTGACAAAACAGACCGACAACTTAGTGCTTGGTAGTTTTCCCCTGCCCAAAAGTAATTTGAAAGCAATAGGCAATAGCCCATTTCAGGGTCCAATTGCCGAATTGAGGCAATTAGAGAATCAACGAACCGCAGTTGAGTCCGAGGCAACTCCCTTTTCTGAGGGGGGAGATGACTGCCCTGATCCGTACAAAACATCCGATGCCATAGAGAAGCTTATCCAGGCCGAAAAAGACTGGAAGAAGAGTCAGCGTGTGACAGAAACTCTTGAGAAAGTAAAGCAGGCATCGGAAAGCATCAAAACGCTTCAAGTTGCCATGCGATCAATTACGAACCTCGCAATCAACCTTCCTGCAGGTACCACGCGTCGCTCGACCCTACCATTCCCTCCAAGCCAACTTATCTCGAATTACGGTTATCAACAACTCGCCGAAGTCATCACCGGTATCTACTTCTCCTTACGCGCAGATGTGATCAACCGAGAAGTCGTACACATGACGGACATTCAGGCGATCCTCCGCGAAGAACTGGCCGCCGCCTACGAGCTGCTCCGCCAAGACAACGTGCAAGAGCTATGGGCACAGGCGTCACTTCCAGATGGGGAACTCTACAGCGCTATCCGTCGACGGGACCATTCCGCCATCACCAAAATTCGCCAAGATTTCATGCATACCGTCTTGGGGTGTGATAACCCATCCGCTAACGTCGGGTACAAGAGAACCTTCAATGAAACCACCGAATGCAAACCCTTCGAAGAGCAGGACCTTTCTCCCCACGATCGAACCACTGCAGTACTAGCTTGGTGCATCTACGTCGAATCCGTTCTCTTGAATGAACGACTCAATCAAGACATCCGCGAAACGCTCGGTAACAAACCCTCGTATCAAGCGTGCAATGGGTGGGCTGCCTTCTTAGGGCCAAATCCCTCAGACGACGCTCGAATGCTGTTCAACGACTATGTACAAACCCGATGGCCTATCAAAATCTTTGCTCTAGACCCTCAAAATAACGAACAAAATATCGGAGATGTTCGCTCTCTCTACCGTCAAATGCAAATGTCGATTGCCCTCGCCTTCGCTAACGGGCAGACGAGATTGTCCACTGCCCTGCAATCGATGCGCAAACTGCAACGCGATGCCGCAACCATTGATCTAAACCGCACCGCTGTCGGTTTCGGTCATGGCGACGATACCTTCGGCTGGCGATTCTACCCGCGATTCCAAACACCTCCCGTAGAAGGAAATGCCAAAGTTCTCTTCCGAGATCTCATCGTCGGCGGTCCAACCGATAAACAACTCGAACGGGGCAGACAAATCGAACCAGGAATGCGTGAATGTACCGCCATTGTGCTTATGCCTTCCTTCGTACCCCACGTTACCTTTACCACGCGAAGCAATTGGTTCCAACTCGGTAAACAAGGGCGCACTGCCGACTCCGTCGAAGATACCGTGGCTTACAGCCGCGCAATCAAACAAATGGAAACGAACGCAAACGAGTGTATCCGTTGCGCACACCTCTACCGAGATGGCGAAGTCGACCGCCTCGTTAAACGCGTAAAGCAACTCGACCGTCGACTCCCGCTGCAAACCCTCGAATGCCAAGTCCCCGTCGAGAACTCATTGGGAGGCTTCGAAATTTTTAGTGCTGGCACACGAGAACTCGCCCCAGAGTTGGCTGGCTGGTATGGCGCTCCCGGCTACGATCCGCATCGAGGTGGAGTGATGTTCCTGACCGGTGATAATTTTAGTGTCACGAATTCCAAGCTTATCGTCGGAAACCAAATGGTTCACGCTCGCATGATCAGTCGCCAAATCATCGAAGTCAACCTTCCCCCTGGCCTTGCCACCATCCGGGATCGTCGTCTTGAAAAAGAATATAAAGTCGCAACTTCGGAAGACGAAGGCTACTTCAACGAAGACGTCGAAGGGTATGTCGACGCTCACATCGCAACACCTTATGGCGTCAGCGGCCACTTGCTGATTCCTGTTGTCCATCCAAATCACGAAGCAATCGATCAAGTAACAGTGATCGGTAATGAAATTAGACTGCATGCGAAATTGGATGAAGCAACTAACTCAATCAAATCGATTTCCAAGGTGGGGCCGTTGGATCTGCTAACATTGCTAGTTCCGCAAGGTAGCCCACTGGCTGGTGATAAACGCACAATTCAAATCACCCTTTCTTCTGGATCTGAGGTTTTGACTTCTTCGAAGGAGATAGAACTCGAGTCAGACGGTTCCGGAACTAGATTCCGTATGAGTGCCAACACTGCCATCGACCAACTCAACGATAACAACGAAGACTCGTTAATGGCGTTAATCAAGCAGCATCTTGATTATCTGCTCTTCATCAAGGACGGGAAAATTGGAGAAGTGGAATACGACGGCGCCGTTACTGTCGTCGGCTCGTCAGGCTACAGTAACGTCGACGCAGACGGATCGATCAAAATCAAAGTCAGTATCACTCCCTA
>CAZACJ010000200.1:0-2813 GCA_964483385.1 uncultured Pirellula sp. | reverse complement strand
ACCCCGCGGCTTGCGCGAAGCGGGCTCAAAAAAACAGGAGCAGTGTGGCTATCGATTTGAAGGTATTGACTGAAAAGCACCACAGACGGCGATATGATTTTTGCTTCTCTATCCAAATCGCCTCTGTTACTGCTTGGGCTGTTACTTCCACAACTGCAATCGCGTCGCATGTGGCTTGACTCTCAACTGACGCAGACACTGCGCACCGGCAAACCCAATCGGGTCGTCTGGCGTAGGGTGGGTCATGAATTTTTCAGCCATCAGGCGATACTTCACGCGCAGGTAATTTCCTTTCTGTACCCAAGGCGTAACATCGATCGCCCGTTGTATTTCTGTGCGATCCAGTTTTTTCTCCAAGCGGCATAGCTGTACCCATTCACCCCCGGTTGCTTCCGATGCAACATACAGTTCTGCTTGTGTGGCTGGGTCAAACGCGGTGATGATTGCAACGTTAGGGTCGAGGATGCCTAAGCGAGGAATCCAGTCGCTTTGCCATTCCCATCGGACGATGAGTTCACCCCACTCGAGAGCTTCGTTCGGGCAATAGAATTTGGTCGAGACCGCTTCGGTCTCCCCGTCTCGCTCACTGACGCGTTGGAGTTTGCTGGTCGATTCGATGAAGGGGGATGTGTCTGCAAAGAGGTTTTCAGTCAGCGTTAACGTTGCGGGATCTTCGGGCGTTTTCGCGAAATACAAGTCGCTTGACGAATCTGATGGCAGAGCCAGATAGAATCCCGTGATCGCACTTACAGCAAGAACGGCTAGGCGAAGCAATGTGCGTTTCATCGAGTTTATACCTCAACCTTATCGCTGCGGTCCGTTTTGTACATCAACCGATCCCAGAGAAGCAATCGAACTAACTCGTTATCTATCTCTTTTTGGCGCAAGTTAATCATCACCGGAAATGGTCCCACGCGAGGGTCGGTTTTTGAAGCGTGCAGTATCGATACGCGAAACTGGAGGGACTGATTCGGAATGTAAGTGCTGTTGGGTAATGATAAATGGTAGTGTTTGTTGTACGGGCCGCCGAATGTATTGGTGGCTTGTAAAATACTGGTCCATTTGCTTTCGTTAGCGTAGCGATAAGCGATCTGGATTTTTGCACAACGAGGTGCTGTATCGTATTGGACTACAACCATCACTAAGTTTGCTTTGACTTGAAAGTCTGGCAGAGTTTGCCAAGTACTCTCCAAGTGGATCCAGCGATCATTGAGCTTGGGGCCGATCCAATCCGTTTCGGATTCAGACGGATCGAGAGGGGGAAGTGGATGGATCTGGGTGAATGCAGAGGTTTCGGTATCCGATTGCAGCAAAAAGCTGAGCTTGTGATTTGTTTCGATTCCGGGAACGTAGGGAGATGCAATATTCGGTTCGTTGAAGATGGAGCGGGTTGCTAGGAACGAGAGGCTTGTGGTGACTCCTGCGAGGAGTGGAAGTTCGAGGGAACCCAACATCCATTTGCGACGCGAGAGACTCTTTGGGTTGTTTGGATTGCTGGTAAGTTCTTCTGCGCTTAAAGTCCCCGGGAGTTTGGGGCTTGCTATTAGCGATTGGAGTTTTGATATTACTTCATCGATCGACGTTAGGCGATCGTTTGGTGACTCAGCGGTCAATGACTGGATAATTGCATCGAAGCGAGGATCTGGGGAGGGTTTTGAAGGTATGAGTTGCTGCAGGACGACGCCGAGGCTAAAGAGGTCGGCGGACTTCGTGGCAGCTTGGCCAAGGAGGATTTCTGGGGCAATATAGCCGGGTGTTCCTCCTTTCCACATGGAGTTCTTAGTGTCGCCTAGCCATAGGCTTGTTCCGAAGTCGGTGATAACAGACTGCTGGGAATCATGGCGAAGGATGATGTTTGCCGGCTTTAGATCACCGTGCAGTACGTCTGCTCGGTGGAGTGCTTGGAGTCCTTCGCAGATTCCGCAGGCAATTCGAAGCGATTGGTTGAAGGTTAATCGCTGACCAGATTGGAGAGTATCGTGAAGGCTGGTGCCGTCGATCCACTGACGGAGGATTAGGAATTGGCCTTGCGACTCAAGAGTACCGAGGATGGAAGCCACGTTTGGGTGAAAGAGTTTTGCGACGACTCTTGCGGAATCGACAAAGCGCGCACGGAGCGCAGGTGAGGATCTCCAACTGGGCATAGCTAATAAGAGAGCGACATCGCGATCGAGGATCGTATCGTGAGCGAAATAGGTGATACCGAGTTTGGAGACCGACAGACATCGTTTCAATAAGAAGTCACCGACGCGATAGACATGCTGCACGGGGTCGCATTGAAGCTCACGGGCGAGTTGTTCGATGTTTTGGGAAAGGTCTTCGCTGCGATTTGCTTGTTGAGCTGCATCGAGGATGTCATGGACATCGAAGGCTGCGGAAGTGCGGGTCGCATTTCGGGCATTAGCGAGTAGGCATTCGAGGTGTAGGACGAGCGATGGGTGATCTTTCCGGAGGGATTGCAGGGCGAGGGATTCTTGTTCGGGTGGCAGGTCGATAAGTTGTTCGAACCAACCATAGAGTTTTTGAAGGGATTCCTGATCCATAGTGAGAGGAGGCTTGATTGGGGCTGGCGGCAAGGGCGTGCGGGCCAATAGGGGATAGTTCGCAGGATTGAAGTATTTCACATCGTGCGAAGATGTATCGTACTGTAGGAAGTGGGCACAAGCGAGAGGCAAGGGGCGGGAGTTGTGTGGCGAGGCATTGATTTATTGCGTTTGTTTGTCCGAAAAGAGCGACTTGACTGATAGAAGTGCATTTTTCAACCGAACAGTTTTGTATCTTGTAGACGTGTTCAGTGCAGCAGAGATCCGGTT
>CAZACJ010000199.1:0-2921 GCA_964483385.1 uncultured Pirellula sp. | reverse complement strand
ATAGGATTTAAACGATGAAAATAGCCGGGAACAACGGTCTGCGATTTGAAATCGTGAAGGACAACCCGGACATCGGTTACTATCTCTATGTGTACGACGAGGAACGTTGCATTCGGGATTACCTCCAAAACGACGAGGACACATGCAAGCAAGTCGCATTGGAGGAATACGGTGTTGAGCCAAGTTCGAGGACGGATAAATCCGAAGACTAACAAGACTGCAATAGCCCACGACATCAGGACTCCGATCGCTACCAGACTGGCTGATTATGACGGCCAGTCCGGACATGCCATCAGATTGTCAGCTTAAAAACGAACAAATCGAGCATCATGCTTCTCAAAATTGCTAGGATAGACCCCCAAACCTCTTGGACGAACGCACGAATACACGATCGAGCTGAACGGTCCGAGAATCCTGCAACCACTAGTTCTTCGAAGAGAGTCTTTATGATGCTGCGGCGACGCAATCTCATTCCTCGTTGTTTTGCTGCGGTATTGGCCCTAACCTGCTGCTTTATCTTTCTAACTGGAATCAGTTCTGGCCAAAACACTGATCCGACGCGCCCCATAGGCGACCGCCGATCGGCTCCCAATATTCTCGTGATCATGCCCGATGATGTTGGTTATTGGAACGTGGGAGCTTACAGCCATGGAATGATGGTCCCGACCCCTAACATCGATAGGCTTGCCAAAGAAGGAATGCTTTTTACCGATCACTACTCACAGCCCACATGCACTCCAAGTCGTGCCGCCTTCGTTACCGGGCAACTGCCAATTCGGACGGGCATGACCACTGTCGGTATGGCTGGATCGCCCATCGGTCTTGACCAACGTGATCCGTCACTGGCGGTCGTTCTAAAGGCGATCGGATACAAAACAGGACAATTTGGGAAGAACCACCTCGGCGACCGTAACGAGCACTTGCCCACGGTTCATGGGTTCGATGAGTTTTATGGAAACCTCTATCACCTCAATACGGAAGAGGAGCCGGAGTTAGCCGACTGGCCGAAGGACGAAGGATTCAACAAACGTTACCGACCTCGAGGTGTTCTCGATTGTGTCGCAACTGATATCGACGACCCGTCGGTGGACGAACGATTTGGTAAGATCGGAAAGCAACGAATCAAAGATACAGGGCCGTTGAACAGCAAACGGATGGAGACTGTTGACGATGAGTTTCTCGATCGAACGATCGACTTTATTACGAGGGCCAATAAGGATGAAAAACCATTCTTTGCTTGGTATGCTCCTTCTCGCATGCACATCTACACCCATCTTCGTCCTGGTCGCGAGAAACTGGCTGCAAACCATTCTTCAGAACTCGACGTATACGGCAGCGGTATGATCGAGCATGACATGCAAGTCGGTACGCTATTGAATAAACTGGATGAACTCAAAATCGCCGAGAATACCATCGTAATTTACACGACTGACAACGGCGCAATGTCGGCTTGGTGGCCTGATGGTGGCAGCACTCCATTTCGGAGCGAGAAGGCAACAACCTGGGAAGGTGGCGTACGAGTCCCTTTGCTAGTTCGTTGGCCATCCAAAATTGCTGCAGGCAAGGTCTCCAATGGAATTCAAGAGCATACAGATCTCTTTACCACACTTGCAGCAGCAGCCGGCCGTCCAAACATCAACGAAGAGCTTAAGAAAACTCACAACGTCTATATTGACGGCCTGAACAACCTCGAACACTGGATTGGCGATAAGCCTTCGGCGAGAAATGTCGTCTATTACTACAACGAAAGCGAAATGACTGCGATCCGTATTGGAAATTGGAAATCCCATTTCAAAACGCGAGAAGGCTTCTTCGACTACAACCGGCCTTCAGCGCTCATTTTTAATCTGAGAATGGACCCATTCGAAAAGCAAGAAGGGCAAAAGAGCAACGACATTGCGATGAAGCTTGGCGTAGCGTGGGGTGGGCAAGTCCAAGATGCGTTGACAACTCACCTTAAGACGCTCAAAGAATTCCCACCAAGACAAATAGGGGGCACACTAACGCCGCGTCCCGACTGACTTGACCATTGACATTGGTAAGATCAGCACTTCCGCCGTATCGACAGAAGAGAGCCACCGGCAGATATCGGCGGGAACTTGATTGGCTACCTCGCGATTTTCGCAAATTGGAGTAATGCGATCGTAGAGGTTCTTCCGATTTCCCCCCGAGGGGGGCTCTGCGTGTTTCTCGGGATCGGTATGGATGCAAATTCAAAGAATCAGTCCCGTTACAGCCAAGCAAGTATTTTTGCTAATCGTACTTGCGGTTAGCTTCGTGCTGCTTCCGTGTACTTCAGCTAGCAATATCCATGGGCAGGAAAGAGCTCCTGACTCGACCGCTGATTCGATTACCCCCGCAGCGGCGTCTGAGAGTCTGGACAATTCCAGCTCGGCTGTTGAGGATCCCCTTGGTTATTCGAACGATCGAGTCAAGGTGAAATTCAGTATCGCAGGTGTTGCACAAGCCAATGGTGTCACAGGCTCTTGGTGGAATTTGTCGGATACCTTTGCACCCAGTGCCAATTACAAGCCAGACCGTGCATGGGGCGAGTCATGGATCAAACCAGGTATAACCACCGAGTTTCTTTGGAATGACACCGCTCGTCTTTACTCAGGGCTTTCGTACGTCGGTTCGGGCAACATTGGCCGTGATGTTTTTGAGCAAGGGAATCGAGGACTCTTTGCGATCGAGGATAGTTATTTCGGCATGCGCGTGGGGGAGCCGGAAGAGCTGTCGGAACTGGACATTTCCTACGGGCGATCGGGGCCTTGAAATGAGATTGCTCTACAACATTTTTTTTCGAAAAAACCGCGGTTCACCAACACGCGGATCATACTCCTTATCTTCATGAGCCAGTCCATTACCGAATTCCCGCCTGAGCACGGAGTGCGAATCACGAAAAACAGCTAGAACAAAAC
>CAZACJ010000198.1:0-2970 GCA_964483385.1 uncultured Pirellula sp. | reverse complement strand
AGGCTCCTCAGGAACGAAATCGTTTACCATCCTCAGGGCTCGTTGCAACCAGGTGACGCGATCAGGTTCGGGCAATCGATAACGGGTGATCTCCTCGACCAACCGATGGACTTCGACCGATTCGTATCGATCATTGGTCCATCTCAACAGCGAGTATTCGGCCAGATCGGCGACTCCAGTTTCGACATCGATCGGTTGCTCGTCTTCGGTCGACGAAAGCTTGTCAATCATCGTCCGCGGAATCGGATCGGGGGCCAGCCAGCAGAGGACATTCAGCAGACCACGACCGTCTTGGGTAAGTCGATCGAAACTGGTCTGCCAAGTGGTCGCGACGCTGGCCGGGTATTTCATCTTCGATGGGTCATGCCATTCCAAAACTTTGGATTCCTGCTGCTTCCAACGCTCCAAATAGCTTTGAAAACCGACACGATGCTTAACGATGAACGCACCGGCTTGTTCCAAGGCTAACGGCAAGCGTCCCAGCGCGCCGGCCAGCGTTCCCGCATCGGCTTCATCGGTGGCGCTGGATATCCGATTTCCCTCGGTCCGCTTGAGCAGGAACTCTTGCGCTGTCTGCTCGCTAAAGACGTCCAGCGCCAGTTCCTGAACAGCATCCCCCCAACTCGAAAGACGCGAGGTCACGACGATGTGGCCCGAATCGAGGTTCTGCAAAAGCGTTTGCACGGATAGTGCCGCCTCGGGCGTATCGACGTTGTCGACGATCAGAAACCAACCGGCATTCTCGCGCAGCCAACGTATCGCCGCGGCGACTTGTACCTCCTGCTCGATCGCATCCTTTTCAGGCAGATTCAAAACCAACGCGCCGCATAGGTTGGCCAAGTTGCGGTCTAAACTGGACGGACTATCTGCGGTGATAAACAACAAGGCTGTGTACTCTTGCGAATAACGCTTGGCATACTCGACCGCGACACGTGTCTTGCCGACTCCGCCCAAACCGTGGATCCTCTGTTTGGCCGTGACGGCAGCGATATGGGTCGGTTTGTTGACCAAGACACGGCGAAGCTGTTCCAGGAATTCTTCGCGGCCCGAGAACAGAGAGCCGACAAGAGGCAGGTTTTGGGGTTTGGCGAGGGTCGGTTTAATCTCGATCTCGTCAAGCAGTTCTCTCACCTGCTGAGGGTTGCTGAATTCGTAGTAAAGTTCGTTGCCAGTGGTGCGGGAGGTCGCCGACCAAGCTTCATTGCCTCTCATCAAGCGTTGGCGATGAAGACGCTGGAGATTTGCCTGTTCGTCGGTCTGCGTGAACTCGTTGTCGCGTGCATAGTCTTCACGGGCGATGAAGCGGAAAACTTGACGCTTGAGTTCTTTCCCCAGTTCGTATTCCAACTGGGTGTACGATCGGCGCAGCTCGCCATCGGGTCGATGGCTGGGTTCGAAACCGTAGTACAAGCCGGCGAGATGGATCACCGCATCGCACGGGGCCATCTTGTCGCGCAGCATCTGCACGATGGTGTTGTAGTCGGACTGGACGGGGAACTCGTCCTGAACCACGGGTTCGTAACCGCGTGAACGCGCCCACTGTGTTATGACCTCTCGATAGCTCTTCAGATCCCGAGACGTGGCGCTGATAAAGACTTTGGGCATCGCGAATCCTTGAATCAACTGAGCTTTCGAATCATGAGAATGAACGGGGCTTTTTGGAGATTATCTTATGGTTGTTTGTCCATAAGCCTTGGGAGTTGGAACCTGCGAGAGTAGCACGATTCTGGGTAGTTTATCATATCCTGTGTACCGGCCCTGCGGGACTGAATGTATTTATGTTGGGAACAGGCCTTCAGCATGAATGATGTCTTGTATCGTCAAGAGATCGATTCCAAGACCGTCGAAGAACCCAGGTACCATTACGAGTTCCACCTCGCAACTGCGAGTCGGTGGCGGCTTAATTTGGTCTACAGCGACGGTTATGAATCGGTCTTCGCGCGTAATGGAGGACTATTCTTCACAGCGGTACGACAAAGTGACAAACGACCCTTCGGTTACTCCGTGGTAGGTTTCGATCCCACGATTCGGAAGGAAGTCTCCAGCAGTGCTCTAGCCCGAAGTGCGATCATCGAAGGCACAACGCATGTGATGGGAGAAACCGCAGCCGACTTTCTAACGGGAGATTTTGGGGTTGAGACCCTTCATGTCCGCCCCGTTCAAGAGGGGAATCGTCGCATGCGGTGGGAGTGGGATTGGCCCGCGAGGAACTCAAGCGGTTCGATGGAGTTGCTGGAAACGGGTTTGGTATCCTCATTCAAAAATCTGACAGAAGGAACAGAATACACCGTCGAATATGACGAAGGATTGCCTGTTCGGATGACAGACCTTCTGAATTCCAATACCACCGTAGTGAATCGAGCCGCATGGTTCTCAGACCCGAATTCAGACCCTAATTACTACACACCCGAATCGATCGGGCTTCGAAGTCCAAGCTCTCCTTGGCGAATCTATGGACTCTACGTCTTGCTTGTGATCGCATGCGCAGCGATTGCAACATGGATCGTAAAAAAACGCTTAACGCAGTAGAAATTTGGTAGTGATTGTAAAGCTCCAGCGCTGCAAGACCTCTCGGAAATCCGTCATTTCGATCTCGCACCGGGTATCCCTACAGATAGAAGCGGTGCGTGAAGCGATTTGTTCCGTGTGCGAAACCTGCTCTAGGCGAAACGTCGAAGGCAGCCTGAAGCAGGGTCTTTCAGATGTCGGATAACAAAGGCATTTGATGACGGACTGTTATTCCGTTTCCATCAGGGCTTTTTCGGGCCCATGCGCGCCGAAAGGCCTACGAGTATCACGAGAGCGATCCGCAGGTCAGTGCGCTGTTGCATGCGAATAGGAGGCGTTACTGCCGTGTTCGACGTCTAACTACACGTCCACATCAGAGATGCGGAATCAGCGGCGATGGGTTTGCTGGTATGGCGAGTTGCGTAGGGAGATCAGACAGACGCTTGTCTGGCCGATTCCCAA
>CAZACJ010000197.1:0-2974 GCA_964483385.1 uncultured Pirellula sp. | reverse complement strand
ACGTTGGAATCGGACGCATACCTGGATTCGACCACCTCGGCAACGCAGTTGGCTAAGCAAACGCATGCAAGTCCACACGTCGCGATTACAAACGGTACTGACAGTTACCATCGCAACCATCAATACTCCATCACCTCAGTAACGACATCCACAGGTGCTATCGCCGAACGCTACGCCTACTCAGCCTACGGCCAACCGACAATATTGGACGCCTCGGCTTCGGTGCTCAGTTCCTCGGCGATCAACAATCGCTACACCTTCACTGGCCGTGAGTGGGACGCGACGCTGGGACTGCATCACTTCAGGGCGCGGTGGATGAGCCCGAGTGCGGGGAGGTTTCTCACCAGAGACCCAATTGGATTTAAGGGTAGCAGATGGAATCTGTATAGGAATGACTTTGAATTGGATGATATGGACCCCTTTGGGCTGTGGAAAGTCTGCTGCGAATTTCGATTAGGTTGGACAATAAGTGACTTCATAACGAAAGAGCTTGAGTGCGATTCGGGGAAAAGTGCTTGGCAGTGCTGCAAGGACTACGGTTCAACTTGGCATAGGCTTTGGGCGGTCGAAGGTGCATCCGATGGGCCTTGCAAGCAATCACCTGAGAAGTGCCAACTTGCATTGGTGCCCATTGAAACAACCGTCTTAACGACGACTACGGTTGCAACAAATTGTGGGAAAGTATTGAGGATACACCCGGTCGTGCAGATTGCTTACGTCACATTGTGTGTTAATAAGTATTACGTCGGTAACGACGACGGTGACCTTCCAGACGAAGACGATCCGGAACCTAAGAATAACCGGGAAGTTTGCAATAAGTGTATTTGCGTAACAATCCACCAGAATGGACAAAAATCTTACCATACCGAAAGTACAAGAACAGTAGCAGAATGCGTGGCAATGACGTTTCGCAATCCAATTCTCTACAACGGAGGATGTTTTTGTGGCAGTTGAAGGCTATACGGTCCGGACATCAAAATGCGTACCAAGAGAGATAATAAAATTTTGTCGAAAGCTTGGGTGGAGAGATGTTTTAAGAAGTGAAATCTCTTGTGGTGATCAGGCGACGATCTACACGGATGGTTTTTTTCAGAAGCAAAAGCGATTGCATTTGTATCTCCAAGAATGGAATCATCCAGATTACAATTTTTTTGGGGGTGTGTGTTGTGGTCGATTTGATGTTAATTCTAGCTTCCATGCGATAAGATTAGCCGACACGGATGAAGCAATTTGTCGCGAGTTCAAATTGGTTAATGGTTTCTTTCATCGTCGTCAATACAATTCAGCTTCCACAATTCTCCGTCTAACCGGTCAGTACGATTTTATTAAAAGAGGGAGGCTTGGGTCGTCATCTCAAGTTTTTCGAATAACTGAGTATGGTTGTGTCGTTGTTTCGAGTTTGTAGCTATCGAGTAAGCGTTCACCTAAAGACTAACGCTCCATCAGTCAACGACGGTCCGCCAGAGCGGTGAAGACAGGCCGGAGGCTTGAGGCGTGAGGCCGGAGGAAGAGGAACACCTCGAACAGCAATGGAGAGCGTCAGAGGGACGCGATGCGATGGAGGGCGGAACCGGGTTGCACGCGATTTTTCGATTCCGCCGCTTTCTCAATCTTCCCCTTAGGTGATTCTGCGCGGCGCACGCTGCGGAAGACAGATTTGAACAAGGCAATGCACCAAAGTCGAGAGTCGAGCCGTTTTCGATCACTAAAAGCATCCGTTTTCCGCTTCGTACGCGATTTTTTCGCACTGGGCGCGGAGCTTCCTCGTGAGCGGACTGGAAGTCCGCTATACGTTGGGATGCAAACGGCCAAAGCTCACGCGGAGACGCTGAGACGCGGAGGGAAGAGGACGGCTTGCGCTATGATAGCTATTCCACACTCGGAGACACCAATATGTTTTGTACCAAAGTGGATCGAGGTTGTGGTACGATTTCGTGTCGTTCATCCACGCGACAGGTTCGGGGAAACCATTTATTGGTTTGAAAGGAAGACTACCTCATGCAACCGATTGGTATTCGTCCTACCAACGATTTCGCTTTTAAGAAAACCTTTGGCTCCCCCGAGAACAAGGTGGCTTTGATCAGCCTGCTCAACGCGATCCTAACGCTACCGGTTCCCATCGTCGATGTGACGATCGAGAACCCGTACAATTTGCAGGATTTCCAAAACGATAAACTGTCGATTCTGGACATTCGAGCCGTGGATCAGCTGGGGCGATTTACGACATCGAGATGCAGTTGTCGGCCTACTCCGGACTGGTCAAGCGAATCGTTTTCTATGGGTGTGAAGTCTACGCAGGCCAGCTCAAGGCCGGGGACGATTATTCCGAGCTTAAGCCGGTCTATTCGATCTGTTTGCTGGAGGGGCAACTTTGGGACGATTCTCCCAAGGTGCATCATGCGTTTCGACTCGTGGACCGAGATTCGGGGCGATTGCTGGAAGAAACTTTAGAAATTCACACGCTCGAGCTTGGGTGGTATAATTTGAAGGAAAGCGAACTCGAGACCGCGAGCCTGCTGGATCGTTGGTTGTATTGGTTGCTGCACGCTCACCAGTACGATGCACAGACACTTTCGAGGTTGTTCCCCCAGCCGGAGTTCCAGAAGGCGACCGACTCAATTGACCGGATTGCAAGAAAGACCGAGGACAAAGCCATGTACGACACACGTGAAAAAGCCATCCGCGACCAGCAATGGATATTGAACGCCGCTCGCCGTGAAGGTCTTGAGGAAGGCGAGCTTTTCGGCAAGATACGCGTGTTGCAAAATTTGTTGAGTCTACCTCAGTCGACCGACCAGGAGCTGCACCCCAGATCGAGGACCGAACTTGAGACGTTAGCAACTGAACTACAGGCTCAGCTGCGAAAGCGGATGACCTAGTTTCCATAGGATCCCAGTCTACATGAAGTCCTTCTGCGACATGGCCAGATACGGGTTCCCGTAAAGACTGACGCTCCATCGGTCAACGACAGTTC
>CAZACJ010000196.1:0-3093 GCA_964483385.1 uncultured Pirellula sp. | reverse complement strand
TCATGAGCGTAATGAGGTTTTGGTTCGCCCTCCGTTTTTCATCGAACGCGATTGCCGTTATCGCGTAAGCCGATGAACTTTCCAACGCAGCGGGCATGGCATCGTGCCATGCCGCTGGTTTAAAATAGTTCGTCCTTGCACAGATCATCTGCCTTTGCAATCGAGAGCCCCACAATGATACAGCATAGCATGCGTGCTACTGCAACTCTAAACCTAATTGCAGTTTGTCTTTTGATGACTGTGTCCAACTGTGCGGTGCTTGGGCAAGATGGAACTACCACGGTGATTCAGGGTGTCGTGCAGACCGAAGAAGGCGAACCAATTCGTAACGCTCGCGTCGACATTTCGACGGCAGCGCCCGTATCTGGGCCAGCGCTCTTCTGTCCAAGCTGTTACTTGGACTGCCAGAAATGGACAACAAGTGACGACTTGGGGCGTTTCAAGATTGCCGATCTCGATTCTCAGCTCAAATTTCGGCTTGTTGTTTCTGCTGCTGGGTACAAAACGGCACAAACGGCGCTTCTTGAGCCTCAACAAAAGCCACATCATCTAACACTCTTCGCTAGACCGACGACGATGGATATGTCGCGAACCGTCCAGGGATTCGTGCGGAATGAAACTGGAATTGCCGTCCAAGGCGCTCTTGTCAGCCCGGTTTACACGATTGATAACAAAGGTTTGCGTTCTTCATCGACCAAGGGCGTTTCGCCATCGGTCACGGATTCGAAAGGTTACTTCGAAATTAACCTGGTTGATGGTGTATCGGCAATCGACGTTGAGATATCCGCAGCAGGTTTGTGCAACAAAAGACTCCTTGATCTTAAACCCGGCGGTGACCTCACGAAGCTGGAACTTTTTGAGGGTGCCAGTATTGGTGGAACAATTCACCATAAAGGCAGTCCTGTCGTTGGAATGACGATTTCCGTTGCACAGACTGATCGGGGTAATCGCGGAGAGAAATTCTTCCAAAAAGCGATTCCAACAGTTACTGACTCACAAGGACGGTTCGAACTGAAGAACCTCTTGCCGAATCAAGAATACTGTGTCTATTCCGTTATCGGCGAGGCTAACCGATCAAACTCGGCTTCAATTCTCAAAACGCAAAAGTTCGTAACTCCATCGTCGGGAGAGTATTTGGGTATTGGCCGGCTGACAACTGTTCAAACGGTCTCTATTGGTGGACGACTATTTCGAAGTGATGGGGAACCGGTTTCTAAACTAGCCCTACGGCTGAATCGAGACCCAGCATGGGATTTGATCAAAGTACCGGTTGCCGCCGATGGCTCGTTTCGTATTGATGGGCTACCTCCCGAGGTCTACGAAATTGAACTCGCGTCCAATCAATTTGATTTGGATGCGGATAGATTGGACTGCCTATTGTGGACCGAGAAAGCAGTTAAACAACTGATTGAAAAAACTATCGACGATTTCGAACTGCCGATTCGCCAAATTGAGCGAAAGAATTCAGACTTAGAGCAAACTGGCACGCGCGTGCTTACCGGTCGAGTGAGCATGGCAGGAGGGACTGGTGTATCAGGATTGGTAGTCTCGGCGAACGATGGCAACGAGCCAAAGACGATTACTGCTGACGATGGCTCTTTCAAGCTCGAGGTTCCTGTGACGGTTGCATGGTTGAAACTCTATCGACCTGACAAGGACGGGATGAGATTTTCGTACTTGGGTAGGGTCAAACCAAAACTTGAAGGCGATGCCATCACTATTCAACTTGGCCCAGAAACAACTTTCCAACTCGACAACGTTTCGGAAAAACAGAAATAGTCGGGCATACGTAAAAAGAAATCGGACGAACAAAGGGTTGCAGACTAAGCCCTCGATCAGCCGTTTTGACTTGCGTTGAGTCAATCACTCCGGCTCGCTGAACCCTGCCGTTCGCCTTGGAGGCATGATGGACGAGGAAATCGCTGACATCGTTCGCCAACACGGATGGTACGCTGCTAATGTGAATGATGCGGAACCGCCATTTCTTTATTCCATCGGCTTGATGCAGACGTGTCAACATCCTGAGTTCATCATCTTTGGGCTGGATGCCGAAAATGCGTATGCCCTGTTTTCGGGGCTGATAAATGACATTCGGAACGGCGCGTCTTATGCCGAAAACGGCGTCCGTACGATCAAGTTGGGCGACGACAAGCACAACGTTGGATTTCGACGTGTCCATCCAACGCAGCACCCTTTGTATCTCGGCTTTGCGATGGGATTCATGACTACTATCGGTCGAATTGGTGAATTGGAGGCCGTCCAAGCGTTCTGGCCGGACGCTGGTGGAAAGTTCCCATTCGATGCCGGTTGCGATCTTGGCGTTTTCGCTCTTCAGCCTCGCCTCGATATCGGTTTGAGTCCGCGCGAAGTCCGAGAGTTTGAGCGTCGTTGGGAATAAAATCGGCGAACAAAACGTTGCACGCGAGCGGGCGGTCACGCGAGTTTTGAAATCATAGTCCAACGCGCCCGCCGCGTTAACGCAAACGTTCGTCGACTTTAGCGGACAGACAAAAACACGGCCTGCATCGGTTCTACTTGTGGAGAGTGCTTACGAAACATGGAACCTGATCCGCCAGTGAATACTCGCGATGACTTGAAATCGCACATCTTTCGCTTGCTCGACGATAATGACGCACGCGAATGGGAGAATGAATCCGCTTACTCCTTTTTGCAGGCAATGGCAGCGTGGCTAAATGATTGCGGTGGCTATTACCGAAACATCAAGTCTCAGGTAGATATTGAGACGCCGACATGGCAGATCATCGCAGATGCATTGACTGCCGCGACCGAGTATGAATGACGATATAGTGCCGACTCCGGAAGGATCGGCGCTAGAAGTGGGTGCAGCGTTTACCTCCAATCGCTATAATCGACGAATCGGGTAATCCCGTTGCAGTTCTGTTTGTCTGCTAGCACGCATCGAGTGGAACAATCGTGGCCAACCCGAGACGCCGGCGCGGCGAAGCAGTCGCGTCATTTCGGTGCGTAGGTTCGAGTTCTTCCAGCCCATCGCCGTGTTGGCGGCCGCACGGTACTGTGGCGGGCTCAGAGGCCCGCGTTACCGTCGGTCGAAGCTCAGGGAAGATTGGGCAG
>CAZACJ010000195.1:0-3162 GCA_964483385.1 uncultured Pirellula sp. | reverse complement strand
ATTACGAGAAGGCACTTGAAGTGTTTGAGCGGATTGTAGCCGCCGCACCAGAGACTCCACAATACGCTCGAGATTTGTCCGTCGCCTATGACAAGATCGGCGACCTATTGCGTTCGCATGGAAATGCGGCTCAGGCAAGTGATTACTACGAAAGAGCCCAAGAAGTTCGTGAGCGACTCGCGCCTGGATCAACGATGTCCACAGTCGACTCGGACCGAATTTCAGGGAGAATGAAGGAGCCAACTGCTCCACACACTGATAAAACCCCTACGCCGCTGCTCGACTTTTCGAAGGTCAAGATATCCACATTCGAGTCTGACTTAACTGCAGCAGTCGAAGAGTTCAATCAACTCCACTCTGAAAAACTGCGAGCCTCAAATTTACCGCCACTTACTGAAGACGAGTTGATAGCAAGTCTCTGGTGGCAGTACAGTCAATCGAAGCTCCGCCAGGAAATCAGCGACACTGTGGTGGGGATCGTACTGAATCGCAAACTACCACCCGGCTGGTCGATTAAGTTAAACACTCGCTCTTGGACCCTGCCTCAACAATGGTGGCATGACAAACCCCTTAGCTCGAGCGCCATTCAGATCAACTTGTTTGGGAAAGAAGGACTGGCTACGACGATTCGCAATCAGTTTGTTTCATTCGATATTTCCTCAATCCGGCCCTCCGAATCCGCTCTGGAGAAGGCTATCGTGGACTTCAACAAGTCGCATTCGGAAGAAGGACCTGAATTAACACTCGAAGAAACTCTGGCTGCACTGTCGACGCTATGGGCGAAGCAGATCTGGTATTCGTACGATGGACTCAAGCCTACCACGATCGACGCGTTGATGGCTGTCATTGACAGGCACGAAATGAAGGGAGTCAAGCTTAAGTTGTCCCATTCGTACCAGACGGCAGAGGAGGACCGCTTCGATGTTTCCGCGATTCGATTGGAAGTTCAGAGCGATGAAGATGGCAGCACTCAAGCGTTTATGATTCGCGAGCGATTTCAAAAAGTCAACTCGTTCTCCGACGAAACGATTCACTGGGGTCAGCCAAGTGACGAAGGGCTGCAGGCTGGATTTCGACTCAAGCCAGCGCAAGCCAAGTACTTGGCTGGACAAGTGGTTGATGTCGAATTCTTCTATCGCACTGTTCACGGAAAGGGTTTGACGGCAACGATTCCCAACGCATTCCATTTCAACAAAATCGAAATCGATGTACTTGGTGGCGATGGCAAGCAGAGACTTTCAGTTGAGCATGATCGAGAGAAAATAATCGGAGGCTGGCGAGCCGAGGAGATTGGCGAGCAACCTACGCTGTTCAAGAATCGAAAGATTCGCTTCGTAGACTCACCAGAAAAACTAGCCGCTGCGAAGCAAATCCCAGACGACTGGACAACCAACGTTCTGTTGCCGATCAACACGAAGTGCGACATCACTTTTGACGTTCCCGATTTTGCCAATACAGGGAAGACGTCAGCTTCGCTACTGACTGGTACTACTCAGATTACGATCTTGAATGGAGTTGATGATAAGAGGCAACTAGGGATTGCGCCTGATGCGTCGGCATCTCCGTGGGATAAGCATGTTTCCTTTCTTCAATCTGCTTTGGACTCAGTGAGACGAAAGTTTGATGACGGCCTTGCTACGCAAGAAGACGTTTTATCAGCGGAATTGGAGTTGATCGGAGCAAAAATTGCAGGAACCAAGGATATAAAATCCTTACCATCTCTGCTAAAGCAACGTGAAGACGTTGTACGGCGTGCATTCCTCGCAGCAAAAGCCAAGTATGAGGCTGGACTGATTGGAATCGATCAATTCTCTGCGTGGGTAGCTGAGCTTGTCGACGCAAAGTTTGATGCTCGTATGGCGACAGATAGCCAGGCAGAGTTTTAAGCCTCAGCTACCACATGCCTGAAGTGATTTCATGACTTCGAACTCCAAACAACCGACACCGAATCATTTGTCCAACTTGAGGACCCAAGCACAAGTCGTTTGAGCATGCTCGATCGACGATCATTATTGGTTTGCTTATTTAGCCTCATTGGCTCACTGGCGATGTCGTCGTACTCGTACTCAGCGAAGCGGTAGGCCTCCCCGAGTTTCGATCAGCAAGACAGAGACAGGACCACTCGTATCAGGTATAATTCGAAGTCGTGATCGTACCTGCGATCCCTTAGCAAGACGCTCTATCCCATCGGTCCCCGAGCATTCCGTACCACCCAAAGAGAGTCCTTAAACGACACAATGTTCGATAATCGATCGATCCAGCCCATGCGGAGTAAACCACTCTTGCGTTGCGTTTCTTTGCTTGCGGTACTATGGTTGGCGAACATGGCCTACGCAGATGACATAGTCGTCCGCGATGCGGGTTCAATCCGCGAAACCCTACGCAGGTCCAAATCGGGCGTCACTTTGAAAATTGCGTCTGGCGATTACCCTGGGGGTTATTACGTAGAAGGAATGGACAACCTCACGATTGAGGCACGCGATCCAAAAAACCCACCGCACTTTAAGGGAGGTTCCAACGCTTGGCATTTCTCTCGTTGTAACGATTTGACACTTCGCAATCTGCAAATCACTGGCCAAAGTGGCAACGGCCTGAACTTGGATGATGGCGGACGGTTCGATCAACCGGTCAAAGGAATCACGCTAGAACGTTTGATGATCAGCGACATCGGTCCGAAGGGGAATCACGATGGCGTCAAATGCTCCGGCCTGGTCAATCTGACCATCCGCGATTGCACGATTTCTGGGTGGGGCGGCCAAGGGATTGATATGGTGGGCTGTCACGATTCGCTAGTCTCAGGCTGTCGGTTCGTTGGTAAGCCAAACTTTACGGCAACGGCTGGCGTTCAGACGAAAGGAGGTTGCTCCGACATCACGATCGAGAAATGTCATTTCATCCAAGCTGGCGAGCGTCCGATGAACATCGGAGGTTCGACCGATTTACGTCTCTTCCGCCCTGCCGGAGCCAAATACGAAGCTAGACGCATCGTGGTGCGTGACAATACGATCGAGGGTAGTTCCTGCGCCGCAGCCTTTGTAGGCGTCGATGGCGCGGAGTTTATTGGGAACACGATCTTGTATCCTGAAAAGTGGATTTTTCGAGTCCTTCAAGAGACCACTGCGGAGGGCTTTAATCCTTGCCGTAACGTCTTGGTTAAGGATA
>CAZACJ010000194.1:0-3303 GCA_964483385.1 uncultured Pirellula sp. | reverse complement strand
AGCCGTACCCATGGGTCTCTTGGGCTCTGACGACAGAGCTCCCCGACATGAGCGACGTGCGTCAGTGGAGTATCGCTGGCCACCACAATGCTGGCCCCGCAGTGTTACAAACCGCAGCATCCATCTAGAGCCACTAACAGGCAGTGGGCATATCAGCAAGCCTGAGCATCAGCAAATCTCGCCAAAGTGGCTGTACGCTTACGGTTTAGTCAAGCGTAATTACGGAACCATCCCTTGGATCGTTGATCTTACTCCAAGTAATCCTATCCATGTTTGGCCCAAGAGTGCGCGTGCTACCATCTCCAATTGCCACTGCGATACCAGCGATGTGGGACGTTTGAGTACGTTCTAAATCACATTCTTTTCTGTAGTTTGGTCTGTATTGAAACATTGCCGAAGGGGGATACGAAGCAACAGACTTTCCAGCTTTCAAATGCCCTAGATTGAAACCGGGTCTCCAAATGTCGTTGGAACTAGCCCAGAGTGTTGCTGAAACAGCGCCGGGAGGACCGCTTGATTGAAACAGACTGCCAGTGTTACTGCAGGTTGCATATTTTTCAGCAAAGAAAATCGTATTGCTTAACCCGTCCGGAATCGAAGCAGGAATTCGATTCGAGCCGTATGTCAGTTTCGCGGCTGGGTTACCAAAAACGTAGTTATTTGCTGCGTAGCACGATGCTCCATAACGGTCAACGAAATCCCATTTTAGTCGTGGATGACCACCTTCGACAGACGAATCGGAAGGGCAGAGAAAGGTAGGAATTACGACGTGTGATTGTCCACCTTCAAGCATTCCAACAGACATCTTCTCAAAAACAACTTGTTGTTCGATCGCCGGCAACAGGAATGCGAACCCCGTAAAAACATGTCGCCCATACCGAGTGCTGTTAGAGGTTAAACAACCAGGAACATCCGGATCAGAACAGTTTGCGCAAAGTGGTGGCAACGAACCATGAGCATCATGAACGTTGTGAGTCGCCAAAATTATTTGACGAAGGTTGTTTGAACAATGCATCGTACGTGCCGATTCTCGGACCGCCTGAACCGCCGGTAACACAAGTGCGACCAAAATGCCGATGATACCGATCGCTACCAAGAGCTCAATAAGTGTAAAGCCATAAACTGCGCGACTTCGTAGTTGCATATCGGTTGCCATTCGCCTTTCTTGGTGGACAGAAGACGTCATGATCGTTTCCATTTCCAAATGAGAAACAAGATCCCACACAAAAGTCCGGTTCCGATAGCGTAGGTCCAGACAATGCGCATTCCTGAATACTCGGGTATCCCATAAAAACTTGGGGAAAACGGTTCGTCCGGAAGTGCTCCTTCTTTCCACTCAAAAAAGTCTACTTTTCGATCAAGCTTACCATTAACCGTGACCATCGATTGTCGCGGTAGGAATCCGTTCGCAGAGTACGCTACTTCAGTGACGTAAGACTCACCAGAACGCAGTGACATTACATGCTTATTGATCGCCCAATTGCGATCCGGTTCGAGCAAAACTGATTCGCGGGAGAGTCTATCGACTCGCTTCCACTCGAACTCCAGGTTCACCAATTCAACCTCGTCAGCTCTTGTTTTTTCGCATTTTATAACTCGGAATTCAGGAGAACTAATAACGGACAAGAGTGAAAAACCATGGACATAGTAGTGCGGACGACACAGTAGAAGAGCTTGATCCAGTTCATCGTCCTCGATACTAGGATCTCCATTGTACGACAAATGAATCAAGTCATTACGTTCTTCTTTTTGAAACAAACTGAATGTCATACGGTCTCCGACGCAAGAGACCACGGATACCTTACCGAGATCGACTTCGACACGATGCTTCAGACCTGAAAAGTACAGTGTTTTTGGGGTCGGTTTTTTGATTTCGGGAAAAGTCACGGCAGCAACGATTGTGAGTCCTTTTCGAAACGATTCGTCATGCTGCTGCACGACGCTCGAATAGACAGCTCGAAAACGATCAAACGTGTCTTCGGCACGGACCACTTGATGCATGCGGAGCAGAAGAACGACCAAACTTGTTAGAACTGCTGTATAGCGTAACATTATCTCAACTCTCCCTGCTGGTCACTTATGGAACGAAACGATTCGGATAAGCGACTTTGATAAAGTATGTTTGATTGAGCATCGGGTATATCCTGACTAGCCTATATAGGTTCGTCTGGATCGATCCGAATGATAAAGACACATCCGCAATACCGGTCTCCCGAAAGCGTTGTTTTTATTCCGCATTGACCAATCCATAGGCATTTCCCATAGCAATTCAAGGTGTCACTTGGACACGCTGCGAACGCAAATTTCCCACCCATCAGAACTGCCCCCAACAAAACCAATCCTACAAATCTCGACATGTTTTTTCTCCAAGCGGGCCAAGTAAAAACACCGATTCCGCGTGCCCGAAAACGCGGTATACGGCAGTGTATCCTACAGGTCTGGTACAACCTGAAAATGAAATGAAGTACTCACTTGATGCTGCGTTGGCTCATCTAGGTAAATGGTCAGCATAACTTCGAAATCACCGACTGTTGCAGGGCTTTCGAATTTGATTTCCGAAGCTTGAACGACACCCGGATTAAAAACATCTGGACTAGATAAGAGGCTGACGCAGCGGCACGACTGCTTATGCCCGATAATACGAATTGGCCTATGGCCCGAATTCTTTATCGCGACAGGAAGCTTGACAACCGAATCTACTTTGACACGTCCCGCATCTATTCGTTTTGTCGGAAGACCGACGCGATCAACGAAAGCTACTGGCATCGGAATGAAAAAACTCACGAAGTTTTCTCGAACTCCCAGATTCGATAAGAACGCGAAAGTAGTTCCCAAAAGACATGCCGACAGTGCATTAAGGCTCAAAAATCGAGTTAATGGCAAGACCTTTCGATAAAAAAGAGGCTCCAGCCGACGCGACGATGCAAAGCCCAACAGGACAAAGTATGAGGACAAAAGTAACCAGCTCGGAAGGTAAGTTATTTCAAAGTGGCCGAGACATCCGCAGGATGAAGATGATACGTCTTCACCTTGAAGTCGTCGCCGGATGAAATAAGCAAGGAATCCAAGTCCAAGCATTGCAGCAGCACACCAAGCTAGATATCGCTCGGATTCGGTGTTCCATATCAAACTCAATGCGATCGAAAGCTCTACAAACCCCAGGATCGAAAATAAGAGCGCATTAGAACCGTCGCTCTTATCAATTCCGATGGGAATTAGTTTTCCAATTCCAGCGAATACCAGGAGGCTTGCTAACGAGATCACCGCAATGAAACGTTTAGCCGGTAGACAACCCTGCTTTGG
>CAZACJ010000193.1:0-3310 GCA_964483385.1 uncultured Pirellula sp. | reverse complement strand
TGTACTTGACGCCCTAAGTGAGCGGTATGAACGAATTGCCAAGCTTATACCAGAAGTCATCAAATTGCTCGATGACGATTCAGATGTCTATGTTGCTATATCAAGGGACGCAAGTTATCCGGAAAAACTAAGGGGCCGTGTGGCTCGCCTCTTGGCAAAGATTGGACCGAAGGCATCGGATGCAATACCGAAACTCAAAAAGCTCACAGGTCCAGAGTACGACGAGAAGGTTCGAATCTGGTCTGCGGCGGCCGTCTGCTGCATTACTGGCACACCCGTTCAGGAGTCTCTGGATCTATTGGAGCGATTGATGCTCGCCGACATGGAAAACAATTGGGTTCAAAACGACGCTCCAGAAGCAATAGCACAACTCGGAGTCTTAGCTCGTCCACTCCTCGATTCACTTGAACGTGCAAAGAAACACAAATCCGCACTAATCCGTTTGGGACTGGTAGATGCATTTTTTGCAGTCGATCCAGATTCAGCGGTGACACGTTGCCTTCCTCTGATGGAAGACGAAGACGAATTGGTGGCTGAATTCGTGATTAAAGCGTTTAGCAAACGCGGCATCTCGGAGCCGAGGGTGATTGCCGCGTACATTCGCGCACTGGAAAACCATAAAGGTTTTTTTGGTCAACCTGCGAGTTCTGCTGTTGATGCTCTTGCGAAACTCGGGTCGGATGCCAGGGAATCGGTCCCTGCACTACAGGAACTTGCGAAAGCCCCTGACATCTCCGATCATCTCAGGGAAGAAATAGCTGACGCACTTATACGCATTCGCTAACCGTTGGCCAATCTGTTTGCGGCTGGGCGTTTATTAACTCACTCTGGAACTATCAAATCAAGAGGTGCGGTCCCGACCCATCGGAAGCTGTGCTATACTATCCTCCGTTTGCTTGCTCAGGGCGCTCTATTTACGGCAATGATCCTCGCGGCTTGGGCACCACTCACACACCGGAATCAAGTCACGTAACCAATGCATGCACCGGAGTCGCGGATCGGGAGTTTATTCAAGGGAGCATCACTCGCCGCGACCGTGGTGATGCGTGTTGCAGTCGGTCTACAAGAATGAGAACAGTCATTGCTATCCTTTGCGTGCTTTTGATATGCCCGTCAGTTAGTGGGCAGAGTCTTCGTGACGCTGTGCGCTCGGGAGATGTTCAGGCAGTGAAGAAGCTACTTGATTCTGGCGTTGACGTTAACGAGACGTATGATAACAAGGTCACTGCTATCTTCGCTGCCAGCGAACCTTCGGTAGTTGATCTACTGATTTCCCGCGGAGCGAGACTCGACGGACGAAGCGCAGCGACAAGACGATCAGCCATTGAGAAAGCTGCAGAGAATTACTATCTTCGCGAAAACGAAAGAGAAAAGTGGAAGCTGATCGCTGAGAAACTGCGTGACGGCGGTGCGGAATACACGATAGAGACTGCTATCTACTTGAATGATATTCCGTTCGTCAAAGAGAAAATGCAATCGGGAGGTACTTGGATCAACAGCGCAGGAAACGCTCAGTCAGTTCCATTGCGGCTTGCAGCGGAAACGGGTAGGTTTGAGATATGCAAACTCTTGTTGGATCATGGTGCTGACCCGGATTCGTTCGCTGACGGAATTGGGTATCCGATCATGTTTGACGCGGTACGCCACCCCGAAATCGTCAAGCTTCTGATTGATCGTGGTGCAAATCTCAAACGACGAATTACATGGCTCGGCGGGCGTTCGGGCATCTGGATTGTCGGCGATGAGGCGACCGCCTTGCACTATGCTGTCAGTTCCGGGAATTTGAAATCAGTTCAGTTATTGCTTGAAGCTGGTATGGACCCAAGTGCGGCGGACGGCAAAGGACAAACTCCGTTACATATTGCGATAATCTTCGAACGTTGGGAACGAGATAATCAACGCGACGCAACAAAATTCCCCGCGATCGTTGAGTTACTTCTTAAACACGACGCGTCGATCCGTTTCGAGGACAAAGAAGGCAGAACACCGATTGAACTAGCCAGGAAAGTAAAGAGTTCGGATGAAATCCGGTATGCTCTTCGAAAAAAGCAAGAAGAACTGTCTGACGAACTCCAACTGTGGAGAGCTAAAAATAAGTAGATGCCTGATAAATCGGGTTGCCGTCGCTATTGAAGATGGCGTACCTCCCTTCCACGGCATGCGGGACAAGACTAGGCGGCTCAACTGAGATGAGTAAGCTTGGCCCAAAAGGTCTTGAGACTCAAACCTCATTTGCTCTGCTAACCAATCGTTCGTCATTCCGACACCACTTGCGTCGTCTTGGCAATATGCCATGGTCCTTTGCAACTCTTGCCGTGTCGGACCGCTTGCCTTCGCGGGACGTTCGCTACTCTACAGTTGCCTTCACCTCGTGCTTGTTCTCTTTGAAGCTGCCATTTGGTATACTAACCTCATCGTGATTCCTATCACGCACAGGGGACTTGAACCCCACAAACCAATGCCCATGACGGGCGTACCCATGCGTTGAACGCGAGCGGGCGATCACGCGGGTCTTAAAATCATTGTGTAATGCGCCCGCCGCGTTAACGCCATCGTTCTCGTAACTTGGAAGTCTTGGTAAAGGAATACATCATGCCGAGTATTCGTTATTCTGTCGCGTCTTCGTTACTTGCAATTCTGTTGGCGTGTTCAATGGGATCGGCACTGATGCCGGTAAGGCAACCGATCTGCGATTCAGGGGGATTCCTGGATTTCGCACAAAAGGCGGAGCAACTTCGAGTCAAACGACTTCTATCTGAAGCGGATTTCGCTAAGGCGGCGAGAGAAGAGAATACGGTGGTGCTTGATGCTCGCGGTGACGGTTCGTTTGAATCTCTTCGTGTCAAAGGTAGCAAAAATCTACCTTACACTTCGTTTTCCGAGAAAACCCTTCAGGAAATCATTCCGAATCGGTCGACGAGGATTCTCATTTACTGTCGCAACAACATTTTGAGCTCTGCTCCCGAAAGCGAAAAGAGTTTAAAAAAAGACCGACACCCTTATCCCGATGAACTCGGACGTGACAATGTAATCAAAGCGCCCAAGGTAGCGCTTAACGTTCCGACCTACATTACTCTAATGGTCTACGGCTACGAAAATATTTGGCAACTTGACGCTGTAGTTGATCCAAACAATACGCCACTAGAATTCGAAAGCAAATGGCCAGATGATCCTGAACTAGATTTGGAAAGCATTATAAAATCAGAGGTTCCAAAGTAGCCTTGATAAATGCGGACGAGAAATCGGGTAAGGATACCCGTTGCCGGGCACCCTCCCCACACCACCTAGCATGCGGGTCCGCACTCATCTG
>CAZACJ010000192.1:0-3441 GCA_964483385.1 uncultured Pirellula sp. | reverse complement strand
TTCCCAATCCCCGAAGAGCCTCACAGTTTTGTACAAAAGGCTCGATATCTCCTTGAATCATTCCGTTGATGATTGATTCCTCTATTCGGAACTTTTTTGCACTAAATAGCTCCACATCATTCCAGGTGCGCTAGGGGAATGATCTGCTCTTCCAATGAAAATGGCTTGGTCATTAGGATCTGCTTATCAGAACAATCCCCTAAGGAGCCAAGCCATGGATGGTATTATTTGCTTGACCGACTCGCAACGCAAGACCGGACTGGAGCATTTCCGCTTCGGAGAGAATGCTCGCATATCGCGTCGGGCCCATATCCTGATACTTTTGGATCGAGGTTGGTCCTATCGTCAAATAATGGATGCCATGTTGTGCGGATCCGATTTGGTCGCGGATGTCAAACGATGCTTCTTAGAGAACGGTCTCGAATCTGCACTTGGGATCATCCAAGCCCGAAATCTGGAGCCGGAACTGACCGATACGGTTTGTCATTGGGTCGTCGAGTACACTCCGCAAGACTTCGGTTACTTTAGAACACGATGGTCGTGCGAGATCTTGTCGGAAATACTAAAAGAACAAAAAATAGCTGCATGTACTGGTGAAACGGTACGTCGGTGGATGCATCGCCTCGGATTTGTATGGAGAAGACCTCGACCAGTGGTAGGCCCATCGGATCCATTCTACCCTGAGAAAATGCGGCAAATACGGCGGCTCTTGAGGCATTTACCTACCAACGAGATTGCGGTTTTCCAGGACGAGGTCGACATCAATCTCAACCCAAAAATTGGCAGTCAATGGATGGCCCGTGGTCTACAGGCGGAAGTCGAAACTCCAGGTAACAATCAAAAGCTCTATCTGTCTGGTTCATTGATATGGACAACAGGAACTCTATTGGTGAGCGAACCACAACAACGCAGAAACTCGGATCTGTTTTTGGCTCATTTGGACGACCTGCGTAGGAGATTGCGAGGCTACTCGAAAATCCATGTAATCTGCGACAACGCATCCTTTCACAAGTCGAAGGATGTGAGGAGATACCTTGAAGACTGGAGTCATCGTATCCAGATACACTTTCTACCAGCCTATTCCCCGGAAACCAACCCGATCGAGCGCGTATGGTGGCATCTCCATGAGACAATCACACGAAACCACCGATGTAAAACGATGGAGGAGCTAACCTCCCTCGCCATGGAATGGCTCAGGTACAATAACAACTACTACGCCGACATGCGGAATACATTCGCTCTTGCTGCGTAGCGCACCAGAAAACGTGTGGAGCTATTTAGTCAAAGCGCACTGTTGGCCAAGAGATTTGCTCTTCGAAATTAAAAATCTATTATTCTGAAGATTAAAAGAGGTCGTCGTAAGTCGACACCGTTACCTGCACGTCATAGGTTCCATCATCGACATTGACATGCAGTGAGCCGCGAATGGTGCCATCTGGTTGCGTGTCTGAAATCACGAACAGTGAGGGAACGCTCTTCAGTTGATCATGCGGTGGCAGCGATTGCGAACCGATGTCGTTGGGACTGGTGTCGTCAAGTTCAATGACGGTGAACCCCACTCCTTTGAAATAGGGCAGAAAGTCGGAAATCCACTGATCCAGATCCCGAATTGAGTCTTGCTCCATATCGCCAATTTCATCGTTGCTGATGTGGCGGAATGGTTTGCCGTCGACGGTTATATCTAGCTCGATGTCGTCTGCGCCCCAACCGGACGTCTCATCTGCACATATAAGCCTCGGCTTTCCATTAGCTCCGCCGCGAAGCAGCGAAACATTGGTCGTCGCTGTCACATTGAACTCAAGTTCCCGAAGCGCTGGCAGATCAGCCCGAAAGACGCAAAAGTAATATTTCTCGCCTTTGTTGATCTTCGTTTTTAACTCATACCCGCGGAGTCCTGGGCCTGCGCGATCCAATTCCACCCATTCTCCTGCAAGCAAGCGAACTAATCGCACCCCGAAGGGAGCGTCTCCCAAAGTTTGTTCGACCCGTATCAACACTTCTAAAGGTTGACCAAGGTCGACTTCGGGTCCATCCAGTCGGAACCATTTGGTGTCCTTGTCATCCCAAGGTGTGCCAAAGAAGTCTAGGTTCAGCAATTGAGGCGTAGGGTTTGGTTTTGGGAATTGCTCGGGCACGAGGACTCCGTATGGCAACTGAATCGAATCGTTCGGCGAAGTTCCCAAATGCAGGTGCGCACGAAACTGAAATTGGACTTCTTGCTCGCGAGAAAAAGAAAAAACCTTGACTAAGAATGGGGCCGAAGCCAATACAAACTTTTGGCCGAAATCCCCATCACTCTCGTTGTGGTATTGGCGGCGCGGTCGTGATAAATCTGTGTCCAAGTATACTTCGTAACCGCAGCGATCAGCGCCGCGGGCAAGCATGAAATCGTACGTCCCTTGCTTATCGAAGCGATACCACACCACCTGACCTTCCCTGATTTGCTGATTGTCGATGAAGTTCGATTGGATGGGAACGTTCATTGCACCATGCGGAGTCGAAAACAGGCGGGGAGCGGCCAACTCGATTCGCAACGGCAGATGATCACTCATGTACGAAATGTCGGGATGCCCTGGTGGCACTGAGGAGAGGGGGTAGTCGATCTTCAGATGCTGGGCAGACAAATTACTCATAGCGGATCCTAAGATATAATCCAAACGCTCCTCCTGGGGATGATAACGAGTCGTGGCCGAGATGCCTTTGTCGCGCAGTCCCTTGTGTCCGGTGCATTGCCGTTGGCCCCACAAATCAATCACTTCTTTCATTAGTAATCGTCCTGGGTTGTTGAAGGTGCGAGCCCATTCTGCATTCATGTCGCAGTCGTCACGTAGCTCGCCGCGAATATTCAAGTCACCCATGAAGAACACTTCGCCCGATGCGGGAAAGCCACCGACGCAACCAAGGATGAATGCCTCGACCTCTTTCATTTGATCACCGCGTTCGGCGGCATGCTCTTCGACCCGGTCGTCGTCCGCTTGAGTGTGGCTGAAGAAGATATGATAGATTTGCCCCGTCGAGCGCTGGATCTGAGCATACGCTATCCCTTTGGCAGCAAACTTATCATTCCCGGTCGTCGACGAAAACGAGTACGGGTGGAATGCAACGCGTGGAACGGCGGCAGGAATTGCTGCACCTAAGGGGCCGGCTTGCAAGAGCGCGACAACGTCCGGATGAAGCGAGATGAGCCCCTGAGTAGCGAAAGGCCACTTGCTGAAAATCATCAGCCCACTATCCTCTGGGCGATAGTCCAAACTACTCAGCGGATCAAAAATCAACCCGCTCACGAACGACAATCCCTGCAAAGGAAGGTCGATCAAAGGCGCCGCTCCGAGCTCGGTGCCAATAAAGCCGAAATCACATTTCGTCACGATCCAAGGGAATCGTTTCCGCAGCCGCGTGCGCAGTATGTCACGTGAGTCCTCGTCGAAGACTTCGCAAAGA
>CAZACJ010000191.1:0-3473 GCA_964483385.1 uncultured Pirellula sp. | reverse complement strand
CGACACGGCTAGCCGATGCGATGCGTCAAGCGCATGCGAGCACGCAGCGTTTCCCGCTTTCCTCTGACGATGTCACTTGGAATTCCCTTCCCGTCACTTTGCCCACAGCGCGCCATCTGATCGAAACGGACTTGGTCGCAAGGCTCCGAGAGGTACCGGCCAAGGGGTATGTATCGTTGGCCGATCAATTGGCGTATCTTCGGCGTGTCCAAGCCGGCCACAAGATCGATATCTCGTGCTTGGGGGTTGGCAAAGCGCGTTGTCTGCATCTGCCCGGAGAGTTGTTTGTCGAGTATCAACTCGCGGCCAAAGCGATGCGTCCGGATTTGAACGTCATGATGGCCGCTTATGGGGACTACGGTCCGGGCTACATCGGAACCGAGCGAGCTTATCAAGAAGGAGGCTACGAGACACAAGCCTCCTCAAGCAACGTCGACCCGTCGGTCGAGAGCTTGCTCATCGACGTACTGGGCCAACTGTTTCAACAGAGCGATCCACCGAGCGATGCAAAGTAAGCACGCGAACGAATCATTCCATCCTGGTCAACGCGCTGTTCGGACGGGAATTTGGTAATAGGTAGGCTGATGGAGATAAGGGGTATGATCCGCGAGCTGGGGAACGGCGGTCGCGTAGGCCAGAACAAACGGATCTGTCGATTCCGGTCGGCAGGAAAAAGCCGCTCGCCCGGGGTTACTTACTGCTACCTGTAATTTCGGGTGGCGATGGAGGTGAGAGGTAGCAGGTAGACAACCCCAAAACTCCAGGAGGGAGCCTTGGAACCGGCTTCCAAAGAGTATGGAAAAACAATGGGCCCATATTCTTCTCATCGTTCCTCTCATTGTTCTTCGATGCAACGTCATACCCGATCCCGTAAGGGGCAGACCAGAAGGATCACGGTTTCTAGCAAGGAGGAGCAAGTCGTCGCATTATCGGAGAAAAGTCTTTTGAGAAGGACAACATTTCATTTTGTCGCTGCGGTTTCGATGGCCGCTGCAGGTATGGTCTCAGCGGTGCAAGCCGCAGTCGTGAGCTTTGGATCTGGTGTCAATCAGATCAGTATGGCACCTTGTGATTGGTAAACGGGACTTTCGCATCCGTAAGTTTTATTCTTCTTGTCCCCCAAATTTGCAAGCGTAGGATTTTGAAAGTTGCGTTTGCGATTTAACGACGTTGAGTCGCGACGTCCCTAGTGCCGTCAAGGTGAATAGTTGATTCGCAGCGTATTTTGTGCTTTTTGGTTCGTTTCTTGTGTTCTTTTTAGAAGGATGGTTTGAATATGGAATATCGAAAAAGGTGGGGTTTTTCATGGCTGTGCGGTCAACGAGGTATGCGGCTCGCTATTGCGATCGTGTGCTTGTTTCTTTGTGCTGGACATGCAAAGGCTGCCGTTGTAGCCGCTACCTTCGTTTCTACGGCTGACAACAGCCAATACGGATTTGACTATGTCGACAACGTCAGCGCCGGAGACCTAGTGAGAGTTCGCATTGAGATGGATAATGGTGGAGTGTCACTTTTAAACCAAACCTGGAACGCGAGCCATGTGCTCAGTGTTACCTTCGAATTTAACAATGGAGCGCACAAAACTGTGTTCGGAGGTGCTGTAGATGACGCCGGGGGGACTGGAGGGAGTTTTGTGACGAATCATCTTGGCGTTCTGACTGCGGTTCCTTTGGATTGGGAAAACTTGTCTCCGACAGTTGTTTCGACTAATTCATCTCAGACTCCCGAGTCTTGGTTTCTGAACAACGATAACGACAAATACTTTACCTATGTGAATGCCGACTACTTTGCCGTTGGAATTCCTAACGCGATCGAAAACACGATCGCTGCAAATTGGACAATCGCCAAGGTAGCCGAGGTACCTGAGCCAGCTTCGATGACAATATTTGGCATCGCGGCACTTGGATTTGCGATTCGAAAACGACGGAAGAGCAAGGTTTAGTGGTTCGTGTATTTCGTTGTCTGTCGTTCCCTTTTCAAGACGGCAGGTAGATTTTTATCTGCCGTCTTGAAATGAGCCTCATCATCAGAGTGTAGGCACAGCGGAAGTCGCTCAAACGTTGACTTGGATTGCGGATCGTCATCGGAGCGATCCTCTTGGCTTCGTGCTTCTTGTGAAACTCTTTCGCGTGCCCCGCAGTGATCTGGTTGATTCGGATTCCCTCCTGCATGGACTCATGCTCGTAACCGAAGAGGTTGCTTACAAGATAATTCAACGGCATTCAATGGAGCCTTGATCCAGTCGGTACACCAGGGTCAGGTAGTGATGCCCCTTCCGATGCTGTGTGTTGTTATCGAGGATACAACCACATCTGCGAACAAACGGCTGAATACACTGAGTCCCTTCGACTTGCAATAGAGTAGCTTGCATGGCATGAGTATCGGTTCATTGATTAGATTCAACTCGGTAAGACGTTGCAACTGTAGATTATCCGCGACCAATCTTCGCGGCAATACTGCAACACCCAATCCCATTCTGACTGCTTGAAGAATGGCGTGCTCGTTGGCAAGTTCCAGCCATTTTTTAGGAGCCATATGGAAGCGTTTGAGGATCTCCTCAACGAGCATTCGAGTTCCGGATTTTTTCTCACGAACAAGGAACGCACTGGAACGTATAATGCTATCAACCGTAGCTTGGTTTATGGAGCGGTCGCATGTAAACACCAGTTCCTCATCGTACAAATACTCTTCGGATATCGACGATAGGTTGGGCGGATTTCCGACGATACCGAGATCCACCCGACCGGCCATCAGGTGCTCGACCGTCTCTCCCGTATTGCAAATCAGTGGCTCTACCGACACGCTAGGTGCTAACTTTTGGAATTGCGAGAGCCATCGATGAAGATCCAAGTGGCCGAACGTATGTCCTACGGCAACTCGGATCGCACCGCTCTGAGGACCGCGAAACGTCTCCAAGCATTCATTGGCGTCTGCGACCGCTTGAGTGATCCGTTCGGCATGCACCAAGAGATTTAAACCCGCAGGGGTTAAGCGAACACCACGCCCTACTCTCTCCAAGAGCACTACCCCACATTCGGCTTCCAGTTGTCGGATCCTCGCGCTGATCGCAGGACGGGTGACTCCCAGGGCATTGGCACTCTCGGTGAAGGACTGGGTCTGCGCGACATGGGCAAAAAGACTGAGCAGTTGCGGATTCATCTCTTCGGTTTTCTTCCATGCAACAGCATGCCCAATCCTGCAAGGAGCGGAACTGCGTTGGTCCAATTGTATGTTTTGCGTGCAAAGCCAATTATATTAGAAGCGTTAAGATCCTCCAAACGCCACGTGCTCTGCATTCGGAAAAACCAAAAAGCACACCAATCACGACAACCTGGAGTCCCCGCTGAAGGCTTTTCTCGCTCGCAACACGTAAGCAAAGCTTTCCTATGGGTAAGTTTTTTTCGTCTTTTTATCGCATATCGAACGGTTACAACGAAATGTTGTTGTTTTGTTGGATCTTCTGCGAAGGATGA
>CAZACJ010000190.1:0-3487 GCA_964483385.1 uncultured Pirellula sp. | reverse complement strand
CATTCGCTGCTGGCCGCACGTCTGATTGTGATGGTCCGTGACCGGCTAGGAAAAGACCTGTCGTTCAAAACATTCTTTGGCAATCCAACGATTGCACAAACTGGTCAGGTACTTTCTGAGCTTAAGGTATCAATACCTGATTGTTCTCAGTGGAATGAGCTGTGCGATTCCTCTCTGGATTGGACCAAAGATCGGATACCAGCATCCTACGCGCAGCGCAGTCTATACTTGATCGAGCAGATGTTTTCGGTGCAGGCCGCTTACAACATCCCAGTGGCTTGGCAGATTGATGGTGAGCTAGATACCGATGCGTTACGAGATTCGTTCTTGAGACTCGTGCAAAGGTACGAACCGCTTCGGACTGTCTATAGTCAGGACTCTCAAGGTGTATGGCAGGAGGTTCGGCCTGTCGATACCTGGAGCTTACCTATCGTGAAAATGGCTGGCATACCCAGCGACCAGCTGGTTGAAAAAGCGTTGGAGTGGATGAAAATCCACGGTCAGATCCAATTCGATTTGCGAAATGATCTTTCGATGCGCAGCGTTTTGATGGAGTTATCTGAATCTTCGCATATTCTTTTTCTGGTCGTTCATCACATCGCGATGGATGGTTTGTCTTTGGAGAACTTCAAACGCGAACTTGGAGAGCTCTACGATCAGGTCGTTCGAGAAGCTTCAGGGCTAGCTCCTCGGACAGTCTGTGAGGTTCCCTCGGTTCATTACCGGGAATATACCCGGTTAGAGCATCGTTACTGCATGAGCGAGTCGCTGGAGAACGACAGGCAACTTTGGAAACATCAACTTGCCGGTAGTCAAGATTTGGAAATCCCGACGGATTTTAGGCGACCGAGTGACTTTACGTTCCGAGGCGATTGCGTCGAGGTCGAGCTATCCACTGAGCAATTTGAACGAATCGATCAGTTCTGCAAGCAAAACGGATGCACTCCGCACGTGTTGTTACTTGCGGTTTTCCAGTTGTTTTCAACGCGACAGAGTGGTCAGACGGACATCACGACTGCAGTTCCTATGGGCTCTCGTGATGATTCCACTTGGGATCGGGCGATCGGATACTTTATCAATGTCCTTGCCGTGCGAAGCCAAATCGATGAAACGGTTTCGTTTGCAGGGCATATTCAAAACGTACAGTCAACATCCGCCATGGCCTTTGACCACCGCCATGTACCATTCGAATTGATCGTGTCGGACGTTTGTCAGGAAGTAACAAGGGACAGAAACCCCTTGGTGCAATCTCTATTTCAGTTGATTGACTTCGACTCGCAAGAGCTGAGACTCGATTCGGCCAATGTCACGCAGATCGAATTGCCGCTAATTGGTGCACGCTTCGACCTGGAGATGATTCTTGAGCGCAAGCTCGATCCGGATTCTGGAAAGCCATTCATTCAGGGGCATCTCTACTATTGCACGGACCTGTGGGACAAGTCCACTGTAACCTTGTGGGCCAAGCGATTTACAGGGATTGTCGACCGTTTGATCGACCATCCACTAGCCCCCCTTAGCTCGGTCGAGCTTATCAATCCCGAAGAGCTTTCTGAACTCAATCAACTCGAGACCCCCAAGGCCGTCCCTTCCTACCTCGTAAAAACAGCCTACGAGCTTTTCCAAGACCAAGTTGTTGAAACCCCGACATCTATTGCCGTCAGGGACACGGATCGTGATTTCACCTATGAACAATTGCAAGATAGAGCGATCCAGATCGCAACACGCTTGCGCGAACAGGGTCTTGAAATTGGATCCTCTGTTGCCGTATTGCTGAACCGTAGCTTTGATTCAATCGCAAGTTTGTTTGGGATCTGGAAAGCCGGAGGGGTGTATCTTCCACTAGACCCAAGTTACCCCAGAGAAAGACTCAAGTACTTTCTCCAAGACGCACAACCACAGGTCCTGCTCGTTGAGCCGGAATTAATCGGTACGATCGAGTTCCCAGAAGACAAAACACTGGTTCTTGTTCCAAACCAAGATTTGGTAACGCGTGAAATAGTCCGCACCCAAGTTTTCTCTCCAATCAACATCGATCACCAAGCCTACCTGCTATACACCTCGGGATCCACCGGAGAGCCCAAGGGGGTTCAGATGCCTCATCGGGCCATCGCGAACCTCATCGCATGGCAAAACCAACAAGAGCGGCTGTCGGTCCCAGCCAGAACCCTCCAATTTGCTCCTAAATGCTTCGATGTCTCCATTCAGGAAATCACCTCAACGTTGACCTCGGGTGGGACACTTGTCCTGATCGATGAAAAACAAAGGTTGGATCCTCATGCACTGATGGAATTCATCCAAGCCAATCGAGTCCAGAGGGTCTTTCTTCCGTTCGTCATGATCGATGCGATTGTCGGTGTGGCCAAACCGACAGGCGGAAGCTCGTTGCTGGATATTGTCTCGGCAGGGGAAAGCCTCAAGTTAACGGAGCCCTTGCGGGATTTCCTACAAGCTCACCCGCAATGCCGACTTCACAATCACTACGGTCCTACCGAGACACACGTTGTCACCGAGACAATGGTCAGCTTGGCGGATTTTGACGCCGTCGAGGCCTCCATCGGACGCCCTATCCCGAACTGCGCGTGTGTGATCCTCGATCAAAACGCAAGACGCGTGCCTCGCGGGGCGATTGGCGAACTGTACCTCTCGGGTGCTTGTCTTGCATCAGGATACGTTGGCAAAGAGAATCTGACCTCGGAGCGATTTGTAGCTTTGCCCGAGCTGGAGGGCAGTCCTCATCTCCGATATTATCGCACCGGTGACCTCGCCAGATGGCGTTACGATGGAAAACTCGACTTTCTGGGTCGTGCAGACACGCAAGTCAAGCACCGCGGTTTTCGAATCGAGCTTGGAGAAATCGAATCGGTTCTCAGCCAACATCCGAGCATAGCCCAGTGCGTAGTGACCCTCAGAGAGGACCGTCCTGGGGACAAAAGGCTCGTGGCCTACTACACGCAATGCGGTGAGCAGCACCCGAGCGTCCTGGAGTTGCGAGAGTTTCTGGGGTCAAAACTTCCCGAGTACATGGTCCCTGCGGCGTACGTCAGGCTCGATGCTCTGCCGCTGACTCCAAGCGGCAAGATCGATCGGCGCGGTTTGCCTGTGCCCGATATCAAGGACGTCGGTGTCCAAGACCAGTACACACCACCTCGGAACGAGCTCGAAGAGCAATTGGCACAGATCTGGTCGGAGGTCTTAGGCATCGAACGCATCGGCATCCACGACAACTTCTTTGCCTTAGGCGGACATTCGCTACTAGCCGTGCGGCTTACAAGCCGTATTTCAGAAATGTTCGAGGTCTCTTTGGGTGTCCGGCTGATCTTTGAACAGCCGACCATCGCTCAGCTATCCGCACAGATCGACGCGAAACGGATTGGTGGTTCTACGCGAGCGTTGTTACCCCTTCGGTCGGTCTTTCGAGATCCTGAGGAACCCGCGCCCGTTTCTTATGCCCAGGAACGTTTGTGGTTCCTTGAACAGCTTGAAGGTT
>CAZACJ010000189.1:0-3539 GCA_964483385.1 uncultured Pirellula sp. | reverse complement strand
CAGTTGAAATTTCTCACGCCCGCTCCGCTCAAGACGCAAAGGACGCCAAGGGAAAACAAACAAAGCAAACAAAAAATCAAGAACGAAATTACTTAGAATCGTCTCCCGCGTTGTCTACTTTCCACTTTCTCTATTCAACTCTCTAGAGCCATAGGCTCTTTGCTTCTTGGCGTGAGCTATTGGTTTTCTTTGCGTGAGATATTGGCCTGAAGACGGGTACGCCTCCGGCTGACTGCTAAACGAAAAATCCCCCCACGAGGCGATTCAACTGTGCTACAATTCGGATCTTCTCAAAACTGTATTTGTCCAATCTCGCCACTTTTTTTACTCGTCCCCCAAGATGTCTTGCCCGTTCTGCCAACTCGATAGCAAACGGATCCTCTTCCAACACTCTGCCGGTACGGCAAACGTTGTTGCACTGTGGGATGGGTTCGCCGTCAGCCCCGGCCATCTGCTCCTCGTTCCCACTCGACACGTCGCCACCTGGTTCGAAGCTACGCACGATGAACAAAGAGCTCTCACCGAAGGGCTCGAGATCGCAAAATCCTACATCGAGAAATCGTATCAACCCGATGGCTACAACATCGGTATCAATGTCGGGGCTGCTGCGGGGCAAACCGTTCCGCATTTACATGTCCATCTCATCCCCCGCTACAGTGGCGATGTTCCCGATCCTCGCGGCGGTGTCCGTCATGTTATTCCTCAACTTGCTAACTACCTCGCCGAGAAATCTTCAGAATTTCAGCTCGGTAAGCCGACTTCTATCGACACGCCACCGAAACATTTTGTTCGAGGCGAAGCGGACCCGCTCTTGCCTCATCTGCTCACTGCCATTGGACGCGCCGACCAAGTCGACTTCTCCGTGGCCTTCATCAAACAGAGTGGACTCGATCTGTTGCGCGGGCACTTGCAGGATCTTCTCGATCGCCAAGGCCGCGTGCGCATTATTACCGGCGACTACCTCGATGTGACCGAGCCCGAAGCTCTCGAGGACCTGCTGGAGTTAGGCCCAAATCTTGAGCTTTACGTCGTGGAATGTTCGCCGGCAATGTCGTTCCACCCAAAGGCGTACCTGTTTCGAGGAAATTCCCAGCATCGCGGCGGGTTTGTAGGAAGCTCTAACATATCACGAATGGCTCTTCTAGCCGGGATCGAATGGAATTACTGCGTCGACCATTCAATTCACACCGCTGGCCTCAACGCCATGGCGGACGCCTTTGAAGAGCTTCTCCAACATCCCTGCACTCGTCGTGTCGACACCGATTGGATTAATCGCTACCGCAGCCGAAGGCGCGAGCAACAGTATGTCCGACTCGAAGTCGATAAAGATCCGACCGACACCGTTCCAACGCCCCACTCGATTCAACTTGAGGCATTAGAAGCCCTGGCCAAGACGCGATTGGAAGGAAACCGATCCGGGCTAGTGGTGCTTGCCACGGGGCTAGGAAAAACGTATCTCGCGGCGTTTGATGCGGCAAGCAAATCGGAGTCGGGTGAATATCATTTTCCACGTGTTCTGTTCGTTGCGCATCGCGATGAGATTCTACAGCAATCGATGCGAACGTTTCGCAAGATCCGGCCGGACGCTAACTGTAGTCGTTACAACGGCGAACTAAGTGCATCCCAGCTCGGTAGTGTTGAGTTGCTCTTTGCGTCGATTCAGACGCTTGGGCGAAGCGAGCATCTGAAGCGATTCGCGACCGATGCATTCGATTACATCGTTGTGGATGAGTTTCATCATGCTGCTGCCGCGACTTATCGACGGCTTTTGGATCATTTTCAGCCCAAGTTCCTGCTTGGGTTAACCGCCACTCCCGAGCGGACCGACGGTGGAGATTTGTTGGGGTTGTGCGACGAGAACTTAGTGTACCGATGCGATCTGATTCGGGGGATCAACGAAGAGTTGCTCAGTCCGTTCGAGTACTTTGGCGTACCCGATGCCGTCGACTACAGCAATATTCCTTGGAAGAGTAAGCGGTTTGATGAAGTTAAGTTGACTTCGGCGGTTTCGACCCGTGCGAGGGCACAAAATGCACTTGAGCAGTTGCAGCGGGTGGGAGCCAAGCGGACGTTGGGGTTTTGTTGTTCGCAGCAGCATGCCGATTTTATGGCGGAGTATTTTCGCGGGGCGGGGATGCGGGTTGCTGCGGTCCATTCGGGAAGCGATTCGGATCCGCGTGCTGGGTCGCTTGATGCATTGTCGCGTGGGGATTTGGACATCATCTTTGCGGTCGACATGTTCAACGAAGGATTGGATATCCCGAGCATCGACACGGTGTTGATGTTGCGACCGACCGAGTCGAGTATTGTATGGTTACAGCAGTTTGGGCGGGGGTTGCGCAAGAGTGAGGACAAGCCACGCTTGAAAGTGGTCGATTACATAGGGAATCACCGAACGTTTTTGGTGAAGTTACGGTCGATGCTACAACCGTTGTTAGGTGTAGGCGAGTCCGATTCAGAGATACGGCGGGGGTTGCAGTTATTGCAGCGGGGGGAAGCGGAGTTGCCGCCTGGATGCAGTGTGACTTATGAGTTAGAGACGATAGATCTCATTGAGCGAGTGTTACGACCGGCGAACCGCACGGAGGCGATGGATGCTTTTTACCGGGACTTCGAGGAGTTGTACGAACATCGGCCCACGGCGTTGGAGGCTTATCATGCAGGTTACAACCCAAGGGCGGTGAGGCCAGAGTATGGCAGTTGGTTTGGATATGTCGATTCGATGAAGGGGCTAACATCTGAGTATCGGGCAGCTTGGGAGCATCAGCGAGAGTTTTTAAAAGTGATCGAAGTGACGACAATGGTCAAAAGCTACAAGATGCTTGTGTTATTGGCGATGCTGCAGAGTGAAGCGTTTGGGAGAGATTCGTTGGGGAGTGGGAGTGGTAGCGGGGTTGTGGAGATAGAGATAGGGGAGATAGTGCAACTGGTTCGCAGGATGGCGGAGCGCAGTTCGGTATTGCGAGAGGATTTGGGGGAGAGTCATTTAAAGAGTGACATTACTTTGCGCAGACATTTGGAATCCAATCCGATAAAGGCCTGGACGCATGCAGGCAGTGTGCGTCGGGGTAGGGCAGGGGGTGAGGAAAAGGTCTACTTCGAGTATCGCGAGGGTGTATTCCGATGGGTAGGGGGCGACTTTGGGCCACACCGAGTTCGTTTCGGGGAATTACTGCGCGAGTTGGTTGACTGGCGACTGGCCGAGTATTTGGATCGGGGAAAGAAGCGAGACGGGTATTTGTGTCGCATCATAGCTGCGGGAGATCGACCGATTATCAACTTACCCAACAGGTCCCGTGCCACGAACATTCCAACTGGCTGGATTTCGGTCGAGATCGACGAAAAGACATATGCAGCCAAATTTGGCAGGGCGTTCATCAACGTCGTGAGAGAAAGTACGGATTCGAAGAAAAACGTCCTAAGTGATATCCTGCGGGGCTGGTATGGTCCAACGGTAGGGCAACGCGGCACTCGGTTCGAAGTGGAGTTAGTTCAACAGGGTGACGTTTGGCACATTCGTAGGGTGTGACGAAGCAGCA
>CAZACJ010000188.1:0-3805 GCA_964483385.1 uncultured Pirellula sp. | reverse complement strand
GGTTAACAGATTTTCAAACTGTGGCCAAACGACAGGACATTAGCCTGGTTGCATTACTGTTGTCGCCCAATAATTCGCTCGCTGAAGTAGAGCTCTTTTGCAAGGAACGAACCGACTTAGAACTACGAGCGATACGCGAAACTGATTATTACGGGACTTTGCAACAACACTATAAACAGGTTCGGTTGCTAGCTTGGCTTGTCGTTCTGTTGGTATCAAGCGCTGGGATTTTTGCTGGACTCAACATGATGTACGGTGCAGTTGCCGGTCGTGTCCGCGAGATCGCAACTCTACGAGCGATCGGCTACAAGAGCAGAGCAATCCTGCTCAGTTTAATCCAAGAAGGTGTGTTGTTGGCATCGGCCGGTTCATTGCTTTCAGGGGTTGTTGCATTGACGTTATTCAATGGCATGGCCGTCAGATTTACGATGGGTGCGTTTACGTTACGTATTGACGGCATTGCCATTTTGATTGGTTGCGGTGTAGGTCTATTGTTGGGTGTCGTGGGTTCGTTGCCCCCGGCAGTGAAAGCGCTTCGAGCCGAAGTCGCAGATAGTCTAAAGGCAGTTTAAGTTGGGGATTTTTCAATTAGTGAGAGTTGTAATGAGATTTCTGAGTTGCATCGCATTGGTCTTATTGGCCCTGGGTTCGCCGGGTTGCGAATCAAATGTCGCTAGCAATCAATTGGCCGGCGGCGCACAATCGTCGTCATCCTATTTAGTCCAGAATGAGCCAGCAGATGCCGTACCTGTGGGAGTGGCTCGGAAGCAATCAGAGAACGGCCAAGAAGTCACCTTGTTTGGTATCATTGGCGGATCAAGCAAGCCATTCGTCGAAGGTTTGGCGGCCTTCACTATCGTCGATCCCAAAGTGCCGTATTGCGCCGACGAAGAGGGCTGCCCGACACCATGGGACTACTGATGTCAGACCGACGCAGTAAAGGACAATATCGCCACAATCAAGATCGTGGATGATGCTGGTAAGCCCGTCAGGCAAAGCGCGCGTGACCTCCTGAATGTGCGAGAGCTCTCGACAGTTGTTGTTAAAGGCAAGGCAAAACGCGACGACCAAGGCAATCTGACGGTAGCTGCTAATCAGGTGTTTGTTCGACCAGGTAAGTAATCATGCTCAAAGCTCCCTCAGACCTTAGTCAGCTAGCGCTAGATCGGACGCAGGCTAGTGAACACGCAAAGAGACCATCGCTACAGCACAAGAGGCGGTGGTTCTCTCGATACGCGATTCCGCTGGGTATTCTGCTCGGTCTTGTTGCATTGCTCGTCGCTGCGGCAGGCAATCAGCTAATTCCCGCTCGGTCTGTGACAGTTCTTCCGGTGATTCTCAAACGAGCCGAATTTCTGCAAGCTGGAACTGCACTTTTCCAAGCGCCTGGCTGGATTGAACCTCGGCCAACGGCAACGAGTGTTGCTGCGATGACCCCTGGTGTTCTGGACGAGTTGCTGGTTGTGGCTGGCCAGTTGGTCAAGAAGAACGAAACGATTGCTCGACTCGTGTCTCTCGATGCCGAGTTGCAAGTAGAGCATGCCGAGAATGCGTTGGCGATTCGCGAAGGAGAATTGGATCGCGTCAAAGCGGAACTTTCGGCAGCGAAGGTTCGAGTTGAGAATCCAGTTCATTTGCGAACGCAACTTGCAAATGCCCAAAGTACACTCGCCAAATCGGAATCTGAAGTCGCAAAGCTTCCGTTTCTCATCGAAGCCGCCGAGTCGAACGTGAAGTACACGCTCGGCATAATTGAAGGCAAGCAGTCTGCGAAGGGCGCCATTTCTGACAACAACATTGCGAAGGCAAGAAACGAGCATGCCGTCGCCAATGCAAATTTACAAGAATTGCTAACTCGCAAACCCAACTTGGAACGCGAGGTTAACGCGTTGCGAGAAGTTGTCGAAACACTTGAGCGACAAATGGAACTTTTAATCGAGGAGACTAGGCAATTACGCGAGGCAGAGGCCAAAGTTCGATCTGCGGAAGCCTACCGCGAAGAAGCTAAATTACTGGTACGTCAAGCGGAACTAGCTCTCGAACGGTGCACTGTTCGAGCTCCGATGGATGGACGAATCCTGCGATTGACCGCGTCGCCTGGATCGCGTGTGATGGGACTAGAGGCGACCGCTGGCCAGTCCGCTAGCACTGTCGTAGAGATGTATGACCCACAGAAAATGCAAGTCCGCACCGATGTTCGGCTCGAAGATGTGCCGATGGTCAACCCCGGACAGCCCGTGGAGATTGCAACCGCTTCGTCCTCACAGACAATTCATGGTCGAGTTCTTCAAATTACAAGCGCAGCCAACGTCCAGAAGAACACACTTGAGGTAAAAGTCGAACTGATCGATCCTCCATTGACAATCGGGCCCGAAATGTTGGTGACGGCTACTTTCTTGTCACCCGAGAATGTTGGCTCCGGCGAAACTCAAGGCTCTGCCGAACGAATGTTCGTGCCGGCTTCGTTGATTCAGTCGCCAGGGAGCGAATCGTTGGTCTGGGTGGCTGACGAGAACTCAACGGCTCAATCGAGGTCTGTCGAGATAGGCGGCAAGAACAACGACGGCTTAGTTGAAATCAAATCCGGACTGAAGGTGACAGACAAGTTGATTGCTTCGGGACTCGAAGGCCTCCGCAATGGATCGCGAATCAAAATATCCGGTGATGACCAGAAGTTAGGACTCAAATAGATGGCGTTAGTTGAACTGCGAAGCGTATGCAAAAGCTTTCGAAAGGGCGATGAGACCATCACGCCTCTAGACAACATCAATATGGACATTGAGCATGGAGATTTCATCTCGCTCATGGGGCCGAGTGGAACCGGCAAGAGCACCTTACTAAACTTAGTAAGCGGGATTGATCGCCCGGACTCGGGAACGATTACTGTCGATGGAGTGGATATTACGAAACTATCACGAACTCAATTAGCCTACTGGAGAGCCGCCAACTTAGGGTACATCTTCCAGACTCACAATCTTATACCCGTGTTGACGGCGTATGAGAACGTAGAACTCCCAACTCTTCTACTCAAACTAACGTCCGCGCAGCGTCGACAACGAGTCGAATTGGCCCTCGATGTGGTTGGCTTAAGCGATCGTGCGAATCATTACCCTCGGCAGCTATCCGGCGGACAAGAACAGCGCGTGGGTATTGCTCGAGCGATTGTCGCACATCCAAAAATTGTAGTGGCAGACGAACCCACGGGGAGCCTTGATTCGGAAACCAGCGACCAAGTCCAAGATTTGTTGAAACGACTGAATCGAGAACTTAACATTACGATGCTCATGGTTACTCACGACCGCGACGTAGCTTCGATTGCAACTAAACAGCTACTGCTCAATCGAGGTAAGTTCTTAAATCGCTCCGTTGAGGTAACGCAATGATTGCGTATATACTTAAAACGTTGTGGCGACATCAAACGCGAACTTTGTTAACAGTCACCGGCTCAGCAGTAGCCATGTTTGTGTTTTGCTTCGTGGGCGCGATCCAAGAAGGCCTCCACCGAATGACCACTGGCAAAGATGCAGATCGTACGCTGATCGTGTTTCAGGAGAATCGATTTTGCCCAACGATTAGCCGGCTTCCTGAAGACTATGCACAGAAAATCAAGACGGTTTCGGGTGTTCGAGATGTCATGCCGATTCAAGTGTGGACTAACAATTGCCGAGCTAGCCTCGACATTGTGGTGTTCAATGGCGCAAACCCGGCTGAAATACAGAGGTCACGACCTATCAAGCTTGTAAGTGGCAGTTGGCAGCAGTTCCAGTCTCAACGCGACGCAGCGATCGTTGGCCAAAACCTAGCG
>CAZACJ010000187.1:0-3910 GCA_964483385.1 uncultured Pirellula sp. | reverse complement strand
CTGTCGATCGGAGCAGCGTTGTTAACCAGCAGCGAGTTAGTTTTTGGCACGCTCAGTGGTGCCCCGTGGGTTGACGCGACCAGTGTCAAAAAGCCTCTACTTAGAACTCTCCACAACCCAACCTTTATGGACTCTAAGCAAATTGTCCTCGGCCGATCTGCAGGACTACTTCGATGATCACCTTTTGCCTTGAAACAACTATCGTTAGCGATCACTTCCCTCTCGGATACGAACCCCATTCTCCTGCACTATCCATAAGTTTCCGGAAACTTGCTCTCCTCCACCTAGCAAAGGAAGGAGTCTATCCAGCAAAGCAAGAACATCGGGTTTCGATTGTGTGCGTGGCCTAAGAACAATGATTCCTGCATGTGCTGCAGGCGGGTATGTCCGGATATCGGAAAAGTCGAGGTCCAATGTGACAAGTGCTCGTTCTTCCGCCCGGCAGACGCTGGCAACTTTTAAGTCCGGTTGGCCGACCATTTCCTGATCGAAAATGGTCATCGCATCATGGTTATTAGCTCGAAGGATTTCGGCAACGTCGATTGGCAAATTCTCGTCGACCTTGAAACGCATTTATGCTGCTCCTGGCGTAAGCGACACAAATCGTTCACGCACAAGTTCGGCAGCGTAGGAAATGCAGGCATCGATATCTTCGTTTTTTAATGATGGGTAGTTGCGAAGAATATCCGATCGACTAAGACCCGATGCGAGATTGTCCAAAACAACTGAAACCATTATGCGAGTTCCCTTCACGCAAGCTTTTCCATGACACACCATCGGGTCTACCGATATGCAATCTTGCCATTTCATAGTGTTGCTCCCACTTGATCCTTCTTCACAACAAACCTCACGATATTCATTCTACCTCAAAACTCGAAAGCAGTTGAACAGACTTTAGGTTCCCCAAGATTCCAACGACTTGGGAATTTAGGAAGAACTCAGGGCAAGGCGGAAGCCAAGGGAGTTGGTGAACCCGACACCATGCGGGATGCACGTTTTCTTCTGGTGAGGGATATCTGTTGCAGTGTTGGCCCGTGATCTTCTTGGCCACAGCGCTGAGAGTCTTGTAGATGGCTCCCTCGTATTCGAAGCCGTTCTCTAGAACGAGCACCATGATCTTCTCGCCTTTGTAGACTCGCTCGATCTCTGATCTCGGCGGTGGGAGACGATTGTCTTCTTCTGGCTGGACGAAACCCGTCACGGTGTCGCCCATTGGTTTCGGGGCTGGCTTGATGGCTTTGGGGGCAGTCGTACGGATGTCGGTACCGCGAGCGAGTTCTGCGGCGCGACGCCTGGCTCGCTCTGAAATGTCACCCTCGATATTGGCTTGCATCTTCCAGGCGATGCGTTTGAGTAGCCATTGCTTATTGCGAGTGTTTGTCGGCTCGCCCCACGTCTCTTCGAACCTCTCTCGCAGCTGCCCAACCGTCATGCGTTGGAGCAGCGCGACCTCTTTGTCGATGTCTAGTTGCATTGATTTCTCCTGAGAAAGCGGACTCACTGGTCGTTAACCACGTTGGTCACAGAGAGCACGCTTTCCGGCGAAACCTCAAGGCAAGCTGTTGGCAATTCCGCTGGATTGCCGACGAATTCTGAATCGGGAATCGCAACACGCGATTTCATCCGAACGATGCCGGCCGCCAGAATCGCAGCGATTTCCGATCGCCGAGCCGGCGCGGACAGTGAAGAAGGGGGAACAGACGAGAGCAACTCGCACCTCCATGCTCAACGCCGCTATAATTAGCGGCTCGAAGACAGACATTCGCAGCAACAACAGCCGCGTCTATCTGTAGGAATACCCGGTGCGGGTTCGAAATGACGGTTTAGGGTGCGAAAGAGAACGCCGGTTGACGCTGGTAGCCGAGGAAGCAGGTTAACTAACTTTGGGGGGGCACTCAAGATCGGCCTATGCGTTTCCTCACTTCCACGATTGATGTCCACTCCGACTTCGCATGGCTTGAATAATCAATACTTCTCAACACACTCACTTTTCTCTTTGGATCACAAATACGTGTCGAGAAGGTTGAAGAGCAGATGAGAAATAGGCGGCCACGGGGCCATTCCACAGCAGGTTTGGGTGACTTGACAGTGCCGGCCAACGCGCCGAGTGATATCAAATCCTTTATTTCTTTTTTATTTCCGTCCTTGTGACCAACAACATCAGACACCTCGAAGTAATAAAAATCTCCATTTGAGGCCTTAAGAACCAGGTCGTGATCACGTAATCCATCTTCACTTTTCTTTGTGCTGCTGGTAGTTGGATTGCACGAAACCACGATGCAGTCCTCAAATCCTGAGCCGTCTTTTGAAAACCAAAGCATCGCATCGACTAATCGCTCAATAGTAGCGCATTGGTTCACAACTTCAATTAGATTGTGGCTTTGAATCTTCCCAGGTATTAGATAGGGTCGTTGTTCAATGGGGATGTCAATATACAGTCGCTTCATGAAGCTACCCCATGAGCTAATTTCAGATTCCGATGATCTACGTAGGCCGACGATCGCAGCCTGCGCCAGGAATTGCTGTGCCTCCGAAAGCACCATCGCACAGTCGGCAAGTGGCATTTCTTCAGTGATTGGGCGAACTATGTCCAGACGGCTTGATGACAGCCCACGATCTGAGTCGTACCGTCGAAACCATATTGGCTTGTCAGAGATCGTTTTGATAAACTTAGGCCAAGTCATGTTAGTGAAGCTATGCCTCGCATCTTGGTTCAGTGACTTGGTTAGCATGCCTGATGTTTTTTCTTTATTATTAAAAAGCAATTCGGGCCCCAAATTTATCAAGGCGAAAGCACGACCGTCTGCATAGTCCCAACCAACTCGCCAGTTTCGAACGAGTTCGTACATTTTTGAGCGACGTGCGTCTGTGGCAGACGTAAACGCATCATGCCCGTCTACATACTTTGACCAGCCCGCGTGACCTTCAGGCTCGCAGTTGTTCTTACCCTTGAATTTGACCTCAATGACAATGACTCCGGCGTCGCCAAAATCCAAAATCACATCAGGCTCAGTACGCGACCTAGGGCACTTCTCGATAGAGTCTATGACTTGCAAAAGTCGCTCACGCTTTACCTGAGCTGCCGGATCGACTGTAAATACAGGAACGCCCCAAAGAAACAAGATCGGCTCTGATTTGGCATTCGCTGCGATTTCCACACCAAGGCTACTGAACGTGGCTCTTAATTGCCCTGACTTTGCTAAGTGGCTGAAGACCGTCCAAGTCACAGCGTCTTCTGAGTTCTCTGAACAGAAGCTTGCGATTTTCGAAGGGCGATTGACTTCGTTGATCGCAGCCTGAAGCGTCTCTATAGCCTTGTCGCGAGCTTCTACCGGTAGATTATTGAGTGGGTGTTGGTGAATGATGGACACAGCTTTCTGATCCGGAGCTGAATTGTTTGAAAATCCAATGCCACAGGCAACACATCTGCGAAGGCAGTTTTCGAACTTCTTTGCTGTCGGGGCAGCACCATTCGCCTTAGGTTCGAATGGATCGGATGTAGTTTGCTCTCGACAAAATGGGCACGTAAATGCAGGCAGCCGAACTTTAGCTGATGATGTCATGAAATCTTATAGCCTCAGTTTCCTAAGCAACATTAAATCCGCGTAGGGACGCATTTTCATTCTCAGCCGAATAGTATGGACCAGCAGCGGGCCACTCTAAAGGGAGTCCTCTTCGAAGAAGTCGTTTGAAACGTCTTTGAGCTTGTAAGCGCCCGTGACAGAAACACCGACGTCATGATCAATCATGAATTGGGCGAGTTGCTTGCCGTTCATTAGCACGACGCGTTTTCCTTCAATGCGATCGACGAACTCATAGGCATCGCGTGAGAAGTCAGAGGTTGTTATTACGACCCCTTTCTTTGCACGAATCAAGTCCATGCTGCCAACGAACGACTGGACTGTCGGCC
>CAZACJ010000186.1:0-3979 GCA_964483385.1 uncultured Pirellula sp. | reverse complement strand
GTTGGTTTCGCGCGAGTACGCCTTCGGCTGACTGCTAAACGAAATCGCTGGTCTTGGCGCCTTGGCTGCTTGATGTGAGATATCTGCGCGATGGTATGTTCCGCGGTCCGCCGGTCGTGAAATAAAAAAAGGCAACTCGTTACGAGCTGCCTTTTGAATTCGCATCAGATCACTAAGCCAACCCGCCGATCTCTCGCGTAGATGACTCAGTTCAATCGAACTACTTGAGTTCGACGGTCGCACCGGCTTCGGTGAGTTCCTTTTTGATCTTCTCGGCTTCGTCCTTCGCAATTTGTTCCTTGATCTTCGAAGGCACTCCTTCAACCAACTTCTTGGCATCGATCAGGGACAAACCGGTAAGGTTCTTTACGACCTTAACAACGTCGAGCTTCTTATCGCCGAAAGCGGTAAGAACGACGTCGAATTCGGTCTTCTCAACGGCTGCTGCTGCGGCACCTGCACCGTCTGCTGGAGCTGCCATAACAACGGCACCACCTGCAGCGGCTTCAATCCCGTGCACATCCTTCAGATAATCGCTGAGTTCCTTGGCTTGCTTGAGCGTCAGGCCGACGATCTTCTCGCCTAAGGACATGATTTCTTCCGCGTAAGCGGTTGCTGACTCGGACATTTCTAACGTTCCTCAAAATGGTAAGAACAGACAAACTAAACGCACCGGCGAGAATGAAAGACCGGCTGTTTCACACACGTACACGTTTCGGAACCCTGTTTTCGTCTCTTCTCCAGTCGGCTTGCTCACCGACCGCATCCAACCAAGGTTCCAGTTTCTCCCGCCCTACGCGAACGCAAGGAAGGAGCTTGTATCACTAACCTTCGCTTCCCGCAGGCTGACCTTCGGGTTGACCTTCTTCTCGGTCTTCGATCATCTTCTTGACCTGACCTGCAATCGTACGTGCAGGACCGACCAATTGACCAGCGAGGGTGCTGCCCGGCGAGAGAATCTGTCCGACGAGCATGGAAATTTGCTCGCGGCGATTCGGCCACTTGGCAACCTTCTTGACTTGTTCTGCGTTCATGGCTTCGCCGTCCATGACCCCACCCTTGATCTCGAGTTTCGGGAAAGCTCCCGAATCTGCGAGCTTGGTGATGGACTTCACTAGCGACACGAAGTCTTCGCAACCCCATAAAACGGCCAAGCTTCCGGCTTGGTCGTCAAATGCAGGTCGCAAACTGGTGCCTTCTGTGGCCATTGCAGCAAGGGTCCGCTTGACGACCATCAAGGAAATTCCCTGATCGCGTAACGTCTTGCGGATCGTGTAATTTTCGTTTCCGGTCATTCCAACGATGTTGGCAACAACCGCGTCGCTGACGCCATCGAGCTTGCTCGAAATATCGCGAGCGATCAGTCTCTTGACAACTTTGCTCATGTGTTCACCTATTCCTTAAACCGTAACGCGGACGCTTGGGGACATCGTCGCGCAGATGGCGATGGACTTGATGTATGTACCTTTTACAGAGTTCGGTTTGACCGACTGCACATACGAGATGAAGGCACCGATGTTTTCGATAAGCTTATTCGCATCAAAACTCATCTTGCCAACCACCGCGTGCAAGTTCGCACCCTTGTCGTTGCGGAACTCTACCTTACCGGCTTTGTACTCTTTGACGACACGGGAAACATCGCTGGTCACCGTCCCGGCTCGCGGAGAAGGCATCAGGCCGCGAGGACCAAGCACCTTTCCGAGAGGACCGACCATACCCATCATGTCTGGGGTAGCAATACAGACATCGAAGTCGAGCCAACCATCTTTAATTCGCTTCGACAACTCTTCTGCGCCTACTGCATCCGCTCCCGCTTCTTCAGCCGCTTTGGCCAAGTCCCCCTTCGCAAACACAATCACGCGCTGGATCTTTCCAATCCCATGGGGTAACACAACCGAACCGCGAACGATTTGGTCGGCCTGGGCTGGATCAATTCCGAGATTCATGTGGATTTCGACGGTCTGGTCGAACTTCCGCCCGCTGAACTGCTTGAGCAATTCGACGGCTTGTTGCAAAGGCATCGGGTTCTTGCCCGGAGCTTTTGCCAACATCGATTTCATTGCCTTTGTTGGTTTCACCATTTGGAAATTTCCCTCGACTATCCTACGATCTCAATGCCCATGGAACGCGCGGTGCCTTCGATCATGCGACGGGCATGTTCGAGATCGCGTGCGTTGAGGTCGGCCATTTTCTTAGTGCAGATATCGTCAACCTGCGCCTTGGTGACCTTGCCAACCTTTGTCTTGTGTGGTTCACCAGAACCGCTCGCAATTCCAGCAGCCATCTTTAGCAGTGCGGAAGCAGGTGGGCTCTTGGTTATGAATTCGAAACTACGGTCTGAGTAAACGGTGACCACGACAGGAATCGGGGTGCCATTAAACTCTCGAGTTCGATCGTTGAATTGGGAGACAAACTGTCCGAGATTGATCCCGAATTTACCAAGCGACGTACCGACCGGTGGTGCCGGCGTCGCCTTGCCTCCCGGCACTTGAAATGCCGCTTTTCCTACTACTTGCTTGGCCATATCCCACGAAACCTGTAATTGACGGATTTCTAACGACAAACGCAACACGAACGAATGGGCCCATTACCCAAAGCTCGATTTGCGTCAGGACTACAGCGACTCGATTTGCCAGTGATCTAGCTCTACCGGGGTACTGCGTCCGAAAATATTGATGATGACGGTCACTCGTCCGTTCGCTTCGTCGATGCGATCGACGTCACCTTCGAGGCTTTGGAAGTTGCCTTCCTTCACTCGAACGCGATCGCCGGGTCGGAACGGGATCGAGGTCTTGGGTGCTTGTTCTTGATCCACGTCCGGATGCACGAGCTTGATAATTCGCTCCACATCCGCGTCGGTCATCGGGGTTGGTTTTCCGTAAGTTCCGGTAAAATCGCCGATGCCCGGTGTCTCTCGCACAAGGAACCAAGTGTCATCCGAAATGATCATCTGGATCATCAGATACCCGGGGTACAGCTTACGCTTGACAATGCGTTTCTTTCCCGCACGGGTGAACTCCACAACATCTTCGGTCGGCACAAGAATCTCGCCGAAGTACTCTTTTAGATTCGACAACTTGATGCGTTTTTCCAACGCCTCACGGATGGAATCCTCGCGGTTGAATGCAACCTTGAGAATGTACCATTGTGGTGCACTCGGTAAACTCTCTGTCGTATTGTTCGTGGAATTACTCACTCGAAAACCTAGCGCCAGTACATGCGAATCATCAACCGATTCCCGCACTATGCGAAAACCGCCGATCAATCTCCTGGCTGTTGGTCGGACGCCTGAAGGCTTCCGACTCGCCAAAAAACTAACTCACTCCTAGCAAATCAAACAAGAACTGCCAAATAGCATCATAGCTAAAAAGCAGTAGTGCGAGAAATGCCATCGTGAATATAACAACCGTTGAAGCCCTGTAAAGCTCTGTTTTGGTAGGCCAAGAAACCTTGCTCATTTCCGCTTCCACGGCGATGAGGAAATCGGCAAATCTAGGCCAATTCACTAGTCGGTATCCTAGCCACATTCCCGCTGCAACCAATGTCGCAGGTAACCAATATCTGGCCCCGCTCCAAAAACTGCTTGAATCCGCCGAACCAGACGGTGCGACCCAAGCACCCATGGCTTCGAACAATTGCCAGCCGCCAAGAGCGCAAGCCAACCAAATCGCGAGACAAGTCAGCTGACGGACGATTCGTCCCTGCTTTTGCTTGTACTTCGTGTTCGTCAGAAGCTCGCTGGTAAAGGAGCGTCCGAAGGATTCTTCTGATATTGTTGCCATACACTCAGTCGCCTTCCGAGCGGCGCCTCTTGGAGAGCCGCTACTCCACTCTTCGAATCCATTTACTTGTCGAACCCATTGACCTGTCGAATCCATCGACTTGATTCAACGCAAACTTGTTTAGCAGGGGCGGCAGGAATCGAACCCGCAACCCCCGGTTTTGGAAACCGGTGCTCTGCCAATTGAGCTACACCCCT
>CAZACJ010000185.1:0-4028 GCA_964483385.1 uncultured Pirellula sp. | reverse complement strand
TCAAACCACCTCAACAAACCAATCACCACCATCGCATAAGCCATCTCAATCACTGACCGCGTAACCAACCACGGCCTGCGGCTCGAGAGAGTTGAAAGGAGAAAGTGGAAAGTAGATGATTAATCCGTAGGGTGCGGTGAAGCGGTCGGCCATCAAATTCTCAATCCACGGCAACAAACCAATCACTACCATCGCATAAGCCATCTCAATCACTGACCGCGTAACCAACCACGGCCTGGACGCCGAAGTTCGAATGATCGTCGAGGTTTCATATTACGACCTTCCACGGTCTGGCGAGCGACGGCTACGGGGAAACACGCGAAGACCTAAAGAAGACAGTAGAACCTTTTTCCCGCCTGCTTCTACTTTCAACTTTCTCTATTCAACTCTCTGAGAGCCATCGGCTCTCCACGCCGCTACCTATCCGACCAAGAAACCAATAAAAAAGGGCCATGATGGCCCTTGGTGCACTTTTGAAGATATTCTAAGTACACCCATCTGGTAACGAACGTTCCACCAAATCCCCGAGGAATTTATTGGTCGACGGCGAAAAGGGCCTTCCAGTAGGCCCATGGGCACTCACTGCCAAGCAAGAGGCCCAACTCCGCACCCTCACTGAAACCTTCGCCCAACTCGATCCCGCAAGGCGTCGAAAACTGCCACGGGTGGCTCGGGAGTTGGCTAGCAAAAAAGCTGGCCAAGCATGATCCTCAAGCCTAGGAACTTTAGGACTTGGTTTCTTCGTTGGTTGTCGGAGTAGGATAGGTTCTTGTCACTGGTGGACGCGGCGTCGGATTGCTGGGTCTGGAGCTTGCCTCCAGCACGCCGACTTTCCAATCGGGCAATTTCGAGACCAACTCGCTACTCTTTGCCAAAAACTGCAAAACCTTTGTGTCAGCGGTCAATTTGACCATCTTCTTTTCCATGACTTTCAACTCCTGGTGAAGGGATTTTTTGATTGAATAGTTTTGCTGCTTCCAGTTCAAGGTCAAGGTAGGTGGACTGCAGCATCTGAACCCTTGGCCTAGCTTCCTGTGGTTCCCAAGGTACTTTTTCTCCTGTATCGCTTTTTCCATTCTTTCGGACAACATCGTAGCCCGTCGAGAGATTCATCGAGAACAGATCGAAGAATCGTCTAGGGCCAATTCCAACAAACGGTTCAAACCGAACTCTTCCATTATCTTGATTCCCCGTCCCGAAAACAATCGAGTCCTGGTGAAATTCGGAGGCTTTGCTCTTTTCGTACGGCTCAATGTACACGACTCGGGAAACTCCAGCAGCAACAATGTGTTTTGCACAGTTATGACAAGGGAAGGTGGTGCAGTAGAGCGTCGCACCTGAGGTGGCGATACCAGCCCTACCGCAAGCCGTCAATGCATCCATTTCCGCATGGACAACCCTACCATACTCGGTCAAATCCCGTATCGGCGATCCCTTGGCCCCAAGTAACGCTCGAAGTTTCGATCCATCTAAACCTAAATCTTGCCCGCGTTCCACAAGGTCGGTGATGATGTCATTTTGTACTTTTCTATTGGAATCGTAACCTCGCACATAATCACGACCATCCTTTTCGTCATAGAGAATTCCTCGCTGGTCTCTTACGGGCCAATATAGACCGCCTCGACTTTTGGGGCAGTCATTGGCACCTGTCGCCAAAATCTGTTGGTCACGACTGACTACCGCACCGACTTGCCGCGATAGATCTGCCGAGCGCAGAGCGGCAGCAAATGCGAAAAACATTGCGTATTCATCAAAACTCGGTGTCCAAAATGGATAACCGAAAATCAAATCGATCAATCTCCGAATTTCACTTTGCAGCTTATCGTCGTTGCCGTCGAGTTGGAGGAAAAAATCAGAGAGGTAGAAGGTTTTCTCCAGTCGTTGCCCGCACTCGACAGACTTGTCATTGTTATCGCGATCGATTAGGTGCTGCGCCTTGGTCTTAGTCATCCCCTTGGATTCGAGTTTAGCCAATCGTCTTTCTTCATCCGCGTGGACCCCGAGCAGGACGAACCCCCCTGGATAAATTTTGCGTAAACGTTCGACTTCCTCGGGGCGTTTGAGGGAATCGATAATGAAGGCAGTCCTAGTCAACGGTTTTCCCCCTTGATCACGCTGTGTTGCAATTACACTTGCTGCTCCTAGAGCGAGAACAGATTGGTCCATTGAGCGTTTGCGGGCCGAGTTTCCAGCATCCATCATTTTCTCAATACGATCACTTTCGTTGCCTTCCTCGTACTCAATCGCTCCAAATAGCGGTATCACTTGCTTTGAGATTTTTACATGAATGGCATCGTAACGAATTTGGACGAGAGCTTCACTAACCAAGTCTCTTACCCGAGCTAGGTCGGTTCCAAGAGCACCAACAAGACCAATTACGATTTCTGAATCGATTTTATGAATCGTCTCTATCGGATCATTCATTACACCTCGCCCTCCTATTGCTCTGGTAGGCTCGCTACGGTATTGCGTTTCCAGGCTTGGTTTATACCAAAACGCAACCATGGGTAGAAGCTTCCGTGTTGTTGAGCCGATTGACAATCGATTGACAATCGTTTGCCAGCATTGATGACTTTGCCATTTGCTACTATTGCAAAGTCGGCCCCCCAAAAGCTAAATCAACAAGTCGCTCGAACTGGCGATTCTCAAGGGAAGGTCCCCCACGATGACATCGTGAACCCCCAAGAGGAAAGCACGCCCCTTTACTGGCTGTCCATCGACATAGGTTCCCATTGTGCTTTCCAAGTCGTACAGCCAAACCTCCTGGTTCAAGTTCACGATCGCACAATGTCGCCTACTAACACTTCGCATCTGACTTAGAAGATCGTTGCTATCCTGGCGTCCGATGCTGAAGATTGGCGATGATGTCTCCACTCGCTTCGACTCCTCACCAACCCAAGATATTGCAATTGAGTTTTCTCGCGTTACTTTTTGACTGGACGGGGCTGAATACTCTTGAAAGAGCATTTTTGGCTTCATATCCGCCACGATTTCTCTCGCAATTTCGGTGTTGTATCGGATGAAAGGTGACGAAGCACTTTCCTTTCGATATGACTCGATCACCGTCTCTCTATCTTGATTTTGGGCGAGCAATTCGAAAAGAAACCGATTGCTGACAAAGCACTGCACTTTTTGTGCGTGTGCCTGGATTTTATCGAGTAGATCTAAGCCAGCGTCGTAACGGTCTTTTAGATAGAAGCACTTAAGGAGCAGATTGTAGGTCTCCATGTCGTCAGGAACATACCTCAGGTGTTCCGTAAACAAAGAGATCGCATGGGATACCCAACCTGATTCGAGCTTGAGCCAACCTAGCTCCTTCTGGACTTGAGCCCGCTTGTCGATATGCAGTGCTCTCTCGAAATACCGCTGAGCCTCGGCTAGGTTATGAACTCGCAGCTCGGCTCTACCTGCAGCAACGTTCGCCGATACGCTTACCGCCGAAATCCCCACCGACTCTTTCGCAAGCTTTCGGGCTGTGCTCCATTTTTTATTCGCTAGGGCTTTCTGGCTGCGGTCGGCAACCTGATGGGCTTGAAACTGGGACAGGTCGAATACGTCGGGTACATGCTTTAATCGAATCGCATTGGCAAATTCGGCAGCAGTCTGAAATCGCAACTCCCTGATTGGATGCGTCGCCTTCGAGAGCACTTCCCTAGCCCATGGCTGTTCGATTTCGTCGACAAAGCTTTGTTCAGCCCCGGATAACAGTGCATCCTTTTTGGACACCCCAATAAATGGGTGCCTACCGAGCAAGAGTTCGATGAGAGTGATTCCCAACGCATAAATATCTGGGCGTGGATCTTCGGGTATCACCTCAGTGCCATCAAGCATTTCCGGAGCAGAATAAATGGTTGTCCCACCGAGAGTATTTGCGATGCCAAAGTCACCGAGCTTGAGCGTTCCATCTTCGGTCAAAAAGATGTTCGAGGGCTTTATGTCATGGTGGATAACGCGGGCATTATGAATCGCGGATAATGCTTCGCAAAGCGTCAGTCCCCAATTGAACACTTGAGACAGCGGAACAGGCT
>CAZACJ010000184.1:0-4049 GCA_964483385.1 uncultured Pirellula sp. | reverse complement strand
GATCTGTCCCAGGGCGTCGCTCCGCTTTGCCCTGGGCTATCTCCTTCTGCCCCCTTGGGGCAAATGTCTCAAGCAAAGACGGCTGAATCACAACGGAAACCGCAAGGCAATTGCCCCGCCGATTTCTACTTTCCACTTTCTCAATTCAACTCTCTCGAGCCGTAGGCTCGCCCAACTTTCTCAATTCAACTCTCTCGAGCCGTAGGCTCGCGGAACATAACATTACCTGGTGTTTGGTGGCGGTGAGGAGACATCCGCTGCCATGGGGTGGACGTTGTCAGGAAGACGTCCGACTTCTTCTTATCGTTTTGCCATCCGGGTGTTTTGGATTACATAGAGTTTGGGATCATCGACGATCCAATCGGAGCTCCAGTCGCGGCCGTTGTCACCGTTGACGACATTGTAAAAGAACGACCGAAGTTCTTCACAACGATAGCCATAGGGCATCGATGTTGCGATGTAGTCTTCGCGACGAAGCTCTTCGACACCTGGACGAGCGAAGTAGTGAACCAAACCGTCTGGCGTGAAGGATAGGCCAAGGGTCCACCAGCCGGTGACCGGAAGGTCAGGGCCCATGAAGTCACCGCCGTTGCGATCGGCGCGGACTCGGAAATAGGCGTAGGGAACTGTTTTACCTTCTACTTGCCGCGTGCCTCGAAGGATGAATAAGCCTGGCCAGTAGACTTCGTCCTTTTCCGATTTGCTGCTGAACAAGAACTTGGTTTTGGTTTCCGTGATGGTAGTCTCAACAGCAGCACGGAATGCGAAGTGTGGACCGTTGCGTTTTTCCCACTCTTCCAAAGGTGGAACAAAAACACGGGTTGTGATATTTGGGGATTGAGAAACTTTGATTGTTCCGCCTAGACGGTATTGCACGTTGCAGATGAAGTCATCTTGGTGCATTTTGTGGCTAGGTCGATTGGGGATACCGGTGTAGAGCGAACGCATCAACAGTGAGCCTTCGCTTCCTTCGATGCCACCGGGTGGTGTTGGGATTCGCTGTACAACGTCGGGATGCCCTCGCTTGGCCCCTTCATACCAGCGTCCATTGGTCGACTTGCCCAGAGGCATGCGTTGATTTTCGTCGATGTCTTCGGTGCTTTTTGGGTTGTTCTGGATAAACTCCCAGTTCTCATCTTCGAAATCATCACCGACTTGTTGCATGTGCACGCCGGTGCCGGGAACGACGATGTCGCTGCGGGATTGTGCGTCTGCAACGGAGCCGGAGCAAACGGCTAGTAGTGCGGTGCAAGGCAACAGGGCCAGTTTGCGAGATTTCCTGGGCAGGCAATGCATAGCTATGTCCATCCTAACGAGAAAAGCTTTGAAGATACGGATGGTCTATCGGACGCTATAGCTGTTGGAATCGCACTTTTGGGAAGATCTACTAAACATCCCCCAGCCTACCTATTTTCCAAAATTGGCTTCTTGAACAGGGATGCCGTTGCGAGAGACTTGAGGTGCGGATGAGCGATTTACTGGATTCCTGGCCGAAAAAGGGGAGCGGATTCCTCGAACGGAGTGAAAATCATTCCATGGAAATGGCTCGGCGAACGAACATTGCTCGGCTATAATGTTCGACTCATGCTTTTTAATTCTCTTGTAAAAGTCCATGTCCTCTTCACAGTCACCGGATTCTCAACCTGAGCAAGACACACAGCCCTATGCCCCTCCGGCAGTGGGGGCAGTTGGTGCAAACCCCGCTGGCTCGGGGCTCAGTCGCTTGGGGGATGTTTTTAAGTTCACCGCGATTATCGTCGTGATGGCGATTGCGATTTCCTACTTGTCCAAGAAGCTCAAGGGGGTGACTTGGGCGGACGTTCAGCGTGGATTTGAGAGTTTACCGACGAGTCACATCGTTATTGCTTTGTGTCTTGTAGCATTGAATTATGTGATCCTGACTGGATACGATTGGATTGCGATTCGGTACATGAAAAAGAAGCTTTCCTGGCCGAGGATGATGGCGGGGGCAATTGTTGGGTATGCGTCTGGAAATGTTTTGGGATGGCTTTTTGGTGGGAATCTCGCCCGTTACCGGATGTATTCTCGTTGGGGATTCAGTACGCTCGAAATCATCGCTTTGATTTCCATTCTCTCCGTCACGTTTTGGCTAGGGTTGTTTTTGTTGGCAGGGGTGGCTTTTATTGCGTTACCGATTCACTTGCCTCAGAGTGTCGTCGAGATGCTCAAGCTCGAGTCACAGCTTTGGGGTAGTGCATCCTTGAGCCAAGAGATTTTGGGGGTTGTGTTCTTGGGTTGTGTGGCCGGATACCTGGGAGCTTGTGCGCTGATTCGCAAGCCGATCACGATACGCGGTTTGTCGATTTCGCTCCCGCCCTTTCAGTTATCTGCAATGCAGCTGTTGGTTTCAGCTTTAGACTTCTTGCTGGCTTCACTCACGCTCTACATGCTCTTGCCACCGGACATTGTGGGGCCTGACAAGATCAACTTTTCGACGGTGCTTATCGCTTATTTGACCGCACAGATCGCTGCGGTGCTAACGCACGTGCCGGGTGGATATGGGATTTTGGAATTGATTCTGTTTACCTTTTTGGAAGGTCCCAGTGAGGATTCCAAGGGTGCGATCGCTTGTGCTGTCATCATGTTCCGTGTTGTTTATTACTTGATTCCGTTCTGTGTAGCTGCCGTGCTGTTTGTGGTCAATGAGTTGGGGCCGCGGGACCAATCAACGGACGTAGCTGATGGGATCTGATGGGATGGTCTCCCCCAAATCCAAATCATGGAATCTCTCGCTGCAGCAGGCTATACGCTCTCTCGATGATTTATTGGATGCGGTTGGACTCGAGCGACATCAGTTGCCTGCTTTGGATGAATCGCCAGATTTCCCGTTGCTTGTTCCGCGCGAATTTGTGGCTCGCATCAAGCGGGGAGATCCGTCGGATCCGTTGTTGTTGCAGGTGTTGCCGCTGGCTCGCGAGAGAGAGTTGGTGGAGGGATACAGCAACGATGCAGTAGGTGATTCGCATGCAACAAAAAGCCCAGGGTTGTTGCACAAGTACACAACGCGTGCGTTGTTGGTTGCTTCCGGAATGTGTGCAGTAAATTGCCGGTATTGTTTTCGAAGGCACTTTCCGTACGATCAAGCGCCTAAAGCCTTATTGCAGTGGCAAGAGACGTTGAAGTACATCGCCGAGCATTCACAGATCCAGGAAGTGATACTTTCGGGAGGAGACCCGTTGTCTCTTGGGAACAGCAAGCTTTTTGAGTTGCTGCGAGCTGCCGGTCAGATTTCCCATGTGCAGCGGATCCGGATTCACACTCGTTTTCCCGTGATGATTCCAAGCCGCATCGACACGGAGTTTTTAGAAGAGATTTCCGCGATGGAGCGTCCGGTCTGGATGGTGTTGCATATCAATCATGTCCAGGAGATCGATCAAGGTCTTCGTGATGCTTTGAAGGGGTTGCGGCGAGCGGGGGTTATCCTATTGAATCAAGCGGTATTGTTGAGGGGAATCAATGATACTTTTGAAGCTCAGCGAGACTTGTGTGTCGGCTTGGTGAATGCCGGTGTTCAGCCTTACTACCTGCATCAACTTGATCGTGTTGAAGGTGCCGCTCACTTTGAGAGTGACGTTGCGTTAGGGGAGCAAATTGTGGATCGACTGCGCCGCGAGCTGTCTGGCTATGCGGTTCCGCGGTTCGTCCGTGAGGTGGCTGGTGAGTCCAGCAAGACGCTGATTCGATAAGGCTTGCGGTCACCTGAAATTGCGACGTCCATCGCCTGGCGAATGGTGGCTTCGGGCGTGCGCAATGAATCGCAGGATATGCGCAGCGGTCCAAGGTTGAAAAAATAAGCCACACACGATGCACCAAACGCAATCAATTTCCCGCGTGAGGTTCAAACAACGGACCGCGGAAGATACCATTGAACCAATGTCGCACGCGGAGAGCAGCGATTTCGTTTAGCAGTCAGCCGGAGGCGTACTCGCCCGAAACCAACCGCCATTAGTTAGATCAACACATACGGCCCGCCGGTTTCTACTCTCAACTTTCTCTCTTCAACTCTCTCGAGCCGTAGGCTCGCGGAA
>CAZACJ010000183.1:0-4080 GCA_964483385.1 uncultured Pirellula sp. | reverse complement strand
ATGATCACGGTCACTACATGGGACAATGGATACGAGCACTCGACGCTTCGACCGGAAAAACCTCAAGCACTTAAACAAACATTGCTTTTGCTTCCGCTGCAATAAAAAACGAACCAGTGATCACCACCAACTCGTCACGCCCCCGTGCGTTCATCGGATTGTTGCGGAGATACTGAAGCGCCTGAGACAAGTCAGGCGCAGAGAGAATCACTGGTGCTCTCTTGATTCCACCATCCTGCACACTGCCAACCGCTGCGGTTCCAAGTATCTCATTGGTGAGCTGTTCAAGCTTCTCAACGGGCGTGAAACGAGGGTTCGATTGAAATTGGGTTAGAACCAATCGGTCCACCTTGGGCAAGATTAGTCGCAACATCTCTTGCACTTTCTTGTCCTTAGAACAAGCGAAAACAATTGTTTTCGTGAAATCAGGAAAGTATGCGTCCAACGTCGACAACAGTGCGGTAATCGATGCTTCGTTGTGCCCAGCATCGAGGATCAACAAAGGCGACTGTGCAAGTATCTCTAGCCTCGCAGGGACTTGTGTGCTCGCCAACGATGCTCTCAACGCGTCGTCTGAAAGATCCCAACCCATCGCTTGTAATTTGTGCCAAGCCGCCACAGCCAAAGCCGCATTGTCCGCTTGATGTGATCCGAGCATTCGCAAGTCGAACGTTTGAGACTGCTCAGCCCCTCCCAATAAAGTGTCGCTTGAAAAAGTTACTTTCGAACCGTGTCTCTCCAAGCTCTCGTGCTCAAACGGGGACATCGAAGGCGGATACAAACACCATTGACCCTCGAAATCTACTCCCAGCTCCAACAATTCAGCGTTTTTCAATTTTGCAACTGCACGAATCACCGTTGCTGCCTCCGCAGCACGAGCACCAGAAATCACCGGGCGACCTTCTTTGATGATCCCTGCCTTCTCGCCAGCAATCAACGTAAGTGTCTCCCCGAGTTGCTGCTGGTGATCGTAACTAATACTCGTGATAATGCACAACTCAGGCACGCAGACGTTGGTGCTATCGAGCCGCCCACCTAACCCTACCTCAATGACGTTGACGTCGGTTTTCGCTTGGGCAAAAAGAAACCAGCCCAAGGCAGTGGTAAGCTCGAAAAACGTAGGACGTCCATGCTCACTCGCGGCACACAGAGACTCCACATGCCGCAAGCGCTCAATGCCCTCACACAACACTCCAGGTGCCACCGACTCGCCCTGAATCACAAAACGCTCTTCCAAATCGACCAAATGCGGCGAAGTAAAAAGTCCGGTTCGAAGCGAACTCAGACGAAATGCCTCGGCTAATAGCCAGCACACAGATCCCTTTCCCTTCGTCCCGGCGACATGGATCACCGGAGCGGCCAACTGCGGATTCCCCAAAAGCTCAAGTAGAAACGCCATCCGAGTGAGCTTAAATTCCCCGGAATGATAGGGACGATCGACCGTTTTCTCGTAGTTGATACGATCGAACAGAAATCTCAGCGCGCGGCAATATTCAGGATCAGTACGTTGCATGTGCGGATTATAGGTTCATCAGACGCCTCGGCGACGTCGATTTAGCCCTTTTTCGCCGTTTCCGACGACCCAGCGTTGAACCACCTGGAGGAAGCGGGCGTAAAGGAACCATGCTATTGTCTGAGCTAATAGTCAGACCCCTGGAAGCTCTTCGCGCAACTCCATCTCCTTTTCCCACCGTCGACTCCACCCATGGCAACTGCATTGGAATCGGGACCCTCCGGATCAACCTCGGCCAACGATCCGACCAACGTTATCGTTGAAACCCGTAATCTCGGCAAAATCTATCGGGACTTCTGGGGCCGGAAAAAAGTTCACGCACTCAAATCCTTAGACCTCGAAGTACGCCGTGGAGAAATCTTCGGATTGCTCGGGCCTAACGGGTCTGGAAAATCCACGACCATCAAACTGATGCTCGGTTTGTTGTTCCCTACCTCCGGACGTTGCTTCGTATTCGGCAAAGATGCCACCGACGTCTCGAAAAATGAACGCATCGGATATCTCCCAGAAGAATCCTACTTGTACAAATTCCTCAATGCAGATGAAACGCTCGATTTCTACGGTCGGCTCTTCGACATGTCTGCGGACGAACGTAAAGAGCGAACCGCAAAGTTGATCAAGATGGTCAAACTCGAGCATGCTAGACGAAGGCAACTCAAGGAATACTCAAAAGGGATGACTCGGCGGATCGGGTTGGCACAAGCGCTGATCAATGAACCTGAGTTTCTGGTTCTCGACGAACCGACCACGGGCCTCGACCCCCTCGGTACCCGTGACATGAAAGATCTGATCTTGCGCCTTCGAGACGAAGGCAAAACAATCCTTCTCTGCTCCCACCAACTTGCCGACGTGCAAGACGTCTGCGATCGAGTTGCGATTCTGCACCAGGGAGAATTGAAGGAACTCGGGCGAGTTGATTCGCTTCTCAAGATGCAAGACGTTACTCAAATCCATGCAAGCGGTCTGAGCGACGATGCTAAGTCACGCATCAAAAAGATCATCGAAGAATCGGGCGGCCAATTGGAACGTATGGACAACCCAACAACGACGATGGAAGACCTGTTCTTGGAAATTGTCAAAGAGAGCGAGCAACGTCCTGGCCGTCGTGGCGGCCGGGGTGAAAACTAAGGCCTTGGATAGCCATACAGTTGTGTAGAACGTTACGAATTAGGCTTTTCGATTATGAGACTCTCTCCTGAACAATTTTGGACTTACAGCGAGTGGCTATTCCAGCACAATGGCCTCCGCGATGGCATGATATTGGCCCTCGCGCTAACCATTCTGGGATTCCTGGTAGGCTACCTCGTTTCCGTAGTGAACCACGGACCAGTAGAAGGCTTTTTAAAGGTCGCGCAAAACATTGGGCAACTTTTTACCGTCGATATCCCCAAGTTCTCTTTTCGACGGGTTGGTGCCATCGCTGGCTTAGCCTTCAAAGAATCGATCCGCAAAAAGATCCTGGTTTTGATCGGAATCTTCATCATCGCCATGATGTTCGCAGGATGGTACCTCGACCAAAACGCCGATTACCCTGCTCGCCTCTACATCTCCTTCGTGCTCACCGCTACAAACTATCTCGTCATCGTCCTTGGTTTCTTCGTCAGTTGCTTTAGCATCCCCCAAGATATCAAGAGTCGAACGATCTACACCATCGTCACCAAACCGGTCCGACCACTTGAACTGTTCCTCGGCAGAGTGCTCGGTTTCGCCGGCATCGGGACTCTCATCTTGCTAGTTATGGGACTACTAAGCTATGTGTTCGTTGTCCGCGGATTGAACCACGAACACGAAGTTGAGACGATAGATGCCAATGGAAAAGTTGGCCAAACCACCATTTCGAACAAACATACTCACACCTTCACCCTCAATGAAGAAGGACGCGGTACGACGAACGAAGTCAAAGGGCACCGCCACATCGTAACCAAGGAAGGTGATCGTATCGTCATCGGCACGAAGATCGATGACCTGACCGCTCGCGTCCCCATTTATGCCAAGAAACTTGAATTCACCGGCCGTGATGGCGAGAAAAACGAAGGTTACAACGTCGGCTATATGTCGGAATACCAGAAGTACATCGAAGGAGACTCACTCTCCATGGCAGTCTGGGAATTCGATGGTGTCAATAAAGACTTGTTTAAAGATGTCATCAGTTACGACTTAACCATTAGCGCATTCCGCACCTACAAAGGGGATATTGTCACCCCTGTTGGCGGCATCATCTACTTCCGTAGCCCAGACGAGAAAGTGGAAAGCGAACGCGAATCATTCAAAGTCAAAGAGTTCCAAGTAGATCGTCGTTCCATCCGCACAAAGCTCAAAGGCTTCAAAGAAGGCCAGCCTGCAGATCTGGATTTTTTCAAAGACATTGCCCCGGATGGTAAATTCCAAGTAGTGATTCGCTGCCAAGACCGTGGGCAATACCTCGGTATGGCCGCAGCAGACTTGTATCTTCGTCCTGCCGACCTCCAATTCTGGTGGAACTTCGTGAAAGGCTACATTAGCATCTGGTTGCAGATGTTCATCGTGATCTGCTTTGGCGTTATGTTCTCGACCTTCCTCTCAGGCCC
>CAZACJ010000182.1:1002-4232 GCA_964483385.1 uncultured Pirellula sp. | reverse complement strand
CGATGGCTTTGTCGGTATTTAACAAGTCAGATAAACTGATCTTGGTTTTCGACTCTAGCCAAATACAAGCAACATCTTCCCCTCGCAAGGAGACGGGGACGATTGCGATGCACAGATCTGACGGCCAAGACGCAGGAGCCGGACACGGAGACATGACCCTCCCATCACGAGTTTCGAAACGCAACGTATCATCTTCCCGAACAACAACAAACGATGAAGTCGGATGGTCTCGAACGATCGCAAGTAAAATCTCTTTTGCACATCGATGGTCGACGTGTGTGCTCCCGCTGTTTCCGTCTAGTAACTCAAAGTCAAATGAACTCAGAATTAATTCATTTGTTGAAACATCTACGCTCGCAACCGCGAGAAAAGCATTGGAGAACTTTTCTTTGTCGATTATTTCGTTAAGTCGGTTGCGAAATTTTGTTTCGCGATGGATGTCGATCTTGATAGTCTCGGAATACTTTGCGGCTACCTCTGCATATCTGATGGAATGGTAGATAGCAGTAAAGACAGGGAAGACCGTATTGAGAACTGCGACAATGCTGAGAGGAAAATTATCCTTCTTGCCGAATGCACAAGTTGTAAACAACCACTTTCTACCCAGGTTGTCCAGGTAGGGAAAAGAACAAATTGAGCCATCATCCCTGGCTCCGCTTTGCTTTAAAGCTGGCGGATTGTCTCGATTCTGAGTTTGATCGCCATCGACGATTGGAAGCTGTGTTCGAATCGCGTTGACTATGATGTTGTTGTCCTTAAGACTAAACGTCCGAGGTTCAGTGGCAGCTCGATCACAGTCGAACTCCACAAAGACGACTGAATCCTTTTCCGTGTCGACCTCACGTAAGCAAGCAATTGGTAGGTTGAGTTCTCGTCGTAGAACGGAAAAGAAGTGCTCCGCGAATTTACTCTGTCGCGTTGTAGATTTGGATAAAAATGAGAGCTGCGAAATAATCCGAATCGCGACTCTCGCCACGTCTGGCGCCAGCAATAGTGCATTCGAATCCAATTCGAGCTTAGTCCCGTGTTCCGGACGAGAAGTTGCTGGATAGCTGTTCAGTAGGAGAGGCTGCATAGTCGCATAGGGCAACAGAATCTGTCGATTGCCTAACGTCGAACTTGCGTGCTCGTTCGATGCTCCCGCAGATATTGGCGAGGTGACGCTACCGTCGGTATTCGGTTTCACCCACCTGCTTGTTTTTGAATTGTCTTCTCTTTTATTCTTGGCCATAAGAAACCTCAAATTTTTCGCTCCTGGTGATACCTCATTAATTGTACAAGAAAACAATTGCCGTCGTGCTACCCGGCATGTTGCAAAAACACCAGTCCGTCAGCCATCAACGTCGTGACCTTCGGTATCGCAATCGTCGAAAATGCCAAGCCGGGTTGCGCCTATCGTAAAGCTCGCTTTCGAATTAGATGCCCTAATGCGATTGACCGGAATCGTATAGGATCGCTTGTGCGTAAGAGTACAAGGGCCCGGTTAAGAATTATTGGGGCTCAGGCGTATGGGTATTTTGATTGGGTTCGTTAGGCCGCTGAGTAACTCGAGCGGTTTGTGGCACAGCGGGCGCACATATCGGTAGCACGCCCCCCTTCCGCAGATGCAACGGCCCCGGAGGGGTAATATCAACGCTAAGGGGCACGCAAAAGGTTAGACGCATCATCTAACTTCTGCCCACGAGATCGACTCGAAGAGTTATTTGCCTTTGCGAAGCTGTGCTCTATCTCGACGACACGCCGCTTGAACGATCGCCGTATCAGTCTTATCCCGCCGTTCTTGCGCACAGTACTGTCGCACTGCATGGGGATGCGCAGCCGTCCAACGATCGCAACCAGATCGTCTCCGATGGACTTACTTCTGCACCATCTGGGGATGGCAATGCTCTGCAACTTGCTCGAGTCGTACAGTTTACCGATACAATAGACGCGAAAAATGCGTGGGGAGGACAGTCTTTCGCGCTTTCCCTCGCTGGAGTTTTGGAGCGTGGACTTCGGCGGATGTTCAAAGAACTGGCCCTTGTTACCGGTTGGCGCTGCCTGCCACAAGATCAACGATCCCGTTTATGGGATGACGCCCATGGCGAAGAAGATCCAAATCGTATGATGATCGCTGATATTCTGCTTCAACGGGACGGTCAGCGTTAGATACTCGATGCGAAGTACAAGCGTGATTTTGGCAACGAATCCCTAGGATCGTTCCCAAATACGTGCTTATGAGATTGTATATTGTGCCGACCGAGCCACTTTGGTCTATCTACGCAAGGAATCCAGCCGTGCCGATCAAAGCGATCTTCTGTTTGTCGACATCGGCGGGACGCAGGTGCGTATTGATTTCCTTGTTTTGCCAACGGAATGCGGTCCACAGAAATGTTCCGATGCACTGAAATTCATGATTCAAAATACGTAATATTGCCAAGTCCTCGAACGCGTTTTTACAAAATGTCCTTTAGTGCTGGAAGTTTTTGAGTATTGGTGCTGGTATCAGGGTAGCGTACTGGCAGCTGCGTACAGAACGCTGGTTGGCTGCCAAAAGAACTTTGACGGCATGCGATAGGGCGTGTTGATAATAAACAGTGAGACAGATAGACCAGATCCGATCTAAGGCAAGAATGCAACTACGCGCGAAGGCCCACCTGTGCCACGGTGAACCTTTGGGCAACCCACAAACAAATACGCGCCTCGGGCGGGAATCGTATCGGCAAGATTGAGGCATTCGATACCCCAACGTCCCGTTGGCAACCAGGCTTTGTGGGCCTCGAAAAGTTTTGATTGACCATAATCCAAAGATAGAGTATCGACGGCGATGCCAATCGCCTCCGACTCTTTAAGCAGATACTCGATTGTGTCGACATGAAATCCTGGAAAGTGCAGACCCGTAGTTGTCTCGCCACGAAACTTTGGACTTTCGACCAACTTGGACCAGCCACTCTGCACCGCCACACAGCAGCCTTTGGGCAACGGGCCGTAGCGATTAATATGCGATCGAATATCCTCAGGCGAGATCTGGTAATCGGCCGTCCGGGCCGCACCCTCGCGTACATCGATAATCACCAGCGGAACACATAGAGACTCCAGGGGCAGTTCGGAGATATCCTGACCGCTATCAGAAAAGTGCAACGGGGCGTCAATGTGCGTGCCGACATGTTCGCTGAAACGCAATTCGTTCAAATTGAGACCCTCCGACTTCACTGAATATTTCTTTTCCACAAAGAATTGCTTCGTCCCGA
>CAZACJ010000182.1:0-992 GCA_964483385.1 uncultured Pirellula sp. | reverse complement strand
GAAGTCTTCATGCAACTGATGGGTCAAGTCGACGATGCCGCGAAACGTGATCGGGTCGAAAGACGCTGGGGTTCCAAGCACCTGCGTACCGATCAAGGTACATCCCGCCAGTCCCATAGTGGTCGCCAAAAATCTTCGGCGATCTCTCATCATCGAATCGGCGATCGTTTCAAGCACATCTGCGTGACACATAGATGGTCTCCTGTTTTGGTTTAGCGTGAAGTGGGTTTCTATCTGAGCGACGTTAATCGTAAAGAGCTAACGGTCACGAAGTTGTTTTGAGATCTTCAAGATCCCAGCGTTTGGATTTATCGCATTCTGACCAGAATCGAAGGGAAGGTGTGCCATACTGGATCGGTTGACACAGTCCTTCGATCCTGGACCTGAGACGGCGCTCGGGTTGCTTCCCAGCATTGCCCTATCCTCCGCTCAAGTAAGTTTCAATCTAGTCGATTCCGGACACTCATGCAACGATTCGTATCTCTCCAACACGACGCAAGCCAATCAAGACGATTGGTCGCCCTTTCGCAAATGCCCCATCTTGTACTTGTTTTCCGGTAGATTAAAAATTGGTACAAAGCCCTTTCCTAGCGGGAGTTCATTGTCGTATGGGGGACTTTCACCCCACAAGTTAGTCGGTATGCCAGACATACCAATGGCTTGAACGCGTAGCCGCCGATTGTGCGTTTTCGAAATGAGTGTAAGCTGCGGCGGAGGTCGAGGATACGCCAGCAAGAAACACAAGGAGGTGAAGAGATTAAGACAGAAGTCCGGTAAGGATGCCCGTCGCCGGCCACCCTCGCCACAACACCTAGCGACTCACCCCTCCACCTTCGCCACGCCAGCCGCCTTCGCAAAATCCTCTTCGGTCACCAGCAGGTAGCTGTGCGATGCGTGGCGAGTTGCCAAGCCAAGACAAGAGCAGACAACGTGCTACGGATACTCGCGTTGCAGTTCCGTTTGCCGGCGCGCTCGAATCGAACGGAATGATC
>CAZACJ010000181.1:0-4241 GCA_964483385.1 uncultured Pirellula sp. | reverse complement strand
TCGCTCAGCAGAGTTATCTGCTGGTCACCGAAGATGATTTTGCCAAGGCAGCAGGGGCGAAGAAGGAAGGCAGGGGCGATGCGTGACACCCATTCGTGCCCCCCAAATGGGCGATCCCAATGGTGAAGTGCGCTCCGCCCCACCAATTCAGTTGAAAAAATAGTTAGCGTTCTGATGCGTGGGTGGCACTCGATTCTCTCCTCGCAGCTTGAATCCGTTCTACTATTCGATACTAAAAGATTCGCCTCCAGCTCGTGAACCTAGCGAACGCCAGACCTCAAGGTCAATTGAGTCGGAGATTGGTTCAACATGACCGTCTCCAAAGAGAGTGTTGACACAATTTGAATGGTAGCTTCTGGCCGAAAACACTCCTATAGGTACGTTGGTCGCATCACCACAGTCCGCAACATTCGCATTCGGTCCGAGCACGTGATTGTAAAACGAATAAACTGCGGAATACCATTCGCGCGCATTCGTGCGAGACCACGTTGGGAAGTTCAAAGGGATTGTCGCACATCGGTCTGAAAGTCTATTGGGGTTTCCCATATCGACAAGAAGCTCCGTTGTCGGCAATCTCGCTACATCGACAAACGGCTTACCGTTTGGCACATAAGTAGAATTTGAAGAAGTCCCGATTCGTCTCTCAGAAAAAAAAGCTGTGCAGAAAAGACCGTCAACAATCTCGGCAGGAAGAACAGCAACATCTTCACGAAAGGGTCCACCCAATCTCGCTTTATCCCCAAGCAACAAACCGAGCTTTTGTTCATTCTGCATAGAACCAAGGACGCCAACACTTGCAACATAGGAATGGCCAAGGGGTGCGCGAGAGTCGGTTCCTTGTATTACAATTTTGCCGTTCACGTTCGGATCAGACGGACACTTCAAGATAGCGATTGACGCAGATTCAAAGTATTCTCGATTGTTCTCTTCTAAGGGCGAAACGCTCCAATCCACTGATCTTGCGACGGTTACTTCGTCCAGTTCGGCGAGAAGCCGTGTGAAAACACTATATGAACTTCCCAAACCGTCGCGTCCAATTTTCGAAGATACACCAACTGGGAACGCACGTCTTACCGACTGAAAACTCTGCAATGCCGTACCAATTTGACGAATGTTTGACTGGCAATACAGTCTTCGAGCTGCCTCGCGGGCGGCTTGAACGGCTGGCAAGGTCACGGACAGCAAAACACCGATAATTGCGAAGACGACTAGTAATTCGGTCAAAGTGAAAGCCCGTCTTTGAACCATGCGGATTTTCATCTTCTTGAAACCGTCGCTTGAAAGTCTAGTTTCAAATCGGTCCCGGCTCATGACTTTATCCTTTTTCTAATTGCAATCGCCAACCCAACAATGCAGGTGGTTGCGAAAACCAAAGCAACGATCGAAAACTGCCAATTCGACGGTTTGGAGAAAACTCCCAAAAGCGATGGTTTGGCAATGTCAGAGCGTCTTGCATGATTCGCCATTGACTCTATAGAACTGATCGGATCGTTAGACTTGCTTACCTCGTAGTACTGTTTATTGACATGATCGTTGACTTTGATGCCTGGCGGAAATTCAACATGCCAATCGATTCGTCCTTTGGAATCCAAGGATATGTCGGAGAAACTCAGTTGGAGCTTTCCATCACCATTGGAGCCGGAAGTCAGTTCGACACAACTCTTTGGAATCCAAATACCGTCCACTAGCATATTCTCGAATGTACGCTCAAAGTTGATGGAGAAATTGGCGTTTTTTACGGACGAGTTCAGTTTCGTAATCTGTAGTCCATTCGGCGACTCCAGAAAAGTAACGAATATCGAGGGATTCCCTGGCATTTTAATTTCCAGGGTTTTGGCAGATGAATTGATAGTAATTTCCTCCGGATTTAGCACAACATTAGTGTTTTGATACCAATCGATCCACATTGGCCAATATCGAGAGGTAAACAAGTTCCCTTGCTGCGCTATCTGGCCGTGTCCTTTGGCTTTTTTATCCGCGGGTAGCCAGAGTTCAGCAATATGTGAACCATGCCCATATATCGATTGAGAATGCGTCCCACTGAGAAAAGGCAAGTCGAACCGAAGCCCCTGTTCGGGGTTGAATTGCCACTTACCCAAATTCGAGTTCCCTTTTGCTTCCGGTGTAAAAACAGCGCTTCCCTTCAAATTCAGCTGAACGGAACAATTGATGGACTTGGTCTCACATTTGGACAAGTAGTCAAAAGCCAATAGGTCAAACGGATGCTGACCTCTATCTTGTCCGATCAACAAGGCATTCGTGCGAAAGCACATCAGAAGCCCCAAGAACACAATCGCGAATCGCAATCTCATAACGTTCCTCGTAAGTGAATGGGAGGATGCCTTCTGACAGATCAGTGTCGGAGGGCCAATCGGAATCTGGCTCCAATCAGAACGGCAAGACTGATTCAGTACGCGTTGCAAATAGATCCACTTCGGCAAGGTAACGTTCTGAACTCTGCAAGTCAATTTTTTCAACGAGAATTTTTCCTCAAACAGGCAGTTGCAAAACGGACACGCAGGTGCGTGCCACCCACGAATCGCTTCTCCTATGGATTGCCGACACGATGGCGATATTATGCGGTACCGGGCATTGTTGGAGTCGAGTGTCGATGGATATCCATCGGGCTTCAAGCAATCCATCCATATCGAACTCGCCATCTGCGCGTGGTTGGCTGGGGACACAGACGCGGTTAGACGGCACCTAAAGGCGAGTAAAGGGGGGATCGTCGAGAAATCCCGCAGGCTTCTCGCACAGGCGGCACTTGCGAAACTTGAGGGACGCGCTGAGGACTGCGAGCGGGATCGCCTACTCGCAATCAAGTCGCTCGAAAAATCAACAGACGCCGGACAAAGAAAACTGACCGAAGACCAACTTGCGATATTAAGTGGTGGTTATTGAGCGGTTGGGTGATGATGGTGCTGGATTGATAAACACCGTTTCACTAGCTAATAATTCAAAACACAAGTTTACCGTTCGACCGATGGCCCGTATTCGATGCACTGTGCCTGCAAGAATTATGACGCTTTGCCATTTGTTGAGTCGAAGCCGCGAACCATTTTCAAGATCTATCTCCAGGCACCCTTCGACGACGATAAAGAGTTCGTCAGAGGTAAGATGTTATGCCACTTGTACTCACCTTCGAATGCTGCACGGCGAAAGGAAGAAATCGTTGACACGATTGATAGCGATACTCTTGTAGGTATCTGACTCGTTACCGCCCTGGGCCTCTAAATCCACGACCGGCAATGCTGGATAGCGGACAGGCTAGCTCGCGTACTGGTCTGCCGAGTATTCCATGATTTTCTGGGTTCCTTGACCAATGAATTCCAAAATGAACGCTGATCCCGTTTTAGACTGAAGAGGTTCTTGGTGTTAGCACAACAAATAGCAGCCAAGCTACGACGAGTCCTAGAAAGGTTGCAGCGATGTCGTAATAATCAAAAACAAGATAGTTGCTAGACTTTTGTAGGTACTCCCAAGCAATCAGCCCAACACCTGCGACTAACGTAAGTATAAAGAAGTATCGACGGATAGCCAAAGGTTTTGCTTCTTGCTTCTGATCCACCCAGATACTGAGAAACACGAACGGGATAGCGATGGCGGCCGCCAAGTTGGGAAGTACACCAATCAAGAAATGAACAATCTCTGGGCCATCGAAGGACAACGTTCTACTTCTGTGTACAAGGCCCAATAGGGTCAATGCACCTATGCCTACTAATCCATATCTTGTTGATAACTTCATGTGCTGCTCGCCTGAACTTGTATCATTGACCACTCTGTAAGTGCACGAGTCCCCCATTTCTTCTCTGTAGACCGCACCGATGCAGTCTATCACTCAAGTTAGCCATCGTATTGTCCTAAAGATACCGAATGCCTACGGGCGTTCCAACCTTTCGATCGGGTGATAGGCTGTTTCGGCCTATCCTCGCCATCCCCTCGTATCAAAACATCACTCAGATGGTTCGAATCCCACCCCCTCTGCTGCAAAACCACCTGTTTTCCCTGGAAAAACGAAGGTTCTGAGGCGACTCTGGCGACTCACTGGACGACTCACCAGGTACCAAGGCAGCGCACTAGACGACGCAGCATGTGCAAGCATGCACGTGCATGGACGTGCAGGAAAGCCAAAGCAATTGGCCAGAAATGCGAAAAACCCTGGGAAAACCAGGGTTTTGCAGCGGAGAGGACAGGAACCGAACAACCCGCGAAATCCCTGGGAAAATCGAAGTTTAAAAACG
>CAZACJ010000180.1:0-4356 GCA_964483385.1 uncultured Pirellula sp. | reverse complement strand
ATCTGACTTACAATGAACGTAAAGCATATCGCGACCTACCAGAGAATGCGATGCTCATCTATCATCTCTCGCTGGTTGCATTCGGTGAGAAATGGGATCCAGAGATGGAGCATCGACTTGCAACGCGGAGAGACGACACGTGAGAGCGACTCCATGTATGTCCAATGGAGCATTACTGCAATAGTAAGAACGGCACGAACCATGCGATCGATCGAAGGGCTCGATCGCCGCGCTCGACCTGATCCAACTTCCTTTCCTAGCCCTCGGTCATCGGTGTCGTTCGCTGACCTCGCGTTTAGATTTGAATGCCATTTCGATGAATCCATACCCTCCTCGCTTGGCATCACCGGAACGAAGTGATCCTCATTCCAACTCTCCGATTCGCACAATTTTTTCTGGTTGGTTCTCGATGCGGGTTTTAGTTGCTTTCGCATCAATCGGAATCGGGGGATTTGGAGAGGGCATTGCAAGATCCGGCTACTCGTATATCGCGATACTTGTTTCTGTCGTGTATGGACTAAGGCATTTCTCGAAGTTATCACCAGTTTACGCGACAGTGAGGCTCATTTTAGAGGTCGCAATCGTCTATTCGATTGTGGCGGTAATATGGCTTGCGTTGCTCTTGTACCTCGCGATGTTTGTCCCCGATGCGTTCAGCCACTAGTATGCCCCCGCGATCGATTCGGTCTACGGACCAACAGCGAAATCGGGTAAGCCTGTTCGTTGCCGAGCACGCTCTCCACACCACCTAGCATGCGGGTCCGGCTCGTCGGTTCAGCGCACAGGAGTGTGGCCGCGGTTCCGCGAAGATGAGCAAGTTCGTTGGCCCTTTTGCAACAGCCTTCACCTCGTGCTTGTTCCCTTGAAGTGGTCATTTGGTATACTGATCTCCTAGAGATCCCCAGCTCGCGCTTCTTCCAACCCGGTGGGATATGCCATGTCGAATCAATCTTTCTCGGATCTTCCGAGCAAGCAACGGCGAGAACGGAGCCTAAGCAGGCCAGAGGCTAGAGGCCTCATCATTACCCACAAGTAGTAGGTAATTTTTACAATGCTCAGCGTCGAGAGTAGCGAAATCGTTGGTGTTTTTGGTACGAGCGTGTTTGGCCCACGATGTGCATCGATGGTTCTTTACAACAGGGATCATTTGCTATCGTTAGTTAGCAGATGCAGCCAACATTTTCTTGCACGGATGGTATCTTCATGGACACTTACGGTTTGGACGTCGAGTCGTGGGCTGAGCAGAATTTCGGTGAGTGTGACTTCAATGATAAGCGATTAACCGACCGATTGGTTGCTTACGCAACAACAGCTGCGCAGTCTCCCGACGACAAGACCACTCATCAAACCCAAACGTGGAAGGACTGCAAGGGAGCGTATCGATTCATGGATAATGAGAAAGTTTCATTTGCGAAAATCATTAAGCCTCACTGTGAACGGACTAAGAAAAAGGCGTGCTCAGGAGTTTATTTATCGATATACGATACCACGGAAATCTCGTTTAGGAAGCGACGAAGTATTGAGGGTTTGCGGCCCGTAGGCGACGGCAATGGTCAGGGATTCTATTTGCATACTTCGTTACTGGTATCAGACAGTACCGATGAAATCGTTGGTATTGCAGGCCAAGAAATTTTCTACCGAATCGATTCTAAAGAGAAGGAAAACACGGCGAAACGCAAACAAAGAGAACGTGAATCGGAAGTCTGGGGTCGCGTGGTTGATTCAGTCGGACCGTCCCAGCAGGGAGCCTTTATTATTCATGTTTGTGATCGCGAAGCGGAAGATTTTGATTTCTTTGGTCATTTGGTACAAAACCGAGTTGGCTGGATTGTTCGGGCCTGTCGGCTCAATCGCTTGGTCCATCGGAAGTCAAATGAAACGACGCCAAATAAAACAGCGAAATCACAGTCGCTTGCGTCTATCCTTGATGTGCAACCGCGCCTTGGTACCTATGAACTGACAGTCAAGGAAAATCGACATTCTCCTGCTAGAGTAGCGAAGGTACAAGTTCGATGCACAAACATCTGGATGCCCAGACCCGTCGCCAGTAGCCCTTGGGCCAAAGAGCATGCACCGAGTTATATCGCGATGGGTGTTGTGGAAGTTCGTGAAATAGATGCCAAGAAGGGAGTAGATCCCTTGCGCTGGGTTCTATACACCCACGAACAAGTTCAAACGTTTGAAGATGGATTGCAAGTGATATCGAGGTATGAAAAACGCCCATTGGTCAAAGAATATCACAAGGCAGCAAAGACCGGTGCACAGATCCAGGAACGATACTATCGGACTGCGGCAAGACTCGAACGCATCGTAGGAATCCTTTCAATCATTGCAGTACGTATCCTACAAATGAAAACGATTGCAAATCGACATCCAGGTCGAGCGGCGATGGGAGTCGCTCCACGCAAATGGATCGTAGCGATATGTGCAATTCAGCGACTTCAATTTCCTAATCAAAAAAATGTTTATGATCCAAAAACCATTACGATGCGCAACTTTCTAAGAGGGATTGCCAAGATGGGAGGCTTTCTTGGACGCAAAAGTGACGGCGAACCCGGTTGGATCACGATCTGGCGAGGAGTCAAGGACCTGCTCCAATCCCTAAGGCTCCAAAAGGCTCTTCGCAACGTAAGCGACGACGAAACTTGTGGGTAATGATGAGGGCTAGAGGCGATAGGCTAGAGGGAAGAAATAAGCATTCGATTGGAGAATCAACCATGAACGCTGCAATGGCGTCCGAAATCGCACGCCTCGAAACCATGGCGATCACCAAGGTGGTCGAGCGATTCGAATCGCTCTTCGGCGAGAGTGCAAGGGCCGGCCGATCCGCGTGCTGATCGTCAACATCCAGTTCGAATATCTAAGCCGGCGCAGCCCACATCGACCTCTACACCAAAGACTCGCGTCTGGTGAAGCGACTCAACGATGCTGTACCTCAGTGCCGAGAGCAAGAGCGTCGGGACAAAGCCGTCACAGTGGTCATACAAGCAACAAGGCGAAGTATGCGGGCCGAACTACGCAAAGACAAACAGCGTCCGACAATCTATCTTGCAAGCCTCAACTGGAACAAATCCCCTTGAGGGGTCTGTACGCTTACGATCAGTACTCCTTGGCTTCCGTCTTAACGACATCCTTGCAAAATCAAAGCTTCTCCGCCGTCTGCATTGAAAGAAACATCCGGTCTGGTAATCTCGGTAGCGAGATAAAGCCGAATTTTTGGTAGAAACGAGTTGCAGCTTCACCCTTGGAATCGACAACGATAAGGCTTGCCGCGATCTCGCTTGCCACTCGGACGCAACGTGTGATTGCATCAGACAAAAGCAGTGCGCCAACGCCTGGAAAATTCACGTCTCGAGCCAGTCGCCCAATCAGGATTGCGGGTATTTCCGGATAACGCGGAAATTTTCTCGTGACCGCTTCGGGTAGTTCAGCAAGGGCTACCGATGTCGCGCATAGAGTATAGAAACCGATGACGCGCTTGGGCTGAGCGTGATCGATAAGAACGAAAACTGCCGAAGCCTTTCGTTTCATATCTTGCTTCGCGTACTTCGCGAGGTAATCGTAAAGAGCGGACACGCCACAGTCGAATTGCGTTCGATCGTGTTGATTGCCTAGGGGTTCACAAACGTAGTCCTTCATCGGCTTTCGACTCGCTTGCGATAGTCCTCCATAGCAACCTTCAATTTCTTGTTCGGCTTATTAGGAGCCAATAAAGCATCGACAAGAATCCTGCTTTGCGTTTGATCGAGGTGCAGCTTCTCCTGCTCGTCGATCACCTTCTTGGCAGCGACTTCAACATGAGCAAGCACAAATTCGGAAACGGTCCGACCACTGAAGGCGGCAGCCCGCTCGATTAGATCTTTCTGCTCTTTAGACACTCGCGTTTCGATTCGAGCGGACTTGGAGTTGCTGTTTGCAGTGGCCATGATTTTACTCCTTGATATGTGTAATCGTACGGCATATTTCCGTACAAGTCAATTTGAATCCTTAGTACTACCAGAGCCTAAAGCATGGATGCGATGCTTTCTGTCTGGACGTCTTGCACGGACCAAGCCCTCTGGCGTGGCCAAAATCACGAGCACTACCGAGTAGCTTACTACGCTCCCCACTCCGATCGATCGTATGTGTCATCGGGATTGAATTCCGACCACGGAACACTCGATAGATCCTCCAGGCAAGCGGGTCGATGTGTTCGAGGATCACCTTTCGACTTGTGAGACCTGTCGCGGTTCACTGGAAGCTACTGTCGGCGATCGAGCTTGGTGGCAGGATCTCGACTCCGCACTCCGCAAAGATCATGCCGATGTCTCTACCAACCCAGGCGCGAATCGTCTTGGGTGCTTTTTCTGCCTTTGG
>CAZACJ010000179.1:0-4398 GCA_964483385.1 uncultured Pirellula sp. | reverse complement strand
AGTGATCAATACCTATCGAGAGCTTTCGGATGCGCGGATTCAACTCGCAGAGTTTGAGACCGATCGTCTAATAAAGAGAATCTCGCTGTTAGCACTAACGGGTCAGCTCAAAACTCTTCATCGCCCAGAGGGACAGGTCAAGCCATGAGCGTCTTAATTGGCAGGGTTCAAGAGATCCCTGAGCGTTTAGTCATCGAACTTCTAATTCGCTCTGGCTTTAGAAGCGTTGACCGGTCGATTTTGGATGTTGTACGGGAGGCAAATGCCAACCCATCGCTGACCCCTGCCCAGAAGCTAGACTTTATTCTTCGCTATGTTCCGGGTGCCCGCTATGCTATTCAGCAAGGAGCATTCCAGCAGTTCAATCTTGAGAATCTACCGGCTCTGGTCTTTTTCGGAAAGTTTTGGCGGCTCGTTGACTTTCAAGACGGTGAACTCTGGGCCTATTCTGCCGACGGAGAGGAGTACGAACAACTTAATCCAGAAGACCTCCCGGTCGGTGTCGCACTCTCAATCAAGCGGCAGGCCGCGAAACGCTTTGATGAACTTGAACAGTTCAAAAGCAGTACCAAGCTGATTCGCCACTTTGCCTTTGAAAAGAAGCGTTGGCTTGTTGATATCTGCATAGCCACACTTCTTGTTAACGTATTCGCAGTATTCACCTCATTGTTTGCAATGCAGGTCTACGATCGAGTCGTTCCCACCCTCGCACTCAACACACTCTATGCACTGGTTACCGGCGTCGCAGTTATCTATGCGACCGACTGGATTCTAAAAATCATAAGAGCGAGGATTCTCGACAGCTTTGCAAGCCAAGTGGACAAAAAAGTCTCTGCCTACTTGTTTGACCACCTTCTGCATGTGCAACTCGATAAGCTACCTCAGTCTCTGGGATCAATGTCCGCCCAGATTAGTGGCCTTGATGCAGTCCGACAGTTCTTCTCGTCCTCGGTCGTCTTTGTTTTGGTCGACCTACCTTTTGCCATACTCTTTTTGGGTGTCGTAGGAATCATCGGTGGGCCGATCGCATACATTTACCTAGGATTTTTTGCGCTTAGCATCGCACTTGCCTTCTACTCACAGCTTCGCTCGCAGGCCTTGATTAAGCAACAAGTGATGAGGTCAAACGAACGGCTCGGCGCACTCGTAGACTCCATAAAGGGAAACGACACGATTCGCTCAACGCGATCAGGTAAAAGGTTTCTTAACGAATGGAACGACATTAATCTCGCCATCTCGGAGACGAGCATCAAGCAAAAGGCCATCAACAATATGGCAACGTCGAGCTCCGCAACGCTCGGATCGTTTGCCTATGTGATTGCTATCGTGAGCGGTGTCCATATGATCGGGGCAGGCGAACTTACTATGGGTTCGCTTATCGCTTGCAGCATACTTGGTGGCCGCATTCTAGGGCCTGTCGGTCAGGCGGTAGGTCAGATGATTCAGTATGAGCAGGTCCGACAGTCGATTTCAATGGTCGACAAGCTGCTTGAACTCCCACGCGAGCGCGAACCCGATCAGCTGATGGCTTTCCCAGATGTGCGCCCGTCGAGCATAACGTTGGAAGGGGTTCGCTTTTCCTACGCGAATGCCAAAACAAGTCAACTAGAGGTGCCTTACCTTCAGGTAAGCGCAGGAGAGCGATTGGCAATATTAGGGCCGGTCGGCGCCGGTAAGTCTACGTTACTCAAGATCATGGCGGGCCTCTTTAAAGCTAGTGAGGGACATGTTCGCGCCGGCTATGTTGACCTCTGGGAACTAGACCCTTACTACGTGGCGAGAAATATCTCCTACCTCCCACAATCGATAGATCTCTTCAAAGGTACATTGCGCTCGAATATCAGTCTCGGACAAGACGTCAGTGACTCCCGTCTCATGGATGTCTGCCAAGCGCTTGGCGTTGACGATATTGCAAAGCGAAGCGAGAAAGGCATGGACCTCCTTATCTCGGAGGGGGGAAGCGGTCTATCGGTAGGCCAGAGGCAACTCATTGGCCTCTCCCGACTTTTCCTAAATGGGCCTGCGGTCTGGATCCTCGACGAACCCACCGCCGCGTTAGACAGCGCCAGCCAAGCACGTGTCGTTCAGGCCTTTCAGCAACGACTTCGACCGACCGATATTCTCATTTTCGCCACCCATAATCCCGCGCTTGCGAAAGAACTCGCAACACGAGTACTGATTATGGGCGACGGAAAGATTCAGAAGGACGCCCCCATCGAGTCGCTACAAGTGCGTCTTAAGTCTGCATAGCATGAGTAACACCACTCAAGACCCTGGAGATAATCTCTACTCCGAAAGCTCGGCAGTAGTTTGGATTGTATTCGCCGCCTTTTGTGCGTTTATTGTTTGGTCACTTACCTTCGAACTAGACCAGTTCGTGCGCGGACAGGGAAAGGTAATCTCAAGCAGCCGCATCCAGGTCATTCAATCTGTCGATGGAGGCGTACTTTCAGAACTGATGGTCCGCGAGGGGAACCAGGTTAAGGCGGGTCAGGTACTCGCTAGGCTGGATCAGGCGCGTTTCGAGGCCTCTACAAACGAAATTCTTGCACGGGTCAATGCCTTGAAGGCGAAAATTGCACGTCTTCGCGCAGAGGTTCAGGGAAGTCCTCTAGTGTTCCCCCCGGAGATACGTCAGTTTCAAGAATTGGTGCAGGTCGAAACCGCCCTCTATGAGAGGCGACTAAAGAGCCTGAACGACGATACACAGGCCAACATGGGAGCAATAGCAATTGCAGAGCGTGAACGCAGGCTAGTAGAGGACCTCAAAAAGACGGGTGATGTGGACCAGGTGGAAGTGTTTCGATCCGAACGAAACCTCATCGACACACGCGCGAAAATGCTTGCCCGGAAAAATCAATACTACGAGCAGGCAAGCCAAGAGCTCGTGAAGGCGGAAGATGAGCTTGCGCAAAACACCCAGATCTTAAACCAGCGTCAGGAGCTTCTCGGAAGTAGCATATTGAAGGCGCCTGTCGATGGCATCGTAAACAACGTATCCATCACAACTATTGGGGCCGTTCTGCGGGCGGGAGAAGAACTCATGCAGATTCTCCCCACTGGTGACACGCTCATTATAGAGACCAAAATTTCCCCTCAGGACATCTCTGATGTTCGTGTGGGGCTCCCTGCAACGCTGCGATTCGACACGTTCGACTCTTCAATATTCGGGTCCGTTGCCGGTACAGTAAGCCACGTTTCTCCCGACACGATTGTAGAGAGGACGGGCGCAAAGGAAGAAACTTTCTATATCGCGCACATTAAGTTCAACGGCTTCCCAGTTAAAAGTTCTATCGAGAAGTCTTTGGAGGTTATTCCTGGCATGACCACTCAGGTAGACATTAAAACCAGCCAACGAACAGTCTTCAACTATCTTATGAAACCCATCACCAAGACCTTCACAGAGGCCTTCGGTGAGAGGTAAGCGCAGTCGCGCTGCAGCCGTGGTGGACCACTACCGAAATAAATAAATCAGCCCAATACCGATTTCTGCCTCGTGGTTTTTGCGCGAAATCGGACTTCTTCTAATCTCGGTGCCATAGTGTTCGTAAAGAATCTCGCTAAAAATTTGCCAGTTGGGGCTAATGTAGTTTCTATAGGTATAGAGTAAGCCGGCTGATCGAAACCCCCCATTTAAATTAGTTCTATTCAAGCCAGAAGCGGCAGATTGAATCGGGGTTATGCCGAAGTCTCGGTTAGCACGTCCCTTATCTTGATATACCGCAACGACGGAGACTTCTGAACCCGTACCGTCGTTCTTATCGCCAAATCGGCGGCCTACTCCGAAAATTCCGATGCTCCCCTCATCGTCGATTATCACCCGACCGTCAAGCCAGTAGCGCCAGTTGGTATCAAAAGCGCGACGCGCCTGCATCACGAATGTCGCACGCTCATTGGCGTCTCCAAGTCCACGAAGGTGACCCGCCTTGGAATCACTTTCGGCTCGCCCCTCGTCAAAAGCCAACGCGACATCGAACAACCATATATAAGAGCGTAGTCCACGCCAGCCCAACGCCTCTCCAGCCCAATAAAAAATGTCATCGCCCCGACGCCACTGAACCGCGCCAGCGGGGTTAACTTCGAAACCGAACTCATCGGACCCCTCATAGGCAGATTCGTATTCAATGCCGAGGCCCAGTCCGAAGCCAAAACCGTCCTGGCCCCGAGTAAAGTCATCAACAGAAGGTAGTGGAACCAATGCTGACTTTGCCGAATGCGCTAGCGCCGCGTGGCATGCGATCGCCTGCATTACAACTGCCAGCAGCAACACGTTAGACTTCGTCATTGAGATTCTTCTTTCGTAGACATTAGAACTGCTGCATTGAGACGTATCTTTAGAGGCCCTTACTCCCACTCAATCGTCGCGGGGGGCTTGCTCGAAATATCGTAGACCACGCG
>CAZACJ010000178.1:0-4624 GCA_964483385.1 uncultured Pirellula sp. | reverse complement strand
TTGAAAGAGCCTACCCGTACTGTCCTGCTGATGGAAGTTATCGGAATATACTAGATAGTAGAGAGTAGAGCGGTCCTGCGGACAGGACAGGACAGGACAGGAACCGAACAACCCGCGAAATCCATAGGAAAATCGAAGTTTCAAAACGAGGCGTCTCCACATCCGACGCGCGCAGCAACGACGAGTCATGCGCTGGCCTCGCATAGATTGACCAACAGTCCCTGCTCGGAACTCTTAGTGCTCCATCGCAAAATATCCCAATTGGCAGGGCTTATCACAAGATGGTCGTTTCTACTTGAAAACCGGTCGCAAAGGGCTAGAGTACTCCCAACCGTTACGGGGGGAAGAATTCTATGCACAAAACCATCGACACCTCGACTGAGGCTGAGGAAGTCCAGTTGGCACTCATGCGAGCCATGTCCGGACGCGATCGCATTCGGCAGACATGTGTGCTGTCCAGCCATCTGCGACAAATGGCGTTTGATGCGATTCGAAAGCGATTCCCAGAAATGGATGAGATCGAAAACAAACTCGCGTTCATAGAGCTGACTTATGGAAAGTCGCTTTCCGATGCAATTCGAAGCCAAGCAGCAGGAGTCTCAAATTGACACAGCCAGACGACTTGATCGATGCACTCGAGCCAGTCGTTCGAGCCTTCCGCGAACTTGGTATACGGCATTTTATTGGAGGTTCGATCGCAAGTTCCTTTCACGGCGCGACTCGCTCAACCATGGATGTCGATGTTGTTTGCGATTTAACAGAATCGCAGGCTGTCCCTTTTGTGTCGCGATTTAACGCAGATTTTTATGTCAGCCAAACCGCGGTCGAGGACGCGGTTCGAAACAAGTCCTGCTTCAACCTGATCCATCTTCCTACCGCCTTCAAAGTGGATGTCTTCGTCAGTCGCGGTCGTCCGTTCGATAAAGACTCGATGCGTAGGGCAACTCAGGAAAGAATTGGTACAACAAGAACCCTCGAAGTGCCAATCGCAACGGCAGAAGACTCAATCGTCAGCAAGCTAGAGTGGTATCGCCTCACCGAGGAAACATCCGAGCGCCAATGGAATGATGTCACGCGATTAGTACGTTTGCTGGGTGATCATCTAGACATCACCTATCTTCGCCAAGCAGCTGATACAGTCGGAGTTCGCGATTTGCTTGATCGACTCTTAAATCAGACCTGACATCTGCGGGCCTCCCACAGAACACGAAATCTACCGGAAGTCGATCGCGTTGGAATGCTCATGGTTGCCTTCACTCGCCGTCAGCGCGATTACGATCATCGACTGCGCGCATGGTTGAGGTTAGATCCTTGTGGGTAATACTTGGACAAGGCCAGACCCTGCATCGCTGGATCCGAAACGGGCTTCCCGATCACCGACTCGTTGCCCAGTTGGTTTCGGAACTTGCGCGAGCCATCGACATGGGGCATCGGCGTGTGGGATTTAGACAAGATAGCGAGATCGAAATTCGGTTCAGTTGACGATCAAGCAACGACTATCGGAGCGATGGCAAAGAGCGTCACGCCATCCCACCTGCTTGCCGCAGTGGATCAAATAAAGTCGAAGACGCGCGGCTCTTCGTAGCCCGTGGGCCAAGAGTCATTGGCGATGCATGCATGCAAACGATCGATCGCTTGCTCGTTTTCCTTTTGGGCAAGGTTCAGAACCTCGCTTGAGAGTTGCTAGACGCCGCAGCGGTAGGGTTCTTTCTTCTCCACGGCAATCAGATGGACCGGAACGTAGATCCCAATGGCTTTCGACAGAACCGCTCGGTAGAAGGCCAATTGATGGGCATAGCCGTAGCGACGCGAGTCGGCTTAAAACCATGTCAAATCGTCGAACGTTTTGAAGTCAACGATTCCTTGGACCGGTTCGAGCCAATCGATCCGAAGCGACAGTATTGGCTTCCGCGTTGCCCTGAGTCCCGCTGGAATCCCCAAGTAGGCGGAGCCTTTGAGACCAATAGGCTACGCGGTCGATTGGAAGATCATCGATGAGAACCCATTCCTGTTTGGCCACGTCGGCTGGGGTAGCGGATGTCATGTTGACACGACAATGTGTCTGGTTTAAGTTACATTTGTCTAGCGTTCAATTCTGTTGCTCGAAAGGTGATTTAAATGAGTTTTCACGAGAAAAGCGCGTGGGCGTGTCTGGTTGGGATTGGTGTTGTTTACGTTCCTTACTTCACTGTTGTGCTTAGCTCCCCAATGGCCGCACTTGGACTCTTTGGGTTTTCTGCGATTGCGCTGGTAGCAATCCTTGTTGTGTTTCACGCCGTGAACGCGATCGTAACAGAGTCGATTCGTTCTAGTGGCGAGGTTCCGCCTGTTGATGAGCTTGACCAACGTATTGAACTCAAGGCGGCGAAGTGGGCTGGATTCGTTCTTTCGATCGCTGTGCTCACATGGATTATCATCGCCATGTATTCAGCGCCGGTGATCGGCGCCAGTGCTGCGGAACAGGGAAAGTTGGCCGGAAACGAAATTTCCGGGTTGAATTTCGCCATACCTGTGTTTTCTGCGATGGTCGCTGTCCACTGGTTGTTTGCTGGATTCGTCATTGCAAACATGGCCTACTATGGAGGCATAGTTTTGGGATATCGGAGAATCGCCAGTGTCTAAGGTTCTGATTTCGAATCGCATTCGCGAGTTACGATTCGCGGCTGGCGAGTTGACACAGCAGGCGCTGGCTGATCGTGTTGGAATCACGCGGCAAACCGTCGTCGCGTTGGAACAGGGTAAATACTACCCTTCGCTTGAGTTAGCGTTCCGGATCGCAGAAACGTTTGGCGTCGGTGTTGAGGAAGTTTTCCAACGTCAGAGCAATTCGAGTAAGTCAAAACGTTCCTCAAAGGCTTCGTGACTGTAGGCCAGCTCGACGACTGAAAGCCTGGAATAGACCCGTGCAAGCGGGACTGGGCAGCCCAGAAGTCAGCAGAGTCCGTAGTGCTGGATTAGGACACCATCGGAAACGCTCTCGCTACGATGGGAGGACATTAATTGAGAATTGAAATCCATGCGGTTCGGCGTGTTCTTGGTAATTCTCCATCCTCAATTCTCCATTCTCAATTTTTTTGCCGATGCGGCCGGCATGCCGAAGGTGATGGCAGAGGGGTGAGATATTGTTGGTGTGGGGAGGGTGCCTGGCAACGGGTAGGCTTACTCGATTTCTAGGAGTGATGCGATCCTTGTGACTTAATGGCATTCGATGCTCGAGTGCTAATCGCTGCGCACTCATCATTGCAGAAATTCGCGATAGTAATTGAACGCAAAGCGTCTTTGGGATGATAGTCTATCCAAGAACGGAGACAGTTTAGCCGTACCGTCTCATTCTTGTCACTTGTCCCGAGTTCCATGAGTCGCTTCAACGCATGAGGCGGACTCCCGGCGTCCCAAACGGCCCAACTTGTAGTTGCACGTAGTGTTTCATCATCGCTCTCTAGCCATTGAATTAAAGTTGCCTCGTCAATCGAACCCGCCCAAATCTGTGACGCCAGATTCGCAGATGCTGCGGCCGCACGGGTCTTGTTCGGATTGGAAAGATCAACAATGATCTTGGCGACATCTATCTTCATTGCACGTAAACACCTGATTATGCGAGTTGTGAAACCATGTTTGGAATCGTTACCTCCGGAACAATGATCAACCCTGGAGGGGCAAAGCATGGGTCGTGCATTGTAGGCAGATCGAAACTGCAGATCTGCGCGAAATAAACGGGGAAGTGATCACCGTTGGGTAATTCGACCACTGCATAAGGCCAATAACCTTTGTCCGTGTACAGCGCATCGAATTCGATTGGGAAATGCAGGATCACTTTGTTTGAACTCATGTAGGATGTCCTACCTTTCGGAACAGAAGTCACGGAGACATTGGAACAATGTCGTAATTGCATGCTGCTCAGACTCGGGGTCTTCCAAATTCCGCCATTGCGTTTTGGACTGAGGAAATGCGATGTACAACACCAGGACGGGCCAGCGACTGCCAATTCCGGATCCGCGTCAACCGCCGCTCCGGTTGAGCGATTAGTTATTCCCAATACAGAGAGTTACACGTGCGAAGTTGCGATAAGGGCGTAAAGCAAGCCTAGCGTGAGCATTGCGAAGGCTGCGAGTAATGTGCAAATTCCAGAGGCAATCCAACGTGGGCTACGGACGATACTGAAGTGCCAGCGTACTGCTCCGATTGCACACAACGCGATTGCCAATAGCTCCAGCGCAAGTGCAAGCAGAGCGACAGCGCCGAAGTATGGACCTATTGCACGGCCAAACAGTGCAATGGGCCCGCCTACTCCGGAGTCGGAGCCGAGTACTGCGAAGAACGCCAAGGCGCACATGAAAACTCCGACTAGCGCCGCAGCGGAAGTCCAGAAGGCGACAGCTCCGGATTTCTGCAGGCCATGCGTTGGTCGATCGATTGGCATCGTAGAGTTCATGGTGTTTCCATTAGGCATAACGGTGGCGATCAGCGAGGCCGAGGAGTTGACTCAACCCAAGTCAAAAACGGCCGATCGAGGCCTTCGTCTGCATCGCTTGGTTCTGGCTCTTTGTCGTGCTCGTGCTCAGCTTCGCGGTGCTCGTGCTCGTAATCGGCTGACTGATTGTACTCGCTCAATGATTCCGAGACA
>CAZACJ010000177.1:0-4718 GCA_964483385.1 uncultured Pirellula sp. | reverse complement strand
GTGCGAGTACCTGACAATCCAGTTGGATCATCCCGAAAATCACCAACGATGACAAAAATATCGATAGCGGACGAGACATGTGTTGCTAGCTCCTCACTCGGTGGCTCGGTCGAACTTCCTGAAACGCCATGAAATTGTAGCATCCCAAGCACTGCCGCTCAAAATCGAGACGCTTTTTCCCCACCCCATCTCCAGGATCACCTTTGCCACGCCAGCGACCTCATACTGGCGCTTTTTCTGACGCCAAGGTGGAAACGTTACCACCCCGCTGACGGGTACGGACTGGCAACTTTGCCACCTGCTGACACGCGGACAGTAAGCTTCGGACTCACGGACCTTAGTGTGGGATACAACGCATGCTGTCACCGTTCTAAGCACAGCACATTGTAAAAACTGCTGCGTTGCACAACCTTTGTGTTAGCTAGATGACCGACCTCTCGTCGCCATCGTTTGTTGCAAATCCAATCCACTGGCGTCAAGCAGCCAAGCTGTCAGTTGCCAGACATTTCGGCATCGTCCAGTTCTTCTGACATCGTAACAGCAGTCTTTTATTTAGAGGAGTAGACTGCGGAACAGGAAGTCGATCTGGGGCGCGGATAAATGCCAAAATTGACTTAGTCGCGTTGAGGTGACCTTGATTTAAGAATCCGCGCGAACCGCCGCTCGGGTTGACCGCCTTGTTCGCCTCTCAATTACTTCGTGAGCTTCTCAATCGCCTTGGCGATTCTTTCGACCGGATCGGTACCAATACGAAGGGGATGGAGCACTCGACTTGTACTCGAACGCGTCATCTTCCGACGAAGGAACAGCTTCGATGGCGAGCGAATTCAATGGGACCAATGGCATGGCGTCACGATATTGGAGGCGAACGTGTTTTTATAGGGATCAGCCTAAACTCTGCAGGCCGCACCGATGGAGTCTATCACTGACGGTAGCCTCGACCCTGTGTTCGATGATAGCAAGCTCATGCCTGCCGAGCAAGAATTTTGTAAAGCGATAAGGCTGTTTGGCCTAATCACCATCACCCTGAAAACCCAGCGGCAATTCGACTGCTGGGCTGCGCACTCGCTTATCGCTGAGTAGCCTGCCGCTGTTTCCTGACCCAAGGAAAGCGACCACAGAGATTGCTGGATCTATCGGGTTCAAGCTCGACTGACACGATGTCAGCAGCTCTCGATGCCGTAGAGCTGAATCTGGTGAGCTAGACTCGGATTAGGGGCTGGCAGGTCGGGATCACGAACGATTCGTTAGCTTCGAAAGGTGTCTTGATTCTGAAAACCCTCTGGGCAGAACATGCTCATCGTCGTGGAACCGCCAAGTGCGGACCCGCATGCTACGTGGCGTGGGAAGGGTGCCCGGAAACGGGCATCCTTGCCCGATTTCGTCCTTTTGCGGTTATTGCAGTGGCGAATCTAGTAGGTCCGTGGCTCTTAACTGAGCGAATATTGCATCAACCGAATCGAGTTCTGCGGTTGTTGCGGCAGGGAATGACTTTCTAGTTGAAGCGAATAGCGACACAGAGCATGAATTACTGGCTCGCGAACTGGTTGCGGGGGGATTTGCGGATTGAATTGCAGCGACCACATCAGTCCGAGGTGATGACGGAACGAGACTTGTCCCGGTGTTTGACGCAGTAGCGACTGAATTAGAAACAGGCTGCGACAGTGCGGCCACAGGAAACAATACTGCCGCCGAACCGCTTACTCTAATGGGTGCGGTAATTGCGACCGGGACATTCTGACTGTCAAGAGCCACAAAGTAGATCAATGCAACATTGCCACGGTTAGCGGTGGAAAAAGTAAAGCTGGTTTTTGCCGAATTGGCCGTGGTGGTCTGGGAGACAATCTTGTTCGCAAACGTCGCATTGCGAAACGAACTGCTTGTGAAGTTTTCGTGGATGACGTACCGCGCTTCGACCCGATCAATTAGCCCCGCCGGGAATCGCTCGACGTTCACAGTAAGAGTCGTGGGTAGCGAGGCAAATCTGCCTCCTTCACGAACCTCATTGCCCCCAACACTACCGTTTACGCTGATAGTCGCGTCTCGCTGATAGACAGCACCCCCACGGCGTGCAGAAAGGGCACCTTTGACACTCGACTCAGAGATGAGTCCGCTTACCGGACTAAGGGTGTCGAGGATTCCAATGCCATTTCGAATTGTGGGCTTCTCCGAGACGAAGGGTGTCGCGAGGTGAAGCGGATTGAACTCCGTGTGTGAGTCACTGCCGATCGTCGGCGTGAGCGAGAATCCGTCAATAGTTGCGGCAACCATTAGGCGCTCAGTAAACCGAAACCTGTCAACAAAATTGGTTGTGTCAGTGGAGTTCGCCGCAGTCGTGTCAAGGTACTTTGGAAATTCAATGGCTGCGAGAGATGCACGAACCGAGGATGTGCGGAAATTACTTCCGTAAGTGTTGGTCATGAAATTGAGGAATTGCTGCATGGTTGTTTGCGTGATTCCTCCTGAAGTTTTTAGTGCCGTTGCGGCTGGGTGATTCCAGACCATTAAGCCCTGCTGATTCGGAAGGTTCGCGATTGTCACCAGTTTATCGAGACCGAAATTAGTCGATGAATTGTAGTAGCTGGAAGACAGCGAATTCGCATCGACGAATGGAACGCCGAAGTGTGGATTTATTGTGTTGTTTGGCGACAACTCTATCCCGACTGAGGCTCCGTAGGACGCAGCACCCTTTGGCCGGTCCGCAAGAGCAGTCGTGAGCTTGGATTCCAAGTCTATAACCGCGGCACGTTGGTTGTACGTTCTCCATCCAGCGTGCTCTGTGAATGCGACGAATTCGGGAAGAGTCGGATTTACGTCCGATGCGTCTCCGAGCTTGTCCGATCCGTCTGGGTTCCGTTGCGATCCGGCAAGAATTTTCGAAAGATCGGCGGCACGATTAGTCGCGGGAAGGTTCTTCAGCCACGGTGCATCACCCTCGCCGAAGTGCGCGAAGTAGTGGTTGTGAAAATCGACCGCGACGAAAGTCAGCAACTGGCGAGCTTCGAGGCATTCAACCGCGAGATTACGAGTCATGCGTCTTTGGCGACGATAGGACATTTGCGAATTCTCCTTTTTAGGCCGAATTTTTTTAGACCAGCGTCATGGCACGATGTCATGCCCGTTTCGTTGGAAAGTTCATCGGCTTACGGGACAACGGCATTCGCGTTCGACCAAAAATCGAGCAATTCCGATTAAATCACCGACCACAGAATTTCATCCTGTCAGCCTAAGTCCGATGAGCTTGTTCTTATGCGGACCAGTCTAAACCCTATAGACCGTACCAATGCAGCCTATCACTCCAACCGGTCTCCCGCAATTTGATGATATCAGACGCTTGCAAGCCGAGCAAGAATTTTGTGATGCGATAGGCTGATTCGGCCCAACCACCCCGAGAAGCCTCAAGCAAACCAGTATGCTGGACTGCGAACCCGCTTATCCGTGAGTAGCGATCCGCTGTTTTCTGACCCAAGGAAAGCGACCACAGAGACCGCTGGATCGATCGGGTTCACGCTCGACTGATACGATGTCATCAGTTCTACGTGCAGCAGAGTCGGGTCTGGTGAGCTGTCTCGGATTCGGCGCTGGCAGGTCGGGAACCAATGAGGGAAGCAAGGTTTAGACCACCAAATGGACGTTCTAGTCGGCAGCCTCAGTGTGGTACTTTGGTTCGGCGCTTTCGACGATCGCTTGGTTTTTCCGTGTTAGAGTTCGATATCGTCTCTGCAATCACCCACATTTGGCTTTGATATTCGCACCGGCTCACGCATGGTCTTGCGACAATTCCCATGATTTGTTGCGGGTGACGAGTGTCGCGGAGCCCAGGATTGGCGGTATGATGGTCAACCGGTGAAGGCTTTGATAGACTGCCTTACTGTCGAAGTTTACGCAAACACAAGGGGAACGCATCCCATGACCAAACTTACCGAATACCTACAGACGGCAGAAGCAGCGGAGTACTTGGGCGTTGCTCAATACACCCTTCGCAAATGGGCAGCATGTGGCGAACTCCCGGTGCACCGAAACCCAGCGACTGGATACCGACTGTTCAAGCGAGAGGATCTCAAGAAGTTTTTGGAAAAAGTCGCAAGACCGCAAAAGTCAAGAAATTGAATGATTCAATTGAGTAAACCACCGAAAAACAAACCAGGAATCTACAACACGGACTTGACCGCTGGCTCTCTGAAGTTACCGGAGAGCCGTATCGTTGCCGATTTGTTGCTTCGAAACGTCGGTCCAGAGGAATGGAAGCAGGCGATTTATTCGGAGAATGTCCTTCAATCCAAGACACCGGAAACCTCCCGTAGGCTGGCCAATCTGATTCGTCGCCGCCTACAAACCAAGGAGCCTCCGCTCTGGAAGCTTGTCCGAGCCGGAAAAGGCCATGTGGCGATGCACGCTGCTCTATCAGCAGCCGTCAAGCACAATCAGATACTTGGGGATTTCCTTCAATTCGTCGTTGAAAAAACTCCAGGACCGTCCCCGCGTTTTTTCACGTTTGGTAAAGTGCCCATCACGGCGATTGCCAAGCTCACCCGTGTCGTCGAGGGCGAGCCGCAGCCTATCGGGCGTCAGGATGCCGAGGAGATCAAGAAGTCGTTGGTCGAGCAAAAGATGCTCGACACCGAGGGGCGATTGCTGCCAGCCTTCGACCCGAAGAAGTCGGATTTCAAGATCCAGCTCCCCCAGCAATTCCAAGAACTCATTCCGGCGGTGGTAGA
>CAZACJ010000176.1:0-4756 GCA_964483385.1 uncultured Pirellula sp. | reverse complement strand
CAAGCCGATCAACCAGAAACGAAGCGCCGCCGCCAACGTCGATGATTCTCCCTCCCTGTGGAAGAATGTGTTCAAGTACGTTAAGTGAGGTGGTTGGTTCCGCTTCGAACCAACTTACATCCGTAGTCAGTTTGCTGGAGTAGACATTCTCCCAGTGGGCTAATCGATCTAGCTTTGTCTTCTCAATGCTCATTTGCTCGCTTTACTTTGAGGCCGAACGTTGCAAAATTCGCGGCTCGGTTATGGGATGCGCCATTTTCGTCGGGAGTTGGTCACTTCCAAGATCTGCTCTGTTTCGGTCGAGAATGCGTCGGATTCAAGTTGGAATACGTTACCTTACGGAATTTACAATAGAAGTATAATACGTTCGCTCGCCCGAGCCATGCCAAAGGACTACTTGAGTCGGTGCCTAGCAGAATAAGGTGCGGTATGAGCTTCCTCTCGCCTCAATATTTTAGTTTCGCCGTCCTTTGTTTCGTTGATTAGCGTCACGAAAGGGTCACCATTGTTGCAAACCTCGTTGAAGAAAGTGAAAACCGAAGCGTTGCGAGTGACGAACATCGGTGCCAGTTTGCCTGCTGTTGTCGTGTAGCTAAAACCACCTAAAATTTCGCTCTTCCCACCGTTACGCGAGTCAAGAAGAGTGCCGCCACGTTCGGTTTTGTAACCTAGTACCCACAATAGCCCTCCGTCGTTCACGACGTGAGTTCCTTCGTTCTCAACATTGAGTTGCCGCGCCCAAACTCGCTGATTCTTTAGAACCAAGTTATGTGTCACCACATCCTCCAAGAACAATTCGCCGCTGCTCGCTTTGGGGCCAAATGTAAGATCGCAGTCCGCTACGCTACGAAAGTAGACTGTTCGGTTCGTATCGATTTCCACACCGCCATGAATGTATGAAAAATGCTCAAACATAATTGCGGGGGATTCTCCATCAACGATACGAAAATCTGGTTTAGATTTCCCTTGATAGTCAATCCAGCCTCCAACTCCAACCACGCGGCGCACATCGGGGCCAACGGTCACTGTGGAATTCAGTGCATAGAATCCAGGCAAGAAGATTGTCGACGCGCCTGAATTCATCGCCTGTTGTATGGCAGCACTCGAGTCTCGCTCCCCAGATGGATCCGCACCGAATTCATCAACGTTGGCCCATTTTTCGATCGGATCGTTGTGAACTTGCGGCGGTTCTAAGACCTGAAGCTTCAATGAATGTTCGTTGGAAGGGAATGCCATCGTTGCGGAATGCGAGCAGTATTCATAGATGTTTGGCCCCAGGCTACCCGCTTTATCTTCTCCACGGATTCGCGTTGCTGCGAACCAGTCCGGCGTAACGACATCTCCGACTGCTCGCGAGTAACTTGATGTGGCAACGTCCCGTAGAAAAATACGACCTGCGTTGTAATTAATAACTGCGGGCCAACTGCTTGATTCCCCAATACCATCGAGTTTTGCATCAACCAAACATAACGAGCCATAACTACGAACTGCGGGAATGGTGTTCTCACTCAATAGTCCGCGAATTGCGATCGACTGCCCCTCGTTGTCGAATCCAAAGTGACGCTGCCCTCGGAGAGTTATGAATTCAATAGTCTGCCCATTGACTGCACGAGCGGTGCTTATACCGCGATCAAAACCTATCACTTCGACATTACGGACTAGAAGAGGTCCATTCATATCACGATGCCCTAAATCAAGTCCAACGACACCGTCACCGTCGCCAGCTAGGAAACGGCAATTGCGTACAGCACCCGAATTGTTCGAGTAGAACTGTAGCCCTATCGCGCCAGCGTTATTCCGTCCGATTTCAAATGTGATGTTCTCGACATAGTTGTGGAACCAGTCTGCTGATCCAAAACCACCGCACCACATCATACTCTGAGGTTTTTGTGTGTCGATAAACGTGTTTTCCATGAGCCGGATCGTTGTCTTGTTCACATTCTGACCACACAAGAAGTTCTTGCCCCATGCGTTTCGGCCACTCGAGTTCTTGTTCGACCACTGCAATGTCTTAGAGATCAAGTACGTGCCTTCGGGGAAATAAAGTATCTTGTGCAACCCCATATTGTCGGTGAGCGCTTGCTGAATGGCATCAGTATCATCATGCGTCCCGTCCCCTTTTGCGTTGTATGGAGGCTTGGTGATATCAACGACGTTACTATTGACGGGATATCGAATATCTTGCAAATCATCGAAAACCGCACCGATCTGGGGCTGATTCGGATTAGCATGCTGTGAAAGCACTGTGCTTGTACAGCATGCGAAAAGTAACGCCATGAGTGAAGAAAGCTTGATGGAATTCAACATAGATACAATCCGCTCTAGTTCTGGAAATGGGGCAGGGAGGTTAAAGGGCTAGACACGTTTTGCATTCCGGTTTTATTTCGACTCTTCCTCTTGCACTTCGCCAGCGTCAGGAACAGAGTCGACCCGAATGGATTTGACAACTGGTTCGTCTGCGGCCAGTCGTAGTTTCAAAATACTTCCTTTGCTGAGTTCCAGCAGTTTCACATGTACGCCCTCTGAAACGACCACGACAGATGAGTCAATCTCGAAATCCCGCTGCTTAGGAATGTCTGTATCGTCGTCGATGAAGAGCGTAAGCTTGCTACTCTGAGCATCGATCGACAACAGTTCGCCGCAAATGAACTTATCGGATTCTCCCTCGATCTCGATCGCGTGGACTATCGCGCCGTTCTTGTCAAATTCCAGAGGGATGGACATTCCAGGACGCAATTCAAAGCGCGAAGCTGGCATTCCACCAATTCGCACAATTGCTTCTGGCGACAACCGTAGCCTACTGGGTTCCGGAGTTTCGATATCATCATCACCTTCCACGATCAATACGTTGTCTTCACCAATTGCCCTAAACGTCGCTTCACGAATTTGACCTTGAGCATGAATCTCTTTGATAGTGCGGTTATCATCGTCCAATTGAACGGAAACGAATTGCCCCTTCTTAAGGCAATCGATGTTTGCAGCCTCATACGCAACCCAAATCCTAGCCTGACTTGCAATGTCCAGGTTCAGTAACGCATGGTATTCGTCCAACTCGATCGTTAAAGATGGTTGGCTGCTATGATCGATGCGAACGATGTGACCACGCAAACCAAGATCAAACCGCCTTGGGTTGTCTTGCAGGAAACCGTACGCCATCGCTCCACCTGTAATCAGTGATAGGAACAACAGTACGGCTACGGCAACTTTTTGTAATCCGGTAATTTTCAGAATCGCTTGAGCAATCCCGGCAGCAACCGAAAGTTGTGTTTCAATCAATTTGCCTCCTGCAAATGCGATTGCTGCGTTTGTCGTGTTTGAGACCAATGTTGCAATAGCAGCAGCTTGTGCGTGCCCGGGTATCATCCACGCGGCGATCGTGACGGATGTAACAGTTACACCACGCACTACAAGACGCCTCTGAAGAATCTCCCGACCTCTCTCTAAACGATCTTTGACCGCAGAGACTGTTATTCCGAGCCTTCTTGCTGCTTCGAGACGACTTAGCCCTTCCATCTGAGTCAGGACTATGACTTCACGAAAATGTACCGGCAACTTCGTCAGCTCTGCATCCAAGATCTCTCCCAACTCGCGAATTCCAATCTGCAGCGCCGGGTCATTATCTGTTTGTAACTGGGCTTTGCAGCTCTGCATGTCCCGTCGCTTTCGGCGTGCAACATCTGCTCGCAACCTCAGGGAAACGCGTCGGGCCACTTGGTGAAGCCAACCACCAATTGAATCCTGCCATACCTGGTTCTTGGCTTGTGATGCAAGTATGAAGAATGTCGCCTGAAATGCATCCTCGCAGTCAGTGGAATTGCGTAATACTCGAAAACACACGCCCCTAACCAATTCTGCATGACGCTCAATCAACTCCTTGAATGCCGCTTCATCGCCAATTAAGAATTGATTGAGCAGCTCTCGGTCGGTAGTAGCGTTTACCAGCAAACCGAATCCATCTGTCGACTCAGACATACTACACCTGCGTTCGCAACCAAAAATATCTCGCTTCATAGTGTATATGCCAGCATGGTAATCCGTGGCGGTTAGAAAATCGCCACTTTTACACAAAACGACAAAATGCTTGATCGCGTGAGAAGATTCAGGAAATTTTTCAGGTTTCTGAAGGTTGTCCGTATTTTTGCCTACTTACGCAGGTTGTTTTCTGGTTTTCCAGGAAGATGAGTTTCGTGGGTTATGAGAATTCGTTCGCACGTACTCACCGCCCAGATCGTTGGGGGAGAATTAATAGTTCTTCGATAAAACACGCGTTATGACAGACGGTTAGTCCCAGGATAAAAACGGTTCGGCATCTTCGTCGATGTAGCGATAACTATCAAGGATCGACTTGTGGCAAAAGCGAAGGGGCAAGAGTTTGTAGCAAAGGCGGACGGATCCAATGCTTGAAAGAGATACTCCAAACTCATGGATCGCCAAGGCACATTCTGCATTCGAGGCAGGTTGTCGAAAAGTCATCGATCGAGCTCGCCAATCGGGAGTCCAAGTATCAGAGGGACACGATGCGGTGGGCTCTCTCAATATCTCTTGTATCCGGGGTTATAGCTGCGTTGCTACGGCTCGATCGGTTTGTTGATGGCATGGATCGTCTCGATTGGGGAAAGCAAACCACGCAGTCAAAGGCGAGATTATTTCACTCTCGCTTTAGTCAAATTGGGTTGCATTTAGCTGGTATAAAGCAATAAGACATAGCATTCGCCCCTGTCAAGCAAGGGAACCGTCAACGGGTACTAATCGGCGG
>CAZACJ010000175.1:1828-4758 GCA_964483385.1 uncultured Pirellula sp. | reverse complement strand
CGCGAAGCGGGCTCAAAGATACCCCGCGGCTTGCGCGAAGCGGGCTCAAAGATACGCAAGGGGTGTTACGAGAATGCCGAGGCTTATGGGGTGAATCTGGGTGTATACTTGAGACTGATTTGAGAGATCAGAATGCGTAGCAATGGTTAGGTTAGCGATGCGAACGGTATATGGGTTGTTGTCTTTATTGGGATTGATTTTGCCGATGGTTTGTTTTGGCATTCATTTTGGGAGTTCAGGGGAGGGAGCATGGGGTGAGTTTTTTGCCGCTCCTTTTGCGACTTGGGTGATCTCCGGATTTAGTTGGGACTTGATGATTACAGCGACGGCAAGTGCGGTATGGATGGGGCGAGAGGCGAAGCGTTTGGGGATGCGGGGATATGGTTGGCACTTCCTTGCGATCTTTGTCGTTGGGATGTGTTTTGCTTTGCCAACTTTCTTATACCGACGTGAGCGCTATTTGAACCGAGGAATTGCTGATATGACTGAGCTTGGGGGATAAGGAGAGTACGGCAATGCTGAGTACGGCAATGCTGAGTAAGGGATATCAAAGTCAAAGATCTATCAAAATATTTGAAGAACCAGTTGCCTTAAGCACAATGAAATTTAGGGATTTGGTTTTTTCTTTTTGATGTGAGAGTTATCGCTGTTGGGTTTTTTGCTTTCGAAGATTTCGAGAATTTTTTGGCGGTCAGCGATTTCACGTTCTCTGGCGATGCAAGCGAGCGTCCAGGCTTGTTTTTTTCCGTAGCGGTTCCAGGCGAAGCTGATTTTTGTTCTTTTACCTTTTGGGTCGATCCAAGAAGCGCAGAACGCGTAGGATTCGGCATTTTTCCATCTGGCATCGACATTTTTGACGAGGTGCACACCGACTTGGCCGGTTGTATTCCGGTGGGTTTTTCGTCCTTTTGCGGTTTGGATTTCTGGGGCTTGTTTTACCCATTGCGAGTAACAATTTTTTGCGGCGAGGAGGGCTTTGTTTTTTCCGCCGTGTGTTCGATCGTTGAAGAACTTTTGTTGTCGTTTCCCTTGGCGGGTTAGACGGACCATCCAACCTCGTGTGCTACTTCCTTCGTAGTCTATACGAGTGATACCTTTGTGTTTTGTTTCGGCCATGATGAGGAGTTTGCGTCGTCGAGCGGAGAAAATGGGGCGTGTGGTACGAGTGTAGGAGAGGAGAAGAGGGAGCAAGGATAATCGTTAGCAATTGTCCGGTCTACGGTTGAATTTCTCGAAGATTGCGGAGAAAGAAAAAACCCCTATTTTGGTTTTTATTTTGATGGGATTTGTGATCAGGCAGATTTTCAGGGGATTACTGCAAAGGGCTGGTTTTATTCTGGAGAGAATCTCGGATTGCGGCGACGATTCCTGCTGCTTTTGTCCAGGTTTCTTCTTCTTCGAGGGCGGGGTTGGAGTCCGCGACGATACCGCCTCCGACTTGGAATTGCCACCAACCCATTGCGGAGGTGATTGTGCGGATGGCGATATTCCAATCCATGGAGGTGTTTGGGGTTACGTATCCGAGGGCACCGCAGTAGGGTCCACGGATAGTAGGTTCGAGTTCAGCGATTATTTCCATGGCGCGAACTTTTGGGGCACCGGTGATGCTTCCCCCTGGAAAGACGGCAGCGATGACATCGCTGAAGCTAGTATTTGCTTTGAGGGTGCCGCGGATGGAGCTAACGAGGTGCAGAAGAAACGGGAATGTTTCTACTTCGCAAAGTCGGTCAACGCATAGTGAGTCAACTTCGCAGATTCTGGAGAGATCGTTCCGTAAGAGGTCGACGATCATGATATTCTCGGAGCGGTCTTTTTCTGACTGCATGAGTTCTTTGGCGAGTTCAAGGTCGCGACTAGGGTTTCCGGTGCGACGGCGGGTACCTTTGATAGGGCGAGTTTCGATACAGCGATTGCGGACGCTGAGGAATCGTTCTGGGGAAGCGCTGACGATTTGGGCTTCTCCGAGGTCGAAGTATCCGGCGAAGGGTGCAGGATTGACTTGTCGTAATCGGAGTGCGAGTTCACTTGCTTCGCATTGGGCTGGGCAGAGTAGTCTTTGAGATAAGTTGACTTGGAATACATCGCCGGCGCGTATGTATTCTTTGGCGGTTTCCACAGCGGCTCGATAGGATTGGCTATCGAAGTTGCCTAGCCAGCCGCCTCCGAGTCTTGTTTCGAATTGCGGTGCTTTTAGGCCGTGGGCCATGGCTTGTACGTTGCTTTTGGGAGTTTGTGGTTTTGATTGGAAGGAGTTGGTGGAGTTATCGACGAGGAAGTCTAAGAATTGTTGGAGTCGGAGTTCGGCTCGTTTCCGACGTTGGAGTTCGTTGGGGGCAGGGTCATGGAGCCCTGCGTAGCCTTGGGAGTAGATGCAACCTTGGGGGGCGGCGTCGATTGATGAGTGTTGCCATGCGAAGACAACGTCGTAGATTCCCAGAGTGCAAAGAGGGGTACTAAGTTCATCGAAGGTAGCGGATGGGTATTTTTCGAAACACCTTCCGAATTCGTAGGCGAGCATACCTGCGACACCCCCTTGAAAGGGTGGATCGATTTGGGAGTCGTACTGCGACTCTGATGGATGGGAGTGATTGCAGCGGTATTTAGAGAGCCAGTGGTCGATAGGCCCGAGTGGATCGGCTTGTGGTTCTCGAATAACAAATTGTTCGATTGGATCTGCGGCGAGGAATGAGAATTCGCTGCGCGGGTCACCTTTCAGTGCGCTATCGAGCCATATGCAGCCCTTGAGTTTGCACAGTTTAGAAAAGACAACCTCCGGGGTTAGGCCCGGAGGTAGGTTGCGTCTGATTGGTTGAAACACAGTATAGTGTGGGGGAGATTCGAACGGCAGTTTGTAATTGCCTACGGCTCGCTACGTTAGTTGCTCTAGGCTCTAATAGTTGCCCTAGGCTCTATTAGTTGCCTTAGGCTCT
>CAZACJ010000175.1:0-1728 GCA_964483385.1 uncultured Pirellula sp. | reverse complement strand
TAGGCTCTATTAGTTGCCTTAGGCTCTTAGTGGTGGTGATGATCGTCTTTGAGGAGGAGGGATTCCTTTTTGCCGTCGATGGTGACGTAGAGTCGGGCTTGGACACCTTTTTCATCATCGCCACTTGCGCCGACCAGGGTGAGCATTTCTTGGTCTTTGGCTTGGAACACGGAGCCAGCGATTTTGGCGGAGTCTAAGGGGGCTAGGTTGTATTTCTTTTCTGCGCCATCGGAGGTGATGACGACTTCTACGGCTTCGATTTTTGCACCTGCGCTGACGAGGTCTTCGAAGTAGACAGTCAGCAGATGGTTATCGTCGTCGTGTGCCCATTCGAAGTGGGTGGTGGGGTTGGTATCGAAGTGGGCGATGTGACCACCGTTGGGGCCGTGTTCTGGGTGGCTATGTCCCGCGTGGGAGTCGTCCTTGGCTTTTGATTTATCTTCGTGCCCGTGATCATGATCATGATCATGGTCATGGTCGTGGCTTGTAGCAGATTTGTTGCTGGTTGTTTTGGCGTTATCGCAACCGGCGACTAGAGGGAGGTAGGTAAGGAGTGCGAGAGTAAGGAGGGATATTCTTTTCATTGGAGCTATTTATTGTTGGAATTGAGGAAAGAGGGGTAAGGAGAATTGGAAACGATTCGGTGTTGGTACGCAAGTTAGGGTTTTTAGGTTCAGGGAGCGGGTCTTTGGTTACGGAGGCAATTAGGGTCGGTTTCAGAGGTGGGGCCGACAAGATCTGTGGGGTGAGTAAAGAGATATTTCCATACAGATTCGTGGGTGTAGGAACCGTCGGGGTTTCGGATAGCTGCTTTTCCTGGGGTAACGCAGCTATGGGCACGTTTTTCGTCTTGTTTAACATCTGCGTTGGTGATGAGTCTTCGGGAATTTTCGAAGGGTGGGGAGGTTGAATCGACGTTGATGATGGGGCCGAAGGCTTGTAGGCCGAGGAGTTCCCAGCTACGGCAGTAGTGGTCTGCGGTCCAGCCTGTATCGAGGGTGTGAGAGAAGCCGAAGAAACGTTCGCGTGGAGTTGCTGAGTCGAGGGCCTGCCAGGATTCGTATTGATCTCGTGGGCCGCAGAACATGACGACACGGTTGACGCGTTGGTGGAGGGCGAAGCGGGCGGAGGTGGTAGCTCCATGGGATGCGCCGGCCATGATGACTTGGTCCCATCGAATTTGGGAGTTTTGGTCGAGGAATTGTTGCCAGTTGCTGTCTGGGTCTTGTGTGCTTAGGTACATCAGGAATTGTCGTGCGCGTTCTTGCATGCCATCGGGGTGTTCGATGTTCACCAGGGGGCTATGGTCTTGTCCTGTGGCGGCTTCTAGTCGGATTCGCCCGAGGGCGAAGGGGTCGGCGGGTGGTGGTTCTTTTCCGAATCGATTGAACCAACCGTTTGCGTAATGGACGCGGAGGACGTGGAAGCCTTGGTCGGCCAGAAAGTGGAAGAGTTCGGGGCTATGTCCCATCATCCAAATGACGAGTCGGTTTTGTTTTGGTTGGTTGGGGTGTGAGCAAGCGTGTCCGAAGTCGGTAGGTTTGCCGTCTTTTTCGAGAAGGAAATCGATTTCTGGGTAGGCTTTAGCGCGGGGATCGATGTGGCTTGCGCGGGCGGAGAATTCACGCCATGGTTTTGTGGTTGTGGAGTCTTGGGCGAGTGTGGCGGCAGTGAGTACGAGGAAGAGGAGGAAGTAGTGGGGTTTGCACATCGAAGTTAATGGGCGGT
>CAZACJ010000174.1:0-4775 GCA_964483385.1 uncultured Pirellula sp. | reverse complement strand
GGGGAGTTGCAGCCGCAGCAGATCGGCCGCCGGCCAAAATATTGTTTGTTGGGACCAGCGGCAGGCAACGAGAATTTGCTGTGCGGGGGAGAACATATTGTCTTCTGGTGTATATATCACGAAATACACGGACTTAATAAAAACTACAACTGCCTCCTACGCCCTAGCGTAAGCGGGCGTTCAGTCCCTAACTGAACCTTTTTCTGTTTTTCTATCTGTTTTAGATATCTGATTGTGTCGCATTCCACAGAATTGCGAGTCGGACACTCTCTTAGTTGTGTGTCGAAACCCCACTTCGGCATGTCGAAAACCCACGCAAGGAGAAAGTCATGAGTCGTAATAAGTACAGCCCGCTGGTGGATCATATATGTGTCAGTGTCCCAGTAATTAAGGAGACACACGATCAGTCGCCTCTGGACACAATCCAGACGCTGGTCTTCGGGTTCCTGGTATTCCGGTCCCGAATAGCAAGACGGGCCAGCAGGACGGAGATTGGAAAGTTCCTTCGTCTGGATCGCAAGGCGGTGTCCAGGGCCATTCAGTCGCTTGAGCGCCTGGGCATCATCGTGGCCGACAACAAAGGCAGATGGTCTGCAGTCGAGCCAACTGGTAATGCGAGAGACCTTTTTCGTCTTCGAGAGAAATACAGCAGCAATGAAGAGTGGCAAAGCCGGTTTGTCTATGACCGTGTGTATCTGCCAATGTCGTCGTCCGTACTGAGTCTCAAGACAAATGCACTTTTCTGGCGGCTGTTTAAGTTTGGCAGACCGGTGCAGTTGATGCCGGGCTACTTGCAAGTAGGCGGTCATGCTGATTGCCCCGTGCGGTTTCTCACGATGAGATATCTCGCTAAGAGCCTCCGCTGTCATCGAACGACAATTAGCAGTAGCCTGGACCGTCTCAGGCAAATGAAGTTGATCACGGTCCACAGGATTGAGGGCCACAGACACAAGCACGCGTTTGCAGTTGGGATTCCCCCCATAAACAACCGGCTGGATCTTTGGCGTAGGGAGAGTCGCAAAGTGCGTAGCTCCATTGTTGTGACAGCCCAGCAGTTGTTCGGTGTTCCGTCTGCCACAACTGTCGTCCCCATGCAGCCGGATCGCAATGACCCCGAGTCCGTTTTCGTCGCAAGCCGATTTCCTACGAGGGTGGTCCAAGGCTTGGTGGCGATGATCGAAGAGCACTCTGTTGGGGTCGATATATGGCGACCGTTGCTGAAAAAAGCGTCTGTGAAGCACGAGACGAATGCTGCTTCCAACCCTTCCGCAGCTGATCATTGCGGCTTTCTATTCGAGAAGATGCTTAGGGACTGGGTGAAAGCCGATGAGACCCGACATGCCATAGCTCCGTCTTGGAGTCCACCGACCTGCGACGAAATGGAGGCAACTCGAGCTATGGAGGACATGAGACTGCCGCCGGAAGGCCACAACTTGTTGCGAAGTGCAGTCACGCAGGACTCGCTTCCACTTGCGGACGGCGGGTGTGTTCCTTGTCCTTTAAACTGGGAGCAAGTCGTCGCCATACATAAACAAGCAAAGGGTGAATGGGTGTTGTTCAAGCAAGCGATCATTCAGTCACTCTTTTCTTTTTCTAGTGATCGCCCACCAGAGTGCTTGTGGTATGAGCGATGGCTGGCGGTCGAGCCAATACCGCAACCAGACAACACGCCTATGACGCAGGCTGGCCTTGCAGAGAGCGATGCAAGAGAACTGCGGTTCACCGTCGATGAGTGGATCAGAACATTCATAGAAGATGAACGAAGAGCAGTCGCGTACGGAGATCGTTTTGTATGGCTGGCGGCACAACAGATGACCAGATCGGACATCAAGAATGCTGCGAGTGCTTTGGCAGCGATTGCGGCTGATCTGCGACCCTTAGAGCTACAAGCGGTGGACGATGGTTTGGACAAGGGATCACCATTACAGTTCAGACGATATTGAGCAAAATTGGTTCCAGACTTCTGCGACTCGAATTCCTAGACGAATCAAAGCCATCTAAAGGCACGATCTTCTAAGGCAGAAAATCGGTCTCTATTCCGATCTTGCTTCTATTTGAGCCAGGAAATTTTCAAGAAGACCGGCTAAAAAAAATCGGGGCCGAAACAAAGCCGCCTAAAAGCATGATTTTCTAAGGCGGAAAATCGTCGCCTATCTCGGCAACCTATTTCCTATTTGAGTTGGGAGAATTTCAAAAGAATTTTCGAAATCTTGGTTTTTCGATGAGTTCAGGCTGAAAAACGGCTTTTTCTGGAAAAGCTTGAAAAAGTCCCGCCGCAAATAGAGCCATCAAGTTCAGGGTGAACTGGATGGTGGTGGCAGTGATCGCAGGCCGTCAGTTCGAGCAGGCAGTGACGCCTATTTGACCCAGGCGCATTTGGCCTTTGCTCTGAATCGCTTCGTTTTTGTTTGGGGGCGGGCCACATGACTTAGGTCCCGTCAAAAAAAGCAAAAACTATCACTCATATAGCAAGTAGATGGGTGACTGCGAATCGGATCGTCTTCGAAGAGCTGGGGCCGAGTCTATCTGGACGCCAACCATCTATAGGGGCAACGACGAAAAGGCGCCGAATTGTTTTTCTTATCGAATCCGTTTGAAAACTCTTGGCCGGAATAGAAGCCCCATCAAACCTCAACGAAGGAGGTGACCCAGTAACAACTACACAAGGAGAAAAGCGATGCGACATCTAGGACTAAATCGAATGCGAACGAAAGCGGATCTGATCGATGCAAATGAATTGACGCCGGATGTGGCCGAAGCTGTCTTTATACAAGTCCGACCGATTGCCCATAGGGAGGATGGTGAGCCCCTCTATCTGGAGAGTGCAGTAGATAGAGCAATCGAAATGGTGCGTAGCGGCAATCGTCCTTCGACGCAGATCAGCGAGTCCATCTTCGAAAAGGAGGACTTGAAGGTGAATGGTGTTGGGCAAATCGAGGGCTTAGAAGGCCCGTGGAACAGGATCGCGGATTCTCTTGAACAGTTGTTGGAGGTATTCCTTCCAAGGAAATCAGCCGAAGATTCCCACCCTAATGACGTCATCTACACAACGACTCAGGCTGCAAAACTCCTTCATCGGCACGTTGATGTTGTTCGACAGTATTGTCGTCAAGGTGTGTTTGGAATCCGGGATGCGGGTGGAAAGTGGGTGATTCGCCATTCTGAGATCGAGAAGTTTCGAACCGGTCAGCTAGTTGTTCGTGGAAAGGGTGTTGCATGAGCAAACCCCGAGGCAGCGACTACATACCTCTTTCCGTGGACATCAACGGAATCACTATTCCCGCCTACCTACTGGCACCTGGATCTGGGCGGTCCGCTTACCACGTTCGGTGGCAGCTAGGAGGCTGCTGGAGAAAACGCAGTACCAAGCAAACCGTTCTCCATGAAGCAAAGAGAGTTGGTGCAGACATCGTTAGGGGCAAGTCACTCGATGACCACATGCCGTTTGCTCCCCTGTCTTTTGAACGCTTTGTCATGGTCCAAGAAAAGCACTATGCCCAAAAAGCAGATCAACGAAAGGCCAATAAGACTCTGAAAAAATTCCACGCGGTTTGGGAGAACTTTAAGCGATTTAATCGAGAAGTTCTTAAATCCCGAATCCGAACAATTCAGGAAGTCACAGACCAAGTGGCAATGGCTTATTTGGAATGGCTGTTGAAGCAAGACGCTGCTGCTTATGGCATCCATTCCAAGTTCAGTTCGCTGGGGGCTGCGTGGAATCGGGTGCGGAGAGATCATCAAAAAACTAAAAGAACGATCAGCGAATCGGAAAAGGTTGACCGTAATCCTTGGGAAGCTATCTCAGAAGAACTACCGGAACTGCCAGTGATTGAGCCTGTTCAGGTTGATCTCAATGGAGGTGAGTTTCAGAAACTTCACGGTGCCTTCAATGGTCGTCCTGCCGCCCAAATGCTACTTGTCGTTTCAGAATGGGCGGCAGGACGCCTTGAAGAGATTACTCATTGCCAATGGGACTGGATCGATGATTGTGGGTACATCGATATTCCAGACGACATGGCGAAGTGGGGCAAGGGACGGGTTATCCGTATACCGCTAGCCATTCTTTATCGACTGAGAGAGTTGAGGGTTCCTGACTCAACACTAGTATTCGCAGAATTCCGGGAGGAATATCGACGAACATCTCGTCATGGAAAACGGATGCTAGAGACGACAGCGGAACGACTCTATGAAACTGTCGGAAAACATATCTCCAGAGCTGCCAAACGGCTTGGGCTGGAAGGCATGTCGCACCATGCCCTCCGCCGCACAGCGATGGAGTTGAGCGACCAAGGTGAGGAAATCAAAGCAACCGACGAGTCATCTCGAAACCTTTGCACAACCACTAAAAACAAGGAAGGCTTTTACGTCCGCAAAAGCCACGGTCGCACCTTCTACCTAAGAGCTGACCGCCTCTACTCGGGCCTATCTTTGGCCTTGCTCCACTATCCATCAGTGGCTGAAATCATGATGGTGGAAGATCGTTTCAAACCTCAGCCAGCCGAACCTGCCAAAGAAAAGGTTCGAAGACTCCTTGAAGAGATGGAGTCGCTCTCGGCTGAAGAGGCTCTGGAGTTAGAACGTCAGAGAGCAACCCGTAAACAAAGAAGGAGAGGCGGCTGAGCCGCCCCATTGGCCAAAATATGGCCAATCCTTGTTGCCCCTCTCCACCTCCCGTAAGATGACGTTGCGAAAGTCCTTGTTTTCAAGGGCGAACCGCACCTCGCCCCCGTAGCTCAGTGGATAGAGCGACGGTTTCCTAAACCGTAGGTCACAGG
>CAZACJ010000173.1:0-4803 GCA_964483385.1 uncultured Pirellula sp. | reverse complement strand
ATGCACTAGATAAACAACAGAAAAAATACTTCGTCACCAATCTCCTTCAGGAAATGAAACGGCAAGGAAGAATTCAGCCCTCTGGAACAACCCGTTGGGTCAAATGGAAAATGTCTGTGTTTAGCCCTGGTGAGAAATCGGACGAAAACTGTTGAAATTACACTTAGAAAAAAACCAAGCGATACGCAAGTGCTTTCAAAGCAAGCACTTGCGTATGCATAAACACCCAAGAATTCCAAAACGATTTACACTTAGACTACACATAAGCCCCACCGTTGGGGGCGCAGACAGGCCCGATGAAGCCCAACCGCAGCCAATACAATACCCTGTCCCCACACTCGTTTTCGTTTCGATAGGCCCCTCACGAACTACCATGCCTGACGTGACTCCTTCTCCCGTCGATTACCCTCAACTCCTTGCCGAGGTGAAAGAGCGTATCCGTTCGGCCCAGTATGCTGCACTCAAAGCGGTCAACACTGAGCTTGTCGGACTGTATTGGGATCTAGGCCGCTTGATTGTGGAGAAACAGGAGCAATCCGGGTGGGGTAAATCCGTGGTTGAACGACTCTCTCAAGACTTGCGGACAGAATTCCCTGGCGTGGCCGGTTTCTCGGTCCAGAATCTTTGGTATATGCGCCAATTCCACCTGGAATACCGAGAACATGAAAAACTCCAACCACTGGTTGGAGAAATCGCCTGGGCGCACAACTTGGTCATCATGAGCAAGTGCAAAGACCCTCTCGAACGTGAATTCTACCTGCGCATGACTCGCAAGTTCGGTTGGTCAAAAAACGTGCTCATCCACCAAATCGAAAACCAGAGCTACGAGAAGTCCCTGCTGGGGCAGACCAATTTCGACCAAACCCTCACCCCCGCGATCCGGGCACAGGCCAAGCTGGCCGTGAAGGATGAATACACCTTCGATTTCCTAGAACTCGCCGAAGAACACAGCGAACGAGAGCTTGAGCGGGCTCTCATCACCCGCGTCGAAGACTTCCTGCGCGCCATGGGTGGCTTGTTTGCCTTCATGGGCAGCCAGTATCGGCTCGAGGTCGACGGCCGGGAGTATTTCTTGGACCTTCTGCTGTTCCATCGGCGATTGCGATCTCTGGTGGCCATCGAACTAAAGATTGGCGATTTTCAACCCGAGTTCGTTGGCAAGATGCAGTTCTATCTGACGGCGCTGGATCGACAGGTGCGGCAGGAGGATGAGAACCCATCGATCGGCATCATTCTCTGCAAGGAAAAGAGCCGCACCATCGTCGAGTATGCATTGCATGATGCCAACAAGCCTATCGGCGTGGCGACTTACGAGATCACTCGAACGCTACCCAAAGAACTGAAAGGGCAATTGCCTCGGCCCGAGGATATCGCGGCTTTGCTCGAAGGTCTAGATCCATGAGCCCCCACAACTACACCGAAGACCAACTCGTCGAACAACCTGCCATCGGGCTCTTTGCTGCATTGGGCTGGCAAACGATCTCGGCAATGGAAGAAACCTTGGGCGCGACCGGCACGCTCGGTCGCGAGACCAAGGGGGAGGTAGTGCTGACGGAACGTCTGCGAATTGCACTGACCAAGCTCAACCCAGACCTGCCTCCTGCAGCGATCCAGACGGCCATCGATGAGTTAGCACGCGAACGCTCGGCGATGAGCCTTGAATCGGCCAACCGCGAGATCTACAAACTTCTCAAAGAAGGTATTCCGGTCTCGATCCCCGATCGCGACCACGGCGGTCAGAAGACCGAACGCTTGCGCGTGGTGGATTGGGAAAGCCCCGAGCAAAACGACTTCCTGTTAGTGAGCCAGCTCAGTGTGGTCGGCAACCTCTACACCTGCCGGCCTGATCTCGTCGGTTTTGTGAATGGCTTGCCTTGGGTGGTGATCGAACTGAAGAAACCCGGCGTACCAGCCCGGGCTGCTTTCGATGAGAACTTGACCCACTACAAGCAACAGATCCCACAGCTCTTCTGGTACAACGCGATGCTGATCGCCAGCAACGGCACCGATAGCCGCGTCGGCTCACTTACCGCCGACTGGGAGCGGTTCTTCGAGTGGAAACGGATCGAGAGCGAAGACGAACCTCGCCGCGTCTCCCTCGACGTCATGTTACGGGGAACCTGCGACCGCAGCCGCTTGCTCGATCTAGTCGAGAATTTCACGTTGTTCTCCGAGCACAAAGCGGGGATGGTAAAAATCCTTGGTCAGAACCATCAATTCCTCGGTGTTAACAACGCGATTGCTTCGATGCTCGAGGCCCGCAATCTCGGCCACGGTCGCGGCGGAGTATTCTGGCAAACCCAAGGGAGCGGCAAGAGCTTCTCGATGGTGTTCTTCGCGCAAAAAGTCCTTCGCAAGCTGGCCGGCAACTGGACCTTTGTGGTTGTCACCGACCGCGTGGAGCTTGACGATCAGATCGCCAAAACGTTCAAAAACGTCGGTGCGGTAAGCGAGTCCGAAGGTGAAAAATGTCACGCGGCCAGCGGTGCGAAACTTCGTGAGCTATTGCGAGGCAACCATCGCTATGTTTTCACGCTGGTGCACAAGTTCCAAACGGCAGAGATGCTGACGGATCGATCCGATGTGATCGTGCTGACCGACGAAGCCCACCGCAGCCAATACGATACCCTAGCACTTAATATGAGAGCATCGCTGCCCAAAGCGATGTTCCTGGCATTCACAGGCACCCCACTGATCGCAGGTGAGGAGCGAACCAAGGAGGTCTTTGGGGACTACGTATCGATTTACGACTTCCAGCAGTCGGTCGAGGATGGAGCGACGGTACCTCTGTATTACGAGAACCGAACACCGGAGTTGCAACTGGTCAATCCTGACCTCAATGAGAACATCTATGAGCTGATCGAAAACGCAGAGCTTGATGCGGAGCAGGAAGAGAAGCTCGCGAAGGTACTGGGCAAACAGTATCACCTCATCACCCGCGACGATCGGTTGGAGACAGTGGCCCAAGACATCGTGCAGCACTTCTTGGGGCGTGGGTTCGTGGGCAAGGCGATAGTCGTATCGATCGACAAAGCGACCGCGTTGCGGATGCACGACAAGGTCAAGCAGCAATGGGCGATTGAGACGGCAAGGGTACGGAGGGAGTTAGATCGCTACGACTTGGCTAAAACCGACGAGTCGTCGCTTCGGCAGCGATTGGAAATCCTAACCACGACCGACATGGCCGTAATCGTTTCGCCGGGGCAAAACGAGATCGAGCAGATGAAAAAGCTCGGCATCGACATAGAGCCGCACCGCAAGCGGATGAACGAGTCCCTACCTGGACTAGATGAGAAATTCAAAACTCCTGATGACCCGCTGCGATTGGTGTTTGTATGCGCCATGTGGCTAACGGGATTTGACGCGCCGAGTTGCTCGACAGTCTACCTTGATAAGCCTATGCGGAATCACACGCTGATGCAGACCATTGCGCGTGCGAATCGGGTATACCCAGGCAAGCATAGCGGTGTGATTGTCGACTACGCCAATGTCTTTTCATCGCTTGAGAAAGCGTTGGCTATTTACGGGGCTGGCAAAGGAGGGACAAATCCGGTTAAGGATAAAGGGCTCCTTGTTGCAGCTCTGCGTGAAGCTATCGTTGAGGCCACTGAGTTTTGTGCTACGCACGGTGTTGATTTAGTTGCGATGGAGGCTTTGCCACCAGGAGGAATGGAGCTTCTTTCGGCGATCGAAAACGCCATCGATGCGATGATTAGTCCGGATGATCGTCGGCGAGAGTTCTTTGGTCATGACAAGTACGTTGGGACACTCTATCGAGCGGTGAAGCCAGACCCAGCGGCGGTGGAGTTTTCTGTGCGAGTCGCAGGCATTGCAACGCTTGCTGGTGCTATCCGCGCTAAGCTTAGTCCTAATCCGCCGGACATCGCAACCATATTGCAACAAATTGGAGGGGTGCTGGACGAATCGATTACCGGATTGACGATTCGCGAAGAAGGTCCACCAGCGATCAATCTCGCCAAGATCAATTTTGAGGCTCTTGCGGCTCAGTTCAAGGAATCCAAGCACAAGAACACCGATCTTGAGGTGCTCAAGGCGGCGATTGCCGCGAGGCTTGGAAAGATGTTGCGATTGAACCGTACTCGGACTAACTTCACAGAAAAGTTTGAAGAGTTGATCGAAAGCTACAACAGTGGCAGTCGTAACATCGAGCAACTCTTTGAGGACTTGATGAAATTGTCCCGGAGTCTTGATGCGGAGCAGGAACGGCATGTGCGAGAGAACTTGAGTATCGAAGAAGCGGTGATCTTTGACATTCTCACGCGGCCTTCACCGGAGCTAAGCACCGCTGAACGGGAGCAGGTCAAGAAGGTCGCCAGAGAGTTGCTTGGGCGACTCAAGCAATTGTTGGTGCTTAATTGGCGGCAGAAATCGGCAGCTCGATCGACCTTGAAGTTAGCGATCGAGGACACGCTCGATGACGGACTTCCGGACTCTTATTCGTCGGAGATGTACAGTCAGAAGTGTTCGGCACTCTTTGAACATGTTTATGAGAGTTACCCGGAGCGAAACGCGGGCGTTTATGCCGAGGTGGTGTGACCGACGCTGAGAGATAACTGGTACGCCTTCGGCTGACTGCTAAACGCAATACCGTTCAATATTTTCATAAGTCGCGACATGGACGAGCAAGGATGCTCAAGATTGCTAGCCGATGCTAATGAAAGAATTTTAGACCGTGTGGCTGGTTTGGAAAAGATCATCACTCCACAGCTCGCTCAACAGGCGTTATCGCCTACTTTCCACTATCAACTCTCTGAGAGCCAACGGCTCTCCGTGTGAGACACT
>CAZACJ010000172.1:0-4937 GCA_964483385.1 uncultured Pirellula sp. | reverse complement strand
CATAGCTCGACAGCACCGATTAAAACCACCGCCCCTGGATCGCTCTCAACAAAACAAGCCCCCACACGCAAACCATTGAGCATCCCATGACACCCCATAAATCCCACATGGGTACGCTGTGTCGTTGGACGAAGTCCTAACTGACTGAACAAAACGTGATCCACCCCCGGAGCCTGAAACCCAGTGCAAGAAACAGTCACCAGATGACTAATTTCACTCGCATGGAGACCAGAACGATCCAGCGACTCGCGACACGCTCGTAGCAACAACGGACCAGATAACTTGCCATAAGCAACCATCCTCTCGGCCGTGGTGGGACCAAAAGGCTTCTGTTCGGATTTTTGCGGATAAAACGATTGTCGATTCTTTGGGTCCGTCCCACCCGATTCCAATAAAACACTTCCACGCCGCGAAACGCCTGACTTACGATACAAGGCAGGAACAGCCTTATTCCAGCGTTCTGTCAAACCAAGATGCTGCACAAGCTGTGCAGCATCGGATTGCTCAATACTTTGCTCTGGAGAAGCCGTCGCATAGCTGATCAATGAAACACACTGAACCGAATCACTCGCAGGCCGTTCGGTAATTTCCTTCATGCCATCGCCTTTTTGAGAATTCGATTACGTAAACTCGGAAACCAATCGAGGATTCGAAGTACCAACTGAGATTTCCATCGCTTTCGGGATTGCCTCGCAACCCACTTGCAAACTTGCTGTCGTGAAGCCCGCTGAAGCTTAACATGTTGCTCCCAACGCTTAGATGCTTGTGCATAGCCACCCGTTTTGATGGCATCGCGCAAGATCGGTGCTAAAGCCTCCGCATTTTCGAACCCCCAAGCCATCCCTTCGCCCGTGAACGGTTCGACATACCCAAGTGCATCACCGACGAGAAAAAGTCGGTCCACTGCAACTTGTGGTGACACTCTTGTTAAAGCCGGAGTCGTTTGCCATACGGTCTGCAAGAACGACTCGTTAACCTGCAACTCACACTCCAAAAGAATCTGCCGAAGCACTTCCGGAATCCCTAGCTTGCCCTGAACCACAGCAGGGTCGATCGCAGCCGCAACATCAATAACCCCACCGTCCGTAATGCAAATCCCAACATACCCATGCGTCCCAGAGAGCATATGAAGGATTCCACCAAGAGCCAGAGAATTCCGGGTATTCAATGGCATACAATCCGTCCACTCGTCCATTGAAAAAAGGCGATGTACCCCAATTCTTGAGTCAGCCTCAATCACAGAACGGGAAACCGACGCCTGCTCCAATGGCACGTTCGCAGATGCACTCTTGGCAGAAGCCCCAACCGTCAATGCAGCAATCGCGGATCGAGTCAAACCTGTAGCTACAACGACGGTCCGGCTAACGATAGCCACTTCTTGATCAAAATCTAAAGTGGCATCAGCAACCGAATTCCCTCGTTGGCGGGTTTGCTTCAATCGTACTTTTACCGAACAAGAGTTATCACTACGCGATCCGTGACTTTCGTCCGGATGCATTAGCGACTCAACTACACCAAGGGTATTTGGGAGATAGTCACACCCAGCGTTTATGGCCTGTTGAACTAATCGACTGTCTAGCGTAGAACGCCGAACGCTCATCAAAAAAGGGATACGCCATAACACACCAAGTCGCTGCGACTGGATATGCAAATGGTTCAACGGCACAGCTCCAGCCTTTTGTAAGTCATCGAAAATACCGATCCGTTCCAATGAGGCTTGGGCTCGTTCATTCAAACACCCACCACAAACCTTTTCACGCGGGAACGACTTCGATTCCACCAGTAACACTTTAAGGCCCAAAGTCGCAGCCCAATAAGCGGTAGAAGCTCCCGCGACCCCCGCCCCAAGCACAATAACATCCCAGCACTTAACATGCACCTGAGATATCGCAACCGTCCCTGATTCCACCACGCTGCCAATATTCCAAGTCATTGACCATCCCCATCTCGAGTTCCATGACTCAGGCTTCCAATTGCCGTTTTTGCGTTCGACTCTCTCTCCCAAATCACTGCGCATCGTTCGGGCCAATGCTTAATCATTCGACATGAATGCAACCCAGCTTGCTCAGCCATTCGACGTAACTCCTCCAATCGAAAAGCTGCTTTAACCGATTGGGGGCCGTCAAAATGCACGACAGGAGAACTTGAAAGTAGGTGACAACCGATTTTAGCCAAAACCCACCCGAAGCGAGTTCGCAACAAATCGTCCGTAACGACGGCAACCCCAGCCAACTCGGACATACGACGCAACAACCTGATCGCTTGGCGATCCTCAAAATGATGTAGAAACAGCGAATTGATCACGATATCCGCCACAGGAGTTTCAACCAAATTCTCCCTAGCATGTGACACACCACCATCCTCTAATGCGTCGCGAATTTCAAACCGACACTGCTCGGATGACATTCCCAATTTCTGTCGTAACTGTTCCGCTTGCTCAATCGCGTAAGAACTTATATCCCATCCCACAACTGTAACTGATAACTTTTTTGATAGCCTCTGAAACAGACTGACTGCGTTCTCTCCATTCGCGCAGCCGATATCCAAAATCGTCCAATGCCGCTTTGGGTTTCGGGTCGCCAGGTCGACGACAATCCTCTCGAATTGCCCCATCGTCCCAGAGAACTTGTTGATTCTACGCAGACCTCGAAGCGCTAGTGCGTGCTCCTCCGCAGGCAGGGACGGATCATCCATCCGTTCCGGAACTAAGTTCCTTTGCGTAAGATCGGGCAATAGATACATAACGACAATGATCTTTAATGCTGATTACCATCCGGGATCCCAAATCAGGATGCTATGAGGATAGCAGAACCCGAGTGATTACGAACCCCCAGTCGTTACGAACAATAGCTTCCAGCGGACATTTTCAAAACGACGATTCGTCCGGCAATTTGAAGCGCGAACAGGATTTATCCAACTAGCAATACACAAGTCCAACTGTACAAAACTTGTTTATCGGTTTTAGAAACGAAACGATGTTTTAAATCAAAATTCCCGATCTGCCTTGGTACCCACCTAGAATTAATTGCTTCCAACCCTCTATATTTCATGCTGGTTCACGGAAGAGCAGTTCTTTCGATAATTGATTTAGCCAATATCCGGACTTGGGCTATCAATTTCGCAACAACCATCAGCTGAATAGCACAGGTTGGACTTCGCGAACTTGGTATGGAACAACCAAGTCCATCAGGAACGTTATGAACAGGATTCTTTCCAGTCGACTCCTCCGCGATGGTCGTGGATTAGCTAGTCGCGTAGCCTCATGGGTTCCATCTCTTTTCCTTCCCTTGTTCGTAGGGTTAGCCCTCACTCAAAACCCAGCGTTGATCAAAGCACAAGAAGCTAAATCAACACCTGACAAGCAAAAGGTCGCGTCGACTCCGGACTACAAACCGGGAGATGTGAATCTCGAATTCAGCCGTGTGTACATTTTCGTGGACAAGACGACCAACCTCGGACACACCCACGGAGTAGAGGGAAAAATCAAAGATGGATTTCTTCTCGAGGATCGAGAAGGGGACGGAAAACTTGTTTTTGATATGCGTTCGTTTGTCGCCGATACCAAAAATGCCCGTAAGGTTTTCAACATCGATGCGGAAATCGACTCCGCCACGATCAAGAAAGTAAACCAGAACATGCTCGGTGCAGAGATTCTTGACGTGCAAAAACACCCTGAGGCAAGTTTGACCAAAGCCACTCTCAAGAAAACAGGGAAAACCTCGAATCGCGGTACGCCCGAATACTCCCTAGACGGAGAGTTCACATTGCACGGCGTAACCAAAAAAGTCAGCATCCCATGCGACGGGGAATCCAAAGATGGCTGGTTGCATGTACGAGGAAGGTTCACAATCCGTCAAACTGACTTCGGAATTAAACCCTATTCAAAAATGTTTGGTGCAGTCGGCATCAAAGATGAACTTATTATCCAAGGCGATCTCTGGTTGGTACCTAAGTCATGATTGAATTTCCAAACGTTTCCAAAGGGGTGATCCGAAATCACTACGATATCGTCACTCCGTTCTATCGTCTTCTCTGGGGTCCACATATCCATCATGGTTTCTGGACGGCAGATGAAAAGCCGCAACAAGCTCAAATCCAGCTAACCGAAAAACTCGCATCCTGCGCAAGCATCCATCGCGATAGCACAGTGTACGACATCGGATGTGGCATGGGAGGATCTAGCGTCTGGCTTGCCAAGAACAAAGGATGCAAGGTAACCGGCGTAACGCTCAGCCCCGTACAGCGTTTCTATGCAAGCTGGGCAGCTACGCTCGGTAGAGTTCGACCGCAACCAAAGTTCCTCCGCGCTGACGCGGAACTCCTACAGTTCCCAACCCAATCGGCTGATTACCTCTGGAGCGTTGAGTGCACCGAACACCTGTTCGACAAGCCAGCATTCTTCAAAAAAGCAGCAACCTGGCTGAAACCAGGCGGTAAATTTGCCCTCGCGGCTTGGCTCGCCGGTGATGCACCTTTATCGAGTGAACAAACACATCTAGCTACCCAAGTCTGCAAAGGGATGTTTTGCCCATCGCTTGGTAGCCAAGCAGACTACGTCCGTTGGTTCGAGGATGCTGGCATGCAGGTGACATACAAAGCGTACTGGACGCGTCAAGTTGAACGGACCTGGGAAATCTGTCTCGAACGTGTACAAAAATCACGGGTGCGAAAGTTGGCCAAAGTGATTGGAGCAAATCACGTACTGTTCCTGGATCACTTCCAAGCCATCTTGGATGCATATCGAACAGGTGCGATGGAATACGGATGTTTTATTGCGGAGAAGCCAAAGGAATGAGTAGTCATCCAATTCCCATTCAACATGCGGCAACGCAAGAATCCGTAAAACCAGAAAAAGGACTTCTTGGGATCAACTCAATAAGTTCACCGACTGTCGCCAGCACTGAACATAGGATCACCACGCCAACTGCCCAAGCGTC
>CAZACJ010000171.1:0-4955 GCA_964483385.1 uncultured Pirellula sp. | reverse complement strand
TAGCGGTTTGCGATCGACTTGGCGAAGAAGGGGTTTGTTGGAGCGGTCATCCAGTCGGCGAGAGCTGCGCGAGGGTCTTGGAAGTTTGCAAGATCGGACTTGGGTGCATCGAGACCGGTGGGAGGGAGTGGTTGGCCGGTTTTGGGGTGATTTGCGGATGCATTTGCAATTCGCGAGACAAATTTAGGTTCGTTGGGCAGTGGGCCTTCGCGACGCTCGACGGTGGAGAAGAACGCGGCCATTTGGTAGTAGTCTTGTTGAGCCCATTTTTCGTAGGGGTGATGGTGGCAGCGAGCGCACTGCAAGCGTTGACCGAGGAAGAGTTGGGCGATGTCTTCGATACGTGATTCGGTGTTGTTGACTTGTCGGAACCACACGACGGCTGGATTGGACTCAACGTCACCGGAGGCAGTAAGAAGTTCGCGAACGAGCGTGTTGATTGGTTTGTTTTCGAAGAAGCTTGAGCGGAGCCAATCGTGGAACGCGTAAGCGCCAAACCGAGTATCTTCACCGGTGTGATTGTTTCTAAGGATTGCCGACCATTTGCTTGCGAAGTTCGAAGCGTAGTCTTGGCTAGCGAGGAGTCGATCGACGATGGCGGTGCGCCTTTGTTGGGTCGCTTCGGGTGAATTTCCGGAGGCTTGGGCAATTTGCAGATCTTCGAATTCCGCGACGGTGGGTAAGCGACCTGCGATATCGAGGGTGACGCGACGCAGGAAGGTTTGGTCATCGCAAAGCTCGGAGGGTGGGATTCCGAGAGCTTGGAGTTTTCCGAAGACGGCTTGGTCGATTTTGCCTTGGGCGATGGGAAGGCTTTGGGTGAGCGTACCGATCGGTACACTTGCGCGGAACACGGTCACTTGGCCTTGATAGCGTGCCATGATGGAGACTTCGCCGGCATAGTCACGGATCTTTACCAGCCCGTTGAGGTCTACTTCGGCCATATCGAGATTATTCGATTCGTATTGTGCAGTGCGGGTGATATCTTCGGTGGAGCCGTCGGAGTACGAGGCAACGACGCAGAGTTGTTGGGATGAGTTTCTCGCCATTTGGCGGGTGGAAGGAGTAACCGCAATGCCGGTGACTTTACGTCCATTCGGATCTCCATAGGGCATGGCTTGTGCAATCCAGCGGCGCAGGACACGGTATTCGTGGCTATCGACGTTCATGCGTTGGCCACCTCCGTGGGGTACGGAGCCGACGGATTTGGTTAGGAGGAGGCTGGTATCTGGAGCGGCTGGGAAGAGTCGACGCCCGCGTGATTCTCGGACGAGGTGTTCGTAGTCTTCGGCGGGCTCGGATCCGAGTAGGGAGAGCCGGAATCCATTTTGTCCTGCGATTTTTCCGTGGCATCCACCCCCATTGCAGCCGAACTTGGTAAAGATCGGGACGATTTGGTTCGGGAAATTCACCGCATCATCTTGGCTATTGAGTTCGACCGCAACTTCAGCGGTTGCGGGAGCATATCCATCGGCTGAGGCGGTGAGGGTGAGTGTTCCGCTGGCGAGTGGAGTGATCAGACCGTTCGCATCGACAGAGATGATACCGGGGTGGGATGTTTCGAAGCGAACGTTTCGGGTCAGGTCGAGGATAGCGGATGAGGGGGCTTGTTGGTTGCTGGTTGAGGCTCGCACGAGTGCCTGTGCGCGCGCATCGCTACCTTTGAGTGAGAGCTTTGGGGTATCGAATTCCAATTTGTTTGTGGCGGGGTCTTGGGCCAAGCCAAAAGGAGATTGAGTGCACAGGCTAATCAAGCAAGTGCACAGTAGGAGGGCGAATGAGCTAGCAGATTGGAATTTCATGGCGGGATAGCATCGATCGATTTGGTGGAAGCGACTAGATCAGTTCGCGGATAGGTTCATGATCGACGAGGAACTGTGGTCGACCTGTGGGGTCGACGATGGTGGAGGTTGCTACGTTGATTCCGAGGTTATGGTAGAGGGTCGCGATGATCTCTTGCATGTGAACAGGACGTTCTTTTGCATATTCACCGAGTCGGTTTGTTGCGCCGATCGCTTGGCCGGTTCTCATAGAGCCGCCAGCGAGCCATGCGCAACTGACTTGGGACCAGTGGTCGCGTCCTGCGCCGTTATTGATTTTTGGAGTGCGACCGAATTCACCCCAGACGATGACGGTGACATCGTCGAGCATATCGCGTTGCTCAAGGTCATCGAGCAGAGCGCTGAGGCATTGGTCGAGTTTGGAACCGTGATCGCGGACGAGGTCGAAGTTTTGCCCATGCGAGTCCCATCGTCCGTAGCTTAGGCTTACGACTCGAACTCCGGCTTCGATGAGTCTTCTGGCGATTAAGAGATGGTCATTGCAGGTCGGAGCGCCATCATATTGATATTTGTAAGGTTTTCCGTCGCCGTAGCGTTCAACGATTTTTGGATCTTCTTTGGAGAGATCGAGTGCATCGAGGAGTTTGCTGCTGGTAAGAACGTCGAGTGCACGTTGTTCGAAGGCATCCATACCGGCCATGACGCCGGAAACATCGATATCGCGTCGCATGGTGTCGATGCTGGTGAGCAATCTTCGTCGGTCACGGAGTCGATCGAGACCGATGCTTTGGAGTTTCATATTTTCCATGCCTGGTCCGTCAGGTTTGAAGGCGGAGTAGGCAGCGCCTAGGAAACCGGCTTCTCCTGAGTTTGACCAAGGGCCGTGTTGGGTTTTTGCTGCGAGTCCGACGAAAGGAGGGACAGCGGGATCGACGGGGCCTTGAAGGCGAGAGACAGCGGAGCCGATGGAAGGTCTACCACCGAGTGCTTTGAGGTCATCGGGGAACCAACCGCTCATGCATTGGTGGGACTCGTGTCGGTCTTTGCAGCCGACGACGGATCGAATGATTGCGGCTTTGTCCATCCGTTGGGCGAGTTGCGGGAAGACTTCGCAGATTTGGATGCCGGGTACATTGGTAGCGATGGGGCTGAATTCACCTCGGATCTCTGAGGGAGCTTCGGTTTTGATTTCCCACATGTCTTGGTGTGGGGGGCCACCACCCAAGAAGATATTGATGAGTCCTTTGTGGGAGTTCTTTTTTCCTGCTGCATCTTCTGCGCGGAGCAGATCGGCGAGGGTGAAGCCTCCGAACCCGAAGCAGAGCGAACCTGCCGAGAGGAAGTTTCTTCGGGACAAGCCGCTGCACATACGTTGCGATCCGCCTAAGAAATGAAGCATGGCACGATTCCTTTGAAGGTCCTATGAAGGAGGATTCTTGGTAGGTGGCTAGGCCGGTAGGAGGGAACCCGCACTTTGTCATGGGAAGGCAACTGTGGTGTTGCGATCCATAATGGGGCTAGGATTGTCACCGAGGGTATGCAACGCGGTTTCAAACCTCTTTATATTATGGATCGATCGGGTGGGCTGGTGCAAGTCCGGGAGAGAAGGAAACCATCAAATAGAGGGGTTAGCGAAAATGGGTAGGAAGGTAATGGTTTTAGCGATTTTGCCGTGGTTTTTGGGTTGCGGGCTCTTGTTGGGGTTTGTAGCGGGGGATGAGAAGAATCGGCGTGAGCAGGCGGTGCGCGAGGATCGGAAGAATCTTACGGGGGATGCGAGATGGTTGTACAACGACTTGGAGAGTGGTTTTGCGGCGGCCAAGGCATTGGGAAAACCGATGTTGGTGGTGATGCGATGTGTGCCGTGTAAGGCTTGTACGGGGATCGACGAGAGTGTGCTTCGGGCGAAGGAGTTGCAAACATTATTGGATGGATTTGTATGTGTGCGATTGATCAATGCGAACGCGATCGACTTGTCGAAGTTCCAGTTTGACTATGACCTTTCGTTTTCGACTTTGATGTTTCATGCGGATGGGACATTGATTGCACGGTATGGGTCGTGGCAGCATCAGCTAGATGAGATGGAGACGAGTACGGTGAGTTTGCAAGCCGCATTGAAGCGTACTTTGGATTTGCACCGCAATTGGGATTCGATCAAGGACACTTTGGCGAGCAAGCAGGGGGGGCCTACTCCATTTGCGTTACCGATTGAGATTCCGGGGTTGGCTGGTAAGTATGAGCGAGAGTTGAAGTGGGATGGCAATGTAGTGCAGAGTTGTGTGCATTGTCATCAGATTGGGGATGCTTATCGAGCTTGGTATCGCAAGCGAGGGGAGCGGATACCGGAGGATTTGATTTATCCGATGCCCGATCCGATTACGGTGGGAGTTCGTATGGACCAGCGTAGCGGGGTGAAGATAGCGTCGGTGGAGGAGGGGAGTCTTGGAGGTCGTTCTGGTTTGCTCAAGGGTGATGAGGTGCTCAGGATCGATGGTGCGCCGGTGGTTTCGTTGGCGGATGTTGCTTGGGCGTTACATCGAGCTGGAGCGGAGGGGGTTCAGGATTGGGTTGTTGAGCGGGGTGGTAAGCCGGTCGCGATACGTATGGAGTTGTCGGAGGGATGGCGATTGAAGAGTGACATTGAGTCCCGTGTGGGGACTTGGCAGATGCGTGCGATGGCGTTGGGTGGGATGGTTTTGCGAACGGTGAGTGGAAGTAAACGAGCGGAGTTAGGATTGGTGAAGGAGGATTTGGGATTAGTGGTTCAGGGGTTGGGAGAGTATGGGGAGCATGCTGCAGCGAAGAATGCTGGGTTTCGCAAGGGTGATGTGATTTTGCGAATTGAAGGGGTTGAGTCGCATGATGGGATGAGTGAGAGTGCTTTGATTGGCGAGTTGTTGTCGGAGCATCTCAAGCCGCGTCAGCTTAAGAGCATGGTGCTTCGGGAGGGTAGTCGATTGGAGTTGCAGTGGCCGATTCAGTAGAGATTCGGTGGCTTTGGAACTAACGCCGGTACTTCTTTCGTATTGTCTCACGCGGAGAGCCGGAGAGCCGTTGGCTCTCAGAGAGTTGATAGGAGAAAGTGGAAAGTAGGCTAGAGGCTGGAGGCGATAGGCGAGAGAGTTGCGTAGCGTGGGCCTCCGAGCCCGCCGAGCAACTCCGATGGCGTGAATC
>CAZACJ010000170.1:0-5114 GCA_964483385.1 uncultured Pirellula sp. | reverse complement strand
AGGATGCCCGTTGCCGGGCACCCTCCCCACACCACCTAGCATGCGGGTCCGCACTAGGCGGTTCCACGAAGATGAGCAAGTTCTGCCCAGAGGGTTTTCAGACTCAAGACACCCTGCGAAGCTAACCAATCATTCGTCATCCCGACACCACTTGCGATCGTCTTGGCCATATGCCAAGGTCCTTTGCGACTCTTGCCGTGTCGAATCGCTTGCCTACGGGGCACATGCATCGCGATAAGTTCCCGGATGCGTGTGCGAACATGTCGCCAGCGCTTCCAGTAACAACAGCGAATGCGTCTCCGGATCCACTGTTCCAAGCTTGCGAACAGTTTCAATTGAGAGGCAAGTGCAAAGTACCCCATCCATCCTCGCACATAGCGCGCGAGTTCCTGCAACCGATGATCCATCGAGATTCCGCGGCTACGCCCGGTGATCTCACGGATACGGTGCCTGAAACGATGGATGGACTTCTGCGACACGTTGATCGTCGCTCGGCTACCTACGAAACGGAACCCGAGATATTCGAGTTCCTCCGTAGTGACGAGTCGGCTCTTCTCCAAGTTCACAACAAGGTGAAGCTTGTTTGTCAGATAACGATGAACCGATGCAAAGACTCGTTCTGCGCTGCGCTTTGTCCTCGTGAAGATCACGAAATCATCCGCATAACGCACGAAGCGAAGTCCTCGGTTCTCCAGCTCTTTGTCCAGGTCATCCAAGAGGATGTTGGCTAAGAGAGGAGACGCGGGGCCGCCTTGCGGCGTTCCCTCGGTCGTTGCTTGGAAATGCCCCTCGACCATAACACCTGCTCGCAGGTAGCGTCCTATCAATTGTAGGACCGTTTTGTCGCGGACTTTCCTGGCAACGCGGGCCATGAGAACATCATGCCCGACGCGGTCAAAGAACTTGGAGAGATCCATGTCCACGGCATAGCGATAACCACGACGAATGATACGGCGTACCTGCTTGGCTGCTCCATGAGCAGAGCGTTTCGGTCGAAACCCATAGCTCGAGTCCGAGAAACCCGGATCGAACACAGGAGTTAGGATTTGTACGATGGCTTGTTGGATCAAACGGTCGATTAGGTTTGGGATACCTAGCAATCGCTTGCCGCCATCGGGCTTGTCGATGGTCACTCGCCGAACCGGTTGGGGTTGGTAAGTGCCGTCGAGAAGCTGTTGTCGAATAGCGTTCCATCGGGGACGAAACCAGGTTGGGAATTCCGTGATGGTGATGCCGTCAGGGCCTGGGGCCCCCCGGTTGGCCTTCACGTTCTTCCAAGCCAGTTCGATGTTGGCTTCTTCGACTAACGCCTCAGTGAGAGACATCGGGAATAAACTCAAGGCTGGTTTCTCAAGTGACGCTGACGCGGCATCATCCGGTCGGACTGTTGAACCTGTAGTCCTTATGCTTACGGAGTCCGGTAAACTCGGCTCTCCTGGCATGAGGGGGTTCCCTCGCGACAAGTCACTTGGTGGCTCTTCCTTGTTCTTCATGGTTCAGCCCTTCCTGGGTTCCATTGGGATTGGAAATCCAGTACTACGGCCTCTGCTGACTTCTGGATTGCCCAGTCCCGCTTGCACGGGTCTGTTCCTGGCTTTCAGTCGTCGAGATGACTTACTCCCTGGAGCAGCACAGATCTCCCCGGATAAGAACATTGGTTTCCTCTGCACAAGCTCACCCTTTACCTGATCGATCGATAGGATGCGGCTTCGTGATGTTTGGCTCACTCGCCTGACCAATCCGGCCTTGTAGGATGTTTCTGTTCGTAGCCTCGCAGATTTGGTGAGAATGCATTCGAGTAGGGAATGACGCACTGATGGCTGTCTACAGACTCGACGCTTACCCATACATTCGCAGGCTTCCTTCCCACGGTCGGTCACCCTTCCGCAGTTGCCCTCACCTCGTGCTTGTTCCCTTGAAGTGGTCATTTGGTATACTGATCTCCTAGAGATACCTATCTCGCACAGGGGACTTAAACCCCACAAACCAATGCCCATGACGGGCGTACCAAAAAAATGCACCCGAGTTGCCGATCGGGCGTTTTCTGAAGTCAAAATCTCTTGGCGGCAACCGGGTGATTTTAAGCGTTCTGTCCAGGAGAGTAATTATGATGGATCGCCTGATACCCACCTGTGTTGCCTTCTTTTTCCTACTTGGATGTGTAGGGCAAACTAGCAACCATCATCCCAAACTTCTAATCGGGGATGACGATACAATTCTGGATATCGTACTATCCGATCTTGCGAATTACGACGGACGTAGCCTTCCATTCAGTTTGGGGCCGAAGACACAGAGAGAAATCTACTTTCTACGTGAAGCGATCGCCTGGCGGCCTGATGCAATTTTGCCATTAGAGCATGATGGCGTATTATCGACTCTAAATTCGACGGAGCGTGCTTTGGTGGACGAAGCGATCAAGAATTTGACAATGCGTAACGAGTCTGAGTTCGCATTCGGGAATTATCAACCTACTGCAGTCGGCATTCACGTTTTGGAAGCGGCACAACCTCTTGTGGACATTCCTCCTGATGTTCCATATGGTGCTTTGTTTCCGATACAATCTTGGTCACCGGGGTATTCCGATGATAAATCATGCGTTGTCGTCCATCTTCACCTTTCAGAACTCATGCACCCTTCTGCCGCAACATATGTGTTGACTCGCCGAGTCGACGGATGGACAATCAAGTATCGTGGATTTATTACATGGGCTTGACTCACGCATCAATCCAAGATGAGACAGAACAAAATGTTGGGCCGAAGCCCCCGACGGTCCGTTTCGAAATGGACGCCTTAGTTGGCGGGGGCTCGGTCAAAATCGGCGTTCGTCGAAACCAGTACCCAAGACCAAAGCGATGAATACTTCCTGGCTCTTTCGACCGCAAATAGAAATGTCGATAAGCGAGTCCGATCGCTGGTACGTACAATTAGATGGACTTCCGGTTGCCATCATTGAAAATCCGACCGACGCTGACATGTTCTGGTTTACATGGGATGTGGTGCAACTCGGGGAGACACCAATACCAACAGACTTGTGGGACTACTCAACTGATTCCCGCCGCTCATTCCGCCACTTTGAGACCGACGAACTCGATCCTGTAGCATTTCCCGGTGGCAAAGGCATGCTGGAATCTGGGAGAGTTCTCATTCGTGGTCCACTACGAAACCGAGGGCGACTACTCGACGAACAAAATCGTGCACCGAAGTCGCGGATTCGGCGTTTACTCCAATGGATCGTCACCTAGCCGTGACTCGGTGACGATGGTCGTTATCTCTTCAATCCGTTCTACATTCAACTTGCACATGGGGCTAAAGATGGCCATCCCATATCCAGTAAACGCAGATGGCGACTTCTATGTCGAAAGGGATTGCTGCACACTTTGCGATGTCCCGATGGTCGAAGCGCCGGGATTATTTACCTATGCATTGGGTGACGATGGCAAACCAGATCATTGCTACGTCTCGAAACAACCATCAAATGGATCGGAGACCGAGTCGATGATCAGTGCGATTCAATGTGCGGAACTCCGCTGCATTCGATATCGCGGACGAGATCAGACTATATTGACGCGGTTGATTAAGATAGGCGAATCTGAGATTTGCGACAATCGGGAATGATCAGGATGCGGATCGCACACCAATTCTGATTTAAAACCGCGATAACCATCCCATGCACCTAAGCCCCCGCCGGTGCGGTCCTAACTTTAGAGACTTCACTTCCGGGGGCTAGGTGATGGGTGTCGTTATTTGGAAAGAAGTGAATCCGAAGTCAAATGGGAAAGCCGCCACGTTCGGAGTTGATCCTGCTCGTCGATGCGCTCTTGAGTGGAGACATCAAAGCTGTCCGCGCTCAACTGCAAGGGGCAACGAGCGTCAATGTTCGCTTGCCTCAACGGAAGAACCGTCCCGCCCGCGAGACACCGCTGATGCTGGCAGCCGAACAAGGGTACCTGCCTGTCGTTCGGCTTTTGATCTCGCTTGGCACAAACATCAATGATACAAACGAATTTCGGCAGAGGACGAAGGGCAAAGTCGCCGCGATCGGATTTTGGAACTGCTCGCTGGTGGCAAACGACTTCGAACAGCTGCGATTGCTGAATCGCTTGGATGCAGCCAAGCGACCGCAAAGCGTGAGCTCGACTTCCTTCGAAGCACGGGTGTGATCGAGTTCATCGGTCCGAGCAAGACCGGTGGGTAGGATTCGAATTTCGTGAGAGATGTTGAGGCGCGCGGGCCGTGCTTGCAGGCCGAAACAGCCTGTCGCTCCATAAAAATCTTGCTGCCCTCGCAATAGCTTGCTATCCTTGCATTTCGGATAGAGTCCAGCTTACGTGAGAGACTGCATTGGTGCAGTCTACAGAGTTAAGGCTGATCCGTATAAAAACAAGTTCTGTTTCGAAGGCAACTTCCAATGCAATGGATCGCAATCGTCGTGCTTTCGATCCTTGCGTGCGTCGCCTATGGAATAATCCACGACCAGATCACAGCCCGAATCTGCGTTGAGTATTTCACAATTGGGCATCCGCGAATCATTCCAACAGATGATCCAACAGCACTTGGCATCGTGTGGGGCATCGTCGCTACGTGGTGGGTTGGCGTGATCATGGGCATCCCACTTGCAACAGTCTCGCGAGTCGGATCACGTGCGAAGAAGACCGCCGCGTCCCTGCTCCAACCGATGGCGATCCTATTCGCTTGCTGTGCCACATTTGCCCTGCTTGCGGGGCTTCTCGGCTACGTCGCTGCGTCGATGGGATGGGTTTGGCTCGCGGGTCGAATCGCCGAGGACGTACCAACAGCAAGACACACTGCGTTTCTTGTCGATCTCTGGGCGCATAGCGCCAGCTACCTTGGCGGCTTCGTCGGGGGTATCATACTCATGGTTTGGGTTTGGCGGTCACGAAGACGGGGCGAGACCAAAAACGAAACAGAAATCGGATAAGGATGCCCGTTACCGGGCACCCTTCCCACATCACCTACCATGCGGGTCCGGCCGCGTTGGTTCAACGCACAGGAGTGCGGCGGCGGTTCCACGAAGATGAGCAAGTTCGTTGGCCCCTCTGCAGTTGCCCTCACCTCGTGCTTGTTCCCTTGAAGTGGTCATTTGGTATACTGAT
>CAZACJ010000169.1:0-5163 GCA_964483385.1 uncultured Pirellula sp. | reverse complement strand
GCGGCCGAGTTGGCGCTCGACTCCGAAGTGCGCGTCACACCCCCACGCGAAACGATCCAACCAAGACTTGTAACGTCCGACGTCCAATCTCGACCTGCCTTGGATCAGCGCTTGCCACCTCCGGGATCGATGCTTCATCGAGAGTACAAGGGCCGGCAGATCCGCGTGCTGATCGTAAGCAACGGATTCGAATACGAAGGCCAATTATTCAAGTCCCTAACGGCGGTCGCCAACACGATCACCGGCTCCCACGTCAACGGATTCCAGTTCTTTAGAAAGTTGTAGGGTACCATCCAGACATATGAGAATTGGAGAAGCGGTCTTTGATTGGAGAAAAGCTGCTCAATTGCTTTCCTTCGTCGATTTAGAGCGCTATAATCGGATCATGAACGCAAATCTTCTGGATCAGATTATCGAACCCTTTGCCGAATGCTTGACGCAGGAGTCTGCCCGGAAAATCGTCGAGATTCGGGCAGACGAGAAATTGCAACAGAGGGTAGATGCATTAGCGGACAAGGCCAACGCGGGTACATTGACCGAGTCCGAGAAATCCGAATACGACCGCTACCTAGCAGCATTCCATTTTGTTTCCATCCTGCAGGCGCGAGCTCTGCGTTTTATTAAGCCATAGTCCCTCATGGATGCTGCAACCCAGAGACTGGTTCGGAATCGGGCTGAGAATCGCTGTTAGTACTGTCGCTTGCACCAAGACGCGGCCCCCTTCCTTAGATTTCATATCGAACATATACAAGCTAGACAACACATCCAGGACGATTCTTCTGACAATCTTGCGCTGGCATGTCCGGATTGCAATCGGCACAAAGGGCCTAACCTGGCAACCCTTGATCCGAATACTCGAGCAGTCGTTATGCTTTACCATCCTAGGAAAGATAATTGGAACGATCATTTTGTGATGTACGGCTATTACATTCGTGGCATAACGCACATCTGTATTGCGACGGAGAAACTGCTTAAATTCAACTCGGACGAGCGGGTCGAAATGCGATCGGAAATCGATCCTGCAAGCTAAGGCTTTTGTATTGTATTTCATCGACGGTTTGTCAGAGAGTCGAGCGGAATTATGGGGAATTTATGGTTGGTTCAATATTTATCCTCCCGCATGGAGCAATCAACGTTCTGGATTTGCTTCGCACGTTCGAAGCCAACTTCGGGCATCGATGATCGTGTCCGGTGAGAGCACTCTATTGGTTTTCGATGACCGCGCTCAAAAGCGAGAATGTCTTCAGTTGCCGAAATGCAATGCGCCGGTGTCCGCCAGTCCTGCGTTGTCGCAGTATTCAATTGCCCAGGACTTGAAGCGGTCATTTTGTATATTTTACGCCCCGGGATTCCTGTCTCGCGCAGGAGGCTTAAAGGTAGGTACAACGAGCGCGACCGCAGTTCCTTCCAGCGAGAAACAGAGTACGAACGAATCCACAGCCGTTTAAGCTGGCTCCTATGAAATGGGGCATCCTAACGAAAGTGCGGTCGCCGAGTTTCTCAAGAAATCGACAGTGGCTGTGCGAACATAAAGCAACTTCTCGAATTGCAGACTCCGAATAACGATGAGCGCACTCGTACTTGACGCCACTGATTCCCATTACTTTCTTCGAGTACGAGTACGATAAAAGCGAGCGGTTTTTTTGGGCCAGCATAAATAGCGTATGCGACTGTCATGCTGATCTTAGTAATTGAACGAACAGCTATTGCTCCTCATAAGCTGGCGGCTTTCCAAATAAGCCTGCGATTTCCGTTAATAGTCGATCGGTGCCGCTCATGTTTGCTCGTTGGGTCAGCACATTCCTCCCAACTTCCGGCAGATTGGTGATCACACCATCGACCCCTCGATTCATGAGCGATGACATACTTATCGGATCATCGACCGTCCAAACGTAGATTTCCTTGTTTGCATTGTGCAACTTGTTGATAAGGCTTCGCGTTGCAAATCGGGCGTTGACGGCCAAAAAGTCTGCTTCTATTTTCTGAATGTTGCCCACGGAGACAGATAGAAGTAGGCCGCATTTCCAGTTCGGTCTCAGTCGCTTGATCTTCCTGACTCCTTCAGGTTTCAGCGACATGACCATAACCTCATTCGACATCCCGTATTTTTCTACAACATCCACTACCCTTTGTTCCAATTCTTGGTCATGGCCGTAGTACTTAAGTTCGATCAAAACCCCAGCCTTCCCTCGGCACAACTGTAGTACTTCGGAGAGTTTCGGCACACGCTCGTTCTCGAACGGAAGACCGAAGGAACCGCCGATATCGATGTCATTCAGATCGGACAATCGAGCGTCCCAAACCTTGGTTTTATTTCTCGCTAATTTCATGAAGTCGCTATCGTGGATGACAACCACCTCGCCATCGGCAGTCTCCTGGACGTCAATCTCAATCCAATCGCTGCCGGCCTCGATCGCCAAACGCACTGCGGCCAAACTATTTTCAGGCGCTGCCTTCGATGCCCCACGATGCGCCATGATCTTCACGTCATCTTTCCATTGTAGACGGCTGATTGCGCTCGCTCCCATCCAGGATACTGTAAGCAAACCAATCAAACACAAGACCGTCGTCCAGGTGCGATCAAAGCTCAGTATTGGAAAGCGATGCCGCATGTTCAATAGCGGAGCCCTCTGCAGCGTTTTGTCTGCATCTGGATGTAGTATCTGATAAGCATGAAATAGCATCAGCGCGAAGCCTAATGACCCAATCAAATTGAGAATAAGGCTTACAACACCGAACGCTAAAAACATCAATCCAACACGCCCTGCGACCACCGCAAGGGACCCAAGTGTGGTTGGAATGAGCCATCGCCCTAACATTCCCAGAAAGAATGTTGCGAAAGCGTTCGCAATGATCCCAATCACCAACCAAATGACTATCCATCGCAACACGAGAAGACGCTTCCCGGCGATCATCTTGCGGCTTTCCTGCAGAGCCACCGAAGTTGCGACGCGATCGAATAGAACCAAGGGCAGCGCGAGAAACCAACCCGAATAAGACCGTAATAAAACGGTCAATAGCGCTGCCCCAAGAATAAACGCCAGGCCTACCACGATACGAAATACCAACGGACGTTCGTCGAGATAGTAATTGATGTCATACTCACTAAGTGCAAGAAAGTAGATCGAACCTGCCACCAATAGAAAAGGAGCAGCGATCAATAAGGAAAAAGTAGTCAGTCGGCCAGCTACTCTAACCACGCAAACCGTATGGTTCAGCGCGTATGCCAACGCACTTAGAGGACTGATTTGCTTTCCCAGCGCTTTCGCCGCAAGGATAGCAAGCAACGAAGCTTGCTCCAAAGCTAGTATCCCCAACCACATCGCGCCAATGACTATCGCGCAGAGCCAACCAAGTGGACCGATGAAAAACTTAGCGATATCAATATCGGATAAAACACGGTTGCCACGCACCACCAATAACCCCTGCAGCAAGATCGTCAGCAAAGGTGTAAGAACCACCATCGCGAGAAGCTTGTAGGCTAAATCGGTAACGATCATGCTTCTCCAGCATCCGCTGCCGTAGGCTGTTATCGAGCGGAACAGTTTGTTCCTGGACACTGGATTGTTGATCACACGGAATTCCCGATGGTAGGTTGTAAAAAGGAAAAACGCGTCAAGATACAGTGAGCTTATTTATAAAGCGCAATTGGGGTTCTTCATGTATTCTGTGGTAGGAAAATCTGGACTTCTCGTACTTGGCAACGCGGTACTTGTAATCGTACTCTTACTCGAGGTCCCTGAGTTCATTGAGGCGCCAGTTCTCTTTCTAGGATTCCGATAAAAACCCTCATTTTGGTTCGGGTATTTCCTGATTCCCAATACATCTTTTCGAGTACGAGTACCATTTCATTGAGTACGAGTAAGATGAAAGCCATCGACCTGTAACCTTACACTCCATAGTTCCTCAATAACCGTTACTCAGTCGCCCCCCTAAGTCCATTTGCTGTATGGTCGGCACGTTCAACGGAGATTTTCCATCTACCGCAGTCCCCGAGCCGACCTCGATGGCGATCTTCGGGCTTGGCGCATTGGGTATGGCTAATAGAGAAATGTCTCGAACTTCATAACCCGGACGAAAACTGGAAAACCAAAATGACCTCCAGGCTATACCCCGCGCGACAAAAGCGCGAGTTTTGGAGCCTCTTTTCCATAACCGGAGGGTCACGTTCGCAAACTCGTGGGTGGGTTGAGTTCCATAGGCCGGCGATTTCATTGGGGTTTCGCTTGGCTAAGGTGCGCTGCAGTCGCTTTTTCTCTACTTCATAACCCGCGAAACGCATCAAAGACAACTGACCTCCGGGTTATGGCCGGCGCGATGGAGGCGCGAAAGATCGGCGTTTGAAGACACTGAGTTTTCCGTTGCCAAGCAGCCTTGCACGGAAACAAGAGACGAGCTCGGTCGAGTACATGCATTTCGCTGGTGTCCGCCAGTCCTGGGCTATCGCAGCTTGCCAATCGACTGAAATACTGAACTTTGCAATTTTTCACTTTTGCCGATAGAATAAGGCGATGAGCAATGTGACAGAAATTCCGATTGAATCGTTTACTGTAGCTGAAAAGCTTCTGTTGATGGAACGTCTTTGGGAAGATCTCTCGAGGCGTCCGACGAACGTCTCGCCACCTGAATGGCATGGGGATGTACTGGCAGCCCGAATGGCAGCAGTCAAGGAAGGACGGACAGAATTTTCTGATTGGGATGCTGTCAAGGAGCGACTAAGGAGTCGGCTCAAATGAGGATACGGCTTTTGCCGGAGGCCGAAAGAGATCTTGAGATAGGCGCTGATTTCTATGAAGCACAACGGCCAGGTCTTGGCTCTTATTTCAGTGATTGCCTTATCGCTGACATAGAATCGTTGCGGATCTATGCGGGAATCCATGAAACCTATCGTGGTTTCCAGCGGTCTCTTTCTAAGCGTTTCCCGTTTTCGATATATTATATCTTGGCCGATGACTGCGTGGACATTTACGCTGTTCTCGACGCCAGACAAGATCCTCACACCATCGACGCCATGCTCGATTCGCCGCGACCGTTACGATGAACCGAAGTACAACAGCCGACCTCGGTCGAGTAAATGCATTTCGCTGGTGTCTGCCAGTCCTGCGTTGTCGCAGTACTCAATTGCCCAGGAGCTCCGATCGCTTGAGAGCAATCTCGATGCCG
>CAZACJ010000168.1:0-5171 GCA_964483385.1 uncultured Pirellula sp. | reverse complement strand
CGAGGGATCGGCGTTTGAAGACACTGAGTTTTCCGTTGCCAAGCAGCCTTGCACGAAAACAAGAGACGAGCTCGGTCGAGTAAATGCACTTCGCTGGTGTCCGCCAGTCCTGCGTTGTCGCAGTACTCAATTGCCCAGGAGCTCTGATCGCTCAAGAGCAATCTCGATGCCGCCGCCAAGCAAAATCGGCTGCCGCGCTTTGTCGCGGTATTATGCGCACCTGAGTTGAGTTGAATATTCCGTTATGGTAACCTCAGCCGCTACAAATAATCTTTACCCCTTCACTAGTTGGGGGAGAACCTATAGTTCGTCAGATAATGATCATATATCCCCAGTGACGCGGCCGGAATCTACACGACACATTACGGATACACCAACCGATGAATGACCCCACCCACCCGATCCTAGATCAGCCCTGGCGATGGGAGATCGACCGTTTCGCATGGCATTCGAAGCAACATATCTCGCCGTGTGCGTTGGATGTTCGGTTTGTCCGAGATGGTGTTTATCGCACGCTCCGTTTCATTGAACCGATAGATGTTACAATTCAATTCTCCGGCGGCAGTTCAATTCAATGCGGTGACTTGATTATCCTTGATATTAGAGGACGACAACTTTCGGGACTGGGGGTCCAGGTAACAGAGTCTGGAGCGTCGGGCACGCCACTTCGATTGTATGCGAAGACGGTTCAAGAGATCGAATCGGAATAGCAGTTGACGACAGTCCAATCGATCGTAGCGGTGGCTCGGCCGCTTCCTGAACCATTGGTTCGAGATACTGCTCCCACAGGATTCCTACGAAACTTTCCGTAAAGAGCACTTACCATAGTTGCACGCGATATTGGGGATGCGATAGTCTCATTATCGATAGTCACATGTCCCATGCACCGATAATAGCTTATTCGCATCCAGCACAATGAGTCCAGTCCCTGTCATCTCGAGCAGTTCGAACATACGGACAAGGCAGCTTTTCTATTGTGTATTGACATGTATTGGAGTATTAGCGCTTTTTACGACCTGGAAATCCCCCCAGCCTTCACGAGAGCAGTCGGGATCTTTCAAAGCTCACTGGGTAGACATTGAGACCAGCACCGAAGCTGTAAGGATTGGATGCTATCTGTTAGGAGACGTTGAGAGTTCTGCGCAACTAGTAATTCCATCGGAGCTACCAAATTTTCGGCGAACAACGTCAGATTCGCCAACAGCAAGATTTTTGATGAAGTCACGTTTGGGCGGCAGCATAGTGGAATGTGACAATCCTTTCAGCATTCGATCAATCGATGATTTAGGAAGCGTCACTGCACGGTATCTACAATCGATGCGAAAAGCAGACATGCTCGAGTTGAATCTTTATGATCAAGACCGAAGCTTGGCCGTGCTTACGCATGTTCCGCTCGACAGATCGCCCGCGAACTGGGCAAATGATTACGGTTATGATCAAATTGAGTTCTATCGTTCCAGTCTACAGGGTGATCCACTGGAGACTCCTATTTCTGTTGCCCAATCCCTAGATACTCACGGCCAACAACTCGCACTTCGGTGCTTTAGCTACAATCACAGGTTGGCTGTTGGCTCTATCTACAACAATCCGCTAGTTAGAGTTTACGAGGCTGCTGAGCGCGCAGATGATCCACCTAAAGTTGTCTTAGAGATACCACCACACCAAGAGAATGGGGGGTACGTTTCCATTGGATTCTCTCGACATACGGGAAGGATCGCGATTTTGGAACAAATAGGTAGTTCTCTCGGCGACTATTACGTTGATTTTTGGGATCTAAATACGCTTGAGCGATGCGGCAGCCACAGGATTACCTTGCCTACAATGGTAGATCATTGGGTTCAAGTGGTGTTTCAAGGGGATTCTCTCTTTCTTTGGACCAATGACGATTCCGTTTATCAATTTGATTTTCAAGCTGGCGTCGCAAAATTGATCAATATTCCCCTTGGCAAGCGGAGGATTTTTGGGATCGGAGCTTGCCATCTGCAGGATCAGCAAACAGATCTCTTCTTTGTACTGACAAATTACGACGATAGTTTGCGTAGTATCGAGGAGTTTTTAGCTATTGAAATTCCTCGCGAAAAACTACTCGACGTTGGAGAGGTTACGTGGGAACGTATCGTTCGTTACCAAATCGGTATTGATACTAACCACTAACAGGGTTTGCGTGCCGGACGCTTCAGGAAGTCTGTACCGTACACAGTTTGCGGCGAGGAGCAAGTTCGTTGGCCCTTCTGCAGTTGCCCTCACCCCCAACTTGTTCCCTTGAGGTGGTCATTTGGTATACTGACCCTAGAGATACCTATCTCGCATAGAGGACTTAAACCCCACAAACCAATGCCCATGACGGGCGTACCAAAGCGGTGCACTCAAGTCGGCTGTCGGGTGTTTTGAGATTGAAAGATTACCTTCGCCGACTGGGTGATCGTAAACGTTCTGCCTAAGAGATACGCTATGAATCGGCATGCTAAACCAAGTGCAGGACGGTCAAACATGTACTCCGAATCGAAATATTCGAACTGGAGCACGTACGATCCGCAGCAAAGCGAACTGCGTCGTTTGAGAGATTCTCGGCCGACAGCGACGTTCCAGCTCAACGATGGAACGCTACTTCCAATAATCGAGGTGCCACTACATGCTCGATTCCTGCGACCGTTTACTTGTGAAGATGTCAAGCGAATACTTACCATGATTCCCGAGGACATGCTTCTCGGCTTACGTCGAATTGCGCTACTGGGTGGCACATCAAGGCAGGAGAAATCGGCGTGGAATGATGGTTGGTGCTACGGATGCTACGACTATGGCGTTAATCTCTTTGCCTTCCCTGAGCGACGTAGGATTTGGTCGTCGCCAAACCTTCACAAACCCGCTGAGATTCACGCATATCAACGAGCTGGTGTTGAAATAACGCACGAGAATGGGAATTGGGTGTACCGATTCACGGACGAGGCGATACGGAGATTCTATCTGTGGGATGTACTTGTTCATGAAATCGGTCATCATGTAGATAGAAATCACCCTGATCGTTCGACAAAGCGCTCGGAGCGTTTCGCGGAATGGTTCTCGAGAACCTACGGATTCGAGGCAGAACAAAGCGGTCCACCGAAGTCCTCGGTCGGGCGTTTTTGAAAAAATTTGGTCACTTGTCGCGGATATCGGTGACCTTGTACGTTCGCTGGCCTCGCGTTTAGCCTTGAATGCCATTTCGATGAATCGGTACACTCCTAGCTTGGCATCATCGGACCAAGGCGATCCACAAACAAATTCCCTCATTCACACACTTTTTTCTGGCTGGTTCTCGATGCGGGCTTTAGTTGCTTTCGCGTCAATCGGAATCGGGGGATTTGGCGAGGGCATTGTGAGATCCGGCTTCTCGTATATCGCAACACTTGTTTCTGTCGTGTTTGGACTAAGGCATTTCTCGAAGCTATCGCCTGATTACGCGATGGTGCGGCTCATTTCCGAGGTCGCAATCGTCTATTCGATTATGGTGGTAACATGGATTGCGTTGCTCGTGTACCTTGTGATGTTTGCCCCCGATGCGTTCAGCCACTAGAATGTTGTCGAGTTCGATTCGGTCTCCGGACCTACAGCGAACCAAATGTTGGACCGAAGCCCCCGACGGTCCGTTTCGAACTTTTGAGACCGTGTTGGCGGGCGCTCGGTCAACATGGTCGTTATTTGCAAATGCCATGGGACTCGACACCGTCGAACTCGTAATGGAAGTTGAGGATCACTTCGGCATTCTCCTTCGTGAAGACGATAGCCAACGCATTAGCACCATTGGTGATCTGGCTGATGTGATCTTTGCGCGTATCCTTGCATCCTCTGTAACGCCTTGCCCCAGTATTCGCGCGTTCTACGATCTGCGCACCGTCATTCTAGCGTCGCTCGATTCAGCTGACTTGCGAATGCGACCTAGCACGCCGCTCGCGGAGCTCATTCCCGTATCAGGCCGAAGAGCGTGCTGGGCGGCAATTCAAACCAAGCAGCCTTGGCGATTTCCCGGGCTCCAGTTGAAACGCCAGACTTACACCTTCACGATGGCGTTTATCGCTTTACTTTTCGTCATACCATGTTGCGTTCTGCCGTTTGAGATGTGGATGATCTCCATTCCAGTCAGTTCGTTGATGTCTATATTGCTGTACAATTGGACGAAACGATTCCGCTCCGAGATACCGGCGAATTACACAATGGTTGGAGATCTTGTCAAATCTTCCGTTGGCTCTGTGATAGCAACAAAAAAGACAGACCTCACAACCAGGGAACTTGTGCTTGGCGAACTGTTCCCGATCGTCGCCGAGCAGTTCGGTGTCGACCTTAAGAAACTGACGCCGCAAACGCGATTCGCCGAAGATCTTGGTGCAGGATAGCAAATAAATCGGGTAAGGATGCCCGTTGCCGGGCACCCTCCCCACACCACCTAGCATGCGGGTCCGGCCGCGTTGGTTCAACGCACAGGAGTCCGGCGGCGGTTCCACGAAGATGAGCAAGTTCGTTCGCCCTTCTGCTGCGGCCTTCACCTCGTGCTTGTTCCCTTGAAGTGGTCATTTGGTATACTGATCTCCTAGAGATACCTATCTCGCACAGGGGACTTAAACCCCACAAACCAATGCCCATGACGGGCGTACCAATTGCGATCGACTTCATCCAATTTCCCTTCCTCGCCCTCGGTCATCGCGGGCGTTCCCTTACAAAGCGCCAAATGAGTTTGCGAGTCAAAGTAGTTGTCATTACGCTTCTCGTGATCGTGTTTGTGGTCGGAGCACTGACTTCTCCTTGGTTGATTTACTACTACCGCGAGTCGCAATTCAATTCCGCTCGCTATCTGGTCTAATCCAATGGTGGAGGCCTGTCGTTTGGTATGGTTGACGGTGAATATTTCCTCTATCTTTCTAACGCGACAGATCAAACTATTGATCAATTGTTACCATCACTCCTGAACTTACCAACGGGCTTTACATTTATAGGTCCTGGTGAGGATCGCGAGTTCTGGTTGACCGTAAATGATGCCTCAATATCTGATAGTAGACTCGCGAAACTCTGCGAACTGCACCTGTGTCACATTTGGTTGGAGAATTGTCAAAACCTAACGGATGCTTCGGCGATTCAACTCTCAAAATGGGCTCACACATATGTCTCGATTGGCGAAGGGGTACCTTTTTCCGATGACG
>CAZACJ010000167.1:0-5209 GCA_964483385.1 uncultured Pirellula sp. | reverse complement strand
ACAGTAACGTCGACGCAGACGGATCGATCAAAATCAAAGTCAGTATCACTCCCTAGGGATTTGTTCGTTGCGACAGAACTGAGAGATCGTCAAGCCAAAATGTCGAAACCGATCAACGCGGTTCGCCCATTGCTAAGCCTTAGAATGACCACGAGCCATGTAAGGAACTCCAAAGGGATGCGCATGGCTGCACCATCGGCAGTTGCTACGAAACAATACCCCGCGAATTCCTACCGCGCAGCCTATCAAGTTACTGGTTGTGATGAACGCTTACTCATTCAGATGCTTACTTACATGGAAACGGTCAAAAACGATCGATGCAGCTGGAGCGTTTTTCGCGCTGCGATGGATAAATGCAGGACACATATCCATAGAAACTGCTTGAACTTTAGTTCGTTGCTCCTCAGATAGTGTTTTCCAAGGCGAATCAGTAGCTTCCTCGGTGCGCCCCTCAACGACTGCCAATACACGGGATCCAGAAATGTCCGTCATGACCGACAAGTAATTGTGTCCTCGAAGGAACGATTTTTCGTCGATGCCCACCTGCGTAATCTGTTCGGTCTCTCGAAGTTCGAGCCCTCGCTCGACGGCTCGCTTCATGATTCCTTGGACGGTATCCCAGTCCAAGCGAAGAAGGGTTGCTGCTTGCTTAACGCTGCTGCATGCCTGAAGTACAAGAATGGCAAATGCCTCAAACATCAATGTGAATCTCGAGTGTTTGCCTGCCCAAGGTACATCCACCGTGTTTACCCCGCACTTCTCACACGCACAGCGGGGCGTTCGTGCCTGAAGGATGGTTTCAAACTGCATCGTATCGAGGTGTCGCCAGTCCCCTCTGGAGCTAGATCGGATCGTGTGCAGGAGATACCGCATTCGGGGCAGGTTAGAGGATCCTCCCCGATGTTTCAAGGCAATGACAACTCGCTTCGACTCCATCGAAAGTACCATAGATTTTACAAGCCAAGCTTCAGACAAGTACAGCAACATAAGATAGTGGTTGTTTAGTTCGTCTATACACAGGATCCTGGCAATCCGTATGGTCCGTATAAACCTACCCACCAAAATTCCTCAATAACCTAACAAAATCGAAGGCTTACATCTTGCATGAGCGTACGTCATATTCAAACGCGCATTGACTTCCGAATGTCCTCTAGGGGATTTTTGGAAAATTCTTAGTTTTTTTGATCGTATGGCCTGACTGTAAACGCTTAGGGGAACGTAGAGAGGGCGCGTAGATGCAACGCGGCCTGAGATCACTTTTCCCGTTGGCCCCAAGTGGATTATTCAAATGTTTAAAAACTTTGCGTGCTGCCTTGTATTCGCAGCCAGTTTGTCTTGTTTTGCAACCGGACAGATTCGCGAAAATAGAAAGCAATCAGAAATCGGAAATGCGTACGATGTAAAAGTAAGCCCAGGTACAGAAGCCGGAGCTATCGCATATTATAAAGATATAGTTACGCTTGAAACTGGCTTTCAGACTGAACCACGGCCACATTTGAATGATTTATTGCAATATTTTGGATATGATATAAGTGGAGAAAGCTTAGAAGCCGGCGAGCCTATCGACATTATGAATCAGTTTCCAAGTGAGGTTTTGGTTTCAAGATTCTTTGCGCCTAAGATAACCGATGTTCACAATTTATCCTCCGAAACAAAAATTGGTTGGAGGAAGATTGTCCGTTTTCGAACAAGAAGTGGATCCGAGGCCGACAAGAGAGGACTAAAATCTGTTTTCATATTATTCAATTTTTTCGCGAAGAATTCCCAATCATCGCCTTTTCGACAAGAAAATGGGAATGTAAATCATTCCGTTAATACGCAAGTCATGATGATCCGAAACCAGAGTACTAATTTAAAGCCTGCGTATTTTATGACTTTTGCTCCGTTTGAACCGGAAAACCCAAAAGTCAGTGGAAGGCTTATAACTTACTTGGATGCCACATTCGATGCTGGCGACCCTTCACTCCCTCTTCAAAGGTATTTTGTACCAGTCGCCTGCGCGCAATGCCATGGAAGGTCGAGAATTAAATTGAATTACCTGGATACAGACCACTGGTTTGATCGCGTCAACTCGGACGATTTCGACGACGTAGGCGCTAAGCATGCTTTAGTCTTCGACGCCGGAACAAACGATACAAGTTCAGTCGAATACAAAAAAGCCTTTGATATCATTCGATCGATCAATATGGAAATTAGAGAACAGAATCGAGATGCAGACGGATCGGCTGTGAGTTTTCAGCAACGCGCTGCGGATTCCTGGTTAAAAAACCATGCAACCACTGAGAAACAAATTCCACTTTTGCAACGTTCAATTGGCTTAGAAGGAGACGAGGTGTGGGATCCCTCCAAGGACACAGATTCGAAGCTTCTTCCGTTACTGAACCGATATTGTTTCAGGTGCCACAGTAGCATAAACTTTCACGTATACCAAAAGTCAAGCGTAGTCGACAGAAAGGAATTCATGATCGAAAGGCTACAAAGCGATGAACCGCAATTCTTTATGCCACAAGACAGAACGCTCGATGATAGCGTGAAGGCTGAAATAATAAGGCTATTGAAAATACTCGAATAGAAACACCACTTGCATTTTCAAAACTTAACTTCATTGATTTTTTCGTGCAGTTTTGTTTTCAGTGAATTAGTTATATTGACGAAAAACTTGATGCTGTATGAAACCGAAAGACAGCATCATCAACTGAGCTAGTATTCCAGAATCCCTATGGTCTATTGTCGGAACTCCTTATACCGGAGGATATCGCCGCGCTTCAATTGTGCATGATGTCGCCTGCATGACTGCATCAATCTTGCGTGAGGACGCGGACACGATGTTCTATTGGGCCTGCCTTGCGGGCGGTTGCAGTTTATTACACGCTAAACTTCTCTATGCAGGAGTCCGAATTGGAGCCTATGTGTTCCCTGTAGAATTTGCGGAGTCAGTCCGAGAACCAATGCCTGCCGACGATGCTTTTACCTTCGGAGTACGTGGCATCCCCAGTGTATTGCGTGCTAAGACAAACAAGGATCGCAAAGAAATTGCGAAATACGGGGAGCTTGCAGACGAACTACGCAACACCGACGACGATTTTGAGTTGATCAAAAAAACCGTTGATCAATTGCTCAAAACGCATCGTTGAAAATCCAGCTTTTCCCAAAACATGTTTAGTTTGGTGTTTGTTGAAAGTCAATCATTAGGTCGCTCACTTTGCGGCAACCGTTCGCGAACGAACGAAATCAACTAAACTAACGAGCGATGATAGCACAACACAGATATCTTCGCTGTGAACGCCCCCTATTCCCCGAGAAAACACGCTGCTATCTTCAACGATTGCCTAGCTGGATGGTTTACAAACTACGAAAGCAGTAGACGGCCGATATATCCGAGAAAAGGAGGTGGGAGAGAGACGGAGTTGATTGATCTTTAGAGTCCGGTAGACTCCGTATCAAATGCTTTGAAAAAACCGATGTCGACTTCGTAGCTCTTGATCGGTCGCAATCCGAACTCAAGGTGCTCAAACATCTCGACCAACTTCTCTCCATCCACCAACTCCAACGGTGGCGCTCCGTCTCGATACGCCTCTCGCTTCGCCTCCGTCGTAAACGTACCTGTCGTAATGATGATGCCCTTGTCTGCTCGACCCGTCATCGCTCCACGAAAATCTCGCACCACCGACGGAGACACACTCCCCGCATACCGCTTGCACTGAAACAAAACGCGAAAACTCACAAAAGGATTGACTTGCAAATGACCCACACCATCAATCCCACCATCACCCGATCGACCCGTTACCTGCACACTGACAAACCCCGCTTCACGCAACAGTCGCTGACATAACCGCTCGAAACCGGCTGGACTAAGCCCCCTCACTATCTGTGCTACCTGTGCCCTATACGACTCCGGTAAAGCCTCCTCAGCCTCGTCAATGTCTTCCTCGACCGTCTCCTCCTCTTCCGACTCCTTTTCTTTTTCTCTCTCCTTCCTGGCCTTCGCAAATACATCGACCCACTTGAGGAAAATCGCGTGCGATTCTTCAAGAGTTAAATGCGTGCGAGTCCCCTGTGGTGTTAACGCCCACACCCCTCGAGTCGAACCGTCAATCAAACCCTCACGAACCAAGTAAAATCTCGCCCACTGTACAGCGTTCTGAAACCGAGACGAACCTGACTCAAGCAACTCCTCTTGCACCGCTTGCGATAGCTTCAAGTCCTCCGCAATCCGTTCAACAGCCTCCATAGGCCTAGCTGATCCTCCCAAGCCACGAAGCGCATCAAGCAATGGTCCAAAATACTGAACAAATCGTGCTCGATCCTTGGGTCGTTTCGCAGGCATCACATTCCTACCTTTCAAAGTTATCCAACACCAATCATCTGCCGTAAACCGTCCGGCCTAACCCTGAGCCAATTGGCTATGAATCAAGCGTTCACACCGGAATCACGAAACGAAAACGATCGTTCATTCTCCTTCGAAGTAGTCTTGATCGATCCGCTTGAGCTTATAAGTTTGCGCAGAACTCACCCCAACATCAAAGTCGATCATCAATTGTGCCAACCGTAATCCATCGATCAATACTATCTTGGCATCAATCCCCGAGGCATACTCGATCGCCTCACTTGAAAAACCACTCGTCGTCAAAAACACTCCTTTTTTTGCTCTCTTACCCACCAAAGCTCCCACAAACTTCTGAATCTCCGGACGCCCAACCGTACTGTCCCAACGCTTGGCTTGCAAATATATCACGTCCAACCCAAGCATATCCTCGTTGATTATCCCATCAATACCTTTGTCCCCGCCGTATGAGGTTACCGTACCGGCATCCTCTCCAGGACCTCCATACCCCATCTTGAGCATCAAATCGACAACTAACTTCTCAAAGAACGATGGATGTGTCACTTTGATCTGCGCCAGCAACTGTGAAGCGAGATCATCACGCAGATTCTTATACGCTAAATCCAAAGCTTCCTCCGGAGTTGAACTCAGCGTCTTCGACTCCGGTTCGGTGGCTTGCCCTTGTTCACCTCCTCCACTCTTCTCTCGGAATCCTTTAAATTCAGGGAATTGATCCAAGTAAGCGATATCAATGCGATCAGGAGGATTTTTCAGAACTTCCACCCCGGCAACGCTTATTTGAAAGACGCCCCTACGAACCTTCGTTATCAATCCCGCTCGCTCCAAATAGATTTTGGCCCAAGCTAACCTGTTGTAAAAAGTATT
>CAZACJ010000166.1:0-5284 GCA_964483385.1 uncultured Pirellula sp. | reverse complement strand
CTACTTCCTTCCCAGCTACAACGAGTGGTACAAGGCTGCGTATTACAACCCCAATGACAGCACCTACTACAACCACGCCAACGGTAGCGACACAGCACCGACAGCAGTAGCAAGCGGCACTACTGCAAACACGGCAGTTTACCTTACAACAAACGCCCAAGGCCCAGCGGATGTGAACCAAGCAGGTGGCTTGAGCCCTTATGGCGTGATGGGCCTAGGTGGCAACGTCTATGAATGGGAAGAGAGCTCCTCGGACCTGCTGAATAGTAGCGTAACTTCTATGCGTGGGATGCGCGGTGGCAGCTTTGGCTCTGGCGTCTTCGCCAGCGACCTGTCGTCGTCGTCTCGCACCTTTGACAGCGCTACCTGGGAGGACTTTAACCTCGGTTTTCGAGTCGCAAGTCTGCCATCATCCGCCCCACCCGTGCCCGAGCCGAGCATGATGGTGATCGGGACATTGTTTGGCTTAGGGGGACTCGCGGCCAAGAGGCGGATGAAAAAGTAACCCTTTTCCCTTTGGCACTTTTTCCCTTTTTTCTTTTACGCGCGTCGCCCATGGGCGACGCGCGCGGGCTGTTTGGTTTTCAGGCCTGGAAGGCCGACACAAACAGAACTGCTTACTCGCTCTTCACCCAACCAGTCACTCCTCCGCCACCCCGGACGCCTTGGCAAAGTCATCTTCGGTAACCAGCAGGTAGCTCTGCTGAGCGATTCGTGGCGAGTTGCCCAGCCAGGAGCAAACCACATGCAGCGGGAATTCACGCTGCAGTTCCGTTTGTCGGCTGGCCCGCATCGAATGGAACAATCGTGGCCAACCCGAAACACCAGCGCGGCGCAGCAGTCGCGTCATCTCAGTGCGTAGGTTCGAGTTCTTCCAACCCATCGCCGTGTTGGCAGCCGCTCGATACTGCGGAGCCGCAACTACATACTCGCTCTTGCCACCGAATATCTCGAAGGCTTCGTCGAGGATCGGTCGCAGCTCCGGGAAGATCGGGCAGCTACGAATGCCACGACCTTCGTGATGCTCGACCTTCGGCTCTGGAATGCTCATCCGATTCATTTCCCAATCGATGTCCTCCCAACGCAGCGAGAGTGTTTCCGGGGGTGTGCGAATCGGACATCATGAAGCGGCTTCGATAGATTGGATAATTCGAGCTCCAGCGAGGGTTCGCGATCCAAGTTGTTTGCGCTTGGCTAGGCAGGTCGCCCAGAAGTGTTACTTGATTGTCACCGAACATGATTTTGCTAAAGCATCCGGCATGGCGAACGTGATGGTGGAGGGGCAATTTTTAAGGAAAAAGCGCCTCGGTTATTGAACAACCTGGCCTGGAACCTTACAGAGTTGCCCTGTCCAGAGCAATTCTCGATCGATCCATCGAACTAGGAGCTAAACAACGATGTCACGTCAGCGATCCGTATTTTTATTGTTCTTACTGATTATCGGGATGGTTCAATTGGGGTGTCAGGACCGCGCTCAGTCGCAGCGAACGATCACGAACAGCATCGGGATGGAACTGGTATTGATCAAGCAAGGCAATTTCATAATGGGATCACCGAAAACGGAGTTAGGAGATGGTGGAAAACATATTGAAGACGAATCACCACAGCATGAAGTAAGGATAAGCCGGGACTTCTACATGGGACAAACAGAAGTAACACAGGGGCAGTGGAAGGCGATCATGGGAACAGAGCCGTGGAAGGGAAAAGAATATGTAAAAGAAGGCGATAATTATCCAGCGAGTTATGTAAGTTGGACTCAAGCAGGCGAGTTCTGCCAAAGACTGATTAAGCAGGAGGAGAAGCAAGGCAGGAGGTACCGATTACCCACAGAAGCGGAGTGGGAATATGCTTGTCGAGCTGGAACGAAAACGAAGTACAGTTGTGGAGACGACGACGGTAAATTGAGCGAGTACGCATGGTTCGATGCTAATTCGAAAAATGCTGGTGAGTCCTACGCGCACGAGGTCGGCCAAAAGAAAGCCAATGGGTATGGCTTGCACGACATGCACGGAAATGTATCGGAGTGGTGTACTGACCTTTATGACCCAAAGTACTACGAAAACGCCGCGAAAGTAGATCCATTGGCGTCAACATCATCCAGGAAGGGCAGGGTGACTCGTGGCGGCAATTGGTTCGGCCCGCAAGCCTTTTGTCGATCTGCGGTCCGCGACGGTGAGGGCCTGCCGCAATTCTTGAGTCCCGCTCTGGGGTTCCGGGTGGTCCTTTTGGATTAGGAATGAAGGTAAGGGTACCCGGAACGGGCATCCTTACCCGATTTCGTCGATCTTTTCTTATTGGTAGTCAGTGCTCGATTATCACGCAAACTAGACTCGATCCGGAGTGCAAGGAGATCAAGCTATTGCGAAGGTAGCAAGAATTTTACGGAGTGATAGGCTGTTTCGGTCTTATCTCAGGCTGGCCGAATTGACGCTGTAAAAAACACTTCGAACTACGATAACAATTCGGTTCAAAAACGGCGGGTTATACGACCACAATTCGGCCCATAACAATTATTCCAGACTGTAACGCTTCAAGAGGGGCGTGCCAGTCGGCAGATCGGAACTGAAGATCTGCGCGAAATAAACGGGGACGTGATCACCGTTGGGTAATTCGACTACTGCATAAGGCCAATAACCTATGTCCGTGTACAGCGCATCGAATTCGACTGGGAAATGCAGGATGACGTTGTTTGAACTCATGTAGGATATCCTACCTTTCGGAACAGAAGTCCCGAAGACATTGGAACAATGTCGCAATTGCATGCTGCTCAAACTCGGGGTCTTCCAAATTTCGCCATGGCGTTTTGGACTGAGGAAATGCGATGTACAACACCAAGACGGTCCAACCCATGTTGTGTCCATGCGTTTCACGCAAGCGAAGCCATTCGCTGAAGCCTTTTAGAAATTCGAATCCTGTTCCCAAATCGAATCCTTGGATACAGGAAGCGACGGAATCATATGTAACTTTTCGTAAAAACATACCAGGTCGAGATTGAAGATCCGAGAGTACCTCTGGAAACGACATCCCTGCCGCTGACGGTAACCGTTGGTTATCGATTCGTTCTCTTGCCCAGGTTGCCAATTCACCGTTGCGCAGGTCAAGCCTCCCTAACACAACTTCATCGGAACTTGGGGCCAAGATCGTATTTTGATGGGTCGCTCGGTAGTGAGTGTGGTCGGTATCGCCATCGGCAAGATGATCCTGGTTGGCCTCCGACTGTTTGACCAACTCGGATGCCAGTTTCCTAAGACCACCCGGAGTCCCGTAAATGCAAATCTTGTTTCGTCCAACCTCTTCGTGCCTTACAAAGGCAAGTAAAGTGGACTCGTCGTGTTGAGAATTCATCCTTCTTCCTCATGATTATTCAATAGCGGCGTTGATCGGAATTGATACTCACATGGCCAAAGCTTCTGCAAAGCAACCTTGGCTACCTCATTGAGTTCGTTTTGTCCATCAGCAAGAGTCGGACATACAGCTAATCTAAACAACTCGATACGATACTGCTCAGCAACCGCTGGTGTCATCTCGCCGATCAGTCGAACAATGCACCAATACTTCCATTGATGGTCGTCACCCTCAAGCACTTCCTGAATGAACGGAGCCAAAGCTGGATACCCGAGTGCAAGAACAGCACGAGTATTGATAACGTCGGATTTATCTAGGGGAAGATATTTGCGTGGATCTGGTACCATAACCGCCAATCGTATCATCGAGACACAGCAGGTTAAAGCTTTCCACTGCGTCATTGAGCCATTTGTCCTATCTTCGCCACCAATCCCGTATGGTAAGTGATCTTGGGGCTGAGTCGCTACGGAGGGCTTCGGACACCCTCTGAAACGCTCTCGCTACGCTGGGAGGACATGGATTGGGAGGTGAATCGGATAAGTGTGCCGGAGCCGAAGGTTGCGCATCATTATGGCCGTGGCATCCGGAGTTGCCCGATCTTTCCAGAGCTACGACCTATCCTCGACGAAGCCTTCGAGATCTTTGGGGGAAAAGAGTTACATGCCGACACCGGACCGTGGTGTGACCTTCCACTGCCGTGGGAGTTGCTCGCTGGCAAGCCGTGTGCGAAAACTCGAATCCTAACTGCGTCTAAGATTGGTTGTCTTCTGTTACTTGCTCAATTCGTCTTATTTGGTGCGATTCAATCCATCTATCTACTTACCTTTGACCAAGATCGCGCTATGGTAAGCTTCGGGCTTGGTGCCCCTATCTCTGCAGGAACCATTTCATGCATGATTGGCCTTCCGTATGCGATAATCTACTTTGCAATATTGTGTATACTCGGATTTGTCATCACGCGGTTCATGGAGCGTCGCACAAGAATAAACTCGATAAAATCGAGCAAGGGTGATCATTTCTGAACATCGTTCGCGCACCAACTAGCATGCAGGTCGGCACTCATAACCCAATTGACGCACTCCCCATTAAAGAGATCAGACGGAGAATAAGGATTACGTTACCTCGTAGGTAAAGCGGTGGCAACTCACCAGCTCTTCTCCATTTTTAACTACTCGATTAAGGATGCCGCAGCGCGGTGACAATAGGTATTGTCGCGGCTTGAATTGCGGGAGCAATTCCGGCAACTAGGCCCACGAGTACTGATACGAAAGAACCGGTGATGGCTAGGCTCAGCGTGGGACGGAAAGTGATCGTGGCTCCTTCGGCTCCAATGGCAAAGCCTCCAAACTGAAGTGCGATGAGCGCAAAAAGAGTTCCGCTGAATCCTCCCACGAAGCAAAGCAATGTGCTCTCAGTTAGAACCAGACGCAGTGTAGTCAGTGGACGAACGCCAATCGTTTGCAGAACCGCATATTCATTGATCCGATCTTGCACGCTCATCACCGTGGTTGTAGCCACCAGTGACAGTACCAGTCCAATGCAGGCGTAACCGAGCCAATGAGCAAAGCCGATGAGGTCGACCAGGTCCGAAAGTGTGCTGGCTTGAAACGCCCCTTTGCGCCGAGTTTTGGTCGCAACCGAGCCGGAACGCAATGAGGCATCGATTTCACCGGCCACGCGGTCGGGGTCAGCATCCTCATACAAAACAACTTCGTGCTGAGTTACCAAACCAGCAGCATCGAGCCCTCTCGTATACTGAAGGAAAGCCAAGCTTGTATAGATTAGATTCTCTTCGGAAGGAACGGTCGATTCAAACACGCCGGCGACACGCACCGAAATGTCACCAATGGAGAACTGATCTCCGGCCTTCAATCCACGCCGCTTCGCTAGGTTTTGGCCAACGATCGCTGCGTCGCGTTGAGACTGGAACTGCTGCCAA
>CAZACJ010000165.1:0-5359 GCA_964483385.1 uncultured Pirellula sp. | reverse complement strand
TATTGTCCGCCGGGTGGTCGCTAATCATGGTAGGATCACTCGAAGACTCGGCAGGCAAATCCGGACTCGGATTGCACTGGAAAATTCTCATCGGGATGGCCTTCGGTGCTCTGACTGGCATCGCTTGCAATGTATTCGTGCAAGGCCAGGGTCCCGAAGCGGTTGCGAAGCTCAAGTGGTTTACCGATACGTTTACATTTCCGATCGGCAATATCTTTCTGCGACTAATTTTCATGGTCGTCGTGCCCCTGGTCTTCTGTGCGCTGACGCTCGGAGTGGCCGAGATCGGCGATGTCCGAAAACTCGGTCGACTCGGGATGCGGACGTTGGTCATGACCCTAATTTTCTCGACCGCATCGGTCTTGATCGGATTGGCGATTGCCAACATCCTCAAGCCCGGTTCGTTGATTTCCGAGTCCAGCCGCGAGATGCTCAAAGCGCAGTACAGCGAGGCGGCTGACAAAAGCATCAGCTCGGCGAGCAAAGCCAAATCGGTGACCGAGACGATCTTGGATATCATCCCCAAGAATCCTCTCCAAGAGGCCGTCGGTGCGCTCGATGGATCATCCCCCGGGAGTGGGATGCTCGGAGTGATGTTCTTCTCGCTCTGCTTCGGCATCGCCTTGACGATAATCCCTGCCGAGCGGTCTGCACCTGTGCTCGATGTGCTCCGAGGGGTCTACGATGCGGTTATGGTGATTATCTCGGCGGCGATGAAGTTCGCACCGATCGGGGTCGCTGCCCTGGTCTTCTCGATCTCAGCGGCTCTTGGACTGCAGTTCTTCTTGGCCCTCTCGGGGTATGTCCTCTCGGTCCTGACTGGATTGGGGGTCCATATGTTTGTGGTCTATTCGCTGGCAGTCTGGCTCATCGCGGGGCGTTCACCACTGAAGTTCTTCCAGGACATCCTAGAGGTCATCCTCACGGCGTTTGCAACATCGAGTTCCAACGCCACCCTCCCGACATCGCTGCGGGTCGTCGAGGAAAAACTCAAACTTGATCCTAAGGTAGGGCGTTTTGTACTGACCATCGGATCGACGGCCAACCAAAACGGTACGGCCTTGTACGAAGGGATGACGGTCCTGTTCTTGGCCCAGGTCTTCGGTCGAGACCTCGATATTGCTCAGCAGTTGACGGTGGTCCTATTGAGCATTTTGGCGGGGGTTGGGACCGCGGGTGTTCCGGGCGGTTCGCTTCCTTTGGTCGTGCTGGTCTTGCAGACGATCCAAGTCCCGGCCGAAGGGATTGGCATCATCATGGGGGTCGATCGCCTGCTGGACATGTCGCGAACGACGGTCAATGTCGTGGGTGATGTTGCGATTGCAGCGTGTGTCGATGGTTGGGAAAAAGGTTCCGATACTCTGTAGCTGCAAGTTACGCCTCCGCCGGGCAAGCCCGATGCGAGAATGGTTCGCCAGTCCGCGTAAGTCAATCCGGTACGCTTAGCTATTCGGGAGGCCGTCCCGGGAGATCTACGTATCTGGTCAGCTAGACGAAGCCTTGGCATTGTCGGATCCCTTGAACCGCATCAGCGTGTTGCCGATGAAGCGGCCAAGGACGGCACCGCCAAATGCCAGCGCAGGGATCAGGGCCAGCGCCAGAGCGGAGGTCAGAAATGAGTAATTCTCTTGACGAAGGAACAACAGCACAATTGCGATAAAGCCGCCCAGACAAAAGCCGATGACGCCACCGATGATGTTGCCTAGCAGTTGGTATGGGTTGAATGTGTTCTCCAGCGTCAATGTGCGCAAAGGCGATTCGCTAGCGGCGTTACCAAGCACATCGAGTAAATCGTTGGCGACGGCCAGCAAGCTTTCGCGTTCCCTTCCCTGGAGGATTATGTCACTGAAAGCCCCAGCGATGATCCGCGGCTCCGGTGCGCGGATCGCGACGTATCCGTTTTGCACCTCGATAACTCCTGTACTGGCATTGGCGAGGAACCGCAGGACGCCGGGTTTGCAGATCGAAGCCATGCTTGCAAGGCTGGGCACGAGCTCGTCGGCGGATTTGATCGATGCCTCCATAGCCCCAAAAGCGCCTCCGCCGAAGAGGCTGTAATTCTTGTTGAATGCGTCGACCAATTGCCTCTCATCTTGTGGTGCAGTTGGAGCCAGTTTCAGGTCCAGGCCTTTGATGCCCAGGAAACTCATTCCCCCCGTCTCACCGCGCGGCAGCAGGTCGAAATTCGGGAGGTCGAGTCCGTCGGTGGGAATCAGAACTATCGTCTTCCAGACATGCCGCCACTCCTCGGAACGGTTCACTTCAACGTGAACATCGAGAATCTCGAAAGGCCTGTTTCTATAGATTCCGCGAACATGGTCTCGGAAACTCTCCGCCTTCCTGAAGATATCAAGGCTACGAGCACCTTCGAAGGTCACCCCCTCGCTTTCGGCGTTGTAGTCGTAACCGTCTTCCTGCGCCCATGTGAGATTATAATTTTGAGGATTGTTCATGGCTGGTTATGGTACTCAGTCATCTGGGAGATGGTTGTGTTTTCGTGTTTCTTGGCGAAAGACGGCGATCACGCAGTCGCCGCCAAAAAACCATGATTCAAACCCCGCCCGGACCCACCGTGGCGATCCAGAGAAAATGAAGACCTGCGGCAACATTGACGACCACACTAATCAAGGCACAGGAAACAAGAGGAAAACGCAACGACTGCTTCTCACTACACATGGTTGCGGTAGCCATCACCAGGAGAATAATCGCACTCACCCAAACGAGCAACACAACCTGAAGAAAATTCCATAGCCACGGGATGGCCTCGGCCTGCCAAAAGGCGGCCAAGACTAGAGTCGCAGCCCAGGCGCCAGCCAATCCGAAGGACAGTCGATTCCGCTGGTTGGCTCTCAGCGCAAAGAAAGTCCACACGATCGAAGCCGCGATCGACACAATAAAGTAAATCAAAAAAGGATTCATGGCTGGCGCGAAACTCTATATCTAGGTCCAATTCTTAAATCAATATGCAAACGCTGGCTATCAGCGAGGCCGAGGAGTTGACTCAACACAAATCAAAAACCGCCGATCGAGGCCTTCGTCTGCATCGCTTGGTTATGGCTCTTCGTCGTGCTCGTGCTCGTAATCGGCTGACTGATTGTACTCGCTCAATGATTCCGAGACACCATCGAATTTCATCGCCATCCGAGTCAACATCGCGACAATTCGAACTTATGCCACCGGAAACAACAAGCACATCTTGAATCGCAGTGCACTCTAAAGCCGAACCACGAGCAATATCAAGAAACCTCGCTCGATCTTTCAGGCCACGTTTTCTATTACCCTCGGCAATGTTGAGCGGAATCGAGTGAGCCGCTCGCAACCACGGATCACGTTCATGGGATGAAGTCCCTCCAACGACCGCGAGGAAGCAAATGCAGCGGCGACGTATTCGATCGATAGGCGATAGACGTCAAGCCGATCGTGGTCGAAGAAGTGTTCTGTCAGGATTGCCCCAATTCGATTACGAGCACGAGTTGGCTATACGCCGAAGATTTGGAGTAGAGAAAAACAGGGGATGCCTCGAAACTGGGGATTTCCTTTCGGAACCAGTGAGCAGGAGGTCATCCCCATGGTCAATAGAAGAGCGTATCGGCGAGTAAAGGTCAACTCGATTGAGAAGAAGAGTTTGTTTTCTTCGCTACGGAATCAAAAGGCAGCGATATTGGGGCTTGATGTTGCAAAGCTTGAGATTGTCGCTTGTTTACGGTTGGAGAGTGGAGAGTTCGAACGCCCATGGAGTGTGTTAAACCCGACGGGGATTGGCGATTTGGTGAAGATCTGCCAGGAGCTTAGAGATCAAGGACTGCAAATCCGAGTCGCCTTGGAGTCGACGGGCACCTACGCCGACGCCCTTCGAATGGCGATGGATAACGCAAAATTTGAGGTGGTTCGTGTAGGTGGAAAAAGCGTCAGCGACTATCGAGAGATCTTCGATGGTGTTCCGAGTCAGCACGATGGTAAAGACGCGGCAATGATTGCCGAGTTGTGTGCCATTGGAAAAGGGAAGCTTTGGAATTACAAGCCGCAGTCTGAGAGTATGTGCGAGATTGCATATCAGGTTCGCAGGATGGACGCTTTTCAGAAAGAGGTCGTGCAATGGCATGGACGCTTCGAAGCGCATCTGGCGCGACACTGGCCGGAACTCAGCCAGCTTATTAAACCAGGTCGAGCATCTGTTCTGAAGCTACTTCTCACGCACGCCGGACCTGCAGAGATAGCGGCTGGAAAAGATGTCGTCGAGCAGATGATGCGTTGGAGCAAAGGCAAGATATCCGAGGCGATGGCTTCTAGCATCCTGCATTGCGCATGTACAACAGGGGGCATTCCTATGACTCGCCAGGATAAGGATTGGATGAAAGAAATTTGCACTCGTCTTTGGGAGTCCAAAAATAGCGTAAAGCTCTGCGAAAAAGCGATTGGCAAGCAATTGCAACTGGACTTGTTCTGGTCCAAATACGTCAATGATGTGGGAGCAAGCACACTGGGTGTGATCCTTTCCAAACTTGGAGATCCTCGCGACTACGAAAGTGCGGGCGCATTTCTGAAGGCTTCTGGCCTGAATCTCAAAGAACTTAGTAGCGGTAAGCGAATTGGGGAAAAAGCCATCACCAAACGGGGGCCATCTGCCGTCCGGCGCTGGCTGTATTTTTGGGCCCTGCGCGCTGTGCAAAAGGAGGAGCTTCGAGAGTGGTACTATCGATTTCACCACCAGCACCTTGGGAATGCCGATCGTCCATCGTCGCATCGCAAGATGAAGGGCATCGTAGCGCTAATGCGCAAGTTGATGAAATCGCTCTGGAGCAGCATGCATAAAGGCGAGGCGTTTGAGTACGGCAAGGTCATAGCAGCGGTAGCCAAACCTAAACGACGCAGAAGAAGGAAAACGAAGTCATCACCAACAGAGTCCAACTAGGTTGGTAGTTGTAAATCGTCAGTTTTATAGATCAACCAACACTCTATAAGGAGCCTTTAGAGTCGTCGAAATCATGAGCAGACTTGTTAGGAGATGACCTTCAAAAAAAAGGTGCATCGCGGCACGCTAGTGACCACCAGCACGAGTATCAAGGCATCTCCGGACACGTACCTGAAAGCGATCTCCAATAAAGCCAATTCAATGAACTGGTTCTCCGTCAGGATTGAGCCTTTGACATTCAAGGCAAAAGCAGCGAGCTATTTCAGAACTCCCCGTGTGACAAGGGCTGCATGTGATGGAAACACGATTCTTCCACCAAGAACCAATCGATGAACTTAGAAAAGATGCACGAAGCTTTTGAAATCGGTTCAAAAAGCGAAGGTTCGTGCACGCAAAGATCGGACAGAAAACACAAAATTTTCCACGGAATACTGTCAAGAAAAGCAC
>CAZACJ010000164.1:0-5386 GCA_964483385.1 uncultured Pirellula sp. | reverse complement strand
AAGCGGTCGGCCATCGAATCTTCAAACCACCTCAACAAACCAATCACCACCATCGAATAAGCCATCTCAATCACTGGCCGCGTAACCCACCACGGCCCAATAATCACACTTCAGAAATGAAACCGCTCGACTCCCCCCACTTACCCTATTTCAAACCGTCGCGAAGGCGGCCGTCTGCGGCATCTTCGGTCGCCGCTCCGCGCTCCCTCCGTGCCTCCGACCGCCGCCTTCGCTCTTCCTGATCTTGGCTAGGCTCCGCCTACTTGGGGATTCCGGAGGAACTCAGGGCAACGCGGAAGCCGAGGAGGGAGCTCCGGTTCGACGGGTCGCCCCTGTTACGAAAGCCGGACCTGCAATCCGCAGCAACGTTGATGAAGCTGCCTCCCCGGAGCACGCGGTCCGAGCCCTCTGTTGGTCCAACAGGATCACTCACTGAATTCCTATCGTAATCACCATACCAGTCGCTACACCATTCCCAAACATTGCCACTCATGTCCACCAGACCGAATCGGTTTTCATGTCCACTCGCCCTCTCACTTTCAGCAAGACTACGCGGACGGAAATCGGAATTTACAGAGAACCACATGTGCTTTCTAGCGCGGCTATCATCCTCGCCGAACCAGTACTTAGTTTCCTGTTGTAGCTCGCCGTTCTTGAGTTGGTTCGCGCGACAAGCCGTCTCCCATTCGGCTTCAGTAGGTAATCGATAGCCTGAACCAAGCCAGAGGCAAAACATGGTGGCCATGTACCAGTCGATCTTTGTAGCAGGTAGGTCCCCCCCATTCCTAAGAAAACGATACGTAGGGTCGAATAGGCGGTACTCTTCGTTTGTTACGACGAACTTCCGAAGCCAAAATGGAGAAACAGTGACCGTAACAGGCCTTTCGCCCCTGAACATACTGTAACCTCCTACGTCTGGGATTCGTCGATACCGACCATCCTTTGTCTGATTGGGATTTGTAAGTGTGATGTCCGGCGAATCGCGATCTGCGTTGAATCGCAGTGTCAATGCGCAGGAATTCTTGGATCCGATAAGCTGATCAACCTCCTGACGAAAATCCTCAATCACCTTATTTGCATATCGAAGTGGCGAAATCTGTCGTTTTTTTGCTATGGAATATTGCTCGAGTCGAGTATTCCAAGCGATCCACATCCATTTGCAGCGCTCGGACCTTGACTTGACCGACGAAGATTTACGAAGGACGTTCCTAATCGCGTCCTCTAGATGTGACTCTACATAAAACCCGTCGGGTAATTCCATGGCCATTCGCCAACATCGAGTCCATTTTTCATCACCCAGAAATTTTCGGATGGGATTTTTTCCGGAATCCTGAAGACCATACTCCCATTTAGGCTTGGTGAAATAGTTCGCTAAATAGAATGCCGCGTACCATTCCATCGCTTTGGTATCCCTAAAGGACCGGCAATCGTCTTGAAAGACGTCAATGTCTCCTCGATGGGTTACTTCGATCTGCTGTAGGACTTCGACACCCCAATTCCAATACGAGGTGTCGCCATCGAGCGACTGTTCGTATCTGTGTTTGCAACGGGATAGATAGGTTGCGACCAACTTATTGGGGCGCACGCCCCGATAGGAGTCTAAGTTGGATGTTGTGAAGTCGATGCTTGCATTGTAGTTCTCGTCAAGCATCATCTGCATCGCCAGGGTGCTACAAATATGCCGAAGCACACTAAGTTGTTGGCTCAATTCGGGTGGCGCGTTGTCGGACGGTACGGTCGTCTTTTCAAGTGCACGTTTCAAATAGACATCCGAGACGCGAGCATGGAGATCCGAGCTTCCGTGGATAACACTTAGCTTTTCTCCTTGGATGGGGCTATTGTTTTCGGGTCCCCTTGCGGCTTCAATAATCCTTCGGATTTCCGACAAGTGCAACGGAATACCAAGATCTTCTGCCGTGGCTTCCTTCTTCCATCCCGAACACAAGTAATCGAGAGGAGTAATTCTCTTTTCTTTAAAGAAAGGATCTTGCTCAAGATCCTCAAAGTATTGACGCTGTTGTCGATCATCGAATTTACGAAGTCGCAAACGCAGACATTCTTCATCGAACAAAGCTTGTCGTATACCGAGCTTTCGATAGGGGATCCGAAATGCATAGGGGCGTCCTGAAACAAGCCAATGGCAATTATGGAGTTCGTCGGTACGCTCAAGCGACTGATGAAGCGCTTGCATGACCGCCGTTCGATCCTCTGGGGACATTTGATCCAGTCCGTCGAGGAGAATGTAGACCTTGCCTCGCTTCATCAATGCGTCCAATTCTTCTTCCGCATTGTGCCACGCCTCCTCTCCAAGAGAGTGACTTGGAACCGTATTGCCGTTTTCTCGATACCCCAAGATTTCCTCGATCAGAATTTCTCTGAGTGTCAATGGAGTAGTAGTCAGACCATCGGAGTTTGCTCGACGAGGCCAAACACCTTCGATTCGGATTGCCAGTGCATCTCCAGACGGCAAACGATGAATAGCTTGGAATAGCATCCATGAAAATGCGCTTTTGCCCATCCCAGCGTCATCATGCATGATGACCAATGGCTTCTCGCGCAGTTTCTCAATCACGAAATTTGCCGTGCCACCCCAGTCATTTGCATTCACATTCTCCCAATTCTCATCGTACGCGATTTGTTCGCGACTCATCGTTGGCTTACCGCGACGCCACTGGATCGATGGAGAAACAAATCGATCCAGTCGGAATTTCTCCAGTTTTCGAATGCGTCTGAGGATCGATGGGTTTTCCTGAAAATCATTTGAGTTTCTCGTCCGAAAGAGAACCTCAAAGATATTGATCCAATCTTGTCGGTATCTAGCAATGAGTAGAAGTTGACCATCTATCGAGGAAACGACACTAGACGAGGTCTCACCTTCCCCATGATTTTGAATATTGGATGGCTTCCCTGTCGGTGACTTTGGTTTCTGATCGGGTTGTTTGCCTATATGCTCCTTGAGCATCTCCTTGAATTTTTCAATAGTCTGTTCGGATTCTACCAACAACAAACTCGCATCTTGAATTGTTCCGTTTGTTATTGCTCGTAACGCGTTGCCCAATTTGGCGAACGATTTTGCTTGAAGCTTTATTTCCCCCTTCTTACCGAACCACTTGTAGAGGTTATCCGGGCCGCATTCTGCTTCTAAAAAAAGAGGGAAGTTTAGATAGAGAAAATCAAATTTGTCTTTGTTGATGACGAGCGGCATTTTCGGGAAAAATCGGATTCGGCGGTGGGACGGTCATTAAAAAATCAATGAATCTTAGGTGAGAAATGTACCATAGCCCTTGGTTACCGGAAAAACTCCCCTGTTGGACATCGGAAAAAACAAATTCCGTTTTTTCCGTTTCTTAGCGATGTTCGTTAGCTAAACAGACCCGTTTTCTCACCGAAACAGCCTGTTTTTTCCGCTTTTTCCGATCTCTGCTGGCGCAAAAAAGACTTCGAGTCGGTGCCTCCTAGGATTCTTTCGACCGGCGACCAAGTAGCTGGGTGTCAGCAAGTCTCTGCCGGAGTTTTCTTTGAAAGGTATTGTGAGATGAGTATTGGTGGAATGAATCGGCGTCGAAGTACCATGCAAACGTCTGCCCTTCGCCCCGTGCAGAGGGAACGAATGTTGGATGCGACGCGACAGTTGCATTTTCCTGAAGGACCCAACGCGAACCTGGAACGGTTCCTTCGGGAATCGCATGAGTGGTTTGCTCGGACTGCACCGAGTGAAATCCGCGAGATGATCTGGAATTGGCGTCGTAATCCAGATCGCCCGGGCGTTCTGATGATCGATGGGTTTGGTGTTGACCCTGAGTTGCCACCCACGCCAATCGACGGTCGTCGAAGCGCTATGAAGTTGAGCACTTACTCCGAGCAAGTGCTCTCGGGAGTCGCGATGTGTGTGGGGGAACCAATCAGTTTCTCCTCCGAACGCAACGGAACGTTGTTGACTGATCTCTCACCGGTCAAGGGCAAGGAAAACGCATTGACCAATGAGGGGAGCGAAGCGGAGCTCGGTTGGCACACCGAGCACGCCGCAAGCGCTTACTTAGTCGATCCTCCGCAGCGTATCGTTGAATGCCTGTCATTCTTTCACCTGCGCGGCGACCCTCGAGGCGAAGCCAAGACGCTTGTGGCAGACATCCGTGATGCGATACGACTGATGGAGCCAGACATGATTGCGGCGCTTCGACGTCCTGAGTTCATTGCCCGACTGCCGATGTTGGTGCGATCTAGCTTGCCGGCCAACCGGCATGCCTTTGCCAACCATCGGATCCTCACCGGTTCTGAAGAGCACCCGTTCGTTAGCGGAGCGCTGTATGGGGACTTGCTCGAAGGCACAACATCGGAGGCGATGGAAGCACTCGCTGCATTGAAGAAAGCACTGGATGCCGTTCAGATCCAAGTGCCCACGGTTCCCGGTCGTTTAGTGATCCTTGACAATCGAAGGGTGCTCCACGGACGATATCCGTTCAAGCCTGCGTACGATGGAAACGACCGATGGCTGCAACGTTGTATGACGACCTCAAGCCTTGAGCCGTTTCGAGCTTGGCAGCGCCATGAATCTCCGAGAGTATTGACCCCTTTCTAACACTCGGAATAGTCGACGTCGATTCTTTAAAAGCGGCATCCAAGATTGGTTGCCGCTTTTTTTGTTTATCCAACGAAGCTGTCACCCTTGAGAATCCTAGATAACTAGCATGTCCCTCTCCCCTTTGCGTCTTGGCTCCTTGGCGTGACACTTTTAAACGCTGACAAACTAGCGACGGGCTCTATGGCTTCCAACAGCAAGCAGACGGATCGCAGGAGCGATCCGCGACTATGTCTTCGGCAATGTCTGACGACAATGTTCAAGCTACAATACCATGGGAAAGGATATCGCCTATGCTCACACGTCGCTCGCTCCTGGGAATCGTAAGTTCCCTGCTGTTGCTCGCAACCTTGTTTGCTGCACGCAATCGACACTCCAGCGCTGAAGATCTGCCCAAGGATCATCAACGATGCTCCGTCGAGACTCCACAAGGCACACGCGAATACTTGCTCTTCGCACCAAACCAGACTTCGTCGAACGACCCTCGGCCCCTCGTGATCATGCTCCATGGGTTCGGTGGCTCCGGTGCAAACGCCGCAAAAGAAACAGGCTGGTCTGAAAAAGCAACCCAAAAGAACTTTATCGTTGCCTATGGAGAAGCAACCCGACCCGACCGTTCACTCGCCCCTCACTTTCGCAAAAACCCCCAAGCTTGGAACGACGGTTCCGGTCGATTCCACGCCGCAACCGAAAAGATCGATGATGTCGCTTATGTAAAAACCCTGATCGAACACGTAAGCCAAAATCACCCCATCGATCCGAATCGTATCTTCGTCACCGGTTTTTCAAATGGGGCTTCCATGGCTT
>CAZACJ010000163.1:0-5421 GCA_964483385.1 uncultured Pirellula sp. | reverse complement strand
TCAATTCTCAATTGTTTGCCGAGGCGGCAGGCGTGGCGAAGGTGATGGTGTAGGGGGGGCTCGTTTCGATTACGATCACGAGCACCGTTTCACTGAGCACGAGTACGATATTGTCTGCACCGTACCAAAACGGTTGAGATGGGAGAGTCGAAAGACATCACTTTGACGTTTAAAGAAACGACCTTTTGCGAGTGTCGTCTTTTCATCGACTGGTTACATCCTTTTTTCGTACTCGCGCTCAGTAACGCGGTGCTCGTTCTCGTAATGGTTTGAGCGATCGTACTTGCTCGATGATATCGACGAACCTCGAATTTCATCGGCTATTCGAGTCAACAGTGCGATGAGAGCCGAATGGTCTAGGAACCAACTATCTATTTCGAAACAGCTTCGGCTTTACGCACGCAATTACCTCTGGCGATTTCTGAAACCTGCTTCCCAAAAACTTCTCTAACTGCTCGATGATCGCTTGCGGATCGGCAACCAAATCGGGATACGAAACCTCAAGTAAGTCGACAAGATTGCTCTTGCTGATCACTTGGCGTATCTGCCTACTATGCGATTCTTGAACTTCGATCAAATGCTGCTTTTCCGAACGAGCCTTCTGCCTCTGACGATCATCCCCTACAGATTGCTTCTATGCAGCATGAACCCGGATCGATTACCCGATGGCTTAACAATCTCCGGGCCGGCCAATCACAGGCTGCTGCACCCATTTGGAGACGATACCAAGCGAAGCTTGTATCCCTAGCCTCTCAACAACTGGAGGCGAACCCCGATCGAGCCGTTGATGGAGAGGATGTTGTTCAGAGTTCCTTTCGAAACGTTTGCTTGGCGGTACAAAATGGTAAGTATCCAGACATCGATAATCGCGAGGATCTATGGGGCTTGCTTTATATTGCGACCGTCAACAGAGTTCGACAGCACTATCGCGAGCTAAAGGCTGTTAAGCGTTCCCATATTTCGTCCCGTCAAACTCTCAAGCCCTCAATCCTCGAAGACCTTCAGTCGCCGTTTGCAGAAGCGCAAATGGCTGACCTGCTGGAGTACTTGCTCAGTCGATTGGATTTGGAGGACCCCAGTCACTTGCTACGAAAAATTGCCTTGCTCTACTTAGACGATCATTCCGCTAGTTCGATCGCTAAGCTACTGCAAAAAAGGAAGACGAATATTTTGATTAGTCTGCGATTGATTCGAAGTATCTGGCAAGAGCACAACGACAAATGACTACCCCAAAACCTGCGAAAGATCAGCAGAATTATTTGTACGCAGGTGTTGAGACGCAATTATGGCGTCGAATTTTGGCTATTGCCAACGAGTACGAGGAAACTTGGCACCAAGACCAAACAATTGATCCAGTTGCGTATGCGAAATGGCACCCCGACATCCCCTTTGAAGTCCTGAGCCAAGAATTAATCCGGCTTCGCGAGGAACTAGCGGCAGACCTACCTGGATCTATTGCTTCCACGCAGCTTGCGCCTCGTTTTTCAATCATCGAGACACTTCAGTCCGGCGGGATGGGGGTGGTTTACCTTGCTTATGACCACGATTGCCATCGTCAAGTTGCGATCAAGAAAATTCGTCCGGAATTTCGAAACGACCCGATTGTTGTACGTCGTTTTCATACCGAAGCAGAATTGACTGCAGGGCTGGAACACCCAGGCATTATCCCGATCTACGCCAGAGGGGTAGATGCTCAGGGGGAAGATTTTTATACCATGCGATTGATCCGCCAAAGTGGTGCAAGCACCTTAGCGATGGCGATCGATGAGTTCCATGAAGCCTTAAGACGAAGGACAAAGCCCGCCTCTGAGCATCGAAAGCGGTACTTAGATCTGTTTCGCCAGTTGATCCGAAACCTAGTCAATGCCGCCGACACAATCGCTTACACCCACTCACGTGGCATCGTCCATCGTGATCTGAAACCTGCAAATATACTGTTGGGTCCCTACGGCGAAACACTACTCGCTGATTGGGGACTGGCCAAGCGAATCGATGTTCCGCTCGAACATGAGTTGTCGGATCTATCCGAAAATTCGAACTCTCCGATGAATCAAAACCAAATTGAAATCACATATTCGACCACAGGCGTTGGGACACCTGGGTACACGGACCCCGAAATGTCTTTCGGAATTGAGAGTTCTGCGTTGCGACTGGCCGACATTTATTCGCTTGGAGCAACACTTCACTGTATCCTTCACGGTTCATCGCCGAGTGCAAGCTCTGCGGATCCGCTAGGATCTCTTGAAAATCTGGCTGTGCTAGGGGAGTACTGTCCGAGGGTAAATTACCTCGAGGCAATTGCACGAAAAGCGATGGCTAGTGATTTTTCGAAGCGGTATCCATCGGCTCAGGAGCTGCGATTGGACCTACAGAATTGGATCGCAGGGGAACCGATCAGCGCGCTACGCGAGGGGTATTTGGAACAAGCTACTCGATGGCCTTCGAGGCATCGAGTAGCGGCCACCGGTTTAGCTAGCGCTATTGCTATCACTTTCGTTGCAGGACTTGGTTTTCTATGGTACCAATCCGCTCAAAGGAAACTGCTAGACAAGCAAGCAACAGAGCTTCGTTTAGCTCTCGATGATTCCGCTCGTTTGCTTACCGAAACTCGCGACGCAAAGACACAGGCCGAACTTGCGAATCAACTCGCTCAAGAGGGCCGTAGGCTTGCTATCGAGAGCAAGGAAATCGCGACGAAACGCGAAGGCCTTGCGTTCGAAGGACTCATGCGCTTCCAAGATATCCTGCTTGCAAATCAAGCCGCGTTTCAAGCCGAAAAACTCTACGGAGTTCAGGAACAACTCATCACGCAGACGAAGGAAACCTTTGTAGGAATCCTCGATAATCTCTCAGAGAATTCCTCGCCTCAACCCTGGACCATCAGGAATCTGCAGGTTTTGGCCCACCGTCTCTCGGCCATGGAACGACTTGCCGGACGGCCCGACCAAGCCCTTGCGGTTATCGACCAAACCTGCGCATGGATGCAACGTTGTTTAAACGTCCAAGACCTTTCAGTTGAAATCGAAACAGATCTCCAGTTACGCATCGGAGCACTTCGTAGCCTCCAAGCGAACATTGCTATGCAAAGCAATAAGGTCGCAGTGGCCATACCGGCAGTCGACGAGTCGATCACCAGACTTTCTGAATTAGTAAGAATCGATAGGCTCGTTGTCGCCGATAAAAAAGAGGCAATCGCGGCGCTGGTGCAATCCTACACTGCACGATCTTCGATCAACCAGACCAAAGGAGAGATCGACAAAGCCACAGCGGACCAACTAAAAGCATTAGAATTTCTAGATAACCAACAGCCAGAGACTTTTACAGCGGCCATGTCCAGTGCACAAGCACATTACGGGATGGCGATCCTCCACATTCAAAGTCAGGAACCTGAACAAGCCATTGAGCAGTTTGAACTAGCTTCCGATGCGCTCGTGCTAGCGGAGAAACTAAACCTTGAAGCATTGCCCTTGGAGTTCCTCGTTTATCGATCGCAGTTGGCTTACAATCGATGTAATCTGCTATTCTCTCAGAATCAATCACTTCGCGCGATCGAGATCCTCAAGAACCAATTGCAGGCTGACACCCAAGCCGTTAGCGACTTCCAACCGAATCAAATCGTACTGGAAGCCTATCATCGCAACGCAAACTTCTTACACGCACTCTACATTCAATCTGGCCGACAGGCCGAAGCGGTCGAGGTGTGTCGCGCATGGATCGTAATCGCAGAAAGGCTCCTGAGTGATTACCCACAAAGCGAACCTATCCTCCATTGTGCGATCCAAGCAAACCACTTTGCGGGTCATTTGGACCAACAAATAAACCTTGGCGACGATGCACGAAGTAGATACGGCAAAGCTCTCGCGATATATGACCAAGCGACAGCGATCGAGATAACAAGTGCGAGGCTTGTGTATCAAAAAGTGGAATTGGAAATGCATCTGCTAGACTTGCATTACCAATTCGGGTCAGATGACCAAGCCGAATCCATTTTTGAAAGGGCCATGGATGCAGCCCAGCGACTTAAAGGAATGAAACAATCCGACAGTCAGGAACTCACTTCAGCGATCCAGCAATTGAAGCGTTGCATCGATGCTATGCGAAATGGCAGTGATTTAGATTTGGCAAGCAGGTCAGAGGCAAAGCTGAAATCTGCTGGCCTGTGGATGGCTCGCTAATTCGTCAGCATTTGGCCTCATATTGCAAACGGCTTGGGGTTGTCCCCCTAACGTCAGAGCTCGCCTACTCGCACTAGCTCGCAACGGGGGAGTTGTCAGGTGGAACGCTTTGTTAGACGATTGAGTCTTTGACGAAGGGCTTTTCCGAAACGAGCCGGTTCTCGCAACAGTCGGAATATGGTAAACACAAATTTTTTGAAGCGTGAATAGTTTCCGGGGTACCTTCTAATGCAACTTGGCAGCGGTTGCATTTTCGATTCTTTCAACACCATGCCGTGCCAAGGCATTTTACAGGCACCGCGCAAGAAGAGTTTCCCGTCATATCCCAAGAACATATAAGTGATAGCGCTAAGATCTGTGCGAAGAACTTGCGGTGTGTTTGATTCTAACTGAAACAGGTGGAAATATCGTTTTCTTACAAAGAAGGCGTTGAATGGTAATACGCAGATCAGTTCATACCCCTTTTCTTTTCCTAGTTCGACGAGCGACAATAGGCTCGCGCCTTGGTTTAGGGCTGGATTTGCCTCTTGGACAAATTCTACTTCCGTTGGAATGGTGGGATTGAATTCGATAACAACCACTTTGGGCTGATAATACTCAACTCGCTTCCATACATGATAGTCGTTTCCATCGATGTCGATTGATAGAAGATCGAAATCGTGCGGGATAGGCGTATCGGAAAGTATGCGATCGAGATTATCGTGGTCACTAAAACCGACGAAGCGATTCATTGAAATCACCCTGCTTCCTTGCTGAGCGTAGTTGCGCTGCAGTTCTCGGAATTTCGCTTTGTCAGCTTCAATCATGACAGCTGAGTAACCCTTGGAGAGAATCAGATGTCGGGTGTTGGTCAAAAAAACGCCATCCCACGCTCCAAACTCGACACACCATTTGTCGTTGCACGGTAGGACCTCAAGAATTCTCTCGATGATTCCGTCTTCCCCTGTTTGCGAATGCACATCTCGCTTGAAGTCGAGTAGCCAGGTAGGTGCATTCATACGGTTTTCTTGTGTCATCAAAAGTCCTTGTTTACTTATCAGCCCAGTCCTGGTGAACGGTACCAAGACAACGAATTACTGAATATAGCCTCGGTCCGAAGTCGCGTCTTATCCAGCTCTTATGAACTGATCAACGTTTCGAGTATGTAATCGTCTGTTTACTGTACCAATCTGCTAAAGGCTAAAGGGAACTGTTTTGCACAAGCTGAATTTTTAGTTTCGAATTGATCGAGTGATTCTAGGCCCAA
>CAZACJ010000162.1:0-5626 GCA_964483385.1 uncultured Pirellula sp. | reverse complement strand
AGACTATCGTTTGACCGACGTTGCAGGGCGTGTGGTGCGTGAAATTTTGGTTTGAGAGCAATTTGCCCACCTGCTTCTACTTTCCACTTTCTACACTCAATTCTCTGAGAGCCAACGGCTCTCCTCACCGTCTGGCGAACGGTGGATACGGGATAGTATACTGTTCTGAATGTTCTCTAGCCCCACGAATGTGCGGCTTAGAAATTGCGTGACTGATTTGCGTTCGCACAATTCCTCTCGTTAAACTGGGCCCTTACAAATGAACACCTCTTCACACCAACTCCCTCAGCGTGGCTTGAATCGCCGAACGTTTTTGCAGACCACGGCAACTGCGGCTTCGATCGCTACTGCGATGCCCACGCGTGCCCATGCTCTGGTCAACGACGAAATCCGCGTGGCTTTTCTCAGTTGTGGAGGTCGGGCGAACGAGTTGATGGGGAGCTTTTCCAAAGTTCCAGGTGTGAAAATCGTCGGCCTTTGCGATCCAGATCAAGGTCGCGTCGAAAAAGCGAAAGGACGATTTCCTGGTGCAAAAACCGCAAAGGATCTTCGCAAGATGATCGAAGACCCGAATGTCGACGCAGTTGTCGTGGCGACTTGTAATCATTGGCACTGTTTAGCATCGATCTGGGCGATGCAAGCTGGAAAAGATGTATATGTAGAGAAGCCGTTGTCGCACACACAGTGGGAAGGTGAACAAACCATTGCAGCGGCGAGAAAGTATCAGCGGATTTGCCAAGTCGGAACACAGCAACGCTCCGATCCGATGCAAGCACAGATCAAAAAGTTCTTGCATGAAGACAAGGTACTCGGAGCGCTCAAGAGCGTACGTGTGAATCGTTATGGAGTCCGTGGTCCAATCGGTAAACGAAACGATCCTCTGCCAAAAGATCCGAACATCGACTGGGATCTGTGGCTCGGCCCGGCAGCGGATGTCCCGGTCTATCGCAATAGTTGGCACTACGACTGGCACTGGGATTGGAATACCGGATCAGGGGAAATGGGGAACTGGGGTGTGCATGTCCTTGACGATGTTCGCAATGTCGTATTCCGCGATAGCGTCCGCATCCCGAAACGCATCATCGGAGGTGGTGGACGGATCGTCTGGAACGATGCAGGCGTATCCCCCAACGTACATGCCGTCGCTTTTGATACCGGTTCTCTCCCCGTCGTGATCGGATTGAGCAACCTGCCCGATAAACCAGACGGCAAGAAGTCCCCTGATGTGCCCGGACCAGGTAGCGGATACGTTGTGTATGCAGAAGGTGGTCGACTAGAAGGACAACGCGGCTCGGCAAAAGCCTTTGACAACGCCGGCAAACTGATCAAGGAGTTCAAAGGAAACAGCGGCGGGGGACACCAAGCGAACTTCATCGAAGGGGTCAGGACAAGAAACCGTGACTTGCTCAATGCAGACGTTCAAGTCGGACATGATTCAACCGGTTGGTGCAACTTTGCCAACATCTGCTTCCAAGCTGGAAACGATCAAGACGTACGGAGCAAGGTAGAGTCCGCGATGAGTTTCCCCGGCTGGGAAGGACTCATGGGAGAGATGCATGCACATCTCGAGGCCCATGGAGTTCCGCCCGAGCAAGCGGGATTACGAATGAGTACTTGGATGGATCTCTCGCCTGAGACCGGACGATTTGTTGGCGAGCATGCGCAAGCCGGGAACGCTTGGATCAAACGGCAATATCGCGAAGGTTTTGCTGTTCCCGAGATTGTCTGATGCGCGGTGAAGCAAAGTCCCCGTAGCCACCGCTCGCCAGACGGAGGTGACATTACATAAAAGCGACGGCATTGAGCACTGGTGCAATAGCCCCACAAATAACACAAGTTTAATAGCATAAAATCAGACTTTTTGCCTGATTTTGCCGCTGTTGCTTCAATCTGTCGCGGTGAATTCCCTACGAAAGGTCTACATGAAAACTGACCTTTTGACGAAGGGAGAGTTAGAATATGTAGAGAAGTGGCGGTACCGAAACCTGCTCCGGATTCTGGCAAAAACGGGGTAGGGTCGCTTGCCGTCCCGTTCGGTTTCATCCCTTGTGAACTCGAACGCTTGGTACCTTGAGCGACTTGACGCTGGCACACCGAATTTAGAGCGATGACCCACACAGCAACCGCGACTTCTTTTGCAGCATCGGGCACCGGTGCATCAACCCAACACGACAACGAAGCACTTGAGAAGTTCAGCTACGACGACGACATAGTGCGTTGGTTTGTGGCTGCAACGATTCTTTGGGGGATTGTCGGCACTGCCGTCGGAGTATTGGTGGCTCTCTTACTGGTAGCACCAGCACTCGCAGATAGCTTGCGTTCGGATGTGAGCCAAGTCCTTTCGTTTGCTCGACTGCGACCTTTGCATACGAACGCGGCCATTTTTGCATTCGCTGGCAATGCTATTTTCGCAGCAGTCTATTACAGCACACAGAGGCTATGTAAGGCCCGCATGTGGTCTGACGCATTGAGCCGATTGCATTTCTGGGGATGGCAAGCCATTATCGTTGCTGCCGCTTTAACGTTGCCCTTTGGGATCACGCAAAGCAAAGAATACGCCGAGCTAGAGTGGCCGATTGACATCGCCATCGCTGTCGTCTGGTTGCTTTTCTTTGGTGTGAATTTCATGATGACGTTGATTCATCGTCGTGAGCGACACATGTATGTTGCGTTATGGTTCTATATCGCGACGATTGTGACCGTCACCGTTCTGCACGTCTTCAATAACTTGGTAGTCCCCATTGGTTGGGGTAAGAGTTATTCGATTTATGCAGGGGTACAAGACGCACTGATGCAGTGGTGGTATGGACATAATGCAGTTGCATTTTTTCTGACGACACCATTCCTCGGACTAATGTACTACTTTATGCCCAAAGCTGCCGAGAGACCGGTCTTTAGCTACAAGCTCAGTATCATTCACTTTTGGTCTTTGGTGTTCATTTACATTTGGGCTGGCCCGCACCACTTGCACTATACCGCGTTGCCAGAATGGGCCAGTACCTTCGGGATGCTCTTTAGCGTCATGTTGTGGATGCCTTCTTGGGGAGGAATGATCAACGGACTGCTGACCCTCAGAGGTGCGTGGCACAAAGTCACAACGGATCCAGTGCTGAAATTTTTTGTAGTTGGGATCACCTTCTACGGAATGTCGACATTCGAAGGACCCATGTTATCGATCAAGAGTGTCAATGCGCTGTCGCACTACACCGACTGGACCATTGCACACGTCCATTCGGGAGCTTTAGGTTGGAACGGTTTCATGACTTTCGGCATGATCTACTGGCTTTTGCCTCGACTGTATCAGACCAAGCTTTGGAGCACGAAGCTTGCCGAATGGCATTTCTGGATCGGTACAATAGCAATCTTGTTGTACATCATTCCCATTTACGCCGCTGGGATCACCCAAGGCTTGATGTGGCGGGCACAAAAGCCGAACGGTGACTTGGTCTACGCGTTCTTAGAAACCGTCCAAGAGATCGTTCCTTTTTGGTGGGCTCGGGTCGGTGCAGGTACGTTGTATGTCGTGGGAGTCCTGATGCTCGCTTTCAATGCCATCATGACATGGATGAACCGCCCAGCTAGATACGAAGTCCCTGTGTACTCCGCGCCAAGGTTGTCGAAGGGTTATGTCGAACCGGTCGTATCTACGAGTTCGCTTGATGGAACCCCAGTTTTGGAACTGGCGACCAAAGTCGATCGCGTGGCACAAATGAACTGGCACCGTGCCTGGGAACACATGCCGGTGAAGTTCACCATCATGACAACACTCGCTGTGATTGTCGCAAGTCTCTTCGAGATCATCCCCATGTTCTTGATAAGAAGCAACATTCCGACCATCAACACGGTCAAGCCATATACGCCATTGGAGATCGCTGGTCGAGATGTTTACGTTGCCGAAGGATGTTACAACTGCCACTCACAAATGATTCGCCCGATGGTCGCCGAACGACTGCTTTATGGTGAGTACAGCAAACCAGGGGAATCGGTATACGATCACCCATTCCAATGGGGTTCGCGACGAATCGGCCCTGACTTAGCCCGTATCGGTATTACGCAACAAAGTGGGTTTTGGCATTGGAGGCACTTCGAGAACCCTACGGTGATTTCGCCTGGTTCGGTCATGCCTAGCTACCGACATTTGCTCGAAGAGGGGTTGAATTACAAGGAAATCGAACCTCGGGTTCAAGCGGCCAAGTTCTTGCATCCCGAATATCCTTACGATGTCTCGAAATCTGCAGAACTAGCACGCCGACAGGCTGAACAAATCGCTGCACAAATCGTCACTCAAGGCGGCCCGGTCGAATACAACGGACGATTGATCCAAGACACCACCGCAATCGCCTTAATCGCTTACTTGCAACGTGTCGGAACGGACTTGTTCAAAACCGAGGACCCAGCCAAACCTGCTGAGGTAGCGCCGCAAGCCACCGCTAGCACTGACGCTAAAACAAGTTCGCAAGAAGTAGGCGACGGAGCTCAGTAGTTCATGCTCAAAGACGTTGTTTCCTGGTTAGATTATTCTTGGTTCGACGAAGTCGCATTAGTGATCTTCGCTTGCAGTTTCATCGCGATCGTCATTGGTGCGATGATGTTGCGCAAAGAGTCCGTCGATCGGTTTGGATCGATACCATTGACCGACGACATTGTCGATCCGAAACCCAACAACAAAACTACTAAATCACCATCATGAGTTCATCAAAAAATCCTTCAACAGAAAACGTACCTCTCGGCCACGCTTACGATGGGATCCGGGAGTATGACAACCCATTGCCTGGCTGGTGGAAATGGCTCTTTGTGCTGACGGTGGTCGTCTCACCGTTTTACCTCTTGTACTTCCATGTCGGTGGCCCCAATCGGTCGGTCCACGAACAGTTTGCTTCCGCGCTAGATGCTAACCAAAAGAAAAAGTACGCAGATATTGGCGAACTGACTCCAGATGCCGCGACGTTGGTCAAATACATGAAGGATCCCGAATGGAACGAGGTGGGCAAGTCGATCTACAAAATCAACTGCGTATCGTGCCATGGTCCGGACGGGGGCGGGGTCATCGGCCCGAATCTCTGTGATGAAAACTTCAAACATATCAAGAAGGTCGAAGACATCGTCAAAGTCATCAACGAAGGAGTTGCCGGCGGTGCAATGCCTGCTTGGGCTACACGCATCCCGAACAAAAACGACATCGTGATGGTTTCGGCTTACGTTGCAAGTTTGCGTGGAACTAGTCCTGCGAACCCGAAGGGACCCGATGGTAGCCCAATTGCTCCTTGGTCTGCCCCTATTTCTGAGGATAGTGTTCCTGCTCCTCAAGCAACTCCAGCAAACACTCCTGCTGACCCTGCTCCTGCAACCGAGTCTGCAGCCGGCCAAGTACCTGCTGCTGCGAATCCTTAAACCGCTAAGATCCGGTTGACCTCTGAGATAACGTGCAATGAGGTGAGCGTGTCCGATGCAAACACCCCGCGGCTTGCGCGAAGCGGGCTCATATTTTTTGAGCCGGAATGCGCGAGCACCGGGTGGTCCTCTGAGCCGGAATGCGCGAGCACCGGGTGGTCCTCTGAGCCGGAATGCGCAAGCTCCGGGTGGTCCTCTGAGCCGGAATGCGCGAGCACCGGGTGGTCCTCTGAGC
>CAZACJ010000161.1:4320-5869 GCA_964483385.1 uncultured Pirellula sp. | reverse complement strand
CCCGCCACAATTCATAAAACCAATCGAAACCTGACTGCGTTGACACCTTCTATGAGCGATGTCAGTGCGCTTATGAACTCATCGACTGATCGGAGGATCGATCAGCGACAATGTCAGACATCATTTTTTCCCTGGATCGTGTCAACGATGTCCTTCAAAAACGCCGCTGCGGGGGCACCGTCAACGGCAGCGTGATCAAAAGTTAAACTCAGTACCATCCGTTCCCGAGCTTCTAGTCGCTTACCCCCAATCGCAGTTGCATCCTGGATAAAAACAGGCTCCGAGCGTATCACACCCATCCCTAAAATCGCTATCTCCGGGTAATTCAAAATTGGGGTAAAGCCATCGATTCCATAAGCCCCTAAATTTGTAAGTGTAATGACTCCTCCCTGCATCTCCGCAGCCGTAATCCCCCCCGCACGCGCTTTGGCAATCAACCGACGGCTCTCCATCACCACCTCTTCGATTGAACGTTCAGCCACTCGCGTGACCACCGGCACTAACAATCCATCCTTGGTGTCTACCGCAATCCCAATCCCAATCCCTTCCGAATTCACGTCAACCAAATCCCCTGAGCGTTCTTCCCATCGCTTCGATAAAGCCGGATGCCGCTGTAACACACCCGCGACCACTTTTGCGAACAAGTCCGTATAAGACGGTGTGTAACTCGACTGCAGCACTTTTTGCTGTTCCCGAAATTGAACCCAGTGACTTACGTCTACGATCGTATGCAAGGTGACTGGAATCGTTTTCGCAACGCTCCTGCGTAACCGTTCTGCAATTGTACGTCGTCGCGGTGTCATCCCTGAGGACGCTGCCACTTCTCCAGTTCCAGCAGGATTTGCCCTTCGGATATCTACCTCTCGAATCCTCCCCCCTCTACCACTCCCCTTGATTTGCTCAAGAGAAATTCCCAGTTCGCGTGCCAGCCTACGAGCGCGCGGTGAACTACGTTTACGTTGACCTCCCTCGATTGATCTTCCAACCGAGCCCTCTCCGCTACGATCATGTTCCCCCGCAATTGGCTCTTTAGTTTGTTGCAAAACGCTCGGTGATGATTGCTTTGTTTCCTTGGAATCAAGTGAACCTCCAACATTACTTGTCATACCGTTCAGCTCAGAAGCCCCAACGGAATGAGCGCGATCCTCCACGTTTATCGGGGGCGCTGGAATGCTAGTACCTGCGGCTTCTTCCCTGCTCAGCAAATGTCCCATCAGTCGCCCTACCAGAACGACCGAATCAGGCTTGGGAGCTTCTGTTGAGATCCTCAAAATGCCCGCTGTCAAAGCTTCAACCTCTTGGATCGCCTTTTCCCCCTCCATTTCAAACAATGGGGCTCCCTCTTCAACCCAATCCCCATCCTTCTTCAACCAGCCGATAAATCGACCTTCCTCCATCGACCATCCTAATCGGGGAAAGCGAACTTCTTCTGCCATGATTACTCCTCCACCAATTCACAAATGCTGTTCGCAACCGTTTCTGCGGAAGGCACAACCTGCTTTTCAAGAGACGGACTGTATGGAGTTGGACAAAACGCTCCGCAGACCCG
>CAZACJ010000161.1:0-4220 GCA_964483385.1 uncultured Pirellula sp. | reverse complement strand
AGCAAACCCTTGGCGTCGGAAGCCATCGAAGGGACGACCACTTTCAATCCCGGTACTTGAGCCAAGATCCCATAGTAGCTTCCCGAATGGTGTGTAGCTGCAGAATGCCCTATTCCAATACATCCTCGCAACACCACCGGCATACGTAGTCGGCCACTCGACATGTATTGCATCTTGGCAATTTGGTTGATGATCTCTCCATAGCCATCCAAGACGAAATCCGCAAACATGAAATCAATAACAGGTCGCGTTCCTGTCATCGCTGCCCCGCAAGCTAACCCCACAAAGCCGCGTTCGCAAATCGGGGTATCGCACAGTCTCTCCGCACCATAAAGATCGTATAAACCCTTGGTCGTCAGAAAATTGCCACCACGTATTCCAATCCCTTCACCCATCACAAAAATATCCGGGTTACTTGCCATCTCCTCTGCAAGAGCTTCCAAGGTCGCTTGTGAATAACTCACAGTTCGTTTCGCTCTTCCATCCGGAAGGCGTGTTGCATGAATCGGTTCCTCAGCGGCGTTCACGTACTTCTGGGCGGTGTCCCCATCGGGCTCCGGACTGGCTTCCGCTTCTTTGCGTGAATCGGCGACCAACCCTTTGATCTCTTGATCGATTGCATCGAATTCTGTTGCGGCGATCGAAACCGATTCGCTTCGCAGCCTTGCAATCGGACATTTGGACTTCCAAGCGTCCACCTCTTCTCGAGTGCGGTACGTGAAGTCTCCCATCCCTTCAGCATGCGCTCTCGTGCGGTAGGTTTTGCATTCAAGAAGCGTAGGCCCCATTCCTTGTCGTGCCCGGTGTACTGCTTCTCCGGCAACGCGATAGATTTCTAAAACATCATTCCCGTCAAGTTCGTAACCAGGAATCCCATAAGCAGCCCCTCTTGAGCCAACACTTGGATTTCCGCTTGCATACGAAAATGGGACTTCCGTGGCAAATTGATTGTTTTCGCAAATGAATAAAACCGGGAGCTTCCAAATGCTCGCCATATTGAGTCCTTCATGAAAAGCGCCGTTATTCACGGCACCATCACCGAAGAACGCCACAGCTACGGAGCCATTGCGTTTTAACTTTGCACTGTAACCGCCACCACAGGCCTGAAGAATGCATGGACCAACAATTCCACTCGTGCCCATCAGGCCAATCTCCGGAGAAAACAAATGCATGCTCCCTCCTCGGCCTCTTGAGCAACCACTCTCACGCCCAAACAACTCTGCAATCAAAGCCAAAGGAGAAAGCCCCTTGGCTAAAGCGTGTCCGTGTCCGCGGTGAGTGCTGAAGACCGAATCGCGATTTGTAAGATGTGCACACACTCCCGTCGCGATCGCTTCTTGACCAACATACGTGTGGCAAGCCCCATGTATCAACCCTCGCTGGTGACAGCGTGCTAACTCTTCCTCAGTTTGTCGAATGATTTGCATCGTTCGATATAACTTCAACACGGTTTCATCGGTCAAACTCATAACGGCTGCGCTCTGCTTGGGTTTACTTGGTTAAAATGTTTTTTGTTTTAATAGTCTACTTCCGAGTTGCCTCGGCACGAAACGATTGAACGGTTGCACCTTGATGTCCTGGTGTTCCCCCTCCGTTCATCGCTAAATTCCCACCGTCCATGGGGATCAACGCCCCTGTGATCCATTCGGAGGCATCTGAAGCTAAGAGAACTGCCAAGCCCTTGATGTCGCTTGGACGCCCAAGTCGCCCTGCGGGTATACCTCCAAGAAATCGTCTCTCTAGGTTCGGATCCTCAGCGATCCTCGCTTCTAAACTTGGATTAAGTACCTGTGCTGGCAAGACGGCATTTACACGGACACCACGGTGGCTCCACTCCGTGCTCAATTCGCGGGTCATCTGCACCACTGCTCCCATCGCCATGCTATAGGCGATGTGTCCCCTGCCCAGCGCAGTCGTACTTGCTAAGGATCCGATATTCATGATCGAGCCTTTTCCCTGTGACAACATTCGCTTCCCTGCCTCTTGGCACATGAGAAACCTACCAATCACTAGGTTATCCAACACCCTTTGTAACTCTTGAACCGTGAGTTCTTCTGGCTTAGCCAGTACACCGTCCCCAGCAATGTTTCCCAAAAAATCGACTCGCCCGTGGTGTTCGTCGACCCATTGAAATAAGTTGGCGATGGAATCGGCGCAAGAAACATTTGTTTCGTGACTATATGCCCTGCGTCCCATGTTCCGGATCTGTGCTGCGGTTTGTTCTGCGCCCCGCAAATTGCGATCGAGAAGCACCAAGTCGCATCCGCATTCTGCCAGACCTAATGCTGTCGCTTGACCTAATCCTTGTGCAGCACCCGAGACAACTGCAACTTTTCCGCGTAAATCAAACATTGAAGATTCCATGTTGAACGTTTGCTCTCTGATATTTAGCCGATTGCGAAACTTAGCAGATTGCCCCTGTTGCTGTCGCTGTCGCTTGGATGCTTGTGATGATTAGCGGGACGATTTTGTATCGTACCACCAACATTGCTAACCCAAGATAAAATATGCCGCAACCTATCAAGCCTGCAGATTGATACCAACGAGGCCGCAGCGGATCTGGCAGCAATCGATGGTTGATCCATAGAATCTGGAAGGAGGTCACACCGATAGCTAAATTGTTAAAGTTTGCGATGAACTCGGTCATCAATTTAGGTTGCTTGCTGAACAGAAATGCACAAAGAAAGGACCAGAGTACGTAGCTTGCGAGAATACTGTAATAGATCCACCGCACTTGGTTTGCTTGCCATCCCGATCGAACTCTGCGACTGGAACTCCATATCGCGTCTGTCCAACGACGACTGAAATCGTCCAGGACGGACATTTGACTCGGTAGCATCACCATCAATCCTGTCAGTAACGCTGCGGTCCAAAGCAGTTTTGCTAACCAAGGTGCAAAGCCCGAATTTCGCAAGCCATCGGCCATCACAATCGATTGAGCGACGCTCATTTGGCTTTCAGTGATCGTTGAGTTTGGTGTGAATTGCAGGGACAACAGGGCGGGCAACGCCATCCCAACAAAACAACCAGGCGCCCATACGAGAACTTGGTCGGTCCATATGTATTTCCACCACCCGTTCCATCGCTTCATCGATTCGGGAGTGATTAAAAATACCTTTCCGACGTGACTCAGTGTGATAGATCGACCTCCCACAGCACTTGGAATTGCTCCGACTTGGGAGCCCATCCCCCATCCTTTATCGCGTACAAAATTCGAGTAGGTGGAGTTTGCCAATCCGCCTCCCCCAGCATAGCCTGCGAACGCTCCGATCACGACCAAGCTCGTGGTGGAGATCAACGGGAACTCACCGTGTTGCGACCAATACGTAAAGACATTTTGAATCGTCTCTCCGCCATTGCCGTCGGAAACTGGGACGTTTCCGAACTGGAGAAATCCACTTGCGATACTCCGCCAATGCTCAACATCGACGCACGTGATTCCGAGGAGAAAGCAAAACCCCAAGACGATCACTATCTTTGCAGTCATCACCCATTGAAGTGTATTGTATACCTTGCCCCCCATGACGACGGGGAAGGCCACGGCAAACAGGCAGACATACGCCAATGGTACGACGAGTTTCAAGTCGTCAACAGTCGGTGGACGATCCAAAATCAACGATGCAATCATCGCAGCGCCGTGAGTCGAAAGCCCCGGCACTAACGCGGAGATATTGAGTAGCAACATCAATCCAAGCCAGAAACTGGGATTGGGTCTGCAACGCATAAAACCGGTGAACACCGGTTCACCGCTATACAAGGCATAACGCCCACATTCCATGTTGTAGAAGACTTGAAGAATGATCGCGACGGTTGCGATCCACATCAAACTTCCACCATATTTTGCTGTCACGGCAGGTCCGAGCAGCCACTCGCCACCCCCGATTTGTATTCCCATCATCACAATGCCAGGCCCGATAAAATTGAGCCAGTTCTTCCATCGCAATGGTTTGGGTTCCGGCAACTCAGCAATTCCCCACGGAGGAATGCCATCCACGGAATTGCCCGTTTGAATCGCTGAGGTTTGTGCTTCATTCATAGTACAAGTCCTAGCCGATTCCTGTTAGTACAAAACGATGGCTCGTCCAGGACCACCATGACAGTCGCGGATCTTTAGGGGGGCAAAGAGAAAGTAACCACCAGACCCGGGGATACTATCGACATTGCACAGAAACTCTACTCCAACCATCTGCCGACTACCCATTGCCCAGTAAGTCATCAGG
>CAZACJ010000160.1:0-5980 GCA_964483385.1 uncultured Pirellula sp. | reverse complement strand
CAATTCTCAATTCTCAATTCTCAATTCTCAATTCTCAATTCTCAATTCTCAATTCCCGCCTTTACATGCGACCTTTACGTCGTCGCATGCAAAGAACCAACGTTGGTAATCAGGCCGACTAAGCCACCTTGCGGCGACGCTTCCAAGCAGCAACGCCTACGCCACCCATCGCAAAAATGGCAAGTGACGTAGGTTCAGGCACCGCACCAGCCTTGATTGGCGTGTTCGGGGTCGACTCATACGCCCACTCATGGAGGATGATATCTCCATTCGCGGGATAGTCATTTAGGTCCCCCAAGATAGAAACCTTTACCCATCCGTAAACCAAATCTTCGTTGCTCGAAAGATGCAATCGAAAACCAACATACTTCTCGGTCGCTCCTGCAAAATTCCCATCCAACGCCTGACCGGTCGTGCTGTCCCAATTCTGTATCTTTGCCGTAGAAGTATCGCCTATGGCACTGGTACTCCAGGAGTTAGCTGCTAAGGTGTCTGCGATTAGAAATCCTCCCGACAAATTCGCAGCCGCATCCTTCGGCCCACTTGGGGACGTTGCCGTTCCGTTGACAACAATCCCTGAATAATTCGTCCCACCTGGCAAAACATCGGTGTCCAACGGACGCAACACTATGCTAAGGCCAACCTTTGACGCACTTTCCCACGGAATAAATGCGAGCGCCATGTCTGGGTTGGAATCACCATCCAAATCGGGTCCGTAAGGTTCTCCAGTCGCCAACGAAAGGTTGAGTTCACCACTTCGGATGATCCCAGCTTGAGCCAACGAACCACCACCAACAACCGTGCTACCAGCAATCGCATAAGCCAACAAACGACGATCCAACGAAGCCAATCGATCTTTTTGCATAATTCACCCGAATGTAAACGGAAAAGCTCTAAATCTCTGCTCGACTCGCAATAGCGCATCAAAAGTATTGCCATTAAAATCGCAATAACCCGCAGGACCGGAAAAGATCGGGAATTCTGTTCCCTTGTCCACTTCACGTCAATCATATGCCGGTTTCACATCCCCGTTTAAATCGAAAAAAACCGCGACCAACTCGATAGATGTCAACCCGCGAAGACACTTGCTCCCTCTAGACCGATTCTCACGCCAGCTATCGCTCAAGACGCAAAGGAAAGACCAACCCAATAGCCATAAAAAGAATCCCAAAACCCAAAGATACCCTTCCCTGTCTTCTTTGCGTCTTGGCGTCTTGGCGTGAGACCTCTGTTCGATCCCCGTCCCTGTCTTCTTCGGGTCTTTAGTGTACGATTTTTAAACTCGAATAAACCCGTTTTCCGCAATCCAAAATACTACTCCACTCCTGCGTTGCTGTCCCTCTATCATCTCGCTGAGCAACAATCGCAGCGTCCATCATAGAAAGCTTCGAGTCCTCCGATGATTGCCCGCAAGCCCTCTACAATCTCGCGCTGCCTGCTCATCCACTGGCCATCCTCTGACTGGGAAACCCTCAAGCCGCTGATCGAGTCGGGAGACTTGCCCAATCTTAACGCTCTCGTGCAACGCGGACTCATGGGAGACCTCACAAGCCTCTCACCCCCAGTCCCCGCTATCCAATCGACCTCGTTAGCCACCGGGCAACGCGCCGACAAACATGGCATACTCTCTTCTCAAACTATGGATCCTCTCTCCGGCGAAATCGTCCCTGTCGGATCCTCACAACGCCAAGTTCCCGCACTATGGAATCTCTGCTCCCGCGCCGAAATCCCCTCGCTCTGGATCCACTGGCCGAATGCTCATCCCGCCGAACCCATCCATGGTGTAAACGTCTCTGAATTGTTCGCGTCATCCTTCGCACCCGTAAATGTCCCTTGGTCAATCCCCGAACAATCTGTTTCCCCATCCTCCCTCGAACAAGAACTAAGCGAACTGCGTATACACTTCGGCGAACTATCCTCCAACGAACTTGCACCACTGCTTCCCAATGTCTCCGACTGGGAACAACTTCAAGACGATCGGGTCGGCCCCCTGGCCGATGCAGTTGCACTCTCCGCAAGTATCCATGCAATCGCAACTGAATTGATGGAAAAGCAATCCTGGACGCTCGCCGCAATCCACTACCCCGCCCTCGAACGCGTCGCTCAACTCTTTCCAGATGCCAACGCTCCCAACAACTCCGTATGGTACGAAGGTGTCCTTCGCAATTTCTACCGCTGGCACGACATGATGCTCGGTCGCTTGCTACAAATCGCCGGCGATCAAACCATGATCATGCTCGTCTCCGAACGCGGACACGTCTTGCCAAACAATCCAACTGCCTACGCTCAATTCGGTGCCATCCTGATGGCCGGCCCAAACATCCATCAAGACGAATTGCTCCACGGCGCTCACACCCTCGACATCGTCCCGACAATTCTCGCAGCCCTTGGACTACCCGTCGGGACTGACATGCCAGGCAAAGTCCTCCAACAAGCATTCACCTCCCCAATCGAAGTGGCGACCATCGAATCCTGGGAGAACATCCCTGACCCCTTCAAGTCAACTCAAGATCCCTCGATAGTCAACAACCCTACAGCATCTACAGAGTCCAACGAAGAGACCGACAAAGCACTTCAGGAACTTATCGCTCTGGGATACCAAGAATTTATCCCCGAGGAATCCAACGCTGCGATCCGCTTAAACTTGCAACAACAGTACCATCTAGCCCAAGTCCAATTGGAAGCCGGTGACTTTCGAGCCGCAGCCCAGTCCTACGAAGAGATATGCCTGAAAAACCCAGAAAACCCATGGCTCAAACTCTTTTGGGCACACTGCTTGATGCATAGCGGTCAGAAACAACGCTCCCGAGAGATCCTGGAAGCTCTCCTTGAACTCCCAACACCGAGCTCCATCGCACACTTCTTGCTCGGGTTGCTCGCAAGCCAAGAAAACAATACACACGAAGCCCTCGAACACCTGCAGAAAGCTTCCGAAGAACATGACCAGTGGCCTGAATTGCATCAACGAATCGGCTGGCTGCTGACCCGTCTGGGAAAACATCAACAAGCCAAATCGGCCTTTCTCAAATCCCTGCAACTTGACCCCAAACTCGCCTCGAGCCACCTCGGCCTAGCCAGCGTATACATGCATGAAGCACACTACGAGGAAGCCATCGAGTATGCGCTGACCGCCATTCAATCTCAATACTTTTGGCCCGGTGCACATGCACTGCTTGGAATCATTCTTGCCAGAAGCAAACGCTACGAAGACGCCGAACGAGCATTCCTTATTTCCAATTCACAACAATCCAACCACCTCGCACATACTTGGCTCGCCATCCTTTACCGAGACATCCTTCAAAACGAGGAGAAAAGGCAATACCATCAACAACAAGCTGACGCACTGCTAAAACGCAGACAAACATCGCGTGTCCCCAACGCGGATTCCAACGCTTAATCAAACAAATCACATGTCCACACCCGATAAAACAAACCTCCCGCCCAAATCCACTACACACTTCGCGGGAAAAACAATCTGCATCACCGGTGCTGCGGGTGGGATTGGCCAAGCGATCGCGGTCGCCTTTGCACAAGCTGGTGCATCGGTCTGGGCTTTTGACCTCGCAGTCTCCCCTCCTGAATCCAATACCCCTCCTGAATCCAATACCACAGTAGCAACCGGTGCCATCACCCATCGCGCTCTGGACGTCACCTCAGCAAGCCAATGGCAATCGTGCATCAGCGAAGTCATTCAAACCGAAAGCAAAGTGGACGTCCTCATCCAAGGCGCTAGCATCGTGCATTTTGCCACCCTTGAATCCACCTCCTACGAACAATGGAAAAAAGTTCTCGACGTCAACTTGGACGGTGTCTTCCTAGGAATACAAACCGTTCTGCCCATCATGAAAAAACAAAAACAAGGTGTGCTGCTACAGATCGGCTCCTACCTCGCTAGCCGCCCCATGCCCGGGCTCGCTTCTTACTGCGTCAGCAAAGCGGCCGTCGAGACGCTTACCCGTGTTGCAGCTCTCGAAGCCGCCGCGGCCTCACCCGCAATCCGCGTCAACGCAATCTTACCCGGTGGTGTTAAGACCTCCATTTGGAAGTCACATCCGGCATGGAAACATCTTCTGACTATCGGCAAAAGTGAAAACGCCGCATTCCAAGCCCTCGCAGCGACAACCCCTCAAAAACGATTCTCAGAACCACACGAAATCGCGCAGCTAAGCCTTTACCTCGCCTCCGATGCCGCCGCCTTCGTGACCGGGGCTTGCTGGAGCATCGATGGCGGTATTACAGCCTAAGGGTTCGTCTTCATCATATAATTCACTAAACCCAATTCTCAGATGCAACCCAAAGATCCTTCCACTGAACAGACAGACTTGCAAATAGAAGTCGTTCAACCTACAGGTCTCGAACGCCGCGCCGCGTTCATGCTCCTTCCCGAAATCCAAACCCATTCCTACTGGAACCTATTTCTTCTCGCACGCGATGCACACTCCAAACGCATCCTCGGTGCCGCTGCTGCTTGTCCAGGCCGAAATGAAAACCAACAACCTCGCTTGCACTTCCGTCTGCATGTCCCCGCACCATACCGGCGGCGTTCCGTCGGAAGACATCTGCTCGATGCCCTCACATCCTACGCAACGGAACGCAACCATGTCGAACTGACCGCCAAAGTCGCTTCCTCGACCGACCCGCAAGCCACACCGTTTTTACTTGCCTGCGGATTCCAATGCGTCGACTCATTTCGCGAATACGAAACCACCACGGAGAAACTCGCTAGCTTTGTATTGCCCCTGCGAGACTGGCTCCGCGAACGCAACGAAATACCCACCTCCGCACGTATTGTTCCGCTTGCCCAAGCCCCCTTGGAACCGGTCGCTAAATTGCATTGCGACGAGCTTGCAGGGGATTACCAAGCGGTCCTACAAAACTTGCAATACATATGTAAGAATGCCGCAAGCGACGATAACGCCGTCCTATTGCTAGACGATAAAGTCGTCGGACTGCTGATGGGTGTTACGCAAAATGGTATCACGCGAATCGAAGCAAGTATCGTTGCGCCCGAACTGCGAGGATCGGCAGCACAACCCGGTTGGGCGAACCTCGCCCTGATGGCCGAACGCATCGAATGGGCCCTACAACGCGGCTCCCAACGCTGCCGCTTCGGTAGCCTGCAAGCCGCCAAACCCACCCAAAAACTCGCGAAAAGAACCGGGGCCGTCCTCCTTAGTGAATCGGACCTCTTCATCCGAACTCTCTCCTAACTCCCTATGCCTCAGTAACGCAATCAGCCTCCATTCGCTCCCCTCAGTTATTCGCACATGAGCACCACCCTCGATGGATTGATCGTCGGCGCAGGTTTTTCCGGAATTGCACTCGCCTACGAACTAAAAAAAGAAACTGCTCGTTCCTCATCACCGACTCTGCGCCTTGCGTCGGTAGTACATAGTTCGCAAATCGCTATCCAGGAACTCGATGCGACACTCCAACCGTCGACTACGCTTCTCATAACGCACCAGACTTCGATGCAACTTGGAAGTGGTCAGAAGACTTTGCTACCCAACCTGATATCCTCGAGTAACTCCAACGATACTGCGTGTTTCAATCGCTTGAATCTCATCTCCGACTAAACTGCAAGCTTCAAGTTCTATCTTGGGAAGAAAAAAAATCCCAATGGCACGCTACCTTCTCTGACGGAACTTCAATTACACCCCCACTTTGCTACTTTGCGTGATCCACCGACGCAGTGGTGTGTTCCGCAGTCCATTGTTTAAACCGCTCGCCTCCACCCGCTCAACGTAGCCATCCGCTGCCAAGCGGTGGACTTCACCAGGAAAATCTCCACCCGCTCAAGGTAGCCATCCGCTGCCAAGCGGTGGACCTCACCCTTAAAAACCTAGTCCGTATCACGAACGGTGGCTACGAGCAAACGGTAATTCTCAATTCTCAATTCTCAATTATCAATTCTCAATTCTCAATTCCCCCTTCTTCGCTCTATTGCTAGCATCCTCAAACAGGCACCGACTCAGCCCAA
>CAZACJ010000159.1:0-6076 GCA_964483385.1 uncultured Pirellula sp. | reverse complement strand
AGCGATTAACCAGCGACGATTAATCCGCGTTGGCAACTTCGAAATGGTGCGGCTGAATTCTGAGCGACTCGGCCACCATCTTTGAAAAAAATCATCGGCATGAAGTGCAAATAGCAAATCAGATCGCTTGCCACCACCATGCTGGGCCCGCCGGGCTACAAGCCGCAGCATCCATCTAGAGCCTCTAACAGGCCATGGGCCTTTTGGGATTTCCTCTAGACTGCGGCAGAGCCTGCTTCGGCAGGTTCGAAAATATGTGAATAGTAGATGCTCTATCCGTATGCAGACGCTACATCATGTCGAGATAGACACGAGGTGAATCACGGCCACTAGGTCAGTGCCGATGTCAAATGCAACATCATTCTACTTCCCTTACCCCACTCCCCAAAGCACACCGTTTGCTTTGCCTGGGTTCGGTATCACTTGTTGCGTCTGCGATTGTTCGTATTCCACCACCGGATCGCTTCCCGAGCAGTCTCTTGGATGTTACCCTGCGATGACTGTGTCGGTTGCGGGCTGGATTGCATTAGCTGGGACGTCGCATTCCTCAAGGACGCGACAGCGGTCGGGAGAAAACGATGCTGCTCCTCCTCTTCCAACGCTGATTCCATGAAGTTAACAATCACCAAGCAAGCATTGCGATTCCCGAAGTTGGAAACGCAATTCAAAGCAGTATCGACAACTTCAGGCGACTCCATTTGTTCGATGATTCGTTTTAGTTTTGGAATCGCTGCAAGCGGTCGAGGTCCCCGGATTTCTGAAAGTGCCAACATGGCCGCCAATTGGATCTCTCGATTGGGGTCGTTGAGCGAGTCAACCACCAATTTCATCGCGTCGTTGCTATTGGTGGCTCGGCCTAGCACAAGGATGGCAACGAGTCGGCGTTCGAGAATCTTGTCGTTTTTTGCGATATCGAGAAAGATAGGGACGGGGATTGGCTCTCCGGCCATGCACAGCGCCAACGCGCACGTCAATCGCGTACCCGCAGTCTGTTTTGGGTTCGCTGCGATCTCGTGTAGCGAGCGCAACCGACCCCTCTTGCGCAACACCGCCAGAGGCTCTATGGCTCCATAAGTCGGCAAGGATACGTCTCGCGATCTGGGCGCTGGGTCCTGCGCATAACCCGATCGCGCGAGAAACACGTCAATCATCTTGGGGCTCAGTTCTTCGTAGGACCGAAGTCGACCTGGAGTGAGAATGTTTTCGCTGTAAAAAACGGTGTTGCTCAAGAGACTAGATATGTCTGAAGATTTGGGCATCCAAAGGTGGTCATCCCTATCGATTTTTCCAAGAACTCTCGATTGCACTCGCTGAAGCAACGTCAAAGCGCGACGGTAGATAACGTCATCCGGCCAATGTTCCGCTCCTTTGGTGAACCAGTTCTGATTCTCGGTCCACCAACCGTCAACAAACTCTTCGACAATTCCGCGAACCTGTTGCTCTAAGTTAGGATTCTGGGGTTGCACCCAGTCTTGGAGTTCCGCACCAGTCAATGCTCTCAACATTTCGAGGTGCTCTTGAACCAACCGCTCGCCGCCTGGCAATTTGGAATGGCGCAGCATATTGATCAAGAGCAATGGTACTGCAGCTTTAGAACGAGTTTCCGCCAGAGTCCTCAGCTCGAGACGGATATCTGTGTTCGAGTCTCGGACCACTGCGAGAGTGCGGCCGACTTCGCGAACTCTTCGCCATTGTTGATCGTTTTCGAGGAGACTCTCGAATTCCTTGTCCAAGCGGGCCAGCAATGGATCACCGCCCACCTGCACTAACGTCAAGGATACGAATAGCAAAATGGCTTGCATGATCAATACTCAGGGGATCCAAACGACAACCACCGATCGGCTATACATAAAGCGATCATTTCCGCGGCTGCCTCTTCCACCACTCTACAGCCTTTCGTGCAGCGGCTCGATAATCTTCGTCCTTGAATGCGCCCGCGACTTGCCATGACTGCGATGTCGCCTTTTCCAGTGCACTTAACCCATGGTGAAGGTTGGGGCTATTCCCCGTATGGTTCAAGGCATTTTCCAGAAACGCTACGAGGACTTCGCACGCTTCCTGATTGGTAAATTCCCCGAGCGACTCGAGAGCCGCAGTCACGGCCTGCGTAGATTCGTTATCCTCAATTATTTTCCTAAGTTTTGGAATGGCGGATTTGATGCGGCGAACGCCTACTGAAGATATAGCCGCAACTTGAATCTCGACGTTTGCATCGTCGATGCAATCCAGAAGTACTCTGGCTGCGTTCGGATCATTCATCGCTAGTCCCAACAAGTGTATCGCTACCAAGCGACGTTCCAAGTTTTTGTCTTGTTCGGCGATCTCAACTAACAAATGCGCAGGCAGTTTTTCACCGGCCCGGTACAAAGCCATAGCGCACGTCAAACGGGTTCCTATCGTCTGGTTTTTGTCGGCCGCCACTTCATCCAGACTATCAAACTCACCGTTGGATCTTAGTATCGCCAAGAGACTAACGACCGCATACGCAGGCCGCGACACGTCGCGAGTCGGGCGGGTGGGATTGACTTTATAACCGCTAGAAGCCAGGAAGATTTCGATCATCTCGGGGCGGAGTTCTTCCATGAGCCATGGCGGTGCGTATCGAAAACCTCCTCGGAGCACGACACCTCGAACCATGCTAAAAACCGCTTTCGAGTTCGGCTCCTGAATCGATTCTTCTCGAAACGAGTATTTTCCTTGGAACTCCGCCTGTGCCCCTTCCAGCACATTTTGAGCGATCACCCCAAGTTGCTGAGTCGACCATCTATCGATATCCGTCGTCATCGTTTCCTGGTGCTTGGTCCACCAATCGTCCACGAATCTCCCGACTGCTTCTCGGACGGCAGTGTAGTATTTGGCCGTATCGGGGAAGCCTGAGGGTTGTGGTACCGAAAATTCCACTCCCGCTAGAAACTCAATCGAATTCGCGTATTCTGCGATGCCCGTTCGTCCGTTGTTCAGGCCAGCATGACGGACCACATAGGTCAACAGAAGCGGGATGCTGGCTTTCGACCGAAACTCCCTCAGTTGCTTGCACACCGACTGTTGTTCCACCCAAGTTGATTGACTATTCATCGCAGCCAGCAGTTGAGCGGCTCGCTCAACCTGTGCTCGATTCGGTTCGGTGGCAAGGTACGTCTGAAAATCACGATGGAGCCGATTCATCAGTGGATCATCGGCAGCAAGCCGCAGAATGGGCTGGTCATCGACGGGCTGATTATTGACGAATGGGCCAAATTGGCGGAATTGGCCGAAGGCCGTTGGAACCCAAACCAACATCACAAGCAGAATGGCTGGTCGCATTGTTGCACTCTTCGAAGCAAACCGGGAGGCTTCTGCAGTCGGAACCCGATCCTCAGACCTGAGGACTCTCATCGCTTTCGCCCTACCAAACGGATTGGCAGTTGATCCGGAACATTACTAGATTATAATGTAGCTCCAGCCTAGTCCAGAATCTAGAACTCAGCAATAAATCCCCCCATCATCGTTTTCTGAGGCTCGGCAACCCGTTTTGAGGGTTGGCACTGCTCAAAAGTACCCAACTTGCGAAAAGACACATTTGCTTGGGAACAACAACATGATTTTTGCCTGGGATTTTCACTCGGCGGGATACCTCCGAGTTCCACGGACCTTCCCATCTACAGGATGTACTGCCGTTCTAACGCCTAAGGGTCCGGCGTCTAAAACATTGGCAATTTTGATCATTGCAATCGGTTTCTGTTCGCAAGCGATAGGACAACAGAAATCGGGCAAGACGGGTGGGGCAACAAGAGTCCAAGCCCTTCTCGATGATGCCTTTGCCGCAGAAATCTCGGGAAACAGCGCGTCGCGTCGTGAAAATCTGGAAAAGATCGTCTCTTTGAAGAACGAAGTTGGAAAAACTAAACCCGAGGAAATACGTCTGGCCCAGTGGTCGCTTGGGAATCTGGAGGTTGAGAAGGGCCGCTGGGTGTCCTTGGAGGATTGGATCGAAAAGCAAAGTAATAATCAAGCTCTGCGTAGGTACACGAACTTGCGAGACAAAGCCACCGATTCGTTGGAGGGGCACCGTAGGCTAGGGGAATTCTGTGTTCAAAATCGACTCGACGCTCAAGCAAGAATGCATTTTGCTCAAGTCCTAAGGTTCGATCCAAATGACATCATCGCTCGAAAATTCCTTGGACACATTCTAGTTGGTCCGATTTGGATCTCCCCTGCGCAGTGGAAAATGGTGAGAAGTCGTCAGGAATCGCTCCAGGAGTCGATTCAGAAGTATCAGCGCACTTTGAATCGCATCGAGAGAGGTCTAAAGTCGGAGGACCAGGCGACATTCAAAAGAGCTGTTCAGGAATTGGAGGATATCAGCGACGAGGCTGCGGTTCCGGCAGTCGAATTGACTTTTGGCGGCGAGCCCGAATCTGTTTCGCACTACGCTGTAGAGTGGCTAAGCAAGCGGGAGGGGAGAGAAGCAAGTATCGCGCTGGCACGATTCGGAATTTTCCATCCCGATCCGAGAATCCGCTTAGCGGCCGCTTTCTCCTTAAGAGGACGTCCGGTGGTTGAGTACGGAGCTGCGGTGGTCGATATGGCGCTGACGCCATTTAGTGCAGCAGGCAGCATTCCCATCCATTCGAGGAATGGAGACATATTGGGTTTCCAAGAAACCTATCGTCGCGAAGGGGCTCAAGCCGATCAGATGATTGTGTCGCCCACGGGTAGTCAAGGTACCGGAAGTTCCCTCTCAGCTCCTCGGGATATTCAAGTCATTAACCGACAGACCGAGTTGATCAATTCGAGCATCGCATCCATGCTAACGACGGTATCCGGAGAGGCAGTCTCGCCCAATGCGGAAGGCATTTGGGACTGGTGGTACCGGGAAATGGAAACTTCACGTCCTGAACGGCGTTACTTGTCGACCCACTGGTCGGATGACTTGTTAGCTGCCTATACCGAGGTCAACCAACCACGATTTCGCTCCGACGTGCCTCGCCCGCCCCCAGGGATCAATGGTGTGGCAGCAAACCAAATTGTTTCTGCGGATGTTGCAACGCCCGAATTTCGTCAACAACAACTTTTCGCCGCTCAGATGAGCAGGTTCCGCGAGGAATTTAGTTTTGGGCTTCCCGTTGGAGCTAGATCGATCAGCAGCGAATGCTTTGTCGCAGGAACACCCGTGATGACCGAACTGGGACTTCGTCCAATCGAATCCATTCGAACAGGCGACCTGGTCCTCGCGAAAGAGATCAAGACAGGGCAACTTACTTTTCGCCCTGTCGTTCAATCGACGGAACGCGAACCGGTCGCCCTTGTTCAGATTGAACTCGAATCGGAAACGCTGATTTGCACGCCGGGTCACTTGTTTTGGTTGTCTGGCCAAGGTTGGACGCGCGCCAGGGAATTGCAACCTGGCGATGTTCTGCACGGAGCCAGAGAGCCTATGAGGGTTCGGTCGGTTTCCGATGCATCCTCTCAAAGCACATTCAACCTCATGGTTGAGGAGTTCCCCAACTATTTCGTCGGTAAGTCCCTTGTCCTCACGCACGACGTGACAGCCCACGAATACTGCGAGGAAACGATTCCAGGTAGGAAGTACTAGGTTACTTCAAAGTGTCAAGAAAAGCGTGATTGGATTGCCCAGCTAGACGGCCAATTTTGTGTTCCTGCCGTGCGACACTGCAGAACATTTTGGAAAAAAGCGCGCGAGGACTCGTCGCTATTGGTCGAGTTGATGGTGCGGCGTGAGTATCTCTGATGCCCAGATCATGTGGATCGATGTGCTTGGGCTGACACCGGTGCAATGAGGTGATCGTTTAGGGCATTTCGATTGTCTTACGAGTTAGCTCTACCTCGATTTTCTACTCAGTGATGCTGGACGCTTTCTCTCGCTTTGCATCGGTCACACGATAGAGCGCGTCGGTGCGCTAGTTTTCAAGAATAATCGTAGTGTCAACATTCCAGTACTCATTAACGCAACGAGTTTCCACCTTGTATCGGACGATACCAAGTCGAGGAGCAAGCATGGACTTTGCCAAAACGAGAGGCCAGAGATAGGGCAGATCCCCATCGAATCGGTGCCGATTGGAGCGCACGTTCCGAC
>CAZACJ010000158.1:0-6133 GCA_964483385.1 uncultured Pirellula sp. | reverse complement strand
GGACGCCCACTCTACATATCCGATACCAGTGCGGGCCGGGACGCCCACTCTACACATCCCATACCAGAGCGGGCCGGGACGCCCACTCTACATATCCCATACCACACCGCCCGCGCCACAACTGCTCGCTTCGCAACCCCCGCCGCATGCCAAGCGGCTCGGTTGCGATCTAACCTCCATTCCGATAAACTTGTAGCGTTTTGTGAACTTCTTGCGAATCTGCACCGCCCCCCCCAACAATTCTCTCTCGTCCAACCCACCCCTCGAAACACACTCGCCATGCCCCAAAAACCGCTGGCCCTCGAATCGGAACTCGTCCGATTCCGTGATAAATTACTCGACTCCAGCCTGCGAAACCCGCTCCTAAACTATCGCGTCAGTAAACGTAAAACCGTTGAACTCGCACCCGCGTCCCCAAACGATGCCTTCCAACGTCTCGTCGCCGATTCGACCAAACTTCGCCTCACTCCCGCCCCTTCCCAAGAACCAAAATCCCCCCAGAAAACAACTTCTCCAGCCAAAACCTCTCTCTCCACTCTATCGCCCAACACCCAAGAACCTGCCTCAACCCATAACGAACGACTTACCTCCCCAACACCCGCTCCACTCACCAAAGAAAATCCAAATAACCCGCTTCCTCCTCTCCTCGATAACGCCCTCTCAACCCTCTGCAGTGGCGAAAAATTCGAAGCCCTCCTGCGCGGTATCCAACGCGATGCCAAAACCTCCATCGAAGAAACCGGGATCAACTACCTTCACCTCGCAATCGGATTCCTCAACTGGTCCGACTCCCCCTCCAGCGAAGCCACCACTCACCGCGCTCCACTTATCCTGCTTCCCATCGAACTCGAACAAACCTTCTCCCCTCGCGGTGGCCTCGACTACAAAATCTTTTGGAACGAAGACGAAATTCAATCCAACGCTAGCCTCCGAAAAAAACTCGAATCGGACTTCGCTATCCAACTCCCCGAATTCGATGACTCCACATCTCCTTCCGATTACTTTCGCGCTGTTCAATTAGCCATCGACTCCCGTACGAATTGGTCTGTTGAACCTTCAATGCTGCTGGGGTTCTTCTCGTTCCATAAACTCTCCATGTACGTCGATCTCGACCCAAAACTCTGGTCTCAATCAAACGCTCTCTCCGAATCCTCTCTCGCCTCACAACTTATCGCCGGATCCGATATCCCAAGCGGCTCCGGGCTCTACGCCCCCGATTACCTTATCGATGAACACCCTGTCGCTCAACAAATCGAACTGCCTCTCGATGCCGATAGCTCTCAAATCTCGGCCCTCGCCGATATCGCGTCCGGAAAAAGTATCGTCATCGAAGGCCCTCCAGGGACCGGAAAATCGCAAACCATCGCCAACGCCATCTGCCACGCAATGGAACAAGGCAAATCAATTCTCTTCGTCGCTGAAAAACTTGCGGCCCTCGAAGTCGTTCACAAACGACTCGCTCAAGCCGGCCTCGCGGACTTCTGCCTCGAACTCCACGGCCATTCTGCCTCCCCCAAAAAAATCTATGACTCTCTGAGCAAACGCCTCACGCGCAATCTCGACGACGCTTCCGACTCCGCTCGCGAACGCTCTCACCATGCCTCCTACCGCTCCAAACTTTTTGCCTACCTCCAAGCCTCCAGCAAACGGGTAGGCCCCTACGCTGAACCTCTCTACGATCTCTTCTGGCGCGTCGTACAACTTCGTCAACGACAAATCCCTCTCCTTCGCGAACTGCAAATCGATACTTCAATCGAATTGCCCGAATTCGAAGAAGCTGTACAAGCTCTCCAAGCGTTCTCACACGCCTCAAGCCAATACGATCTCCCCAAACAAAGCGCTTGGTGGGGCTTCTTCCCAAAAGACCTTACACCCGCTGAATCCGATCGTATCGTGCAGCGAATACCAAGCCTTGAACAGGCCGCAGACTCCCTCAACAAGTCGCTCAGTGACCTCTCGCTCCTCTTTGGTACCTCGAACTCCCTCAACGCGGAATTCCTCTCCAACAGCACTTCGCAAAACCTCGCACCACTCCTCACCTCCCCAGTCCCCAAACCCCAATCTGGATTTGTTCCCCTCCTCGATCCAACCACACAATCGCGCGCGCTGAAACTTCAACAACTGGTCGATGATTTCACCCAAGCGACAAATACTCTCTCGCAACATCTCGAAACCAATCACTCTGCCAACCCCCAGACACTCTCCCAACTCGCCAATCGATCGGAACAACACTGGCAAGTCTTCCCTCGCGACACCGAAATTTGGAAACTCGCGGAATTCCAATCGTGGGTCAACCAACTCGAAATTCTCGTTGGAAAACTTTTCGAAACTACCAACCGATTAAAAACCTTCGGCTTCCCAGAACCACTCCACTTGGATGACCTCGAACGCACCCTCAGCGCCGTCCACCTGTCTCAACACTCGGCCGTCCAAGGAACACAGTCGCTGGCTAGCGAATGGTTCTCCGATGCGACCCGTAAACTTCTCGCAGAGGCTAAGAGTAAAAGCGAAGTACTGATCAAACGACGCGAAACGATTCGCGATTGCTTTCACCTTCCCTCCGCTCCTGATCCGGAACGATTGCTGTTCCTTATCAAACAATTCCGAACCCATGGTAGCTCCTGGTTTCGATGGCTCTCCGGCGACTACCGGTCGGTAATGAAAGAGCTTCGTCAATTCGCGACGTTCCCCAAAGGGATGTCGCAAGCGACGATCCTTTCCACCCTTGAATCGTTCTACTCGTTCGAGAAAGATCGCAGCACTTTTGAAAATAATCCGGCACTAAAAAAACTTCTCGATACCTCCTTCCAAGGGCTGGAAACGGATTGGACCAGTATCACCACGTTGTCGGATTGGGTTGCGACCGCAAAGAAGATGGGGATCGATCATCGCCGCGCTAACGAATTGCTTGCGACCCGCGACGAGCTTGTCCAAGCCTTCTCGATCCGGGACCTCAAGCAGACCATTCAAGCCCTTGATACAGAGTCTGTTGGGCCTTGCGCTAAACAAATTGCCATCGGTGCCAACGGTGAGAAATGGCATCGCTCCATCCGACTGATGGAACTGGCAAACCAGGTAGCGCGTTGGAAAAACTCACTTCGGGAGATCGAGCAATCCTCTGTGGTGCTCAAGCAAGGAAACTGCGCAAAACTCGGCGATCTGCTTGCCTGTGTCACCGCAGCGAAAAAACTTGAGCAAGCCAATACGGAAATCCAACGCACGGAGCAACTTGGGGATCCGGCTGACCTGTCTTTGTTGCGAGAAGCACAAACAGGTACGACCGACTACCGAAAACTCTTTGAATGGATGAAATCGTTGCAGAAAGCGCGGCTGCCGGAACATCTCTTCGCCGCGATGGATCACTCGAGCAGCGAAGCGGTGTGTGCTTCAGTTTTGAAAACCGTGAAGGACTTCGAACAAGCCGAGCAAGACTGGCAATCGGCACGGAAACAAATCACGGGTACGGCTGAAGTTGATGCGACTTGGATGTGTTTTCGCGACTCGAACGGAACCGTAAAAATTGCATTAGCAGAAGAAGTCAAACAGCTCAAAAAGGAATCGGCTCGGCTGCCGGCTTGGTTAGCATTTTGTAGAACGATGGAGCGATGCAACCGTGCGGGAGTAAACGACTTTGCGATGGCGGCTGCCACAGATCAAATCGATGAGAGTCAGTTAAGCGATGCGTATCAATTAGCGATCTTTCATCGCTTGGCTGAGCTTGAACTCCAGTCCAACGAGATCGGTTTTCATTTCACAACCACGGAGATGAACGACATTCGCTCGAACTTCCAGCGATTGGACCGAATGCGGATCGAGAGCAAACAACTTGAGATTGCGAAACGAGTCAGCCAGCGTCAAGCGCCGGAGGGGAACAGCAAAGGACGCGTCGGTGAGTACACTGAGATGGGGCTGATTCGCCATGAGATCGGAAAAAAGAGCAGGCACTGCAAGACCCGAGATTTAATGACTCGAGCGGGTAGGGCGGTGCAGGCGCTCAAGCCCTGTTTTTTGATGAGTCCTTTGTCGCTTGCACGTTTCTTGCCCGCATCCACCATTGAATTCGACATGGTGATCATGGACGAAGCTTCGCAGATCAAGCCCGAAGACGCCATCGGAGCGATATTAAGAGCCAAACAATTAGTAGTGGTAGGAGATCCGAAGCAGTTACCACCGACGAGTTTCTTCGATCAAGCGGACGATGAAATCGACGAGGAAGATGCGACGCAACTTGACAATGCGGAGTCTGTATTGGAAGTGGCGCAACGATCCTTTCAACCGTATCGCCGATTGCGATGGCATTACCGAAGTCAGCATGAGAACTTGATCCAGTTCTCCAATGTCAAGTTCTATGACGAAGACTTGGTTGTCTTCCCGTCACCGAGCGACACGTTGGGTGGATTGGGAATCGTGTATCATCATGTTCAAGACGCTACTTGCGTCAAAGGAGAGAATCTGCGTGAAGCGGAGAGGATCGTAGAGCGGATCATCGAACATGCGAAGCAACGGACGGGCGAATCGCTAGGAGTTGCGGCATTTAACCAGAAGCAATCGGAATTGATCGATACACTTGTCAACAAAGCTTGTGGAGCCGATCCGGAGTTTGCGACTTTGTATGCACAGATGCGAGAAGGGGAGAACGGGTTCTTCGTCAAGAATCTCGAGAACATTCAGGGCGACGAGCGCGATGTGATATTCATTTCGTACACTTATGGTCGAGATCCGACCAGTGGCAAGGTATTTCAGAGATTCGGGCCGATCAACTCACAGATGGGTTGGAGGCGATTGAATGTGATGGTGACGCGAGCGAGGAAACGGATGGAAGTCTTTTCATCGTTGTTACCGAGCGATATCCATGGAGGTCCTGACAAGAGCCGAGGCGTTAACGCTTATCGTGATTTCTTGGAATACGCGAGTGTCGGCAAGATGCGAGAGACCGGATCCGAGTCTGGTCGTGAGCCGGGTTCGCCATTCGAAGAAGCGGTTGCCAAGGTGGTCGAGTCAGCTGGGCTTGAGGCGGTATTCCAGGTTGGGGTAGCGGGTTACTTCATCGACATCGGTGTTCGTCGCCGCGAGGGGGATCGTTCGTTCTTGTTGGGGATTGAATGCGACGGTGCGACTTATCACTCCTCGAAGTCCGCACGGGACCGGGATCGGTTACGCGAAGAGATCATCAAGGGGAGGGGCTGGAACCTTTATCGTATTTGGTCCACAGATTGGTTCTTGAACCAAGCTGCAGAAGAGGAGCGACTGCTTCGCCGACTACGCGAATGCGTACAGTGATGAAGATAGCATTGCGGGATCGATAGTCATTGCGATGGAAAATCGAATCAATATTCTTGGAGCATCAGGTTGTGGTACTTCTACGCTTGGGCGTGCACTCGCGCAGGCGTTACATATTCCGTGCTTGGAATGTGACGACTACTACCATGCGCCGACGGATCCGCCATTTCAAAAGCAATATTCACCGGAAGAGCGGTACGCCAAGCTCTGCAGAGATTTGGAGCATCAACGCAACTTTATTCTGTGCGGAGGTATTTTCGATTGGGTTCCGAAGCCGCCCATCGATTTCACTTGTGTTGTCTTTCTCTACGTTCCCACCGAAATCAGAATAGAACGGCTTAAAAATCGCGAAAGAGAACGCTTTGGCGCTCGAATTCAACCGGGTGGAGATATGCATCAAGCTCATTTGGAATTCCTGGAATGGGCCTCGCACTACGATTCTGGGCACTTGGAAGGGAAGTCTTTGATAAAACATGAAGCACACCTCCGCAACCAGCTTTGTACTGTGTTAGAGTTTCGTGTTCCGGCTCCAGTGACCATTCTTACGTCACAGATTCTCGAAGCGATTGGCAAACCAAAAAACAGCAACTTGGGCTAGGTTGGTGGGTTGGTCGACTTCGTGGCTAAGCCATTCGATTGGCTAGTGGAGATAATCAACTGAATCATGGGCGGAGCGTGGAGTTGTGAATTGCATGAATTTGCGGGTTAGGGGATTCAGAGACGGATCGTATGCGCGATCTGTGTGACATTGTCCCTGATCGCTCCTGCGATCAGACTCCAAAACTAATCAAGGCACTGAATTCCCGAATAGGTAGCTCTATCGAAATCAAACACCCAAAACGTTGCTTTAAAC
>CAZACJ010000157.1:0-6139 GCA_964483385.1 uncultured Pirellula sp. | reverse complement strand
CGAGTAGATTTCGCTCGTAAGATTGCCAACTCCCTTTCAACTCTCGCAAGACGTATTTCGATGGTATCGGACATGGCTCACACCTCATGGAACTTTTTGGCTTGATTTCGATCCTTCGAACTGTGTTGATTGTATGCTTGAAAGTATCAACAAGCTAATCCCTTTCGAGGCAAGCCCCGAGCCGCGAATCGGGCGGGGTGTCTATTCTGCCTTTGGCTAGCCGACTCTTGGGCGTCTCAAAGTCGCGCGAGCAGGAATGTTAGATGTGAGGTTATAGAAATGCTACTAACTTCATAACCCTGTCTTGGAAACACCAAGTTTGGCCCTGAACGTACACCGTTTACCGACTCCGCGAAGATAACCCAACAATCGCCTTTGAGTTTTCCTATTCCATCCTTTTAATCCGTTAACGCTTAGTTCTCGCGAATCGCTTGGAATCGATTAGGGCGAACATCGCCAGGAGATTATCACCCATTCTCGCTTTGAAACGAACTGTAAGAAATTAGAAATATCTTGTGGTCGACTACAGTCCTTCCGATTGATTTCACTCGGCACGCGAAGCGCCTACTAGGTACGCGCCACAACTTTCGCGAACGATTAAGCTTGGTTTTATTAACAGACTTCGTGGCGGTAACGTGGGGTCGCTTAGTCGTTCTCGCATAGCATTGAATGCAGTCAACGCGATATTCCGACACGGCTGTTGAATTGTGGTCAGAGGAACATGAAGAAGTGTTGCGAATCGAACATCATCGAAGCCGACAACACGCAAATCACGCGGTGTATCAATATTGAGTCGAGCAAGTGTCTGCAGCAGTTGTGCGGCCGTGTGGTCATTCGCACATATAACCGCATCGATTCTCTTGCCATTCGTCAGTTTACGAACGAATTCGACGTCCATGCAGTTTCCTTGTTGATGAAACTCCTTTGGAATTGCAATACGATTAGACATCATAGCACTTATTGCGCCGGCTTTCCTTGCATCGACAGTTGTTGCTGACAATGGGCGAGAGAGAAACTCGATACGGCTTACTCCGAGTTTGATGAGATGTTCGGCTAAAAGGTATCCAGCTGCAAAGTTATCCATTCCGACAAGGTCGTAATTGCTACGATGGGGAAAGACACAAAGGTCGCGATCGATTAAGACGACCGGAATTCCCGAGTGACTCAATCGCTCGGCAATACGTCGGTTGGCAGTTTCGTTATTGGTTGTATGTTCGAATGGTGCGAAGAAAACTCCACTCACTCCCTTTTCGATATAGTAGTCGCATAAACCTTCTGCTTCTGTCACGCTCATGTTCGAATCAACACGCGGGTGAGCGCTGCCGCCCCAGTGCATTCCTAAATCGTGAACGCGAGCTAGGCTCGCCAATTCTCCACATATCACATCAAAGATTTCAATCTTGCCGAGCCCGGGCACAAGCAATCCGATCTGTTTAGTTTGCGCGGGTAGTTCAGCATTCTTTTTGAGATACGTTCCCGATCCCGCCCTGCGTTCGAGCATTCCGCAGAGCTTGAGCTCTTGGAGCGCCCGAGCAACTGTGGGCCGAGAGACTCCGAACCTAACAACTAACTGAGCCTCGCTTGGTAGTCGTTTGGCAGAATCGTACGTGCCAGCGAGTATCTCGGCCTTGAGTTCACGGAAGATTTCCTGGTGTCGTGATCGTTTGCTCATGGTAGTTGCTTAGAAGTAATCGTGTGATGAAAGCTCTAATTGTATTCACAATGTCCGGATTTGTCATGACAACTATTTTTGTATCTGCTATTACAGATTCTTGCTTGATTCGTACAAGTTGTTTATGTTGCCGACATGATTCAATCAAGATTACTACTTTGGTCCATCGTTTCCGCCCTTGCCGGCTTCCTCTTCGGCTTCGATACCGTTGTCATTTCCGGTGCGGAGAGCACGATTCAAGAACTCTGGGATTTGAGTCCTGAGATGCATGGAATTGCGATGGGGTCTGCACTTTGGGGGACAGTGCTCGGCTCACTCGTCGGCAGTTGGCCAACTGATCGACTCGGCAGAAAGACAACATTGTTGTGGATTGGCATCCTCTTCATCGTTGGCGCTATATGGTCGGCTATAGCTCAAGAAGTCTACTCGTTCATGATCGCACGATTCCTCGGAGGTGCAGGACGTTATTGTATATCGGTTCGTTTGGCTACATCGGTTCGCTCGGCTTGTGTTCGTGGGCCTTCTTCTCCGAAACCTACAGCATCGTACCTGCATGCATTTTCGCGTTTATTGCGGCACACGCGGTAGGCCAAGGGGCTGTGATTTGGGTCCTTATTTCAGAGGTCTTTCCGAACGCACATCGCGCGAAAGGACAGTCGCTCGGAAGTTTTACGCATTGGATTTTCGCCGCTTTGCTAACTACCTTTTTTCCAACGATGGTAACTGCGTTTCATCCAGGTTATGTATTTTTGTTTTTCTGCTTCATGATGGCATTGCAATTGATTTGGGTCAAAATGATGGTACCTGAAACGAAGGGGCGATCCTTAGAAGAAATTCAAAAGGATCTGGGGATGGAGGATTAATTTGAGCGGCAAGAGAATTCTCTCCATCGGAGAAATACTATGGGATTTGTTTCCCGATGGCGAAAGGTTTGGGGGTGCTCCCGCAAACTTCGCTTACCATGCTGCAATTCAGGGCAATCAGGTAAGCATGTTCAGCGCGGTAGGCTACGATACCCACGCCGACGAAGCGCGTCGAATACTTGAGGCCTATGGTATCGATTGCTCGCTTGTTCAATCAAGTCAGGTTGCAGCCACCGGTATGGTTAGCGTCCAGGTGGATACAGAGGGAAGACCGCGGTTTGTTATTCACGAAGATTGTGCTTGGGACCAAATTGTTTGGTCGCAGGAACTCGAGTTATGCATCGATCAATTTGATGCAATCTACTTCGGTACACTAGCTCAGCGTTCGACAGTGACCCGAGAAACCATTCGTAAAACTGTGGCTCGATCTAAGCAACAAGGGATATTGCGGGTTTTTGACATGAATCTGAGAAGTCCCTTTTTCAACGACATGATCATTCGCGATTCGATCGAGCAGGCGAGTATTCTAAAGCTAAGCGATGAAGAGCTTGGGCGTGTTTCGGAAGCATGCAATATACCTTCCCAATTGGACGATGAATCGAAATTAAAACTGTTGCTCAATCAATACGACTTGGATTTGATCGCAATGACCAGAGGACCAGATGGAGCTGTACTCATCTCCAAATTTGAAATGATCGTTGAGCCGGGAATCCCGACCTTCGTGGTCGATACGGTCGGAGCGGGAGACTCCTTTACTGCCGCCTTAGTTACTGGATGGTTGAGGGGGGATTCAATCGCTTCCACCGCTCGATTTGCTTGCGAGACAGCATCTGCAACTTGCTCCCATCGCGGAGCGATACCACAAACTTAATTTCCATAACTCAAATCAAATATGAGTTAAAATATGCATTGGACTATTGCCATGATTACCCGAATCATTTTTCTTGGTTTTTTGTTCCTGCTCATCCTAAACTCGAAAACACGCGGACAAGACATCGTCATTGCGGACTTCGAGTCCGACTCGTATGGCGAGTGGAGGGTGGAAGGTAAAGCATTTGGCCTAGGGCCAACCGAGGGGCATAAACTGCAGGTGTCTGGTTATCAAGGAAGCCGACTCGTCAATTCGTACGGGAATAGCGATTCCGAGACCGGAATGATTGCATCACCGCCGTTTGAGCTCAACCGGCGATTCTTATCTTTCTTGATTGGCGGTGGTCGGCAGGAAGGAGAGACAGGCTTGGCGTTGATTGTCGACGGAAAGATGGTCCGAACTGCAACTGGCGCGAATTCAGGCGAACTGCGCTGGGAGTCCTGGGACATTGCAGCTTTTCAAGGAAAGCAGGGCACAATCCGGATCTTTGATCGTGCACAGGGAGAATGGGGACACATCAACGTCGACCAAGTACTTCTGACCGACAAGCAACGAACTGGAACCGGGCTGTGGAGAATCGATGAATATAGACGCTCGAATGAGTATTACCGCGAGCGCTTTCGACCGGCATACCACTTTACCCCCGAAATTAACTGGATGAACGATCCCAATGGTCTCGTCTACTTCGATGGAGAATATCACCTCTTTTATCAACATAACCCTCTTGGGAACGAATGGGGGCACATGAGTTGGGGGCACGCCGTTAGCAAAGATCTGCTTCATTGGGAGCATTTGCCGGTCGCGTTACGCGACGAGTATGGTGTCATGATGTTCTCTGGGAGCGCCGTCGTTGACACATTCAATTCGAGTGGATTCGCTGCTGCTGATCGTTCGCCATTGGTTGCGATCTTTACGGGACACAGCCAAGATCGTCAGACGCAGGACCTCGCATTCAGCAACGACCTTGGTCGTACCTGGACAAAGTATGCAGGTAACCCGGTGCTGGATGTCGGTGAGAAGGACTTCAGGGACCCAAAGGTGTTCTGGTATGAGCCAACTAAACGATGGGTCATGGTTGTTTCGCTCGCAGTACAGAAAAGGCTGCAGTTTTTCGAATCGACGGATCTCAAGAATTGGACTTTGCTAAGCGATTTCGGTCCGGCTGGCGAACCGAATAAGCTGAACTGGGAATGCCCAGACTTGTTCGAATTGCCAATTGAAGATGAGCCGGGCAAAACACGGTGGGTGCTGGAAGCCGACATGGGCAACGGCGCTATCGCTGGCGGTTCAGGAGGCGAATACTTCACGGGCGTTTTCGACGGCAACAAATTCGTTGCCGATTCGATGACATCCCAGTGGGTTGACTTTGGCCGCGACTTCTATGCACCAGTCTCATGGTCTAACATTCCAGAAAGTGACGGACGACGAATCTGGATTGGCTGGATGAACAATTGGGAAACATGCCTGAACCCAACCTATCCGTGGCGCAGCGCCATGTCGATTCCTCGCGAAGTCAAATTGCGATGGATAGATGGCAAATTGCGGCTATGCCAGCAGCCTGTTCGTGAGCTGCAGCAATTGCGAGACAAAATGATTGAAGTAAAGGATCGATCACTCACTAGTGAATCTTTGTCCCTTGAATTCCATGGGCAACAACTTGAAATACTTCTAGAAATTGAACCCGATTCGGCAACCGAATTTGGCATACGCGTACTCAAGCGGAATGACGAGCAGACGGTTGTTGGATACGATGCGAGAAAAGGGGCGATGTACGTAGATCGTACGAAGTCTGGAAATGTCTCATTTCATCCTGCCTTCGCCGGCAAGCACGTAGGACCTCTTGGACGAAATCCGCAAGGGACCATCAAGTTGCAGATCCTGGTCGACGCATCATCGGTTGAGGTTTTCGGAAATAGTGGTGAGACCGTTATCACCGACCTCGTGTTTCCAGACCCCAATAGTAACGGAGTCGAGCTCTTTGCCGAAGGTGGCACTTGCCGTATCGTGTCCTGCAAGATCTACGAATTGAAATCAGTTTGGCAGCAGTAGTTACACGCACTATCCGCCTGCACTTGGCACCTTCATCGTTGCGGAACAGATCGTCAATCAGCCAACTGGAAACTTGACGTTTACGTCGGTAGTCGCCCCTGAGTCCGATATACAATTTATTCATGACAACAATGACGTCGGATTCCTGCTGATGTACCAAAATGCCGCTTCATGTCGGTTAAGACTTTTCCTCCGATCAGTGAGGATGGCTGCTTCAATAACAGAGAGCGACAGAACTCGGGTAAACCCCCTCGATTCGGATTTTTGGCAATATGCGAGTCTCAAACAAGAACCTCTCGAACTTCCCAAAACCAATGGAAAAACCTCAAAAGTTCGGTTCCTGTCCTGTCCGAAGGACCGCTCTACTTTCAACTTTCTACGATCTAGGCTGCTGGGGTTTTTCGCATTTCGGGCCAATTGCTTTGGCTTTCCTGCACGTCCATGCATGTGCATGCTTGCACATGCTGCGTCGCCTAGTGCGCTGTTCTGGCCAAGTGCTTTGGCTTTCTGTAGCGCCCATGCGGGCTCGGTGCATGGCGGAATGCGGCGTTGTATTTCGCGTCGCGCACTGGAAATCGAGTCGTTTTTCGAGTCGCGCGAGTCATCAAAATACTGGGGTTTTGCATGTCCCAGTTTGGCAACGATCCACGTTGGTGGAGGCGGTAGGATTCGAACTATCAGACG
>CAZACJ010000156.1:0-6210 GCA_964483385.1 uncultured Pirellula sp. | reverse complement strand
AACCAGCGGGTGGCTACGGGTTATTTGATCTGTTGGATGACTTGGCCGTTGTCTAATTGCCAAATCCAGAGTACTCCGTCTTGGCCGCCGGCGTAGGCCATTGGAACTCGTCCTGCAACAACGCTGCAATATACTGCTTCTGCAGGACCGCCTATCGCTCGGACTTGGCCGCCATTGGTCACGTCATGGACGCGTACCTGTTGATCAGCGGATGAGGTTACGACTTGATTCGTCCTGCCAACAAACGCAATCGAAGTGACTTCTTTGCCGAATCCTTGGATTGTTCGGGTCGATGTCCCACTCTCTACATCCCATACCTTGATCGTGTTATCCGCTGAAGAGCTTGCGATCAAATGCCCGTCGTCGTGCCAAGCCAGTCCTAGAACGTGATGCGTGTGTCCTTCGAGAGTTCTAGGTGGTGGTTGTTGGGTTCCTTCGGGTACGTTGACTTGATGCAATCGGATCACTTTGTCTGCGGCTCCCGTTGCGATCCAAGCGCCATCGGGTGAAAGTTTAGCTACGAGGATCGTATCACTATGAACTTGTCCAAAGTCCTTGAGAACCGCTCCATCTGCAACTCGCAGAATCTTCAATTCCCCAAATCGGCTTGGCGCTCCACTTCCGACAACCAACAACTGACCGTCTTCACTCCAGTCCATCGCGGTCACGCGATCGCTGAAGACAGACTCCATGGCTGTACCAATGGTTCGTTCAAGAACCCAGCGATTTCCCCAATCCCAACCTAAACCGCGTCCATCATCCAACGTTTCGAGGATCCAGCCATTGGCGGTGACCATCAGTGCGTTGATGTTCGCTGCACCTCCAGGTAGGACTGCTTGTTGAAGTCCTTTATCACCTCGAACAATAGATACGCTACCGTCCTGTCTTGCGGTTACGATGCTTCGGCTGTCAGCAGAAAATGCGCTCTGTACGACAGGAACGGGTACCACTGCAGCTTGGGTTTGGGCCAAGCCTTGTTCAAATTGTGTTACCTTTTGCTTTTCCTGTTCAATCATCGCTTGGAATTGAGCGATCCCTGTCGTTGCCTTTTCAATTGCTTGCATCGCAACGGCGATTGTCTTCTCCATCGTGGCGAGTTTGACTTCTACGTCCATCTTCGCCTTCATCGCGGTGGCTTGGGCTTGCTTTTTTGCTTCGACATCTTTCGCTGCCGCTTCCATTTTCTTCATGGCTTCGTCCACGGCTGCTTTGGCTGCGACCATCGCAGCTTCGCTATCGGTTACTGCTTTGGTTTGTGCATCGAGTTCGGTTTGTTTCTTTCCTAGTTCTTCCATGATTTGGGTTTTGGATTGAACGAGTTTGCCGTGGGCTTCCATCTCCGCTTGCTTGGCTTTTTCAAGTTCGGGGACTTTTGCGGCTGCGCGATCGACTTTCGATTTTTGGCGTGCGAGGGTCAAGTCGGCTAGATCGAGGCGGCGTTGGCCTTCGTAATCGACCTTCTGTTCCCAAAGCATTGTTCCGTCTGCGCTCTTCCAAGCTTTGATCAATCCATCGTTTCCAATGGTGGCGAATTTGGATGCGTCATTCGAAGCGATGATATGTTGCATTGGGGCACCGTGACCGACTGTTCGCAGGATTGCTCCATCGGTACCTTGGACAACTCGAACGGTACCATCTGCGGTGCCGACCAAGATGCGCGGTACGTTGGCTTCTTCGTAGCGTGCAAGTCCGATGACTTCCGCCACGTCCCCTAAACGTTCGATTTTTTGCAAGGTTGCTGGGGCTTCTGCGGTCGCTGGTACCACCTGCATCCATTGCACCTTTTTCTCAGGTGTGAGTCCCACAAGCGTCTGTGGGTCTTGGACGAGCATCTGTTTGAAAGGCTGTTCGAGTTTGCCAACGAAGGAAGGTTTGACTGCAACAGGAGTGGGGGCAGTGCCTGGAGCAATTTCTGGTGGGGCGTTGGTCGGGCCGAGTACATACTGAGCGATAGCTCCATCTTCTAGGACAACCCATAGTTGGGTTCCATCTTGGCTCCAATCGATGCTTGCTGCCGGTGCTGGAGTTCCTGGTGCTTCGAGTTGATGGGAGACCAAGCCTGATTCGGCGCGGATGATTTCCAAGGTAGGTGTTCGGGTTGCTTTTGCGATTGCTAATCCGTGTGGTGCGAGTTTCGCTTGGTGTGCTCCTCGAAGAACGCTTGCGAGACCTTGATCGGTTACGGCTTGGTTGCGTTTCCATATTTTCACATCGCGAAAGCCACCGGTAGCGATGCGTGTGGTATCTGGACTGATCGCAATGGATTGGATCATATCGAGATGGCTGACGGGTGCATTGGTTTGCAGTTGTGCTTGGATTTGTGGATCGAACAATTGTGCGATGTCAGTAGCACCATCGAGTGAAGGCCAGCGATAGACGATGGCTTGGTTTCCTTTTCCAGCGACAACCCACTGACCGTCGCTACTTGCATCCATCGCATACATTGGGCGGACGGTTTCGGGGACTTGCTTCCATTGCATGTTCAGTCCGGTTTTTGCGACACCTGCAATGGCACCTGCATCTACCCAAGCTTGAAGTAGGTCCATTTCCGCTGGGGTGAGTCGTTTTGCGCCTACTGCGTTCTTATCTGGGGGCATCACCGATTCGTCGGTTGCACGAACGCGGCGAACCAGTTCGCTTTCACCACCTTTTCCGACGACAAGGGTCGGACCACTGTCTCCACCTTTCATCAGTTGTTCGAACGATTCTAGGTTCAAGCCACCTTCTGCTTTTTGCACGTTGTGGCAGGCGATGCAGTTGGCTCGCAGTAGCGGAAGGATATGATTTGCGAAGTCTTTGGGGGTGGCTTGTGCTGCATCTTGAGCAAATCCCCAGCCGGAAAATCCGGAGACGATCAGGGCGCAGAAGATGGTAGTGCTCAGGGCGTTTTTACCGAGGATCGGCAACAAGCGAGCGGAGGAAATGGAGGGGATTCGCATGGTGAGCTGTAGTCGTTTTATAAACGGAGTTTTGGTCGAAGGTTGCATGACGTATGGTTGTATTTCAAAGAGTAGTCTGTGTTATTTAGGAGCTTCGTTATTTAGGTGCTTCCGGTGGCGGAACGATTTTCAATCGAAACGGTGCGGAAGGTAGAAAGGTTTGGAAGTCTCTCGGTGCGATTTCTTTCGCGAGTGCCTCTAGTTTTGGATTGGTTTCTGCGATGATTTTTTCAGCAGCGGGTCGATCTCCGGGCCAATTAGGATCGGCTAGGAGGGCTTGGATGCGATCTCGGTACGCAAGGAGTCTTGCGTGTGATTCAGGGTGTAGAGATTGCTTGAGAACAATTTCGGTTGCAAACCAAACGGTGTATTCACCGACAGGTGCATCGGCAGCAACTTTGATTTCCGGGTTGGCTTCTGGGTTCTTTTCGGGGAGTTCAAATTCACCGAGGGTGACTTTTGGGGGAAGGTTTTGTGGTCGCATGATTCCTTTGGCTTCTCCGCCCGCGCGTCTTACAGCGCGGATTGGAAGTTTACCGGCGCCACCTTGAGGAATTTCCAAGACCCAAGCGGGGCCATCCCCGGCGCGGATTTGAATCGGCGCAGTGTCTTGTTCGATCACTTTGAGAAGCCATTGATTGGAGAGTCGGGATTGAGGAAGTCCGCGATCGGCGGAAGCGGAGATAACGATGCTTGTCGGTTGTATTGGAATTGAGACATCTTGATCGAGTTGACTGGGGGTTGCAGGGTTTGACGCAACTTTGGTTTTTGCGATGGGTTGGATGGGACCGGTGAAGGGTGCGGCGTTTTCATCTGCGAAGAACATCAGGATGCCTTCTGATTGACCGGGCGCGACGAGGGCTGGCGTCACAGAAACACCGGGTGGTAGCGCATCGCAATTCAGTTCGATGGGAGCGTTATGTCCTCCAGTGCGGCGAATGGATACATGCATCGCGGTTTGCCCACCTTTGGGGAGCGCAATACCGGTGGTCTTTGCTGCCGCTGCGTTGTTGGTATCAGGGAGCCAATGCCCGATGGGTTGTATACGTGGAACCGGTGGTCCGACACGAAGGATCACTTCGGTGGAATGTTTGCTTGAAGGTTGAATATTCAAGTCGTTGATGGTCAGTCGGATGTTCTTGTTCGGTGGGCTAGGTGGAAGCGAGAAAAATGGATCGGGAGAGAGGAGTCGTACGGCACGGGTTCCGATGGCAGGACCGTCTTCTGCGATGGTGATGACATCACGACCTGTGAGGCGTTGACGGTTGAGGTAGTCTTGAGCAAGTTGTTGCAGGGCTGGATCGGAGGATTTGCCGGATGGGTCAGCGGCTAGAACTGTTTGGATTTGAGCGAGTTGTTCTGGCGATGGTGGTGGAGTGACTCGGTCGGCGATGATTCGGACATCGGATGGTTCACCCAGTGCCGCGGATAGTACTTCGACTTCGTAAGTCATTCCTTCGCTGGGAGCGAATTCGAATTCGCGCTGGGGTTCTTTTGCGGATAGGTTGAATTTGATTTGCCAGGGTGGGGATGGAAGTGGGGCAGGGAGCGTTGAGGGATTTGTGCTGGTGTTCGGGGGTGTTGCCTGAACAGGCCAATCTAAATTTGTTTTTGCGAAGGCTTGGAATGGGTTCTTCCATTCTTTGCTTGAGTAGAGCGGATGATTTTCAGGGGGATCGATGACTAATGCGAAGGGTGTATTTTCGGAACTGCGATATAGGAAGTCGAAGATCGCGATTCGCAGTTCGTCTGGGTTGTTTGTAGGGGATTTTGTCGGAGGCGAAGTCGGTTCGGAGAATAGCACGGGGGCTTTCCCGGAGCTACGAAGTTGGCTTAGTACATTTCCGTCGGCATCTGAGACTTGGAGGACGGGGATGGTAGAAGCGTCGAGGGACTGAGCCGCCAGTAATATTTTGGGCCATCGATCGGACTTCTTTGTTTTCAGTTGGATTCGTTCGTTGCGCTTCGTAAGTCCGACGTAACAAGTGCCAGGTTGCACAGTAGGCGGATTTTTGGGATCGATGGATGGCGGTAAAACTTCAACAGGTGTGTGGACAACCGCCAGAGATCGCGCGTTGGAGATACCGTAGCGACCCACTGCCCAGACTTCGTAGAGACCTTGCGGCACTGCGGGATCGACGGAGACGGAGAAGCTGCCGTAGGCTTTTTGTGGAGTGGTATCGGGATCGAGCGGTAGGCTTGGGGATTGCTCGAGTTTGGCGGTGATACGTGGATCGGAGAAGATCAGTTGCTCGACGTCCTGGGTAAATCGTCCTGCAGTGACTTTGAAGTTGTTTGGGTGTTGGTTGGAGAGGACTGGTGGGAAGACAGCATCGAGCGCGATAACGGGAAGTTCAGCGCGTGCTGTGGTTGCGAGGAGGCAAAGGAGGAGCAACCCGATCCCTCGCGTCGCGGATACAAACGGTCTCATGTTGAAGTCGCTAGGCTGGTGTAATCGCAGAGGTCGAGAAAATCGATTAGTGGTTGAACAAGAATTCCTTGCTATTGATCAAGCTCCATAGGAGATCTTCGTAAGCTTCGCGCAGTTTTTCTGAGCGTTGCATGAGGTACTCCAGCGCAAGGCTTTGTTCCGATTCTGTGGGTGGTCTGCAGAGGGCTCTGAGGTAGAGTTCGCGGATCCGTGGAGGAGCTGACTTTCGAATGTTTTCTGCTGGGCTTAGGGCTGCATCGACGATCGCGGAGGAAGCCCACTGAGCTGCGCGGCTTGCATCGGCTCCGAGCTTCGCTTGCATCTCTTTGGAGTTAAGCAAGTGGAGGCTTTGTGCGAGCGTCGATGAGTTGGTTCGTTCGCATTCGCAAGCGGTGGTGGAATCGGGTCTGCCGAAGACCGTTAGGAAGTAGGAAGCGAAAGAGGTATCGGGGAGTTCGACGGCACGAGTACCGAGTGGCATGCCATCGAATTGCGATAGGCTTCCGGTGACATTGTCGATGGCATCGAGGAGCATTTCTGCTTGGAGTCTTTTTGGATAGAAGCGGGAGTAGCAGTTCGTATCACGGATATTAAGTTCATTGGCGTTTGCGCTGAGTTGGTAGGTGGTGGAGGTGCAGATAGCGCGAACGAGGTATTTGAGGTCAAAGCCAGATTGGACGAGTTCGACAGTAAGGGTATCGAGGAGTTCGGGGTTCGAGGGTGGGTTGGTGATACGCATGTCGTCTTCTGGTTCCACCAGGCCTTTGCCTAGGAAGTGTTTCCAGTAGCGGTTTGCGATCGACTTGGCGAAGAAGGGGTTTGTTGGAGCGGTCATCCAGT
>CAZACJ010000155.1:3799-6242 GCA_964483385.1 uncultured Pirellula sp. | reverse complement strand
CCGCCCGGAGCTCGCGCTTTCCGGCTCAAAGGACCGCCCGGAGCTCGCGCTTTCCGGCTCAAAGGACCGTCCGGAGCTCGCGCTTTCCGGCTCATTTTTGCGGTCTTCTTCGCGTCTTTGCTTCTTAGCGCGAGAATTCCTTACACTTACTCGTGTCGAAGGGCTTCGATCGGATTCATCTTCGCCGCGCGGGTTGCCGGATAAATACCGAAGATCAATCCGACCGCAAGCGAAATAAAGAACGCTCCAGGGATACTCTCCGGTACGATCGATGGTTTTACCGTGCGGACCACTTCAGGAAGATCCGCCATCTGCTTGGGAAACCAAACCGTTGCAAGCTCTCGGGTCAAATCGACTGCTGGTGCACAGAGTAACCCAAAGAGGATACCCAAGATCCCACCGGTAAGACTCAACACACTCGTCTCTACGAGGAACTGACGAATAATGTCCCGTCGCTTTGCTCCCAAAGCACGCCGGATACCGATCTCTCGCGTCCGTTCGGTGACGGTCGCAAGCATAATGTTCATGATTCCAATCCCACCGACCAAAAGCGATATCGCCGCGATCATCCCCATAAAGAGCATAAACATCGCGCGCGTCGTGCGGGCCTGTTCCAACAATTCCAACGGGACCACCACCGAGATGTCTTCCATCTTTTCGTGACTGCTGAGAGCCGCAGAAACCAACTCTGCAGTTTTCTTCACTTCGCTCACATCGGCGACACGCAGAGTGATTTGATTGAGCTCAATGATCTCTCCTTCACGCGAACCAGACCGCATGGTCATGATCGTATCACCGATCCGTTGCTGAAGCGTCCGAATGGGGATGTATACGTCGTTTGAGAAGTCTTGAGCAGACATCGAGCCGCCTATTGCAGCCGTAGCCCCTTTCGGCTTCAACACACCGACAACCAAATAGAAGTCCTGGTTTTCGGGCATGTAAATCCGCTGACCGATCGGATCTTCATACGGAAACAGCCGTTCAGCGACTTTGGCCGAGAGGACGCAGTGGCAGTCGCGCGAAAAGTTCTCAGCATCCGTCAAGAAGTGACCCGATGCGATCTGCAGTTTGGTGACTTCGGCATACTCTGGTGTGCAGCCAACAAGCCGGCCATCAAGCTTACGATCCTTGAACTGAAACTGACGTCGCATCTCACGAATTGGAATTGCGCTTTTGACCGTGGGAATGGTGTCGACCAGCATGTCGTATTCTTCGCGAGTCAAACCATAGGGTGTAAGCCCTTGGCTAGACATTTTCTCACTGGGCGGCTTCACGGTTCGCACCATGATCGTGTCAGCCCCAAGGCTTTCGATCTGCTTCTGTGCTTCGTCGCCAATTCCCTTACTGATCGCAAGCAACCAAATAACGCTGGCAACCCCGATGAAGATCCCCAAGACGGTCAAAATAGAACGCATGGGGTGCAGCCAAAGGCTCTTGATTCCGAGTTGAATCGTCCCTAGCAAAATTCCCATCGCTGGTTATCTCCGCACCGAAGGCAGTGAGTGTGGTGTTCTGTAGCTGTTGTTGTTAAAAGCCGTCGTGGCAGGAAGTGTCATCGTCGGGCGGGTGTTAGACTTCCACTGGCATGTTATCGATCGCGTACTTTGCCGCTTCATCTCGCACTTCTTGCGAGTTGATTTTGTCCCACTGAAGTCGTCCGTCTTTCAGTCGCACAACTCGTTTCGCGCGTTTCGAAACTTCGTCTTCGTGGGTGACCAAGATGATTGTTCGCCCTTCGTTGTTGAGACGTTCGAAGAGCTGCAGGATTTCTTCGGTGGTGCGAGAGTCAAGGTTCCCAGTTGGTTCGTCAGCAAGGATGAAGTACGGATCGTTCACGAGAGAACGCGCGATCGCAACCCGTTGCTGTTGGCCCCCCGAGAGTTGTGTTGGACGGTGATCGAGCCGTTCACCTAATCCGACCATGTGGGCGAGATCGAGAGAACGCTTACGCTGTTCTGGAGTAAGGGGTTTACCCTGGTAGAACAGTGGAACTTGAATGTTTTCAACGACGGTTAACTGTTGGATAAGGTTGTAAGCCTGGAAGACGAAGCCGATCCGTTGGGAGCGGATGTCAGCAAGTTGGTCATCCGACATCTTGGCAACGTCGTCGTGACCAAGCCAAAGGCTACCGGCGGTCGGTTGGTCGAGGCAGCCGAGCAAGTTAAGCAAAGTACTTTTGCCGGAGCCCGAGGGGCCCATGATCGCGACATAATCACCGATGGGAACATCGAACGTGACACCGCGTAGTGCTCGCACGGTTTCGCTTTTGAGCACGTATTCTTTCTTGAGATCGACAACTCGGCACGCGTAGCCATCCGTTTTGAGCTCATCTGCCATAACTGATCTTGTTCCTGATGTTAGAACTTATCCACGCGGGTCGGTGAAGTAATCTCCGTTTTGAATTCTCGATCGTGAGGGCTTAATTCGCCGAAGCCCCTGGGCC
>CAZACJ010000155.1:0-3699 GCA_964483385.1 uncultured Pirellula sp. | reverse complement strand
CACCGGGTCCGCCAGCGCCGGGGTTAGATGCCATGCGTTTACGAATGACAGCCGAAAGCTCAGCGCGGTCGATCTTACCATCTTTGTTGGTGTCATAATCTCCAAAGGAATTTTTCATCCGTTCATTGGCTGATACTTCTTCTTGGGTCAAGTTACCATCGGTGTTGGTATCGAGCTGCTGCATCATCATGGTGACGATTGAATCGGGGCTCATGCCACCACCCGCACCGGGACGACCACCACCGGCAGCACCTGCTGGTGCACCGGATCCTGCTGGAGCTCCACCAGCAGCTCCCGCGCCAGGACCACCGAGTGCGCCAGGTGCGTTGGACTTGGGCAACGGTTCGTTGGACATTGCAACAAGCTTGGATCGATCGTCTTCTTCTTGGATATCTGGGATCTCCATCTTTTCGAGGTGGTTACGAGGATCGAGGACAACATTGTCGTTGGCAGAGATTCCTTCTTTGACGGTGACGAATTTGTCGTTTGTTGCACCGATTTTGATTTCGCGAGTGTCCCACTTGTTGTTATCGCGGACGAGAACAAAGTGATGGCGTTTCGATTCGTAGACGGCATGGACGGGGATTTGGATCGCTTTGTCGATCTGTTCGACGAAGATTCTCACTTCGGCGGTCATGCCGGTACGGATGGTTTCTGGTGGATCAACAATTTGGACGTAGGTGGCGTATTCTTTGACGTTCGAGCCCCACCAGTTGCCAGGTTCAGCGTACTTGTTGACTTTGATTACGCGGCCTAGAAGTTCGTTTTCAACAGCGTTCACACGAATCTTTACAGGCATGCCTTCGCGGATGAGGCTGATGCGGGATTCATTGATTTTTGCCTTCACTTGCATCCGGGTAGGATCAGGAAGCAAGAAAATGGTTTGTTGTTCGCGGACTAGGGCACCTGGCTCGACGATGAATTCACTACCACCTCGACCGGAGCTCTTGTTTGCATAGACGACTTGGCCGTCAGCGGGAGCTTTGATAGTACAAGCGCGGATTTGAGCTTCGATCTCGGAGAGTTTTTCTTTTTCTTCGACGAGGGTGTTTTTGTCCGATTCGAGTTTTGCTTTTGTCGTTTCGATATCAGCGTCGTATTGAACCAGCATCTTTGCTTTGGTTAGTTCATCGAGGACCCGCAAGCGACCTTGGGCCGACTCGAGAGTGCTTTTTGCGTTTTCGACGGAGAACTGTTCGGCTTCAATTTGAAGAGGCTTTAGTGTTCCCTTTGCGGCGAGTCGTTCAGCGCTTTCGAGGGAGAGTTCGGCTTTGCGAAGGGATTGTTGAGCGACGGCGATTTCGCTCAGGATTGCCTTACGTTCGGTAAGGAAGGTGCCTTCGAGATATTCCTGGCGAGCGATGACCGCTTTGTTGACGGCTGCTTCGGAGCTGATGACGGAGGATTCAGCGGTGCTAACGACGATGCGTTGGTTCTTCGCTTCTTGTTCCAAGGCAGAGGAGTCGAGTTGACAAAGGGTTTCCCCTTTTTTCACGAGTGTTCCTTCTGCGATGACCGTCAGGATAGGGGTACCGCTGCCGCCGCGTCCTTTGACTTCGCATTTCACTTCGTTGTTGCTGCTCGATTCGATCTCGCCTTGTTCCAGGACGATGTGATCGAAGGGGCCTTCGGCGACCTGGTGCAGCATTGGTTCTTCCGAACCCTCGTAATCCATACCTTTCTGGTTCTGGTACCACCAATAACCGCCGGCGGAGAGGCCAGAGAGAGCGAGCAAGCTGAGGATAGTTTTTTTCATGATTTGCTTCGTGTTATCGGTGTGGCGTTTAGCGTCTTCAGGTCAGTTGTGCGGGCGGAAAGTCAATGCCTGTCGGAGTGTTGATTGCATCGCGACAGTAGTTCAATAGGGTACAGATACTATTAGGGGATGGAAAGCGGTTGAGGTGGGTGGGGTAGGTGGGTGATTTTTTGGGTGGAGGGTAGGGGCAAGGAATAGGGATAAAATCGACTTTTTCGGTAAGTTTTCGCCAGTCAGAGTTTAGGTTGAAGCCGAAAAACTAGGGGAAGCTTTGAAGGGTTGGGGGTGGATTGGGGTTGTGTGGCATCGAAGCGAGGAGATAACCGGGTTGATTTGTTGCCGCTTGGCTCGAGGTGAGGGTTTCCGTTTGCTATTTCTTCCTAGGCACTACTTGCCTCTAGGTTATTAAACCCCGCCAAGGTAGGAAAGTTTTGCAGAAAATGGGGGATAGTGCGAAGCCCCCTGGACGCAGAAAAGGGGATTGGTTAAACTTTTAGACCCTTTAGCGAACAAGAATTCACGGAATGTAGGTATAGTCCTAGGATTTTGGAGATAAGGTTGCATGGTTAAGTTGCAGGTCCGCGATCGTGAGACGATTCAAGAGGCGGTAAGACGATTCCGCAAGTTGGTTGAGCGTAGCGGGTTGAAGAAGGAGATGCGACGTCGCGAGTTTTACGAAAAGCCGAGCGAGATCAAGCGCCGCAACAAGCAGCGTGCTGAGCGTCGCAATCGCCGCATTCGTTTGCACGGCGTATAATCGTTAGCGATGTAGACAGCGCAGTAGAAATCCGTTGCAGGTGAAAAAAACCTGTGGTTGGAACGATTGGATTGCCGAAGCAATCCAATGTCGAGAAACAGATGGGGGCGAATAGCTCAGTTGGTTAGAGCGCCACTCTTACAAAGTGGATGTCGGGGGTTCGAGTCCCTCTTCGCCCATTGCTAGCGTATAGCCAGCGTCGGCCAAAAGACGACAAAACGAGACAAACCCAAGGGATTCCTTGGGTTTTTTCGTATCTTCCCCCGAAGGAGTCGAGACAGTAGGGGACGACTCGGGACCCTTCGAGACGTCCAAGTGGGCGATGGTGGGCGATGGTGGGCGATTGTGGGCGATGGTGGGCGATATCTTCGAGTGGATCGTCGACAGCTTCGCGATCGTCGGAGTGGCTTACGAATGAAACATGGGGACGGTCCACCAAGTAAAGGTAGAAGTTTAAAGTAGATTTGTGTAAGCCTTGGATTTGCTTGACATTTGTCAACGGCCTATACTTGGACCGAGTCGATGACCAGACCGAGGCATTCGAAACCAGAGCTTGAAAAAGCAGTGCAATACGCCGAAGAACGTTGGCTGGAGAGTCGAACTTTCCAACGGGGACGCTTTGGGGCGGCTCTTTTGTCCCCAAAGTACTCGAGAAGGTTGCATCGTCAGTGTTTGGTCGACTCCAAAAAGTCCGGAGAATCACTCACGGCAAATCCGAAAAGTGGTGGACCGCTGCCCTCACAGCAATGATCCAGAAAACATCGCTGGTGATGAACCCGAAGAAGGTAATGACTAATGAACCCAGCCACAAACCCTTGTGATAGGGAATATGATTTCGCCCTGATCGTCGGTGGTGTTAGCGAGCTTAAACCTGCGGTCGAGGACGCTTTGTTTCAAGCGGGTTGTGACGATGCGACGGTAAGCATGCAGCACGGTCGACTGTACGTAGAGTTCAGTCGATCCGCAGTGTCACTCGAAGACGCGATCATCAGCGCGATTCGCGATGTTCGTAAAGCGGACATCGGAGCCGAAGTTTTGCGAGTCGATGAATGCAACCTTGTTACTGCCTCGGAGATAGCAAGACGGATGGGACGCACTCGACAATTAGTGCATCAGTACATGAATGGAACCCGTGGTCCAGGAGGCTTCCCCCCACCTGAATGTCATCTTACGGACCACGCACCGC
>CAZACJ010000154.1:0-6388 GCA_964483385.1 uncultured Pirellula sp. | reverse complement strand
ATAACGCGTACAACATAACGCCTAAAACTGCCAAACCGACAGCGCTGTTGCAGTCACTCCCCCTGAGTGGCCCCATACAAGCCATGAGAATGGATGTAAACCTCCACGCTGGAAGGAACGAGGTAGCGTATGCTGCGGCGTTGCGCCACCCTGCGACGAATATCAGTAGAGGATAACTCCATCGCCGGTAAATCTAACGCTCGTTTCTGGATCCCCTCAAGTACCTCTCGGGAGGCTAACCCGGAAAGTTCAGACCACTGTGGCGGTGCCTCACCCCCACGACGCGCAACGACCAAAGATACCGAAACCAATAACTCCTCGGGAGATTTCCACTTCTTGAAGTCCTTCAAAGAGTCCGCACCGATCAGCATGTAGTACTCTGCATCAGGTTCGACACCCCGAAGCGCATTTACCGTGTCGATTGTGTAACTTACTCCTCCTCTATCTAACTCCAACGCATCAACCTCAAATCGAGGATTTGACCCAACTGCCAATCGCAACATCTCTAATCGATGCTTATCAGACGTCGGCGTATAACCCAACTTAAATGGAGATACCTTCGCGGGAATGAACTTTACTAGATCTAGCTTCATATCCTCTGCGAACTGCTCTGCAATCAGTAAGTGACCTTGATGTACAGGATCAAATGATCCACCAAATATCCCAATACGCCGCTTACTCATGACTCAACAACTCCACATTGGATACAAGCCGCTTCATTACTCGCTACATCTTGGGCGACTGATTCACCAAAATAAAGTACCTCTCCTTGACCCTCGCATTCGACATCCCCAAAACATCGCACTGCGCGGGGTCCGTTCGGTAATCGATCCAGGAACCGTGCCATGGCTTCTCGCAATCGCACGCTCCCCTCGCATTCCCCTAGTTCTTGGTGCAACCCAAACGCTGACCAAGGCTCTAACAAATCACGCACGTACTTCCACATGATCGGCAAGAACGATAACTCACACTGCCTACGGCGAGTCAAAGTTCCTCCGCTATGCTGCTGTTGCGGCTGACGTAACAGCAAAGAACCGCGTCGCATACCCGCACACCAATGTCGACCAATACACCCGTCCACGTAAATCGTACCGGCTATCCACCGATGCGCAAGATATTCACCTACGTCACCACATAGAAATACCGAGCCACGCCTCATTCGTTCACACGCCCGCCCGCCTACATTGCCGAAGACAAAACTGTCTCCTCCTCGCAATCCTGAAAGCTCCCCAGGTGCAGGACTCGCAAAGCCATCACCTACCGATCCAGCAAACAAAGCAAGCCCTTCTCGCTTGCCACTCAAGGCATCATCTCCTGCATCACCCAACAATACCAAACTTCCTCCTCGTTGCCCCCCGCCAAATCGATCCCCAACGTCACCAAAGACGATGGTTGTTCCAAGCGAGGTTTCCGAGCACATTCCATCCACTCGGCTAAAATCGCCCTCTAAAATCAAAACATGGTCGCTGTTCAACACACTCCCCAAACACGAGGCTTCACGAACCTCAATCTCAAACAACTCCGACATCGGTACCATGCCAACGGATGTCGGAAGTTTCCAATCCCCTAACCTGCGAACCAGAAAACTCAGAGCCCCCGCATCGTCACTCTTTAGTGGATCTGTTCCTTCTCGAGGAATTTCTGATCGGCCACCCAAACCAGCAATCAATCCATCCAACGATAGTCCGCGACCATCAATCCAAAGATCGGACTGGACTTTATCCCCAGTACGACGGCGAAAACGAAAATATAACATCGCAATTAGAATTCCAAAGCCAATCAAACCCCCTTAATCTCCCTCACCACAACCACCGTATCATACCGAGTTGGGCTTCCTTTTCGAACCCCGATTCACCGAGAGCCTTCCCAGAAGCGACTTTGTCTTGCTTGCACTCCTGCGCACTGCTAACCCTCCTGTGTACCGTCCTGAGTTACGGCTAGTGCTCGAAAGCGGTAGGAAGCCACAGCGATAAGAACAATACTCAGGGCCGCTCCAAATACGCTGAACAACAAAAAACTACTTGCAAAGGTAGCTTCGCTTACCACTCCAATCCATTGGTTCTTTAGTAAAACGACAGCCACGTAACCTAGATATCCGACAGAATCGGCGATGTACATCAAAAATCCCACATTCGCCCGATCTCGAGTGCAAGCGATAATTCTCTCGAAGACCGTCGTGTGAACTGCTACATATGGCAAGTAAAGCCCCGCTCCTATTGCAACCATCAATATCGAAGGAGAAATCGGTTGCACATACCAATGCCAAAGCACGCTCAGCATTGTTGTGGCAAATCCAACTGTTGAAACACCAAAAGAAAACTGTAACGCCTTACGATTGTCCCGAATGAAAACCGCTGAACCGTTCGCAACCGTTACCAAGCACATTACAAAGAAGTCGATGTTCGCATAAGCCTGAGCCTTCACGCTCGCTCCTAAGCCTCGCAAGATCTCGGGCGCAAAGTCATCCCGGAAACTCCTCAAGATACTCATTAAGAGATAGGTCCCGGCAATCGCTCCCAAACCCAATGAATACGAACGCAACACACGCCAGCGGTCCGCACTCCCCATCGGTTCTCGCAAACTCCTCGCATCAATATCTCTGGCGTTCGGTGGTGGTATGCGATGCAACATCCAAACACAAATAAAAATTGGAATTAAGAACAATGCCCCCGAAAAAAAAGGCATCCATCGCTCCGCAACACTCAACTCCCAACCCCATTGTCCACATGAAACATCGATCACCCGCTGCCCAACCGTCTTCGCTACTCCTCCGGCAAGAATAAAACTCGCACACAACCCGGCAGCTAAAGCCTCCGTCGATTGCCGACCCTCGAGAAATCCAAGCACCAGCCCAAAGACAATCCCTAGCGGCAAACCATTTAAGAACATGCAAAACACATGGTAAGGAGCAGGAATCACTGCAAACAAAAACAATGCGGCGTGCGCGAACAAAATAAGCCCGAGAATCACCCAAGCACGACGAAGTCGAGAAACTTCAGAGACAACCCTGATTCCGATAAACTTCGATACCATGTATCCAATCACTTGGGCCGCAATCAACGTCCCTTTCTCGCCCCACCCCTCACCAACCGCTTGCTCAAAACTTCCTACCGTAAACGGTTTACGAAACATGTACATGCAAAAATAAGTTCCAAAGGCAGCCACCACCGCCCAAGTATTAATGAACCACTCCGAACGTTCTCTTGCCCCTTGCATGAAATCCCTATCCGCTGTTGTTTAAAACCATAAATCAAACCATCAATGGTACACAACCAAGAGCCTTCCGTTGGTACGATGAAGAAAAATTAGCAATGTCGTTGTAACCAATTTCACTCTCGCATTCCTATCAGTCAACCCATGCTCTCTCCAAACAAATCTTCGCTTCATCTCCTCCTAGCAGCTCTATCCCTACTGCTAAACACATTTTTGGTGCTCGCGCAAGAATCCGATTCCCCAGGTATTCAACTATCAACACAAACACTCGCCTCACGCGTCCATGCGATCGAGAAAGCAAACGACTTGAGGCAATTCCAATCGAAAGAGGACTGGAAAGACCATCGCGAATTCCTACGTGAGCAACTCCGTGAAATGCTCGCCATACCCATGCCAAATGCGAGAAACGTCGACCTTGCACCCGTCGTCCACAAGACGCTCGAAACGGATCGTATTGCAGTCGACAACCTTACCTTTCAATCAAGCCCAGGACTTTATGTCACAGCAAACCTCTATCGTCCGAAGAACAGTCAAGGAAGATTACCCGCAATCGTATACGTTTGTGGTCACGCACAGGTAAAAGAAAATGAAATTAGTTTAGGAAACAAAACTCACTACCAACATCATCCAGCTTGGTTCGCCGAAAATGGCTATATCGCTCTGGCAATTGATACGATCCAACTCGGGGAAATCGAAGGCATCCACCATGGTCTCTATCGTTTCCAGCGATGGGACTGGCCCTCACGAGGCTACACCCCCGCAGGTGTTGAGGCATGGAACGCAACACGCGCTATCGACTACCTTATCAGTCGCGATGACGTTGACTCTTCCAAATTAGGAATTACGGGCCGAAGTGGTGGAGGCGCAACAAGCTGGTTTGCAGCCGCAATCGACCCACGTATCCAAGTCGTCATCCCCGTCGCTGGGATCACTGATCTACGTGATCACGTCATCGACCAATGCATCCGTGGCCATTGCGACTGTATGTTCTTTCTAAACCGCTATGGTTGGGATTACTCAACCCTCGCATCGTTGATCCATCCCAGGGCCTTGCTCATCGGTAATACTGACGAAGACCCGATCTTTCCACTCGATGGTGTCTTTCGTATTCAGCAGCAAATACGACACCTTTACCAACTTGAACAAAAAAATCATCTCGGAATCCACTGGACATCCGGAGGACACCAAGACACACAAGAACTACAACTCGGAGCCTTTGTCTGGTTCGACAAATACCTAAAACAAGAACCGAAACCGATCGAACAAGCCGCCCGTGCCCGCTTCGAAAAAAGACAACTTAAAGTCCTTAGCCAAATTCCTACCGACGAACGTGTCACTTCCGTTCAAGACTGGTTTGTCCCAGTCTATTCCCACTCCCTGCCGAACTCTCAACCGCAATGGGAACAACGCATCAATCAAATTCGAGATGAAGTTTTCCACTGCGTGCACGGACGCCTTCCATCGTTTGATCAACAGACTCTCGCCCCCGACCAACCAACCGAAAATCTTGATTGGCAAGAAAAGGACTCCTTTCGAAACGAAGTTTCCCAGTCAACTCACTTCGATCTGGCGACCACATCGGACTCGATGGTTTCCTTCCTACGCGTCGAACGTCATCTTGTCGATGATCAATCCAAGCGTGACAACGACTCCGTAGAAATTATTCTCGCGGAAAACGCAATTTGGGATGCTTGGGCCAATCGCAAAGTGGACCCGAAGCCTTGGCAGGCTATCCTCGAAGCTTCCGATCCTAAATCCACCATTTACTACGTTTTTCCAGAACAAACCGGTCCGTGGGCTTGGAATACCCAATCCCCGAATGGGGTGCATCTAAGGCGGTCCTATGGACTGGTCGGGTGGTCTCTGGAAGGTCGCCAAGTAGCAGGTATAACCCAAGCTATGTCTCTCATTGAGTCTAAGCATCCTAACGCGTCGATCAAACTGACGGCGAAAAACAAGTATGCACCACATGCCCTCCACGCTGCACTCCTCGAACATCGACTTCTTACTCGACTCACCCTCGAAGATCTAAACCCAAACGCCTATTACGAAGGATTCGTCTTGCTGGGAATTCTGCGCCATTGCGATCTGTTCGAGACACTCGCTGCAACCGCTTCGTTACTTCCAATAACGCTCAATGCTACTAGCGATTCAAACTCCCCCAAGCCAACCGTCACACGTGACCTATGCAAACAATCTCCGCTGTTTCAAAAGATCGAGCAACTTACAGGAAAACAACTCCTGCAACCTTGACCAAGTCACTCAGCAAATCCTTGGCAGTAGTTCACCAGTTGGCATCGGTACCACTCGTTGCGTGCGGAACCGCGTTTCGGCTACCACCCTCCCCCGATGCGTCTCGTCCACATAGCCGATCACCGCACTCTCACGCCCCAGAGGATGGTCTCGCAAGACCTGTAATGCAACGTCCACATCCTCCTTTGCGATGACGATCAAGACCTTCCCCTCATTAGCGACCACCCAAGGGTCCATTCCCAATAACTCACAAGCTCGCTGCACTTGGGGACGAATGGGAATCGCCTCTTCCTGAATTCGAAAACACAAATCGGTCGCAACAGCGAATTCATTTAGGCTCGCGGCAATCCCACCCCGCGTCGGGTCTCGCATCACGCGAATACCCGGAACCCGCTGCAATAACAAATCAAGCATTGACCAGAGTGCACTGCAATCGCTTTCCAGCGGTGGGTCAAAAGCGAGATGATCGCGAAATGCCATTACAGCCATCCCGTGCTCAGCAATCGTCCCGCTAAGCAACACGCAGTCGCTCGCTCGTATCTTAGACACCCCCAGCTCTATCCCGTCTCGTATCCAACCCACGCCACTGGTCGTCAAGTAACACCCATCGCCTCGCTGACGCTCGATCACTTTGGTATCTGCTGCCAATATTCGAATACCGCATTCCCTTGCAGCCTTCCCAACCGACTCGGCCAGTCGCCTTAACTCTCCAATCGAAAACCCTTCTTCGATGATCCAAGCCGCTGTCAGGGCAAGACCCTTCGCACCTTGTACCGCTAAATCATTCATCGTTCCATAGACCGCTAACGAACCTAAATCTCCTCCAGGGAAGAAAAGTGGCTTCACGACGAATGAATCAGTCGTTATCGCGAATCGCCCTAACGCCTCTGGTGCTGCAAACTCACCGCTATCCGATTTCCCT
>CAZACJ010000153.1:0-6512 GCA_964483385.1 uncultured Pirellula sp. | reverse complement strand
CGACGTGTTGCTAGAGCATTGACCGAGAAGGAACTTTTGGCTTTGCTGGATGCTGCAAAGCGCCGACCACTGCTAGACGCGATGACAATTAGGACCGGGGCAAACAAAGATACTTTTGGCGCAAAGGTTACCGATGAACGCAAGGAGAAGTTAGAGCAACTCGGCATGGAGCGTGCCTTAATCTACAAGACATTCATCTTGACGGGATTGCGGGCAGATGAGCTGCGAACGCTTTCAATTTCCGACCTTTCGTTTGGCGATGTTCCTTTCATCAAACTGAGAAACTCCAATGAAAAGAACCGTATGGGATCGACGATTGCACTTCGAAGCGATTTAGCTGCCGAGCTGCGGGGGTGGGTCGCTGGTCGTGACCGAACCGAAATGGTCTTCAACGTACCAACTGGGATCCTGAGAATCATGAACCGCGATTTAGTCGCTGCGGGGATTCCAAAGGTAGATGCAGATGGCTGTGTCGTGCATATCCACGCCCTACGGCATAGTTTTGGGACACACCTGTCTAAAGCAGGGGTCGCTCCTCGCGTTGCCCAGGCTGCCATGCGTCACAGCGATATTTCGCTGACGATGAACACCTACACTGACGCAAGGCTTCTGGACACTGCCGAAGCCATCGAATCGCTGGGAATTGTCCGCGAATCAGCCCCGCGAACGCTTGCACCAGCGCTTGCACCAAACGGGTACCAAACCAGTCAAAACGAGTCCATTTCAGTCCATCCGACCGGGGGAGAGGAAGCACCCCAAGAAATGCAAAAAGCCTGCAAAACACTTGGTTTAACAGGCTTTCCTTCAATCGGGGTGACAAGATTCGAACTTGCGGCCTCTACGTCCCGAACGTAGCGCTCTAGCCAGGCTGAGCTACACCCCGTTAGCGTCGCTCAAAATTTTAATAAACCGCTTTTCCTTTGACTAGATCGGCTCTGTCGGGCTCTTGAGCCCGTTTCTGACAAGCCGCAGTGTGACGTAGCCCATTGGTGGGTTTCGCGGTCGTGAGGGTTAGGCCTTGGGAACATAATTACGCAGTACGGTAACTTTCAAGTCTCGCAACAATGAACGTACGACCGCTTCACCGCACCCTACGGGAAATATTTGCTACACGCTCCACCAAGCATCATCCATTCAATACTCTAGAGCTGTCCGCTCTCCGCACCTGATGGTAACTAGACTTCTTCGGGAAACGGCTCTTCGAGCAATCGCTGGACGTGGCTAACTAACTCGTCCATCGAGAAGGGTTTGTGCAAGTACTCGTCGACACCGAGCATTCTTGCATACGCTTGATGCCGCTCACCTTCGTTCCCAGTAACCATGATCACCCGGATCCGATTGCGACTCGTGCGACGAAGGTGCTCAAGCACCAAAAATCCACTCTGCTTGGGCATCATCATGTCCAAGACCATTAAGTCCGGTTGATAAGTCTCCAATTTGGCTACCCCGGCACTGCCGTCCGGCATGTGGACGACTTCGTATCCTAACCCCTCCATCGCAAACTTCACGGGCCCTGCGATCTCAATGTCATCATCGACTATCAAGATTCGCGGCACGCGGTTCTCTTGTTTCCAAGCCGGCTCAATCGCCATGTTGCTAACTACTTTCGCGGTTCGTGGATTCTTCGGTCGGGCTGCGCTGTAAAAACACCTAAGCTCTTGTCACCGTGACGATGATGTTCTTGAACATGGGCGTGCGCGATTTTGGATCGACTACTCGTGGGACTAATACGTTCGACTCCGGATAATACATCAATGCATTCCCCGCGCGGATGTCTTCATACCCTCTCGCTAATATGTTACTCATCTGTCCAGCTGAACTGGTAATGGTCACCAACGTGTCGTGCTCAAGCCCCAATCGTGTCAAATCATCGGGGTGCATCAAGATCACGTCGCGACGCTCTTGATGACGATACAAATCGTAGTCTTCGTAAACCACCGTGTTGAACTGGCCTTCACTGCGTACCGTCATCAATCGCAACTGGTTTTGCGCCAACGGAGTGATCGCAGGAAGTTCGTGCACCACAAGCTGCGCACGGCCATCTTTCGTGTTGAACTTGGCTTTGTGGAACGTCCTACCACCAACTTGGAACTCTTGTTTGGTCTGAGCGATCGAATCAATCGCTTCGTAGCCCGGAACCACTTTGGAAATCCAATGACGAATTGTGTTGGTCTGCTCCATCTGCTCCCAATCGATGGCCGCAGATTTGCCAAGCGTCCCACGTGCGATTTGCGCAATCACATGGACTTCGCTGCGAGGACCAGGCAACCGCTTCGGCCCTCCATCACTCAAACGAACGAAGTTGAACATCGATTCTTGAGTGGTCGGTTCAGGCTCTTCGTCTCGGGCGAGAACAGGCAGAATGATCGTCTCTTTGGCAAGACCGTTGGCGTGCCCCGTGTTGAGCGTGGTGTTGAGCATCACCAACATGTCTAAATGTCGAAGGGCTTCGTCTGCAAACTGTGCATCAGGGTTCGAACCATACAAGTTACCACCCAAACACAATCCGAATTTCAATTCACCTCGATGGGCGGCTTCCATGCAGTCAAGCGTGTCACGACCAGGAGTTGTCGGTAGCTGCACGCCGAAGTTCCTCTCTAAGTTCTCGAAGATCTCGTCTTTGAGCTTCGGGGTGACACCAACCGATCCGATACCTTGGACGTTGGAGTGACCACGGATGGGCATCACGCCAGCACCTTCGCGACCGATCATCCCACGCAACAGCGCGAGATTGACGATGGATTGAACGTTCTCTACACCATGGGTGTGGTGAGTGATCCCCATCGTCCACGAGAAGACGGCACCGTTGCTCTCTTGATAGACCTTGGCAAGCTCCCTGATGGTTGCTTCGTCGACTCCACTTTTCTCGACGATTTCCGACCAAGGTCGATTGGCCAAGTCTGCGAGATAAGCGTCGGAACCGTTGGTATGCTCCTTGAGATACTGCGGATCATGAGCACCTAGTTCTACGGTCGCTTTTGCAATGCCGGTAATTAACGCGAGGTCGCCACCGATGTGAGGCTGAACGTAGTGAGTGGCAATTTTGGTCCCAAAAAGCATGCTGATCGGGTCGCTTGGCACTTTGAACTTTACTAGCCCAAGTTCTTTCACCGGATTGATCACGACGATCTTGCCGCCACGTCGTCGCAAGTGCATCAGGCTTGTCATGAGCCGAGGATGATTGCTCGGTGGGTTTCCACCGATGATGAAGATCGTGTCGCACTTGTCGAGATCTTCCAAAACAATGGTGGCCGTGCCGGTGCCGAGAGTTGACTGAAGGCCAACACCGGAAGCTTGGTGACAGTAGTAACTGCAGTTGTTGACGTTATTTGTGCCGTAGACCCGGGCGAAGAGTTGTAGGAGAAAGCCTGCTTCGTTGCTGGAGCGACCGCTGAAGTACCAGAAGGTCTCTTCGGGCTTCAGTGCGCGGAGTTTCTCGGAGATGCGCGAGAATGCATCGGCCCAAGTGATCGTACGATAGTGCGATTTGCCTTGTTCGTAGAGAACCGGTTGGATTAAGCGTCCGCTGGTTTCTAATTGGCGGGGTGTCCAACGGCTCATCTGAGCCACAGAGAATTTGGTCCAGAAGTCTGCCGTGATCGCTGGCTGCATATCGGCTGCCATGGCTTGCAAGGATTTCTTGCAGACTTCGGGGAAGCGGCCGTGCTCGTTGACCATGCCGCCATGTTGCCCCCCCATTCCCAACGCGCACGTTTTGCAAGCGTTGCGGGAGCGGAGAGCTTTGTACATCTTCCAAATCCCGCCCGATTCGAATCCTTTGCGAAACGTGTAGCGTACGGCTTGCCATCCTCCGCCAGCCTTAAGTCGTTTCATTGTGCGTCAGTTCTTCTGTGGGGTAGAGGGATTGGAATGGATGCTTGAAGCTCCATCGGTTGCGGAGGGTTTCAAGCTCCACCATTATAGTCCGAGAGCGCGCCAAAGAGAAACCGTAGAGTACTCAGCGGAGAGTAGAGTACTCAGCGGAGATAAGCGAAGCGAATAGAGGTTAGCGGTAGAGTAGCGAACCGATGCGGACCATGGTTGACCCTTCTTCGATGGCGATTTCAAAGTCATCGCTCATTCCCATCGATAGTTCGGGAAGCTGCAGACCGAACTCCCCTTGCCATTGATCGCGCAGGGACCGCAGAAGAGCGAATTCGGTGTGAATTTGTGAAGGGGTCGCTTGGAGAGAACTCATCCCCATGAGTCCGGATAAGTTCCAAAGCTGTTGCCAGCTCGGTTCAGTGGCATATCGTTGAAGAATGGCTTGGGCGTCTTGAGGGGTAAGACCGGTTTTGGTGGAATCGTTGGTGATATTGAGTTCGAGGAGGACTTGTAGTTTTTCTTCGCGCGGGGGGAAAGTGGCAAGGTCTTTGGTCAGTTGTTCAGCGAGCCGAAGGGAATCGAGGGAGTGCAGGGTATGGAGGAAGGGGAGGGTGCGAGCAGATTTATTGCGTTGCAGGTGTCCGATGAAGTGCCAGCGAACGGGGGAGGTGGGGTTGGACGAAAATTGTGAGGCTTTTTCCCAAAGGGTTTGCGGGCGGTTTTCTGCGAGGTTGCGGCAACCGAGGTTGTAGAGGGTGTTACAGATCTCGGCGGAGACGGTTTTGGTGACGGCCACAAATGTCACTTCGGAGGGTAGACGCCCTGCTCGGCGGCAAGCGGAATCGATTTTTTCGGTTACATCTTGGAGATTTTCGGCGATGCGATTCATGGAGATTGCTAGGGAATTTGGGGGTTTTGAGGGTTCGATTGGATGGGGTAAATGTTTTCGCAATTGGATTGCAAATAGAATTGTTTTGTCTAGAATAGCTTGGTCGATGTTGGAATCGGCAAGCAAGAAGAACTTCTCAGACGCACACCCTGGAATTGGACCATTGAAAATGGAACAGTGGAAGGATCGATTAGGTATATTCGCATCGGTGGCTTGTGCCGTTCATTGTGCGGCCACGCCGGTGTTGCTTGCTACATTGCCGGCATTGACGTTTACGGAGTGGATGGCCAGTCCGTTGTTCCATCAGGTGATCGCGGTTGGGTGTTGTGCTTTGGTCGCTTCGGCGATTTGGCCGGCTTTTATGAAGTTCCGTGATTATCGGATTCTGTCCCTTTCGTCCGCGGGACTGGGAATGATTTTGATGGCGGCCTTCGTGTTGCCGGATGAGTGCTGTACGCAAGCTCTTCCGGGCCAAGAAGTCGCGGTCGCTGGGTTTTCGGGAGCAAAGTTGATTTCAGCAAAGCGTACGCCAGAGGTAGCGAGTTGCTGTTCGAATGAAAGTGCCGATACGAAGGCTTGTGATGGCCACGCGTGTCAGGATGCTTGTAAGGAAACTGAGGTTGCGAGCAATGATCATGCTGGACATGATCACGCTGCTCACGATCACGCTGGGCATGACCATGCTGCTCACGATCACGCTGGGCATGACCACGCTGCTCATGATCACGCTTCTCATGAGAATGCTTCAGTGGTTAGTAGTCTTGCTGGTATTCAGCCTTGGATGACCCCAATCGGTGGATTGTTGTTGATCGCAGCGCATGGGTTGAATTTGCGACGTCGGTTGCAAGGAGAAGTGGCTTGCTGCGATGCTGGCGATTGTCAGAACGTGGGTTAGTCGGGATCTGAGAAACGTTGTGTGAGGGTGGTTTGGTGTTCGTCTAAGTAGAGAGCCAATTGCCGAGTAGTTCTGGGGTGGGATAGGGAATATGAGCCCGCTTCGCGCAAGCCGCGGGGTGATTGCATCGGTCACGCTCACCTCATCGCACGTTCCAATCCAATGAAAACCACAACGTTGGAGACGCTGATTGGTTGGGCGTTAAATTGGAGCCTTTTCAACCATGCGGGTAGTGAACATCCTGACCGTTCGCTACATATTCGATAACGGACTCTAGATCTTCTTGTGTATACACAAAGGTGCAATCACCTCCCTCGGTCCAAATTGGACGATTATTCCAACGCGGAAATGCAGAACGCAGGTTTCTCGTGCAGTACGCCTTAAGCTGATCTCGTACCATACCTGCTTTCCCGTCAATAGCACCAACGACAACATGCACATGCGTTGATCTCGGATTGGTTTTCCACAGTTTCCACCCACGAAGCTCACAGTGTCTGACAATCGTGGCTTCAACAACTTCTCGTTCGCCACCTCCTAATGTTATCACAGGGTAGCTGAGTCTGTCTTGGCACCATTGCTCCAGTTTGGGCATTGGAGTCAGACCTCTTTTATCTCGAGAACTCCACCATTTTTCTGATCCGGGAAGGTGCGTGCCATAAACGGTCCAGGTAATAAAAAACGCTATTGGGTTTGTCATTTATTATCTCCATTTAGTTTCGTTATATCGAGAACTTGTTTTTTCTCGCGGTTTTGGTTCAAGATATTTTGAGTTTTCACCAAACAACCCGGTGCTGGCGCATTCCGGCTCAGAGGGCAACCCGGTGCTGGCGCATTCCGGCTCAGAGGCTACCCGGTGCTGGCGCATTCCGGCTCAGAGGGCAACCCGGTGCTGGCGCATTCCGG
>CAZACJ010000152.1:1691-6647 GCA_964483385.1 uncultured Pirellula sp. | reverse complement strand
CCGGCTCAAAACACCCGGAGCTCGCGCATTCCGGCTCAAAACACCCAGAGCAACACCGCGGCAAGGGACTTCGGCCCGCAGCCTCTACTTTTCAGCTTTCACCTAATCTATCCTCTGAGAGCCAAAGGGTCTGTGCGTAAGCCCATGGAGCGGAACGCGGGACGTCTCCGGCTGACCACTACACGAAAAGTCCGGCAAAGCGACGCAGCTGCGAAAAACGACTGCAAAACGCGTTCCTAAATCGATATATTTTGAAATTGATACTGCACTTTGTGAGGAGTGGGGGCTAGAATTGGGTGTGGCAGGGCTAAGTTCGCCCCCCAAAGCAGGTTCAGCTCTCGACTTGGAATCGCTCATGCGTTTATCGTTCGGACTCGAAACGCGACAGATACAGACCCAGAAACTGGCACCTCGGATGATCCAGTCGATGGAGATTTTGCAGTTGCCGATCATGGCGTTGCAAGAGCGGATCGAGCAAGAGATGGAAGAAAACCCCATGCTCGAAGTGGCGGAGAGGGATGAATCGCTTCCGGATGAAGAGGTTGGCGAGGTGGACGTGGCGGGAGGGTCGCGGACGGAGGATGAACGGGAGCTGGTGGTAAAAGACGATTCTTCGAACGCGGAAGATTTCGAGCGATTGGAGAACATGGGCAACGACATGCCCGACACTTTCGACGATTTCCGCCGCTCGTCGAACCGCATCAGCGAGGAGGGGGATCGGCAGCACGACTTGATGGCCAACGCGATGGAGCGTCCCGAGTCGCTGAACGACTTCTTGTTACATCAACTTGCCGAACTCGACGTAGATGACGATTTAGAGAAGATTGCCGAGCGGATCATTTCATGTTTGGACGCCCGTGACGGCGGGTACTTTAAGTCATCGTTGACCGATATGCTTCCGCCGGATCATCGCCCCGAGGACGTGGTTAAAGCAGAGGAAGCTTTGCGAATCGTCCAGTCGCTTGAACCCGCCGGCATCGCCGCTAGGAACTTGCGCGAGTGCTTGCTGAATCAACTTTCCGATGGCGACGAGATGGTCGACAAACTGCGTGTGATCATCAACGGGCATCTCGACGACCTTGCCGAGAACCGGATGAACGCGATCCAAAAGAAGACCGGTTATTCGATCGATATGATCCAGCGGATCCGTGAGGAGTTGCACAAACTCAACCCCAAGCCCGGTGCGTCGTTCATGGAGACGTTTGTTCCTTTGGTGACCCCAGACATCGTAGTCGAGCAGAATGACCAAGGTCAGTATGTGGTTCGACTGATCGACGACTACATTCCGAATTTGCGGATCAGTGAATACTATCGCCGCCGATTGATGGATCCGAAAGCGACCGCAGAAGAGAAAGAGTTCATCAAGCGCAAGGTTGGCAGTGCACAGTGGTTGATCGAATCAATTCAGCAACGCCGCAGGACACTGACTCGTGTAGCGCAAGCGATCGTCGATTACCAGCAGAAGTTTCTCGACGAGGGGCCTGAGGGTATTGAGCCGTTGAAGATGCAGCAGATTGCGGAGCAAGTCGGGGTGCACGTAACGACTGTCTCTCGTGCGGTGGACGACAAGTGGATTCAAACTCCTCGCGGAATTTTTCCGCTACGTCGATTTTTTGTTTTCGGTACTCAAAGCGCCGACGGCGAAGATGTCGCTTACGAGGCTATCCGAATTAAACTTCAAGAGATCATCGACAAAGAGAACAAGTCGCATCCGTGGAGCGATGATGAGCTAATGGTAGAGCTTCAGAAACACGGATTGAGTGTCGCCCGCCGAACCATCACCAAGTATCGCAAGAAGATGGGTATTCCTTCTTCGCGACAACGACGCGACTGGGGCGCTAGCAGTTAGGCTGTTAAGCAGTTGAGCGAAGCAGGCAGGCTTGCAGCTACATAGGGTTCGCTGCCGTACCTATGGCGGCGATTGAGTTCACTGTTGCACCGATCGACAGTCTGATTGCTAGAGGTCAATCGTAGTACAAGTACAGGTGGCCGTGGCGATGAGTCGATCTCGTTCGTCTCGTATCTCGCAACCGACAAATCCGATTCGCAACCCGCGTTGTTGCACGATTGCTTTGGCGACAATGCTGCGACTCTTGACAGGACGCATGTATTGGATGTGAAGTTCAACGGTCGAAAAATCTTGGTTGCCATCGAGCATTCGGCCAAATGCGATCCCCATCGCGGCATCTGCCAAAGCGGAGAGGATCCCACCGTGTACACGTCCCATCGGGTTGTGAAATCTCTCGTCGACATCGAGTCGCACATCTGCCCGCCCCAGCAGCTTATCTTCAGGGCTTGGTGCGGAGACTTGAAAACCGATCAATTGCGACACCGGAGCTTGCATGAATCGATCGGGTTCAGGTTGGTTCATCAGAAGTGTACTTTTTTGCGTGTTTGCGTTTGGCGGGCCAAAAGAGGCTGGGGAGTCGAACTACGTTTAGTACGACTTGGCAAAGATCGCTTGCGACTCTGCGCTCTTGCCAGTAAAGAAGCACTTGCCAGGACCTTTCGGAGCATCGAGTGGGATGCAACGAATGGTGACTTTCAATTCGTCGAGCAATGGCTGTACCTCCTCTTCTGAAGAGAACCAACATTTGGCAAACCCTCCACCAACACTTCGGCCTTGTTCGTCATCTGGTTGGAAGAACGTTCGGAAATCGGCTTCGGTGGCCAGTTCTACCGTGTTCGCTTCTCGCATCGCCAAAGCTTTTGAGAAGAGATCGTTTTGTATCGACGCGAGTTGAGCGCCGATGGTTTGTACAAGTTGATCGATTGGCATGGAACTGCTCTGCTGAGTATCGCGTCGCGCCACAAAGGCGGCTTGATTCGCCATATCCTTTGGACCGACTTCGATACGGATTGGAACACCGCGCTTGACGTGATACCACTTTTTGTCGCCACCGCGCATGTCGCGGCTGTCGATCTCAACTCGAATCGGCTCGTCCGCATAAAACTCCTTCGCAATGCGAGCCTTGAGCGCATTGCAGTACTGCATGACTTCGGCCTTCTGAGCATCGTCGCGATAAATCGGCATAACGACGACTTGAGTGGGAGCCAAACGAGGTGGCAAAACCAAGCCATCATCGTCGGAGTGGGTCATAATCAACGCGCCGATCAAACGGGTTGAGACGCCCCATGAAGTAGTCCAAGCGTACTCGATCTGGCCAGCTTGGCTCTGGAACTTGATCTCTTGAGCCTTGGAAAAGTTCTGCCCTAGGAAGTGCGAAGTACCCGCTTGAAGCGCTTTGCGATCCTGCATCATCGCTTCGATCGAAAGGGTAGTCACCGCGCCCGGGAAACGTTCACCTGCGGTCTTTTCACCTTGGATCACCGGCATTGCCATGTGGTTTTCGGCGAAATCAGTATAGACACCGAGCATCTTGCGAGTCTCTTCCATCGCTTCTTCTGCCGTCGCGTGAACCGTGTGTCCTTCTTGCCAAAGAAACTCAGCGGTGCGCAAAAATAATCGCGTACGCATTTCCCAGCGAACCACATTGGCCCACTGGTTGATCAGAATTGGAAGGTCGCGATAAGATTGAACCCACTTGGCGTAAGTCGCACCGATAATCGTCTCGCTGGTCGGGCGAACGATTAACGGCTCCTCCAGTGGACCGGCAGGCCGCAAACCACCTTTGCCATCGGGTTCGAGTCGATGGTGCGTCACAACCGCGCATTCTTTTGCAAAGCCTTCGACATGCTTCGCCTCTTTTTCCAGAAAGCTCATCGGAATAAAGAGAGGAAAGTAAGCGTTTTGGTGACCGGTTTCTTTGAACATCCGGTCCAAGCCCTTTTGCATGTTCTCCCAGAGGGAGTAGCCCCAAGGCTTGATCACCATGCAACCCCGTACGGCGCTTGTCTCGGCTAAATCGGCACCCTTGATGACCTGCTGGTACCACTCGGGATAGTCTTCGGCGCGTGTCGGGGAAATCGCGGATTTTGTGCTAGCCATTGCCGTTTTCAGGGTAAAAATCGGGAAAAAATTGACCAAATTGATCGAATTCCTTCGATCACCTTTACAATAACATGAGTCAATACGAAGCAGTGTAGCCCATCCTTAACTAGCCTCCCAGGGTACCGAAGATGTCCAAGCGAAATTCCCCCAAGCGAAATTCGAATCGCCAAAGAACAAACTTGCATCGTCGATTGAGGATCGAAGGGCTCGAAAAACGAGCTCTTTTGGCAGGTGATTGCTTTCACAACGTTGTCCTGCCCGAGGACGCCGATGGTAGCGGCGAAGTCTCCCCGCTAGATGCACTTGTGGTGATCAACCAAATCAACCAAGCCAACGGTCAAGCCGTTGGACAGGCCGCACAATCCAACACACCTGCACCCGTTGCAAGAATGGTCGACGTGAACGCGGACGGCGTACTCTCCCCTCTCGATGCACTTGGGGTGATCAACCAACTCAACGCTAATACATCTTCGTCGTCCACGCGGCGTCCAAGTCTAGTGGAAGTCGAACGACGGATCGAGCGGATTGAGAAGACGCTGAAAGAGGATCGACTCCCCCCGAGCATGACCCGCGAACAAGTCACCGCAGCATTGGAAACCCTCCGAGCCGGTGGACGCCCTGAACTAGGCGATCGAATCGTCAACGGTGTACTGAAATGGCGAGCGGACGATAATCCTTCCGAAGAGGATCTCAACGAATCCGACCCAAATTCTGGTAGCAACAGCGATGACGATTCTCTTGAAGTCATCGAAGCAAAGATGCTTGAACGGATGAAGAAATTCACCGAGTCCCTCGCAGAACGCCTGGAAACCTTCGGAGTGAACGCATCCGTAATCCAAACCATCTCAAGCGAACTTATCGCAGCGCACCAAGCCGGTTCTCCGATGGACTTCCAACAACTTCGAACTCGCCTCGTCGAACTCGGTGTCAATGCGGATTCAATTCTGCCTCGACCTGTCCACCCAGCAAATCCTGAGCGACCAGAGAACCCCGAGCGACCAGAG
>CAZACJ010000152.1:0-1591 GCA_964483385.1 uncultured Pirellula sp. | reverse complement strand
GGTGAATTTTTGTAGCAGAGGATCGTTTTGGTGGGGACCTTTGCACATACCCTACGGTCGAGAGAGTTGAAAGTAGAACGTTGAAAGTAGATACGGGCGAGCCAAGCCGCGATGGTATGTTCCGCGGTCCGTTGTTTGAACCGCGCGAATCGATCGGTTGTTGCGTGGTGAATTTTTGTAGCAGAGGATCGTTTTGGTGGGGACCGCTGCACATACCCTACGCGGCGAGACGCTTGCGGGAAGCGGACACAGGTGGAGCGGCAGGCGTAAAGAAAACAAAAAAGCCATCGGAAGGTTCCGATGGCTTTTTTGGTAATGAGTGATTCCGTATAGTTCGGCTCACGGATTGATTCGTTACTTCGCTGGTGGAAGAATTACGGAATCGATGACGTGAATCACGCCGTTTCCTGCATCGATGTCAGTCGCAAGAATCTTCGCACCGTTGACGTATGCTGCACCGTCTTTGACGCTGATTTCGACTTTGCCACCTTGAAGGGTCGCTGCAGTCTTCGCCTTGACCGCGTCTTCGGAGTATACACGGCCTTCGACGACGTGGAACAACAAGATACCCTTGAGCTTGTCAACGTTCTCTGGCTTGAGCAACGACTCGACAGTACCCTTTGGCAACTTGCCAAAAGCTTCGTCGGTTGGAGCAAAGACGGTCAAATCCTTGTCGCCGCTGAGTGCATCGACGAGCCCTGCAGCCTTGGCAGCGGCGAGTAGCGTTGAGAACTTGCCAGCCTTCGTTGCAACTGCTGGGATATTATCGGAAGCTGGAAGAATAACCGAGTCGATGACGTGGATCACGCCATTGGTGCAAGCGATGTCGGTTGCAACTACGTTCGCTCCATCAACGGAAACTTTGCTTCCATCAACTTTGACATCGATGCGTTGACCGTTGAGGGACTTTGCACCCTTCAAGCCTACGACATCTTTAGCCATTACCTTGCCTGGAACGACGTGGTAAGTCAAAACTGCTTTGAGCTTGTCTTTGTTCTCTGGCTTGAGAAGCATTTCAAGGGTTTCCTTAGGAACCTTTGCAAATGCTTCGTCGGTTGGAGCAAACACAGTGAAAGGGCCTGGGCCTTTGACTGCATCGACCAAACCGGCAGCGGTGAGTGCCGTTGCCAAGGTCTTGAACTTGCCTGCTTCTACAGCGGTTTCAACGATATTCTTTTCGAAACCAAACGCTGTGGAGGATACGAAACCGAGAACAGCGCCAACCACAAACTTCGATAACTTCTTCATAACCGACTCTCACAACAAACGGAAGGAACTTTTCAAAGCTACCCGAACGTCTCTGGCAGCCACGAGCATTGTCAGCCTCATCTGCGGATCTGCATCGGGCTTCGTGTGACTGTAGCGAGGTTGTCAAGCACCACTCGTAATTTTTTCAAGGTCCTACCTCGGGTTCGACGGACTGATTTCGGATGCCACTTGCCACGCATCTACAATAGACACTTATCTTCGACAACTTGATAAGCGAGTATCGACAGATTGAAAAGCGACAAGGCGATAGGAGGTGGAATGAGAAAGTTGAGCCGGAATGCGCGAGCACCGGGTGGTCCTCTGAGCCGGAATGCGCGAGCAC
>CAZACJ010000151.1:0-6914 GCA_964483385.1 uncultured Pirellula sp. | reverse complement strand
CTGAACTTTGGTCGCTCCCATTTGACCTAGCGCATCGAGTAGTTCCTCAAACGATTCAACGGGAGCTGTTCCAAGGTCAATCGAAACCTGTGAATAAGCATTTCCAGTTTCAGGATCCGAGAGAAAGTGAACGCCGCCCAGCAACTCACCCTCTTCGGGATCCTCTTCCTGAAACCAGCCCATGAACCAGTCACGAATTGGTTCCCAATCCGCATGGTTACCCAAGCCGAAAATACGCAACTGCATCCAATTCCACTGAAACGGCCCTAAGTCAACGACTAAGTTATTCTCCGGCCACTCAAATTCGATAGGTTCAAACGACAACATCCCATCTGTGTCAATTCGTACTGAATCAGTCCCAGAACTATCGCGGATTACCACCAAATCCCCGCGTACTGGCAATCCCAGCACACCCGCCGTTGCTAGGCTCCCATCGGCCTTGCACAGCGCGACCTCATGAAAAATCGAACCCCCATTCGTTTCGCCGTACTCGTTGATTGTGTCGATGAAATAATCGATGTAGTAGTCTCGGATTTGATCGAGGAGTTGTCCAACCAAAATTGCTCACCAATTACTTTTCTTGACTTGTATTCGAAGCTACGGAGACCCTAGACAATTAACCAGCCTTGCGACAATCTGTCGCGCCCTGTCAATCTAACTTGCAACCTCAGCGTTTTGAGCAATGGGATCTCTGGGATTTCGCTGTGCGAGATTATAACTAAAGCAAACGAAGCGACATCTCCATTCGGGGCTAGACGAATCGATGACTGGTCGTCACCGACTTTCCACTATTCTCGAGGGGAAGCCTTTCCGTTTTCAAGTTATCCCGTTTTTGATTTGCTCATTGCAAAGAATTCGGTTGTTTTGCATTCTTTTGGAAGACTTTAGTAAGATCTATCCTCGATCTATCTGCGCAGGGAAGCCTGCGGGAACAGCGTAAGGATGTTGATCCCCAGCAAGTTAACCAGATCGGTTTTTTACTCGGTAGCTCCCTTGGTTTGGTGTGACTGCCGCAATCAAGTTCGAGGTTTTGAATGAAGGTCAGTACAGTCATACCTGTTTACAACCGCCAAGAGTTGGTAAAAGACGCTCTTCGCTCGGCACAAGCCCAGAATATCGATTCGCACGAGATTGTAGTTGTCGATAATTGTAGCACCGATGCGACTTGGGATGTCGTCCAGGAATTCGCTAGTCAGGATCCACGCATACGTTGCTTTCGCAACACGGAAAACATTGGACCTGTTCGCAATTGGCGAGTGGGTATCGAGAAAGCCAAAGGAGAGTATTGCCACCTTTTGTTTTCAGACGACCTCATCGAGCCTGATTTCCTTTCCTCAACCTTGAGCTTATTCGACGATCAAACCGCTTTCGTGATGACAGGACACAAGTTTCTCGACTCCAACGGTTTCCGCAATCCGTCCACCTTTCAGCAAAAAAATGTATGGACTAGGGATGAGATTCTCGAGGCGGGGATCTTTGGAAATACAAACGGAATTCAGCTACTATCCCCTCTATCTGCTCTCTTTCGACGCTCGGAGTTGCTTAACGCTTTGGTTGACGACATTGCGAACCCACTGGGGATCGATTTCCCTGGACATGGAGCTGGCCCGGATCAATTGCTATTCCTGTTGACTGCGATTCACTATCCCACAGTCAAGTGCGTCAATAATCACCTCGTCGTGATGCATGCTCATGAAGGTTCTATCACAATCAAATCGAAGGATTTGACTTTGCCCCGGGAGTGGACTCGATGGTATTTTGTCAACCAGTACTGGCCCCAAGCCCGAGAGAGATTTCGATCGGTGCTTTGGTTGACGAGTAAGTTGAATCCGAATTCGAAGCCGGTTTTCGAGCACATCAACCGCGAACTGGGTGGCCTACCAAAAATCAGCTTGATCCTCGAGTATGCTATCCGACGTTATTTTAATTGTCCGAGGAAGCCCGCTCCCGGAAGCATTCACATTCGAACGGAAGTCACAGACAAACCTACCGACGAGAGGACAACATGACTTTCCGACTGCACTATCACCATTTCGTTGAGTTCGTACAGTTCTCGTGATGAATCTCGGAAGTTCGGGGAATACAACCGGTGTACTTGTTAAAATAGAACGATAAAGTCCGAACAACACTTGGGTACAAAACTGATGATTCAAACCGAGCAAATCAGAGCTGCCGAAATGGCCACTGAGGGAAACAAACAGGAACGAATGCAATGAAAGCAGTCATACTCGCAGGTGGACTCGGCACTCGGATTTCGGAAGAGACTCACCTCAAACCCAAACCGATGATTGAAATCGGCGGCAGGCCAATCCTGTGGCACATCATGAAGATCTATTCTTCGTTCGGAATCAATGATTTCATTGTGTGCGCCGGCTACAAAGGCTACCTAATCAAAGAGTACTTCTCGAACTACTTTATGCACATGTCTGATGTAACTTTCGATATGGCGAACAATTCCGTCGAAGTGCATCACAAGAAAGCTGAGCCTTGGAAGGTTACGGTTGTCGATACAGGTGAAGCGACGATGACAGGTGGGCGTATCAAGAGAATCGCTTCGTTTGTCGGTGATGAAACTTTCTGCCTGACCTATGGTGATGGTGTTGCTGATGTTGATATCCGCGCACTGGTCGATTTTCATCGCAATAGCGGTACATTGGCGACTTTGACTGCGGTGCAACCGCCGGGTCGCTATGGTGCGTTGTCCTTCAGTAAACAAGATCCAAAAATGATCTCAGATTTCCAAGAGAAGCCCGTTGGTGACGGTGCTTGGATCAACGGTGGTTTTTTTGTACTTGAGCCAGCCGTAATGGAGTACATCCAAGAAGGGGATGAGACGATTTGGGAACGCAGCCCTTTAGCCAAGCTTGCAGCTGCAGGGAATCTTGCAGCTTACCGGCACAATGGCTTTTGGTTGCCGATGGACACGCTTCGAGATCGCAACGAATTGCAAAAGTTATGGGATAGCGGCAAAGCACCTTGGAAGATGTGGAAGGTTTGAAGTGACGATGTTCCAAGAGACATTTATCGGTAAAAAGGTGCTAGTTACCGGCCATACAGGCTTCAAAGGCTGTTGGCTGACAAACTGGCTCGTATCGCTGGGAGCTAAAGTATTCGGGTACGCTTTGCCTCCTAATGCTCATGAAGTGCTGTACGATCAGTTGCAACTGCGATCGCGAATCGATCATGAAGTGTTCGGGGATATACGAGATGCTCAGAAACTCTCCAGCGAGATTGCAAACTATCAGCCCGATTTTGTTTTTCACTTGGCGGCACAGCCGCTTGTAAGAGCTTCCTATCAAAAGCCTAAAGAGACCTTTGAAACTAATGTGATCGGAACAGCCAACGTTCTGGACTCGCTACTTGAATATACCAAACCATGTTCGGTTGTAATCGTTACCACCGATAAGTGCTACGAAAACAAAGAGTGGCTTCATTCCTATCGTGAAGAAGATCCGCTCGGTGGTTATGATCCCTACAGTGCTTCAAAGGGCTGCGCAGAGATCGTCACGGCAGCGTATCGAAGATCGTTTTTCACAGGTGCGAATAGCAACGGTGAAGCATCCGAAGTCCGGATTGCGACGGCTCGAGCTGGAAACGTGATTGGTGGTGGCGATTGGGCTTTGGATCGTATCGTACCTGACGTGATGCGCTGTGTTCTAAACTGCACCGTCGTTCCCGTCCGCAACAAAACTGCCACGCGGCCCTGGCAACACGTTCTCGAACCACTTTCTGGATACCTTTGGCTCGCTGCACATCTCAACAAACCCAAGTTGTCCGAGTACCCGCCCCACTATATCTGCTCTGCATTCAATTTTGGACCGCAACTTGAGAGCAATCGCACCGTTGCGGAACTTGTTGATAGTCTGCTCAAGCACACAGGGGGGGACTGGACTGATGCATCAAGCCCCGATCAACCGCATGAAGCATCCAAACTCAATCTCGCGATCGACAAAGCATTTCATGTTTTGCGCTGGAAGCCGACTTGGACTTTTGAGACATGTGTGGAGCAAACCGCACATTGGTACACCACTGTGAGTCATGGGAGCGATCCTATCGAAGCGACAAATCATTGCTTAAAAAAATACCTAGATGATGCAACTGCCATGAAACAATCATGGGCAAGTTAAAGCCATGAACTTGGAATAAATGACCGATGATGGAATCCGAAGACCTTCGTAATCAGATACTTGGATTGGTTCGGGAATACTCCCGACGCAACCACCGTAGCAATCGCGCAGGTGATGATCCGCACAAAGGGGAGTTTATCCCCGGTAAAACCCCCGTTCCTTACGCCGGCCGGGTTTTCAGTGAGGACGAGGTCGAAGCCGCTGTTGGAAGTGTTCTGGACTTTTGGCTTACGCTAGGGGCTCACGGTGAAAACTTCGAACGGTCGCTTGCGGAGTTTCTCGGCGTGCGCAACTCCTTGCTCGTCAACTCAGGCTCAAGCGCAAATCTCTTAGCGATTTCGGCTTTGACCAGCCCCAAACTACCCAGAGATCGCCGTTTGATGCCTGGGGATGAAGTAATCACGGTCGCAGCCGGTTTTCCTACCACGGTTGCCCCCATCCTTCAATGTGGGGCGATTCCCGTTTTTATCGATGCTGATCCAATCACCGGCAATGCCAAGTGTGAGCAGCTACAGGATGCGTACCAAAAGGGTAAGACTAAAGCAGTGATGATGGCCCACGCGTTGGGAAACCCATTCGATCTACGCGCCACGCTCGAGTTTTGCAACGAGCACCAGTTATGGTTGATCGAAGACAACTGCGATGCTTTGGGCTGCCGTTACTTTCTCAATAGCGATTCCGCCGCTATGGATCTCTATTCAAAGGAACCAAAAGAGGAAAACGGCTCGTTAAGCAAATACACCGGGAGCTGGGGCGATTTGTCCACGCAGAGTTTTTATCCCCCTCATCATTTAACCATGGGCGAAGGTGGGGCAGTCAATGTGGTTCGACAATCAGCACTAAAGGTAATCGTCGAGAGTTTCAGGGATTGGGGGCGAGATTGCTGGTGCCCTTCAGGCAAAGACAATACTTGCAACAAGCGATTTGGATGGCAACTCGGGGAATTGCCTCAAGGGTACGATCACAAGTACATCTACAGCCACTTGGGGTACAACTTAAAGCCCCTAGACATCCAAGCCGCAATCGGTCTGAAGCAACTCGACAAGCTTCCAGCATTTATCGAAGCTCGAAAGCGGAATTGGGAATTGCTCAGGCTTGGGTTAGCAGAGTTAGATGATGTTTTGGAGTTCTCGTTGCCTACCCATGCCACCGGCTGGAACCCATCGGGCGGTTTCACTTGGGATAGCAGCGGCTGTCGTACCGAATGTTCTTGGTTTGGTTTTAAAATTTCGATTCGCCCAAACGCTCGTTTCACAAGAACCCAATTGGCAAAACATCTTGATGAACATCTGATAGGAAATCGAATGCTTTTTGGTGGTAATCTACTAAGGCAACCCGCTTTTGCCGCGCTCCGCAATGAATCGCCAGAAAGGATTCGAATCGTTGGCGATTTGGCTGGCGCGGATCAGATCATGAACGATACTCTGTTTATTGGCACGTTCCCTGGCCTCACACATGAGATGATCGAATACATGATCAGTACTATTGTCGCATTCTGCCGAAGTTAGCCATTTAGAAAAGTTCGATCGAAAAAACTTGGGAGTTAACGAATCACAAGATGAATGTATTGATTACGGGTGGATGTGGGTTTCTCGGTTCGAATGTTGCAAGCAGCTACCTCTTGGATGGAGCTCGTGTGACGGTTGTAGACAAGATGCTTAAGAGCGGTTCTTGGGAAAACCTGCGATGGTTGCAAAGCCTCTGCGGCAATGAAAGTGACTTGGCATTTTACGAAGCTGATGTTTCCCAATTCGATCGCCTAGAGGATGTGTTTATCAAGCAAGGGCCTTTCGACTACATCTGCCATTTGGCTGGCCAAGTCGCCATGACCACGTCGCTTGGCGACCCAATCGGTGATTTTCGCACAAACGCCCTTGGGACTGTCAATTTGCTTGAACTCGCAAGAAAGAGATCGCCGGATGCTTTCATCGCCTATAGTTCAACGAACAAGGTTTACGGCGATCTCAAGCATCTAGAATATGCCGAGACCGACACTCGTTATTTTCTGCCCGGATTCCCCCATGGGATCGATGAATCGATGCCATTGGACTTTGCATCACCCTATGGTTGCTCCAAAGGCTCTGCGGATCAGTATGTCCGCGATTGGTACCGAAACTTTGGCTTGAAGACCGTCGTTTTTCGGCATTCCTCGATTTACGGAGGAAGGCAATATGCCACGATAGATCAAGGTTGGGTTGGCTGGTTTACGATGAAAGCAATTGAACAGAAGCGCAGTCTTGAAAAGCATGAACCCATGGTTCCGTTCACAATGTCGGGGACTGGAAAACAGGTTCGGGACGTGCTGCACAGTCGCGATTTGATCGCGCTTTATCGATCTGCCTATGAGAATCGTGATACCTGTGCAGGAGAAGTCTTCAACATCGGTGGAGGGCTTGAGAATAGCATGAGTCTGCTGGAGCTTTTTGATCGCCTAGCGAACTTGTTGGGATTACCACAAGGCCTAGCTTATGAGAAGCTGCCAAGGCGACAAAGCGACCAAGACTACTTTGTGGCGGACATCTCGAAAGCGAAGCGAATGCTCGGATGGACACCCCAAGTAGGTGCGACGCAAGGGTTACAGCAAATGATTGAATGGATCAACGCGATTTACGATGCATCCTCCTGCCCCAACTAACGATCAATCATCGCATCTTTGGTATCACAGTAGATCCAACGTCCGTGGCGAGCCTACGGCTCGAGAGAGTTGAATGGAGAAAGTTGAGAGTAGATACAGACGCGAAAATTGCTCTATGGTCTTCTTTGCGTCTTGGATTCTTTGCGTGAGAC
>CAZACJ010000150.1:0-6929 GCA_964483385.1 uncultured Pirellula sp. | reverse complement strand
CGGCCATGACTCCGGAGTTGTCGATATCGCGTCGCATGGTATCGAGACTGGTAAGCAAACGGCGTCGATCCTTGAGCCGGTCGAGACCGATCGACTGGAGTTTCATGTTTTCCATCCCAGGTCCGTCGGGTTTGAAAGCCGAGTAAGCTGCCCCCAAGAAACCGGCCTCTCCGGAATTGGACCAGGGAACATGCTGGGTTTTCGAGGCGAGCCCAACAAACGGCGGAACAGCAGGGTCGACCGATCCTTGGAGTTTGGTCACCGCCGAGCCGATCGAAGGTCGACCGCCGAGGGCTTTCAGATCGTCGGGAAACCACCCGCTCATGCACTGATGGGATTCGTGTCGGTCTTTGCAACCGACGACGGATCGAATCACCACGGACTTATCCATCCGCTGTGCGAGTTGGGGGAAGACCTCGCAAATTTGGATACCGGGAACGTTCGTCGCGATCGGACTGAATTCGCCTCGGATTTCCGAGGGAGCCTCCGTCTTAATTTCCCACATGTCTTGGTGTGGCGGACCGCCACCGAGGAAAATATTGATCAGACCCTTGTGCGTACTCTTTTTGCCGGCTTGCTCTTCGGCTCGGAGCAAGTCGGCTAGGGAAAACCCGCCGATCCCAAAGCACAGGGAGCCAGCCGACAGAAAGCTGCGTCGCGATAGCCCGCTGCACATCCGATGCGAACCGCCAAAAAAGTTTAGCATGGCACGATTCCGTGTTGATAGGTTTGGAGGTAGGGAGGGGTCAGCCCGAGGGCCGATGGCGGGAACCCCGCTTTGGGGGTTTGGATTGCCGGCGCGTATATTCTACCGTCAGCAGATCCTCGCTGTATTATGGTTCCTTCGTACAGCCTCTTGCAAGTCCAGGAGGATAGGATTCCACGATTTAGAGGGGTTAGAGAAAATGTAGACAGTCGCCCGGATTATAGCGGTTTTCAGGATGGTTTGGTGAGTTGGCCCAGGGATTGCCGACGAAACGAATGGGTGGGGAGCCCGAATCGTAGCCATCCGCTGCCAAGCGGTGGACGGCGGCGCGAGTAACGCATCCACCGTCTGGCGACAGGTGGCTACGCCCCAAGGTCCAGAGAATAGGACTGCAGCAAGCTATCCCCCGATCTGCACTGCAAATGGAACCATCGAAGAGTATCCAACAGCCAACGCGCCTCAACGATCAGATGGATCTAAAAAAAACCGAGGGAAAAACTTTAAAATCTTGAAATTTTTACTGCGCAGTTGAAAGAAAAAGGGGTTTTTACTAATCATTTCGAAAAAAATATCCGTCAACCCAAAAAATCACTGCGCAGTTGGGGGGCCAGAAGTTGTTCTTACTGATGACGGAACGTTGTTTCAGTCAGGAGGACGCAACTTTAGGTCTCTAGGTTTGGAGGTTGGCTATGCGTAGTGTTTTAGGCTGGCTCAAGTCAGCAAGTGTGGCGATTATGGTTGGTCTAATCGCAAAGAGCGTTGGTGCGGCAGTGGTGGTCAACATCAGTGAAGTTGGTACCAACGTACAGCTGACCGTGAGCGGATCTCTGTCTCAAATGGCAGTGGGCGGTTCCGGTAGTGGTGGTGGAAGCATTACTACAGCAATACTGTCCTCAGATTCCCACCCTGATTATGGAGGCAATGATATGTTACTTCAAAATGGAGATCAGGACTACTTTGTCTACGCCTCTTATTCAAGGTCCTCCGATGTAATCTGGGGTGATTTCTACCATACCGCTACCTCTTCTACGATGACAGGACTTTCATATTTTTCCGTCGATTTTCTTGGAATCCAAATTGATAAAAGCTATGTATTTGGAAGCGCAATCAGTGCCACCGCAACCTTCAGTAATAAAACTCTAGCAACCCTGGGTATCACCAATCCAGGAACTTATGTTTACACGTACGGCAACGCGTCATTAAACGACACTGTAACGTTTAATATCGGTAGCAGTGGTGGTGGCGGTGGTGGTGGCGGTGGTGGTGGTGGTGGCGAAGTCCCCGAGCCGGCCTCGATGGCGATCTTTGGACTAGGTGCTTTGGGGTTTGCTTACCGCGCTAGATGCAAGAACAAAGCTTAATCGAACTCTTGCCAATTAGCCGAGGGGCTCGGAGAACCGTCCTACGGTCCTAGGCACGAGATGACACGTGTTTCTCCCCGACTCCAGCACGGCTCCCGACGGTCAGACTAGATAATCGATATCTTCAACACCACCCGGCTTACGGCCGGGTGGCGGGCCCCAAATCGCTGCTACCGACTACGATACCCGCGAAAACACTTTTTTGTTGCGAGCAAACACTGTTGGCATTAAACTTTCGACACTCAGTGATCGATTTCCCGGCAAGCGGTACGAACCGTCGATGAATCCTGACAACAAACTCGGCTCCATTTCACACTGGTTAGCAAATTCCGGCAACGGCCCAAATCCTTACGGTGTGCAGTTGCTCATGCAACGCTTCGGTGCACGCTTGAACCGCTTAGCCCGGCGTCAATTGCAGTCCTCGCGAGATCCTGCTTATGACGAAGAAGATCTTGCGCTGAGCACTATCCATGCACTGCATCAGCAATTGACCACGAAAGGACTTTCTCGACCCGCGAATCGAGAGCAACTTTGGAAACTCTTGGTAACCATCGCTCTGAACAAATCGAGAAATATCTTACGACACAATGCACGGGCAAAACGGCTGCCCAACAACACTTCCATAGGATTCCTCGAGCGAAGAACCAAGGAAACGCATGACTTGCTGGTCCAATCTCCCGAATGGCCGTCGATGATCGCAGACCAATGTGAGTTCTTTCTAAGGCTCCTTGACGAACAAGACTCCAGTGGTGAATTGAAAAAAATCGCCCTCATGCGACTCGATGGAGCTAGCAAGGTACAAATCGCTAGAGAGCTTGGTTACACCCGTTTTACCATCTCGGCACGAATCAATCTGATCCACGCGATATGGCATTACCACCTCAAACTCCAAGCCGATTGAGATGCCATCGACCGACGAACCCCTCTTGCCCCTCGAATTTTTCAAGCAATTGTCCGATAGTTGCCAGGCAATCGAAGTTGCTTTTCACTCCGGGCAAAGCATCGATCTAGAAGCTCTCATCGGTACCTTCTCCCCCGAATTCCAAACCGTCGCGAGGACAGAACTCCAAGGTGTTCTCGACGAACTGCGGTCACCGATTTCCCAATCTCGGAACTCAAGCCGCAACTCTCGATACGAAACGAACAACCACTACAAAGTGCTCGAAACCTTTGCCCAAGGGGGCATGGGCAAAGTCATGGTCGCATGGGATGAGGAATTCTCTCGGCGCGTCGCTTTAAAAGAGATTCAGTACGAAAGTGCCGATGACGAACGCTTTCAACGTCGGTTCCTCCAAGAATCGCTTGTGACGGCTCGGCTTGAGCATCCAGGTATTTTGCCGATCTACAACCGGGGCATCAACTCCCAAGAACGCCCATTTTTCACGATGCGATTGGTCGCAGGCGGAAATGCGAAAACGTTGCATCAAGCCATTGAGGAATTCGATCGTACAGACCCCAAGTCCAATGACTTTAAGTCGAATCTCCGGAATCTTTTGCGAAGATTGATCGATGTTTGCAACACCGTGGGTTATGCGCATAGTCAAGGTGTGTGCCACCGGGATTTAAAACCTGCGAATATTCTCATTGGGCCATTCGGAGAAACGCTCGTTGTCGACTGGGGACTTGCAAAGACCTTCCAAGTCAAAGGCAACTCAAGCAATCATCATCCGGAGACAAACGCAGTTGACTCAGCCAATACCCAGACAGGATCTCCTTACGAATCATCACCGAATTCACCCTTGATAAACTCGCTTAGCATTGCCATAGGGACGCGAGGATTTGTAGCCCCTGAGTGCTATCGCCATGAGCCTATTACCAGTTGGCCTCGCGTCGATGTTTTCTCATTGGGCGCCATCCTCTACTGCATACTTACGGGTAAATCCCCCAGGAGCAAATCGGACTATCGATCGAATCAAATCAACGCTGGAGCTACAACTCCGAGCAACAAGCGGATTTCGAAACAGTCGGAAATCCTCACCCCTGGCCAACTCCCACTAGGTATTCCTAAAGCCCTCGAGGCGGTATGTCTTAAAGCGATCGCTGCTGCCCCCCAGGACAGATACGCCTCGACGCTGGAGCTTGCGATCGATCTCGAAAGCTACCTAGCCGGACAACCTGTAAGCGTACTTCGAGAGGGCCTAATCGATCGCACGATCCGCTGGATAAGCAACAATCGGATGCTGGCTGTAGCGTGGCTTGCCTTTGGCACCCTTGCAACATTCTCGATGGGAGTCATCGCGATTCAGCAGATCACCTATAGCTCGGCGCTCTTGGACAAGTCAAAGAAATTGTCAGAATCGCTGGCCAAAGAATCCGAGTTGTTGGTCAATGAGTCAAAACTCAGAATGAATGAAGAGGTCGCGAGGTCGAAAGCGGAAAACCAGGAAAATGTCGCTCGCAAACGCGAAGTCCTGGCCCTCAGAGCACTCCGATCCTACACCGATGCGATCACCTCGAACGAAAAACTTAAGAACTCCAAAGAGCTCGGATCGGTGAGGCGAGAGCTTCTCGAAAACCCCTTGGCATTATTCGAACAGATCGACCAAGATGAAACACTCGCCAACAATCCCTCATGGGAGTACCTTGCCGAACTCGCACGAACCACGCTTGAACTCGCAAAACTCAGTTTCGAGTACGGCGATCCGGTTCAGTGCGCTCGCTGGGTCGATCGTTCCATCCAACGCTACTCTCAATTGGTTGATTTAGCGACGCAGACCAGCGTCGGAAAACCAGACCAACCGGAATCCCAACAGCGGCTTGCTTCTGCAAAGATCGACCTGGGCGTCTGCTACCGATTGCGTGGAAAACTCCAAATGTCCATCGATCCAACCGCAGCACGCAATCATTTCCAGCAAGCAACAGAATTATTCGAACAAGCCTCTGAGATCAACACGTCCAGACCGACCGAAGCCAACACCAAGCGGTTGCTAGATGACCGTGCGGATCTGTACGCCCTTGGGGCTATCTTGGAAGCAGAACACCGGAACCCTAGTAGAATGGCTGAATTGTTTGAAATGGCGATCGAGAATCTGGAAGACTTACTCAAGCTCGTGAAGACCTCCACATCGAAATCCGATGAGATCAAACAGCAGCGAATAGAGGCTACTGACGAGAAACTGGATCAGTTTCGGCAAGACTACGCGCACGTTTCACTTATCCTGCAATACGGTGATAGCGAAAGCCATTTTCGCCAATTCCAAAAACACATCGGAATGCTCAAAGAAAAGATCCAAAATGGGAGTGCCACCGAACTGACTCGCTTAAAACTCGCTTGGGCTCTTCGAAATCTAGGTGCGCACTACCGAGCTGCCGGTCGACTCGATGCGTCCGAAGAAATATTGAAAGAGGCACTCAATGAGAGACAAGTACTTGCAACCATTTATCCTTCGGTCAGTCGTTACCGAGCCGATGTCGCTGGAACGATGATCGATCTGGCAGCAACAGTTCGAGGACTCGGACGAATCGACCAAGCTATTGAGTTTATCAGCCAAGGGATCGAAGGTTATCGTGAACTGCTAAGTGAATTACCTAGCGACTCTTTTTACAGAGTCGACTTGATCACACAACTTCACTCCCTGGGTCATTTGCAGCTAGATCACTTTCAAGATCAACAAGCCGAAAAGTCATTCCAAGAAGCATATGCATTATCTGAGCGAGTTCTAGAATCCACCCCGTCACTACAACCCATTTTGCAGTTGTACCCAGAACTCGTGCGGCATCAAGCACTGTCCCAGTTGCTCAATGGTCAGTGGCACGATGCGATGAAGAGTTTCGAACGCTGGAACACACACAGTGCACCAGGAACAAATGACTCGATGACCAACGATGAACGAAGGACTACTTTAGATCTTTGGGAATACAGTTGTTTAAGAGCCAGTGATTCCCACGCTGCACAGCAAGTAAATCGCCTCAAGGCAACGCTCGGGAATCAAGCCATCGGTGACCTGTCGGTCGAGTTAGTTAGCGATGCAAATTGGATCGATAGGATCAAACAAAAAGTAAAGATGGCTGAGCAAATTTTGATGGCGGCAGACAAAGCGCATCTGGCCGACCAAGAGGTACAAGCAACGGAGTTCGAGCAACAGGCGCTTGGGACTATGCAAGAACTGCTCCGTTGGTTCGATGATGAATCAAAGATATCGGATCTGACCCACAACCAGTTGCTGGAGATTTGGAATTCGACTCTGCGAAATCCAAAATTTGTGTCCGTTCGGTTGTCGTCTGAACTGGACCGATGGCCTATTGCGGACCGACAAGCCTGGGAATCGATTTGGCGAAAAATACGATCGATGCCTCATTGACAAATACGAAGTTTTTGATGAAATAGGCCACGGAAAAACGAGAGACCTTCCTTACTTAGCTACATAGGCCAAAGAGAAATACGCTCAAGCAGCGGATTGCAAAATCTTTGCACCGACTCATAAAATTATTGCAAGTTGTTGAGACGAAAGCTTCTCTTACTATGGACAGAATGCTGTTTAAGTCTGGTGGACACAAATTCGTTTCACCCGCAGCCAACGGCTAAGAAGTTGCGGTATCCGATTACTTCGGCGTTTCAATCGATGTTTCCCATGGATTTTCGTACTCAACGGAACGGCATCGCGCTTAGCTAGGATCAGCCTTTTTAGTCATGCCCACTGTTTCGTCGCTAGCCGCTGCCGTCATCTGCGGTGGTGCTAATTCGAGTTCCGGTAAAGCTACTTTGATTTCATGACGAGAGAACACGACAGGAATAACTTCCTTCGAAACCGCCGCGTCGTAGACCAGTCCTAAGTACTTGTGTGCAGGAGTGGATAATCGCAAAATCCAGCTGAAAGCGATCACTCCGAGGCGTTTCAGCAGAGGTAAATCTGGTGAAGCGA
>CAZACJ010000149.1:2675-7177 GCA_964483385.1 uncultured Pirellula sp. | reverse complement strand
GCTCTCAGAGAGTTGAGTATAGAAAGTGGAAAGTAGATAAGCCAAGCCGTAAAGAAGACCGGCATAGATTAAATCGTTTAGCAGTCAGCCGAAGGCGTACTCGCGGGACCCCAGCCGCCATTGATTAGATCAACGCATTGGCCCCGCGCATATCTACTCTCAACTTTCTCGATTCAACTCTCTCGATTCGTAGGGTATGTGCAGCGGTCCAGCCCCAACATTCATTTGCCACACGCGACCCACCAAGCACCAACCATTCATTGCGTGAGGTTCAACCACAGGACCGCGGAACATACCATTTCTCTGATGGACGGTTATCGGACCTCACCGTAGAGTCTGCGCCGCAAGCTCCCGGATCTCTTGCCATCGCAGATCGCTTGCCAAACCTGAGAACGCTTCCATTTGCATGAGCCTCAAAGCCCCAGTGATTCTAATGCGAATGATCGGGTGCAACTCCTTGCCCACTGGATTCTGCTGATTCATCAACCAGCCGCGAAATGTTGTTAATTCCTTTTCGTACAACACTCTGTAATCGGTATCCGTTGGATTGAGTGTGTGCAACAAGGCTACAGCAAGGAATAGATCCTCACCAAAACCATGAAATGGTCCAGGATCTCTCAACCCGATCAATTTTTCAGCTTGCTGTAGTAACGCGACGCTGCGTTCCACATTGCCAAGTTCCAGCTCCGAATAAAATCCACGCAGCACGTTGACGGAATAACCGGTAGTGGATTCTTTGCAACTATCAAGCTCAACCCATCTTCGGCATAACTCGATCGCTTCGTAGCGATAAGGAATTGAGTCCCTGTAAAGCTTTATCCTGTGCGCATCCTCAATGCCTTCCGTAGTCTGTATTTCACTGAGGTATGTATCCGCAAGATTCCAAACAGTGCTTGCGGTTCGCTTAAGCCAAACCAACGAGCGTGGTGCTTGATCCAGCTCTTGTTTGCGACTCACCCAAGCTTCCTGCAGAACCTCTCGTGCGCGGGCGAATTCCATTGCTTGTGAGTAAGACATCCCGAGATTATTTGGGATACGAGACCGAAGCTCCCGCAGCAACTCAGATTCCTCATCATTCAAAGAACTTTCAGCAATACGCTGGATCCGTGCACGAGCGGATAAATACATCTTTTGCACTTTTATAACCAATGGACGGTATGGCAAGACCAGCTCCCAATCTGTGTTCAAAAATCCCTTGTGGATCATGAATCCAAATTGGCATTCTAGCGCCGCCATTGGTATCGCAAGGCTCTGCTGTGTGCTGTCCACGTTTTTTAAAGCGTGTTCATAGACAAGTTGTGTCGGTTTTGGGTTCTCCAAGGGCCAGTCGGCCCCTTTAAATAGGTAAACTGCGCTGCGCAGTACATTCTCTGCACATAGCAAAACTTCGCGCTGTAACAATTCACTCGATGAATCCATCGATTGTTCTCCACCACTAAGTTTCGAGCGCCCCGTGTCGATCCGCAAGAACTCCTCTACCAGTCCTTTCGCGACGTTCGACGCAGAATCGCTTGAAGGTAAGGGGTGCTGGTATTCAACCGCTAATCGCACCAATCGACTTTTGACTCGAATTTCCAGCAACCTCACAAGCGGATTTTTGTGGATGGTCTCCTCTGAAGTAACTTCGATTGCTTCCAGTGTGCGCATTAAACAATCATACGATGCATCCGACTCCTGGAATTCCAACAACGAGTCTGACACATTCACCAGCAACCGCAGTGCCTTGATGCGAACCGTTGGACTGATTCGAGTATTTCGCCATGTTGCCAAAGTTTCGTCGATCACCGCGTCGATTTGTGCTTTACCCTGTCGAATTCCGATACGCTCCACGACTACCAGCTCGGTGATTTTCCGTACCATGCTCGAATTGCGTTGCATTAACGAATCGACCGTTTGGCTTAATTCGTTATTCAATGCCCTCGCTTGTTGATTCAATTGCCTTTGATAGAACGCATAAGTCCCAGCGAATGCAATGGCTGCCGTCATAGCCGCGGCTAACGCGAACGTCTTCGGCCTGCGTCGCAAGACAGCTCGTAACCACGGTCCGAGTGAAAAGCGAGTTTTCCGCGTCATACCCCTCGACAATCTGTCGAGGCCTCGAAGGAAAGCATGGGCGCTAGCAGGTCGAAATTCAGGACGTGGGTCGGTTGCTTTTTCCCAGTAAGCGCTGAGTAACTCCTTGTTGGGTATCTGCTCAGTATCACTAAATTGCAACGCCGTGGATTCTTGGATCAACAACGCCAAACAAGCCACGTCGTAGGAGGCGCTGATCGGGCAAGCATAGCGGATCTCATCCAAAGCTCCGGCGAGTCGGTGCGCAAAAACCGGTCGTTTTGGCTCGCTGAAAATCCGCCACCTAGGAAGACTTACCGCACTTCCGAAGTCGAGGATTTTCCATGCTCCGTCGTTATGTTGACTATCGGTAGTTCTATTGCGAGTGCGGGAGACAAGCAGATTCTCCAATGTTAGATCACCGTGAACAAATCCGTGCTGATGGATAGAACCGACGAGGTTCATCAGCGAACGAACATGAGCCAACGATCGCAAGTCTTCTTGTCTCGCTTGACGCACCCCAAAAAAGTATTCGGTGATGAGGAATTTGTATTGAATTCGCCCAAGTGTGATTTCACCGTCATGAACGTAACGGGGGATCCGTCCCTGTAGTTCAGGGACGTTCGCAAGTGCTTTCAGGGCACAAGATTCCTGAGTGATAGCCACTGCACAGTCTTGCAACTGCAAATCGTGCGCGTTCATCGGCAAATCGCCGCTGATTGCGATCTTGATGCATACGGTAATTCGGTTTTGATCGGAGGTGTCTTTAGGATTACTGATCGCTAGGAACACGGGATTGAGCGATTGGCCAGGATGTAGCTGTTCTATCAAAAAGTAACCAGGGATCGAATCCGTTTCGAAGCCTCCCAAATCGATTTCGGATTCGCGCAGAGAGTCGATAAGGTCGTCGTGAGAATTCGGATCGGCAAGAATCTCCTCTTTGATCGCTAGCGGGTACTCTTCCCAATTCATCATCGCCGTTACCCAGAGAGATTGTAAATTACCCGACGAAATCGGAGACCAACGGATATTGCCCGAGCAAACATCTGCCAACACGTTGGGCAATCAAAGCGACTTCTTCTGAATAGTAGTCGATGGTTTCGTCTTGATCCAAACTGCTCTCCCATATTTCATTCATCAGATCAGACAGTCGTCGCGGCCAAAAAACAAACCGCTGGTTAAACAGTTCTCGAACGCGATCTTGTATATCCTGGAATCGCATTGGATAAGCAGGTACTATCTGACCATACTTCAGAACGAGCACCCCATAGAGAAACATCAAGAGGCGACGACGAAGTTGGTTTTCAGTGAGTTCCTCTAAACCCTTGGGACTGACTCTTGGATATTTTGACCCTACGGCATCCCAGGTATCCCGTAGCCTCGGTGACTTTGTCAGGATCTTAGTGCCTACTACCTTGTCGTTTTGCATTGCCAAGTCAGATTGCAGATGGAATCGGATCAAGAAGGAGGCTAAGTTCGCGATCAGGATATGGGAGTCAGGGCAGAAGTCGGTGATGGAGCCACCTGTGTGGATGGCTAATCGAAGTAGATCATTAATCGTTAGCGAGCGTCCTTCCTTGGAGTTCATCAAGCGTAGTACTTCCAAAAGGTGCAACGATTTAGTGTTGGGTTGCATGATGTCCAACGGTAACGTGTTGGATACCCGCCCTGAGCTTTTTAGTCCCAGCACCTCTTGTATTTTCTTGGTCGTTGGATTCTTAAACCGAGCGTAAATTCCTTCGCTCGCGAAGAGTGAGGAGGCTTGATTTCTTGCCTTTTCGATCGCCAGTATAGTTTCGACCGGAAGAACAGCGGGTCGTTGAAATGTTGGGTTAGGAATTGAAGCGAATTGAAATTCCGCCCAGCGGTACATTTGATGTAGAGCACCGTCGGGAGCATCGTTAGTCGATACGGTCACCCAACCGGTACTTAGACCGACGGATTGAAAGATCAAGTCGGAATCAACTGCGTGCGTGGTGTTTCGCATGTTAGACCTGTGGGTAAACAAGGAAGATTTGGAAGTTGATCCAATATCTTAGTGTTCTTCGTGGAGTCTTGTGCTTGCAATCGAAAAACTCTTGTCGCAAGGGAATTAAGCGTGATCCGAGCACGAGAACCAGCAGGAGCAGGAATAGCGTGAGCATTCTATGTTCTAACCCACAATAATTCCTGAAGAGCAATGATTTTGAAGTAACGAATACGACGAAGTTTGGAGAAATAGGGGAGTGTACTGGAACTCCGCCGTCGCAGGCGGCTTGGCATCAAGCCATCGGGCGTGAGCCGCCTTGCGATGCGGCGGAGCGTACCAGTTACTTTCGGAACCGAGAGCGCAACGCTATGCCTAGAGAGCCTAGTGCAAAAATTGCCATCGAGGTCGGCTCGGGGACTTCGCCACCGGTGCCACCGCCGCCATCATTATTACTGCCGCCGCCATCATTATTACTGCCGCC
>CAZACJ010000149.1:0-2575 GCA_964483385.1 uncultured Pirellula sp. | reverse complement strand
CCATCATTATTACTGCCGCCGCCATCATTATTACTGCCGCCGCCATCGCCGCTTCCACCTGTCCCACCGTCGCCGCCGTTGTCATTTCCACCACCAATGCCGGTTGAAGTAAGACTTGCAACGCGAAAACCTAATCCGATGAAGTTCTCGAAGCTTGGTGCAACTTCACTGCGAGATGCCGCGGACAAAAAGTAGGAATTAGTGGTGCGCCAAGATCCGCCCCGATACCCACGAGTAGAGGAGCCACTACTATTCGCCGTGTCAAACGAACTTTCGTCCCATTCAGCGACGTTGCCTCCAAGCCCCATAACACCGTATGGGCTGAGCCCGCCAGCTTGGTTTACATTTGCTGGGCCTTGGACGAATGATTGTCCATAAACAGCGGTGTTATTTACAATCCCGCTTGCTACTGCGGTCGGCGCAGTATTGAGGCCATTGGCAAAGTCGTAATAGGTGCCATTGCTCGGATTGTAGTATGCTGCCTTGTGCCACTCGTTGTGACTGGGAAGGACATACGTTGCACGTTTGGAGCGATACGGATTTGAGGCATCGTAGTCAAGCGTGTCAGATGCGGTCCATAAAGAGATGTTATCATTAACGCCACCGGTCGTAAATTTATAAGCTGCAAAGCCACCGGTGCTGGTATTTAGCCAATTGACGAACCGGGCCGCTTCGTTCCAAGAAACACTTGTCGCTGGCTTGTTCGTACCACGAGTGTCTTTTGTGATCACGCGTGAATTCGCTGTGCCAAAGTTCGCATTGTACTTTGTGATCATATCCTCACTAACTTCGAACTTGCCGATCCCATATACGTAGCCGACGGCACCTGCGGGGTTGGGGGCTCCAGTGGTATCCGGCGCATTCCCTGGATTGCCGATCGTGACAAACTCCATGTTGAATTGATTTGCGCCAGACCCAAAGGTGACTACCCCAGCTTGGCAATGAGCCGATCCGGCAAACAAACTGCAAGCGGCAAACACATAGCGCGTAAGTTTCTTTCTCATCTCCTAACCCCTCGTAGAACACATGAATCCCTTATTGATTGCACTGCGGACATTTGCGGTGCTTCAACGCGATCGCCAGTTTGAAGTTTAAACTTCGAACATCCAACACCCCCCAATTTGGATTTCCCCGAGCGGGAGTAAGCGTGAAAAATTCACTTGACAAGCTCATCCGAAACGACTTGCACCAAATCACTTCGTTCATGATGCGATCGACATCGCGCCGCGCATGGTGTGTTCTGGTTATTTTTGCGTCTTCGCGTCTTTGCGTGAGCCTTCGTCCATCAACACACGGAATCGGAGATCTATGCTACCCTTTTTCCTGCGCGTGCAAGGTACGTTCCGCGGTCCTTTGAAGGTGTGGGCGTTCTCGAAATGACGGATGTGGACGATGCAATGAAGGTGGTTGCGGTTGTGATCGGGACCGCTGCACATACCCTACGGGCGCGTGGAATCCCTCGGGCGCAAGGCAGGAATAGATGTCGTGAGGATGGGTGGGCGTATCTACCCTCGAGTATCCTGGCACTATTTGGGGATTTCAGACTCGGAATTCAGGGCGATACGAAAGCCAATAGAGTACAAGCTAAATAACGGGGGAACGTGCCCACGTTTCCCGGATCGACACCATGCGAGATCTTGGTCAAAACTACCGCTCCGAAATACTTTGTACTCGCCCTGACTTGGCCCAGTGGGATCGCTGACCGGATCCTTGGGATATTCACCATACCAGTCGCTACACCATTCCGAAACATTCCCGTGCATGTCGTGTAGGCCCCAGGCATTGGTCTTTTTTTCTCCGACGGGATGCGACTGCTCGTTGCTGTTTAATTTAAACCACGCATAGTCGCGTAATGACATGTTTAAATTCAACCAAGCATAGTCGCTTGCTGATGTGAGTTTCTCTTCAAAATGATATTTTGTTACGCTCCCGGCGCGACAAGCGAACTCCCATTCAGCCTCCGTCGGGAGACGATATACGCGACCAGCTTTCTTCTCTTCGGGCAATTTCGAAAGCTTCTTACAGAACACGACTGCATTCACCCACGAAACGTTGTCGACCGGGCGGGTCGAACTGTCACCTTCGAGGAGACTGCCTTTGAATTCACTTGGGTTGGCTCCCATCACCTTTTCGTACTGCGATTGAGTAACTTCATACACGCCTAGATAATATTCGTTGCTGATAGTGACTTTGTGCAGCGCTTCGTCGTTACTGGCTCCTTCTTCATCGAAGGGCGAACCCATCATGAATGTTCCTTTGGGGATCAGCACCAGTTTCATCCCGATGCTGTTGATGATTTCTTTGGGGGGTTGTGCGAATAACCGACAATCCAGTTGGGACAATCCGAGGGTCACCAACGATGAAAATAAAATCGTTAGCTGACGTGGCATGTTTTGCTAGCTCCTGATTCGGTGGCGCAATCGAAATCGATGAAAGACCGTATCATTGTAACGTTTCATGCGCGGTAGCGGAGAGCCGTTGGCTCACAGAGAGTTAAGAGTGGAAAGGAGGCTAGAGGCTGGAGGCGATAGGCGATAGGCTAGAGAGTTGCGTAGTTGCGTAGTGAGTTGCGTAG
>CAZACJ010000148.1:0-7251 GCA_964483385.1 uncultured Pirellula sp. | reverse complement strand
TACAATGTTTTTTCACGCATGCTCCGCTTACCTGCCCAAAACCTTCGGACAGCCTTCTTCTTGTGGCTATTGGCTTGGACGATAAACGGATGCTTTTGCCAAGAATGGAAAGAAACTGGTTGCAACGTTGATTTCTTAGCAGTCCTGAATGAACGCTATCCAAGAGTTCCACCAGAAAACAATTCTATGGTTGCTTTGGTTCAAGCAACAGGTCCACTAGGCCAACCCGATCTTTTCTATGAACTCCTCGGAATTCCGTCCCTCAATCAAGATGATTCAACTAACTCAACGTTGATGATTCAACCCGATGCCACTGAAGAGTATCGCTACTTCGAACTTTGGGGGAATCCTGCTTCGAGTGAATTTGCTGACGCGGCAAGAACCCCTTGGACCTCCGCTGAACATCCAGAGGTACACGCATGGTTGGTGAGAAATACAACTGCATTACAATGGACACTCCAAGCATCCTACAAGAACGACTACTACTGTCCTTGGGTACTTCAAACCGACGAATCCTTAGTGTTTGTCCGTCAACCGGAACTCTCGCAACTCTATCAACTAGGACTAGCGCTGAAGATCCGTGCGATGCGTTCCCTCGGGGAAACGTCGCGAGACCACGCTTGGCAGGACCTCCTAGCGATTTATCGACTGAGCCGGTTGTTACAACAAGGACCAACTATCCTCGAACATCGCATTGGTGCCAAACTCGAAGAATTGGCGATCAACGGGATCCTTGGATTTTTACGTAGTAATCCAGCCGAAGGAAAATTGGCTCTCTATCAAAGGGATTTAGATGCTTCTCCTCCTCGGCTCCCATTGGCTGAAAAAGTGGATATCGCAGAACGAATCTCCGCGTTGGATGCATTGTGCAAGCTATCAACCGGCAAATTAGATTTACGCGTATTGCTTGCAACGATGGAGCTAGAAAGAGACTTTACAGAGGTACCCTTAGAAGAAATACAGAAATGTTTGGATTGGAAGTTAGCGCGAGACCGCATCAATAAATTCTACGATGCATCTGTTGAAAGTCTTACCAATGACAAGGTGAATAATCTGCCTCTGAAGGCCGATCAAATGCTAGATCGTAGCAGTGAGTCGACGATTCGACTCTTGAAATCACCGGGATCGGTTAAGAATCTAAAGATTGAAGAACTCACAGAGCTTATGCTCCCATGGCTCATTGAAACCCTCTCAATTCCACCTACTAAACTGAAAGATGAACTTCTGCATTTGGAACAGAAGGACAGACATTTGCGTCTCGGGTTCGAGTTATCTCGCAAAAGGTTTGAACAAGGCTTCTACCCTGAATCACTTGATGGACTCAACGCCGAAGACCAATCGGACCTGACGGTCGATCGATTTACGAACTCAAAAATCCGATATGAAAGAACGAGGGCTGGCTGTCGATTTTACAGCTGCGGTAGCAATCGAATTGATGAAATGGGGCTTGGAGACGACATCCTCGTCGAATTAGGTCAATCAAACTAAATGTCGAAGCCCCTGAATTCAATCACCACTGCAAGAGATCAAAACGCTTCTGCAATACTCACCACTCGGTCGATTCGCCTGCGATCTGATCTTCTTTGGACTGTGCTTGCGTAGAACTATACTTAACCGAGTCGTGTCGATTTGCTACCGCACAATGACTCATTGCATCGATGGTCAGATAGAGTGCGGTTGCGGAAATACAACCAGCAGGACCTCGGGTCAAAAGTCCAGTTAAGGCGGCGGAGAGAACTCCGGCACCCCGACCGATTTTCTCGGCTTTTGGATGTTCGATTTCGGCATGTCTCGAAGCAGCATAAGCTGTGTGCCGTGCAAGTTCCGCAACAACGGATGCAGCACCAGCCGCTCTAGAAGTGGCTACACGAGGCATGCCTGCGAATGCGACCGAACGCAACGTGCGATTCGCAGAAGCGGCTAGACCAGCGAGCCCTACTCGAACTGCACCCCGAATCAAGCGCTCAGTCTGATAGCTCTCGTGCTTCCCCGTTTTCCATTTTCTTGCAAAGTGTTCACAGTTTCCAAAAGCAAGATTGTAGTATGTCTGACCAAGTGCATTCTCGGCATTCCTGAGGACTTCCTCTGGTGGCAAACTATCCTGAACGCGTTCAATCCGGACAGGTTTCCCCTCAGAAAAAATCTCCCAATCAACGCGTTGAACCATCATGGTTTGCGAAGGTTCAGAGTTGTTTGACGAAGACGCTGCCTGAGAATACATAGTCGACACCATCTCTGAGGAACCAGAATCCTTGGGCAAGGTCGCCAAGTGGATTACGGTACCGTCTCCCATATCGATACCGAAATGACGAAACGGGACTAGCCCCCATTTACATGAGATACTGATTAGATCTGCAGTAGCCATCTTTACCCCCAAATTACCGAATCCAAAGTCAACCCAGTCCGATTGCCGTCAAGACATGATGCTCGGAGCACTCTCCACTAGGCGAAACTTTATTCATTGGCAGGTAGAAAGAAAAGTTCTAGGCGCACAAACACTTCATATTTCCGCACAATTGCACTGCGCAAGCCCATCACGAAGAGTGGTGTTCCCCTATGAGTACAAAAAGAGTCGGTATCCTAAGGTTCTTACCCTAAATAATACCTCAAGAGCCTGATTTTCTAACGAAGGATTTCCATGAGAGCCCAATTACCGTGCCATGTAGTAAAGCCGTCCATCTTCGGCACCGCCGAGAAACTCGCGTATCCCATCCCCGTCCAGATCTATGGTCGTCGGGCTAACATCGTGCCCTTCTATGTTGCGATCAGAAAGTGGTCCGACCACACGAAACGACCATGGCTCTTCACCCACCCCTTCTTGTCGATCCTTCGTTGAAGTCCGCTGCTGCAGAACCAACTCAGCATTCTTTGAATTGAAAAGCCAATCCAATGCTCCGTCTTGGTTCCAGTCCACAACCGCAAGCTTGCGCCGCCCCGATCCACCCGCTTTCTTATCGTTTAATCGCAAAGGCTGAGCATTTTCATCAACGAATCGCCGTACTGGTGGCTTTAGGAAAAGCCTGCGATCGTCATGGTATCGCTCAAAAAATGCAAGATAACCTTCCGTATCGAGCATCACTAAGTCGTTGATTCCATCTCCATTAAAATCCACCACTACAGGAGTTGTTCTCCATTGTGTCAACAGTTCCTTACCAACCGGCTTTAACCAACCCCAACCCAACTTAGGAGGCTCAGCCTCCCACTGGACTTCGATTGCAACGGGACGCTCTAATCGCGGTACACCCAACTCTCCGACATTTCGCAACCAAACCACCTTGCCAAGAATACTGTTTAAAACGATGTCCAAGCGCCCATCGTGATCCCAGTCCGCAACGCTAAAAGTTGTATATCCCCATTTGGCTTCCGCTGGCCCTTGAATACTACCATTCGGCCCGGCCATCACCCGGAATATGGACCCGTCAACTTCTAACCTTCGTGGACGCGCCCATCGTGGATTCACTACCTTTGGCCCCGACAAGTTCTCGAAAAACTCGATGTATCCGGCCGTGTTCCCTGAAAGGATATCCTCATCCCCGTCTTGGTCCCAATCAACTCCCACGGGTGTAGCAAGCGCACCACACTTCAAAGTATCGGCCATTTGCTGAAAGTACTTCGGATCCTCAAACTGCGGATTGCGGTTCTCGTCAATTCGACCTGTATTGCGAATAAAGGCTACTCGCCCGTCCTCGTCGCCGACGATCAAATCCATCGCTCCATCTCGATCCCAATCAAATGCAACAGGCACAATCATCTGCAACTCCATTTTCAGCAACTCCCCCCGGGAATTGTTGATTTTTCGACCTGTTGCAAATTGCGGTGCTTCTCTACTGCCGACATTTTCGAAGTAAGTAAACCCGTCCAAGAACTCGCCGCAAAGAAGATCCAAGTCTCCATCAGCGTCCCAATCATGAAGATTGGGAGAAGGACAGCCAAAGGTTTCTAACGCTTCCCCAGTCTCCATTTTCAATTGAACCGGAGCTTCGAACTCTCCGGATTGCGTCCCACCCTTACCACGAAACCAATAAACAAATCCCCGCAACGGACCTGCTACCCATTTTCCATTCGAATCCCAAGCGTCATCCCAACCATAAAAACTCCAATCTTCAACACCAACTAAAAGGTCAACCACCCCGTCTCCATCAAAATCCGCATACCGCCATTGATTATGCCGTACCTTGGGCCCCTTTGTCTGGTTCCCTTGAGGCTTATAGAAATTCGCTGGTACACTTAATGTTTGAAACTCTTTCGTTCCTGTTTCGGTAAAATTCAAATACTCTTTACCTGGGCTCAGTACCCGCATTTCAGTACCGACATAACTGGGCATCACATAATGCACCGTGCCACTTATTCGCCTGCCAGGCTCAAACACCGGCATCGGATTCGCCGCGGTATCACCGGACCTATTCTCGAAATACCAAATCCCATTCGATGGTTTGTCCGGACACGAAACCAACAAATCATAATCGCCGTCTGAATCGACATCCCAAGGGAGCGGCCAAGCCCAAAGACCAACACCCAAGTCGACAACAAGCCCTGGATGATTGTATTGCAATGGGACCAATTCACCTCGCGTTGCAACAACTTCAGGCGTTTGCCCAATCGCGTTCCCCAAATCAAGCAGCAGCACAAACACACTCACGAAGACAAACCAACGAACAAGCACCTTGAAAGGAGCAATTCCGCACGAGCACAAGCAATAGGCCATAGAAGAATCACATTCGATGGTTTTAGACATAGACCCGAACCAAGCAAACTGCGGTCGCCACGAACAATAGGAACTGGACGTGTAATAGGAACCGATCATCCAAGAAACAATGGTCGCATATGGCGATCATAGAGATTCTCATAAACGTTTCTTGCGATGACCTCACTGTTCTTTTCGAGTAGATCCAAATACCCTCGCCCCAATTTTGCCGCTAACTTAAACGACACATGCAACAACTGCCGAACGTTGGGATTGAATTCCGGATGATCTGGGATATGCCGAATCGTGTTCGCCCATCTCTGTGAATCCCACTGAGCAACTTGATCCGCCGTAGGAAGTCCATCAGAGCGAATCGCGATAACACTTGCATACGGCCCAGTCAATGCATCGATCTGCTCAAGTGCTCTACAGTAGAGATACCGAACGCATTGCACACCCTCATCTCCAGATTCAGCCAATCCAACTAGTTCCTCAAGCCAAGTCGTGCCGGCCGTCTTAATGTGCAACCCAGCTCCTGTTTGCTTCAACGCCTTCCTGATGATCGGATAGATCGAATACTTGTCACTCCCGCTATGAACACTCAACTTTAGATTGTCGGGCAATCCATATGTCTTGCTCGCATGCGCTAAAATACATAAGTCTTCATTGAACTCCTTCTCGAATTGCAGCAAATCACCTTCATAATCCACTCCTTTGTTGAATCGACCTGTAAACTTCGGTGCAATGGTCTGTAGTGATACGCCTTCGTCGCTCAACGCCGCGAGGATAACAAGAAGCTCCTGAGGTGTTTGAGGAGCATCTGTTTCATCCATTGAAACTTCTGCGATGATGTTGCTCGCTCCTTTCGCCTGCACAATGTGGCGATAAATCCGCCCTGCCTCTTTTGCCGCCGCCAAATACTTCGTGGCAATCTCTTCAATGCCATCCCCCGAGATCCGAATCGCTTCCTCAATCCCTGGAATGCGCAAAGTGCCAAACAACTCAGAATGATTCTTTAGAAAGGTTGCAAGGTCAGCCGGATCAGGTGCTTTGCCAATGGAATCCGCGACGTCGATCGTGAAAAAATCCGAAAAATCTAAGAACCGATCCACCGTTTCCAATCGAATGTGGTCCGCATCCACGTGCCAAGGCAAATCCCATCCCGATTTGAGAATCGCTTCCTCTGCAGCTCGTCGCACACTCGACGGCTCCGATCCAATAAACGAATGCTCTCGGTTGGACTTGTTCCATACCGGCACCACCTCTACTCCATCGCGGCGAATTTGCTCAAAGGCTCGGAGTTGCGCGGAAGCTTGATGTGCAAATCGATCGCCAACACCAAACGAAAATCGTGCTAATTGCAACATGGAAAACCTTTACAACTAAAAGTGAAACGCAATCGATATGCCGGCACGCAGGACAACCCGAGCATGGTACCTATTTTCCAAATATTTTACCAGTTTCTTTAGATTCCGGTTCGGGAGTGACCAAAGGTGTCACTGGTCAACGCGATAACTCCTCTACGACAACAAGATAGCGTTTACCAACACCCTGGAAAACCAATGGAATTACCAATGATCGCGACAGCTTCCATCACTCCTAACAACACCAAACCAGTCGTCTCCACGACTGCGACTCTTCGAAATAATCCAATCGACCCTACTAGCGCACGCCTGCTTGCCCGCGCCATGCACAATCCGGACGAATGGGTTATCCGGCTACGGTACCGTGGAAAGAACGGCCTGACCACAGAACGTGTCATCAGCCCCATTAAGATGATAAGCCCAACCGCAATCTTGGCACTGTGCCTTTGCCGCGAAGATCCACGCAGGTTTGAACTTGAACGATGCAGCCATATCGAACTCGTCAATGCAAACGACGTTTTGATGCCTGTTGCCATTCGAGTCATCCCTGCAGATTCAGTTTCCGTGAACGCTACTTCACAACCGATCGCGCTAACTGCTACGGCCTAACTAATAAAACCGCTTCAGCATGCAATCCAGGGCCAAAACCAAGTAGCACACAAATGCGTGACGAAGTAGTTGCACCCCTTCGCCTATCGACTTCCTGCAGTATAAACATCACCGTCGGCGAAGACATGTTTCCGTGATTCGACAACACATATCGAGATGCTTCTAACGCATCCAGTGGCAATTGCAACGAAGCCGTCACGCTATCTAGAATGCGAGGGCCCCCAGGATGAACAACCCAGTCGTCCACCTGGTCGATCGACAATCCTTCGCTTAACAACCAAGCCGACAACGGCGCACGAAGATCTTTTGCGATTCTTAAAGGAACCTGACTCGATAAAGTCATCTCAAAACCGTAGTCCCCAATTCGCCAACTCATCAATTCCTGCGAATCCGCGACTTGCAACGAAAACGAAGATGCAACTCGCCACCTGGGAGAAATATCTGTTTGATTCGCAAGGATCGCACACGCGGCACCGTCTGCAAACAATGCGTTCGCGACAATCTGCTCTGGATCCTCAGAGTACTGCTGATGAAGCGTACATAGCTCGACAGCACCGATTAAAACCACCGCCCCTGGATCGCTCTCAACAAAAC
>CAZACJ010000147.1:0-7301 GCA_964483385.1 uncultured Pirellula sp. | reverse complement strand
CGAGCTCTTCGCCACGAACTTGTTCGGGTGACATGTAATGAGGTGTCCCCGGATGGAATCCGCTGCGAGTTAAACACGCCTCGTCTTGTGTTCGAGCTAGCCCAAAATCGGTCAGCAAGGCTCGAGCAACATTCTCATCGAGCATGATATTCGAGGGTTTGACATCGCGATGAATTAGCCCTTGAGCATGCGCTGCCGCCAAACCTGTGGCAACCTGCATCCCGATCCGCAGGATCTCACAGACATCTAGTGGCCCATCGCGATCTAACCTCGCTTGCAGCGAATCACCAGCAATGTACTGCATCACCAAGTAAGGCGTAGCATGTTCCGTTTCGACGTTGTGAATTGGTACCACGTGGTCATTTACGATAGCGGCTGCCGCACGAGCTTCGCGCGCGAACCGCTCGCGTGCTGACCGACTACCCGATAAATAAGGCGCGAGCATCTTGATGGCAACCGATCGATGAAGTTCTGAATCGTAGGCTTTGAAGACAACACCCATACCGCCTGACCCAACAAGCCTCTCGATTTCGTAACGGCCTAGTCGTCCTAACATCTCGGGATGTGACGGTGGCTGCAGAAGTTGTTTGGCCATTGTGTCCGTCCAATCGGAGGAGTACTCGGCTAACGGAATATTCCGCGTCGGACTCTCAATCTCCAGTCCACCCTCTACGCGCGAGCAAAGCCCCTCCCGCGCGAGCGTCCATTGTTGCTCGTTAGCTGCGAGTTCTTCGATCCGCGCCTGGCAATGTTCGCAGTTGTCGAGATGCTGCAAACCTAACTTGGTTGAGCACTCCGAATCCTGGTTCAAGATCCCCAGAAGCAGTTCGTCTGAGCATTCAATTTTTGGAAGCATAATGCGTTCAAGGTTTGGAAAGTTGTTTGGTTCATTCGGCAAGAACATGGGGGCAAGAAGATGTTTTCATTTTCATGCCCACATCTTCTTGCCAAGAGAGTCAGTTCTTCTGCTTAGCAAGATAATTGCGGGCTTCGACAGGCGTGACTTTGCCATCGACATTGGCGTCAGCATCAGGAAATAGCTCTCGTACTTCTTGCTGAGTAAGCCAACCATCCTTGTTAGCATCTGCATTAGGGTAGAGCTTAAGCAGTGATTGCAGTTGTGTTTCCGATTGGGTTCGTTCGTCTTGAGGCTGCACATTCTTTTTTTGGTCAACTCGTTTTAGGATCGCTGCCACAAGCTGGTGTTGAGGCTTGGAGCCTGCAACCACCAGTCGTTGGTTTTCTGCATCATAAACGATCTTCGACTCAGATTTCTCCGTTCCACCCGACTCGATAGCTGCGGAAAGACACTGAGTCAGAACATCCACGAAGATGGGAACGTCTTCTTCCGACTTTGGCAACAGATCTTTCAAGCTATACAAGGTGATGATGGATCGCTTGGTATCTGGGGCTATTGTCTCCCTGATCAAAGGCGCAAGGCCCTGCGACTTTCGTTGACCGTTGATGGAGGTCCACAGCATTGCTTGTATGAGCGCATCTTCGCTGCCGAACTTGCTCGCCATCTCATTCGCTAGTTGCTCAACATCTCGCCATTTCTGCTCCTTTACCAAGCCATTAACTTTTTCCATCGTCTCATGCCACAGCTTTGACTCAGCCTCATTCTTCGCTAGCTGTTCTTTTGTTAGTGGAACACCTTTTGGATCGGTCTGACAGTATGCTATCGAGCAGCACGACGTCAACGAAGAAAGCATGCAAGTTGCAATCCAACTTGCTGTCGCGGCCTTAAGGCCAAGTCTTTTACTCACAATCATTTTTGAAACTCTATTCAACTTTCGAATGGTTATCTCAACAACTCAACTTCTAGTGAGGCATTTTCTTGCCCCCATTTTCTTGCCAATAGTTCTTCGATCAGAACTTACTCATCTCGATTCAGCCGCTTTTAAGTTCTGCGAGCCAGACCTATCGAGCGTTTCAATCAACTTACGAGCATTCTCGATCCACTTCTTTTCGCCACGAAGAACAATCCGGTTGGCGCGTTCATCGGTTGAGACGTCAGAATTGGCGTCCGTCCTCATTACGCCCCAGAGAAGTTCACTGATCAGTTTGGCTTGCGTGAACTCGACATTTACGGCCAACACTTCCGGAGTCTTCTCAGGCGTAGATGCGGAATTCTTGAGCGAGTAAGTATGTAGTTTCTGTGCCGCCTGGTCAGGACTGAGGGACTGATTCGCGCTGCTGTTGAGTTGCAGCGAATAGCCTTGAGGTATCGCTTTTGCTGATTGATAGATTCGCTCTTGAGTTTTGCCGGATTCGACTCTTAGGCTCTCGATCAGCTTCTCCTTTTTTTCGACGAAGTTGCCGAGCTGCTCTGGAGAAGTTTCACCAACCACCGTCGCAAGTTCCAACTCAGCCTTGGCAATCTTTTCAAATAGCCCCTTAAGTTTGGACAACTGCGTCTGAACCTCCATTTGGGTGATATGCACCTGGAGGTCCTGGGTTGGCGTATGCACATCTAAAGGGGCCTCTTGAGCCTCGACACGAGAATTTGTCACTAGACACAAAACGAGAGCAGTCAAAGCAACAAGTCGAAGCATGGTAAGTACCCTAAGTAATTGACTGAGAAAATGGAATTTCGAAACGTCAAGCAACTAAGTCCGGTTTAACGGAGTGTTTCTTAATCCGCGAATGGTGTTGTTAAGCTTGTGACTTAAAGTAACTTGCACCGTCAAATCCTTGCACCGACCGCACCAATTTTTTCGAAATCAAGCCAAACGGGGAGTCGAAATGAGGCGGTTGCTTCGTGCAAGAATTGCGAAACGACGGTTTCTATTTGCAAAAGAAGCATCGAATAGCAGCTACATGAGCAGTATTCCCTGACGTTGAATGCAAAGAGTTTTGCCACGAGAATAAGCCATGAAGTCGATCTACCGAGTTCTTCGACGTGCCGCTCTCGCGGTTGTTGTCGGACATGCGTCGCTCCCGATAGCCTTGCTCTTGGCCGATTCGGTCTTAGGGATCGCTAGTTCCCTGGTCGTTCCGGTGTTTTTCGTCGCAGTAGTGTTTACGATCATCGCCAGAACGAGCGGTCATCGCATCTGGTGGTTCGCCTTCGCCTGTGTAACCGCAGTATGGCTACTTTTTCTTTCACAGCTTATGGAAATTGGAGTTCATCACACAGCTCTCTATCTGCAGAGGCTAACTGCACTCCGCATTTACCCAGGGGGGGACTTTCAACGAAGTTGTTCTGAATGAAGGAACGGTACTGATGGGTAGGTCTCGCTCAAGATCCATACTCTAATCACCTACCACGTCTCGACTTGGCACCGGAATGTGATTCTGCCAAAAATTCGTCGCCGGGCTTGGGATGACTCGGCGAAATCCAAGGAACATAATTATCGCTACTATCCAGTAGATAGAGCCTCGTATTAAGGGAATCCATATCGTAGCTTCTTGAGTACTCCACCACTCTTCTGGCCAGGCGATTAGCGAGGGCTGTGCGTTAATTCCGCCATGCAAACAGATACACGCCAACAGACTACCACCAGTTAGGTTGTAAATCCATGTAAAGACTATCGAGAGCGCAATAACAGTCCACATGTAGATAGCGATCTCGGACCAAGGCAAGGGTGTGCGATAGATGTAATTAGGGAAATGCCATAGTCCCCACGCTGCACCTACGATCAAACTGCTGAAAAGCGGTTTAAATCGGCGCTGGAGGTGCGGCAAAGCAAAGCCACGCCAGCCGATCTCTTCAAATATCCCAGCCCCCATTAGCCCCCCCAACAAGCTTGCACGCACGTAGCCAACAAGCGATTTGCTGTCGAACATGGTAACACTTTCAGAAAATGTTCCCGAAATCAACATCACGAGACATTCAACCGCGACTGGCATCGCGATGCACAGCGGAAACCAAACGAGGGCCCATCCATATGGTCGCCAGTCCAGCATGCGTATAACCCTATGCCGAATATCACTTGAGACGAGAATTGCTAGCGAGATTACGACAACCACAGACTTGGTCCATTCAAATGGCGCGATGATAAAGCCTGCGAGGACAAACCAAATCCAGCAAATCTTGGCTGGATTGAATTGAGTCAACAGCCACGACAGCCCCTGCCAACGGTAAATCAGTATAAGAAGCAAGAGCCCAGCGATACTTGGTGGCGTCCCAACAACGAATTGAGCGTACGGCAACCAAGTCATTAGAGGAAAGTTCTTTGATGCATAGGCTTGAGTTACCTGGCCCATCATTGTCAGTAGAAAAGTCAATCCAAAGAAGAGAAATGCGTAAAGAACGGGGCTCTTGCGATAGTGGATGGACTCGTCATTCGAAGGGAGAGGCTTCATTGCTGTTCTCATTGGATGTCGCGAGTTGTTCGCAATGAAGTAACGTCCAGGTGGTTGATCTATCAGAAGATCGCGGATTTTGCGTCCAGAATTCTGCGTTTCTAACATCTCCAGGTTTCGTCAAGCACTTTTGAAATCGATGGCCCATCTTCTCTAGAACATCGCGAAACACATCCTGGAAAAGTCTAACGAAGCCGGCAACTGATACGCAATTTGCGCCAGCGAACGCATGAACTACGTCAAGATATCGATTGCAAGACCTTTACGTGCTTTCTTGATTGCCTTGAGGACCTTGATCCAGTTCTTGATATAGGATGCATACTCCTTTGGGCTCTCAAACATCTCAGACTTTGCTTTTGCCCAGTTGACCTTAAGCCCCTCGTCTAGTTTGCCTTTAGGCATCGCAGCGAACGCATCCAATATTTGAGATACTTGCTCTGGGCTTGATCGTGGTATCAACGGACCATCGCACCCAAACTGAAACTGATCCTTGTCATACTTGACGACGGGTTTGTAAAGCGTCGATTGATTCCATTTCTTCGGAACCCCGTTGATACATACCACCGTGAAAAGCTGATCTAGCGCAAGAACGGTGACTTCGTCCAAGTTGTTGCGCAATCTACCGTAGATACTGGCGCATTCCATGTTGAAGTCGAAAGCATCAAAATCAACTTGGGAATCACACACTTCCATCCAGTCGCCTGGCTTTGGAAACGTTGCCTCAAAGACTTTCCAATCTACCTCGAATACACAAATCTCCATTCGACTCGCCCTCAAAAGTATTATGCAAGTAAAGTATCATCTCAATTTGTCATAGCCAGTCCGAAACTCATCATCGGCTTGGAACCAGACCACGGATGTCCGTCGTGGGAAATGCACCCAAAACTCGGCTATCCTTGGCCTTATCCGGATTATCGCCAAGCAGATAATAGTGTCCATCCGGGACGGTATATGGGTGCTCAGCGGATTCGACGTCGGGCAAGTTGCTATGGAATTTTATCTTCTGTAGTCGCTCAGGCGGCGTTAGTGCTTGACCGTTGATCATGACATTGCCAACCGCGAACGTGACTGTCTCGCCAGGCAAACCAACCACTCGAAGCACTTCGGCGACAGTCGATCCGTCAGGTCGTTTCTTGGGATTCATAACGACTACATGCCATCGTTCCGGCTTCGAATGCCGGTAGGCGTTTACATCGACAACCAAGTATTCGCGAGTGATTGTCGGAGACATAGCAAGGGATCCTCCGACATGCATAATCTTCTGCGCGGGCTGCCCCGAGACCTGATTGACGTACCATGCACAGCAAACCGCGACGAGACAGACCACAATAAGGAGTGTCGAGAGCCTAAAGCGTAAGAGTGATTTTGTCATCAGTTCGAATCCCCCATTGCGAGTGGTGTCACCATGCACGAATGTCACGCTTGCGACTATCTGTCGTTGGCCTCAAGTAAATTCTTGATATAGGTATCAAGCTTGTAAACACTTTGAACCGAACCATCGGGCATTGTCGCCAGGCTTGTCCTGCGAAGCATATCGGTGGTCGCGACGATCGTTCCATCACTATCCAACAAAAAAAGTGCAGGCCACGATGTGATCGCCAGTTGGTTCGAAATCGACTTCTCTTTTCCTTCGTACAAGTTGAGCCAGGGAATCGATTGGTCGACTACTGCACGCTTGGCTGTCTCTAAATCGTCGTCCGCATTGACGCCTAAAACTCGCAGCCCACTACTTTCGTAACGATTGGCCAATTCGACTTCGTGCGGCAAATCGATCAGGCAGAATTTACACCAAGTGGACCAAAAAACTACAAGTGTGGCTTTTTTGCCGTAGAGTTCTGGCCCCACCGTAACTTGCATGCCATCAAGAGTGGCCGACTTGATCGACGGAAAGCGATCTCCGACGTTGAGTTGAACGACCTTTTTTGCGGGCTCTTCGAAGTTCTCTTCAGTTAGTTCGTCGACAAACTCAATGATTTTAGCGTGGAGTTCCGTGAGTTTCTCCTGGTCAAATCCGATGATTTCGAATTGGATCGTTCCAGTTTGGTCGATCACATAGGTTCGTGGGATGATCGTTTTGGCGAACTCGCGATATAGACTTTCTTCTTTGTCCGCGACAAATGGCATGCGATATCCGTTCTTCGAAGCAAATTCATCGAGAGTTTCCTGCGATTCTTCCCGACCTACTACCACGAAAACAACGTCCTTTTCGCCTGCGAATCTGTCGGCAACTCGCTGAAGATGTGGCAACTCGGTCAAACATGGACCGCACCAAGTTGCGAAAAAATTGAGTACCGTGATTTTCGGTCGATCCGAAGGAAAGCCCAAGCTAGCAAGCTTCTTATGGAAGTCGTTTACCTGAGTGCCAACCTGAAGATCCGATGCGTCCGCGATTCTCTTTTGACTTCGCGCCATCAATTCTGCCGCCATGGACGGGCGCAAGATACCTCTCCACAACCCGAAAATGGCAACAGGCATCAATGCCGCAAACACGAAAAATACGCCAGCGCGTTTCAGTCGACCAATCCGTTTCTCGGAACGCCACTGGATAATCGCAACCAGGAGTTGTACGACCCCGAGAAACACGAAAAGCGGAATGCAAACCAAAAGTCCCCAATAGACCCAAATGAGAATCGTGTTGAATAGGGAATAATCAGAAGCCATGAAACTGGATCCTCTTCGAACTGTTATGTCATTTCCGTTTAAGTAGTACCATCGACAACGCGTTTCTTGCACCTGGAAATCAACTTCTCTTATCGCAAGATCTATTCGGAGAGTTTCATTTCAGCCAAGGCCTTGCCAAACTGCTGGAACATAGTCAAGGTGTCGGAGTCGCGTAATTGGCGACCGAGGCGATGAACGGCCTTAAGATATCGTTCTGCGGTTTCCTTGTCCCCTTTTTTCATGGCGTCATTCGCGCGATCCATCACAGTTCTTACGAATCCCTTAATCTCACCGACGCGATCAATGATCTGCTGTTGAAGGCGAGCCTTCTC
>CAZACJ010000146.1:0-7351 GCA_964483385.1 uncultured Pirellula sp. | reverse complement strand
ATCCAAGTGACCCCGACGGGAGTCGAACCCGTGTTACCGCCGTGAAAGGGCGATGTCCTAGGCCTCTAGACGACGGGGCCGGTCATTTGGGATGGGAAAGTGTACGATGCCATTACGCGGTGTCAAGCCGAATTCGAGAATCGTTCCATCCGCGAAAAAGATTCCTTCTACGCAAACGGACTACTTGGACTCCTCTGGAGCTGGTTCATTCGAAGACGATTGCGAAGGCTCCGAAGCACTTTCACCCTCTTCGCAAGCTCGCAGAATCGCATCGTAAATCTCTCGCCGATGCACCGGCACCTCCTTTGGTGCTTCTACCCCCAAGCGCACCTTGTCGCCCCGTATCTCAACGACGACAATAGTGATCTCGTTGTTGATGACGATGCTTTCGTTCTTTTTTCGAGACAATACTAACATGACTTCCTATCCTCCATTCCTGGTCTGGCTTTCCTTACTGTCCGTCATTCCTTACTCAGGCATTCCTTACTCAGGCATTCCGTCTTTTTCAATTCCGTGATCGGGGGCGGGCCGGGCTTGCCCGGTCAATCCGCTTCCCTCACGCGTTTTGTCGCTACAATCAACGTTGCAAATCGTGTAATCCCAATCGCCTTTCGCTTCCACAGAATCATTCAACTCTAAATCCACACCCCCCGTAGTCAAGAAAAACCGAACATTGTCAAGCTGAATTTTTGAAAAATTCTTGCTGCGAGCTTACGGTTTACCTAACCGTTAACGTCCCCATATCCCTCACACGCACCTACCGATGAATTTCTCTCAATCCAGTTTGTCGGATAGTCGCCCCAGCCCCGCCTCTGCCCGCTCCAACACTACCCTCACCCCCCAACCATCCCTTGCCTCCCGCAACTGGGGGCAGAATTTTTGGCTCGATGCCTTAGGCGTCTTTCTGGTCCTTTTCCTCTTCGCTGCGGAACCTATCCCAGCAGTGAACGAACCGCATTACTGGACAAAAGCCAAGCATTTCTGGGACTCTAGCTACGCCCCCGGCGATATCTTCATCGACTCGGGAAACGCTCACTGGCTCTTCTACGCTAGCTTTGGACTACTAACGAAAATCGTCCCTCTCCCTACCGCCGTCTGGATCGCTCGCTTCATCCTCTGGGGATCGCTGGCCCTCGGCTGGACTTGGATGATGCACGGATTCTGGGGGAATCCTCGTGACCCACATTCAGCTTTGCGAACCGAAATCCAACTCCCTTCACATCCCAAAATTGGCTTGATCGCCACCTTCTCTGCCACACTCTGGCTTGCGGGAATGTCCTGGGGACACTTAGCTGGAGAATGGGTCGCCGGGGGAGCCGAAGCCAAAGTAGCGGCCTACGCGTTGATATTCTTCGCCTTCGGGTTCTTTTTTCGCGAACACCGCACAATCGCTTGGATGTGCCTAGGCGGCGCTTGTGCTTTCCACGTTGTTACTGGCATCTGGGTCATGCTCGGTTCGATCTGCGTCAGCGCAGCTTTGGAAGCCCGCGATGGACGCCCGAAGAACTCTTGGAGCACAATCGCGATCGACTGGTGGCTCAAACACGGTTGGGGCATTCTCCTAAGCACCGCTGGATTGGTCGTCGGCGTTGTTCCTGCAGTCATCATCGACTGGGGAACTCCCACGGTGGTGACTACCCAGGCGGCATTGATTCAAGTCTACAGCCGGCTCGGACACCATTTGGCTCCAAGCATGTTCACCGCGGCGCGTTGGCAAGCGTTTTTGATTCTCTTCGGGATCACCGTGATCTTGGCCGCAAGCGGCGGACTGCTCGGATTTTTCAAGATTTCGCGGTTCCTGCCATCTTTCAATTCGCCCCCCAATAGAACAAACGCGACCGCACGAAAACTGCCGGTAACAAAAAACCAACTATTGGACCGAAGACCGATCGGACTCAAGTGGATCCTTGGACACGCACTCTTCGCGATCAGCATCGCCAGCATCGCTTGCGCCATCGATTTCGGCGGCGGTGGCTTGAGCCGCGAAGTAGTCGCAAAAATTCTCAAATACTACTGGTTCCGTTGGAACGACGTGGCGATGCCAATGGCTGCGATGGCTCTTGCCATCTGGCTCGCCACCAGCATCACTTCCGCAACTGGGAAACGCATTGCATTCCTCTCGCTGATCGCCGTCGGCAGCGCATTGGTGCTTCAACAAGTCGCATGGCATCGCCAGGAGTGGGTCGGTTCTGGGGAAAAAGCGAGATTGCTCAATCGCTCTGATTCTCGGGAGGAGCAAGAAGCCGAACTTCGCGACTGGCTTGCAGTTTGTCAGTTTATCCGGGAGAAAACGGAGCCTGGCGAACTTTGGCTCACCCCGCGCAACCAACAAACCTTCAAATGGCATACCGGACGGGCCGAAGTCGCCGCTTGGAAGGACATGCCTCAAGACGCAGCTTCGGTCGTCGAGTGGGCCCGGCGACTGAACGAAGTCTACCCGACAGATTCCGATCGCAAACTGCAGCCTTGGTCCACCGAGAAAATTTCCGAACTGCATCAACACTATCGTTTTCGATACGTATTGATCGATAGACGCATCCGGGGACAATCCCCACCACTGCTCCCGTTGCTTTACCCACAGTCAGACGACGAGAACGCAACTTTTTCCGTATTCGAAATGCCAAACTTCTAGCCTGAACACCGGACCGACGCTTGAACAAGAAACGACCGCAACCCACTTCGCCGCAAAACGCCAAAAAAGCGGCCCCAGGGAAAAACGCCCCAGGGAAAAACGCTTCCGGGACTAAACCCACCGCGGCAGCCAAGCCCACTGCCGCCAAGGGGTCTTCGTCCCCCGGCGTGACCTTCAAGAGCATTGCTGAAAATCGCCGCGCCAAACACAACTATGAAATCCTTGACTCCGTCGAGTGCGGCATAGTCCTTCACGGCAGCGAAGTGAAAAGCTTGCGGAACGGCCGCTGCAGCATCGAAGAGGCCTACGCACGGTTCAAAGACGGGGAACTTTGGCTGGTGGATTGTGAAATCGATGAGTATCGACAAGCCACCATTTGGAACCATCCAACCAAGCGGATGCGAAAACTACTTTTGCACCGACGCGAACTCGATCGATTTGCCGGCCGGGCAAAAGAACGGGGGCTGACGCTGATCCCGCTGCGGGTGTACTTCACAGACCGCTCGGTCGCCAAATGTGTGATCGCATTGTGCAAAGGCCGAAAATTGCATGACAAACGAGAAGTGCTCAAAAAAGCGGATGCAAGGCGTGAAATCGACCGAGCGATGAAAAACAAGCAACGGCGTTAAGGCGCACGATCAAGGAGCACGCCCTACAGGCTCCAAAAGCAAATGGAACCTACAAGCAAATCAGGAACGGAAAACGGTGTAAATGCTCACAACGAATCCAAAAGATCCAGCTTCAAATCCCTCGGGAAAACTGCTGCTCATCAAGGACTTGAAAAAGTCCTACGCGGATCCTTCTGGGGGAAGAATGACCATTCTTGATGTCCCCCATTTCTCAATGGATCGCAGTGAACAAGTCGTTTTGCGCGGAGAGAGCGGCGGGGGAAAAACCACGTTTCTGCACGTGATTTCTGGGTTGGTTCCCGCCGATAGCGGATCGATTCAACTTGAAGGAGTCGAGCTGACCGGGTTTTCCGAAGCCCGACGCGACAGAATCCGAGCGGCAAAAATGGGGTACGTCTTCCAGACATTCAACCTCTTGCCCGCCTTTACCGCGCTCGAAAATGTCCGGTTGGGAATGACTTTCGGCGGCAAAAAAATCGAATCCGAGCGCGCCACAGAACTGCTTCGTCGCGTTGGGCTTGAACAACGCATGCACTACTTGCCGAGTCAATTATCTGTAGGGCAACAACAACGCGTTTCAGTCGCCAGGGCGCTTGCCAATCGGCCCATCTTGCTTCTGGCCGACGAACCGACCGCGAATGTTGACCCGGCGAACCAAGACCGAATCATCGAATTGATCGCGGAGACTTGCCGCGAAGAATCCGTCGCGTTGCTTTTGGTGACTCACTCCGATGCGGTTGCAAAGCGGTTTTCGCGCGTGGAGCGATTAGAAAACATCAATCGAGCAGCAGCCCCGAAGAGTGCAGGTCACACCCTGAGCTTGGAAAGTGCACAATGAATCTACTAGCCATCGCCTTGCGAAATCTCTGGTATCGCAAATTAGCCTCGTTCCTTACCGCTCTATCCATGGCACTGGGCGTTGCTTTGGTGGTGTTGGTTCTGACCATTTCTGGAGTGATAGAAAAGTCCCTCGAGAGGACGAGCAACGTCGGCTACAACTTGATCATCGGCGCGAAAGGCAGCCCGTTGCAGTTGGTCTTTAACACCGTGTTTTTCTTGAGCAAACCAGTTGAAAACATCCCATACTCCTACTACATGGAATATTTGCCGGGCGAGGGGCGGCAAGAGGAGCTTGCGAGAATCGGAGGGGTACTCAAAGAGCCGCAGCGGGCGGGTTTGTACTCATTTTTGATGAAAGGTGGTTTTGCCATCCCGCTGTGCATGGGTGACTATGTCGATCAGTTTCGCTGCGTAGCGACAACACCCGCGTACTTTGAATTGCTCAAGCACGGGGATCGCAACGACCAGGATTACGCTTTCTCACAAGGAAGAAATTTCGTTGACTACTCTGAAGAGAATGGGTACTTCGAAGGAGTCGTCGGCTCGCAAGTCGCAACCACGCTTGGATTAAAAATCGGGGACGAAATATTCGCCTCGCATGGTGCGGAAGGGGGAGAGTCGCACGGACAAGGGTTCCGCGTTGTAGGAATTCTTGCTCCGACCGGAACCCCAAACGACCGGGGGGCTTTTGTAAACATCGAGGGGTTTTACTTGCTCGAAGGGCACGTTGCGCCGGATCGGGACGAAGAATCCGGGTTAGAAAAAACAGGCACGGCGGTCGGACCGACAAGAGAAGGGGCGAAATCCAGAGCACGCTTGCCGATCGAGAAACGAGAGGTCACCGCGATTTTGCTTAAACCCAATGGATTTGCGGCGATCGGATTAGAGAAGCAAGTCAACAAGACCAAGTTTGCCCAGGCCGTTTCCCCGATCGCGCAGATTGAGGGATTGCTGGGGGTTTTCGTGCGTCCGCTACGCTGGGCGTTGCTTGCGCTGACCAGCTTGGTTGTCATCGTCAGTGCGATCAGCATCTTGGTAAGCATTTACAACAGCATGAATGAGCGGAAAAAAGACATCGCCGTGATGCGAGCTTTGGGGGCTTCGCGGGACCACATCACCGCCATCATCCTGCTTGAATCTCTACTGATTGCGATCGCCGGAGGACTGGTTGGCTGGGTAGTCGGGCATGCTCTGGGTCCTTTGAGCAACCCTTGGACGATGCCGACCACGGGAGTCCGGATCGACTGGTTTGCCGTACAGTCTCAATGGGAATGGTGGATCGTCCCGGGACTCGTTCTCGTTGGGACACTTGCGGGAATTCTCCCAGCAATTGCGGCTTATCGCACCCCGGTGGCGAAGTCCTTGTAGGAGGATTTTCAAGTCGGGTACGGGTATTTAACAGGGAAGACCGTGGTGGAAACCTAGGAAAATCTGAGTGAATTACTGAAGTCCAACCGGCTGGTTGGACGATCACTGGCGGGCCATCGAATGGGTAGTGAAACCGATTTCAAAATTCCGTTTGACAGAAGGGAACGAATCGATACACTTGCCCGTCCATTTTGGGACCGCGACGGTTGAACGAAATGGGCTTCGCGCCCGTAGCTCAGTTGGTTAGAGCGCGTCGCTGATAACGACGAGGTCCGTGGTTCGAATCCACGCGGGCGCATTGGATGGCGAAGTAGTTGGAGGTGTTCGAAAAAGCATTCGACAAGTAGCCGAAGGTTGCTTAGAATGCGGACTCGAAAACCAAACACGTCGGAGTTTGTTGCGAGGCGTTGAATCAAGGAAACTTGAATCGACTCGCGAACAAGCGAACGACGTGACAAACAGTTCGGGGGTGTAGCTCAGTTGGGAGAGCATCTGCTTTGCAAGCAGAGGGTCATGGGTTCAAGTCCCTTCACCTCCACTGGAAGATGGTCACCGGGTAACAACCCAAAAGAATTTCGAAAATGGGCCTTGCGGCCAACGCGAAAATCTGGATCATTCTCCTCCCCTGACCGAACGCGAAAGCGAACGGACAGGAAAAGCGAAAGCTTGAGTCGTCGAAGTCGAGTAATCGACGGGCACGAAGAAGCCAGTAGCGAGTTGGGTTGGACGAGGCTCACGGGAGCACGACAGCTGGCGAAAGCGGCGGTGCGAAGGTGAGCGGAAGACGACCTGACAACAAAACGTCGAAAGCAAAAATTTGCGATTGACGAAGCCGAGTCGGTGGCATAGAATTCCGACCCCGCTGAACAGGAAACCGCGAGAGTGATAAGACTCGAGTGGTGGAAAGCCAGCGAAAACTTTGATCTTTGACAATTTGGTTGGATTGGTAGATGGCATCTAGAAGCATGCTGATTTCGAAAGAGGTCACGTGTGCAACTACAATGTTTGAATCCGGTTCTGTGATACTTCGGTGAAGTTCTGGTTTAAGTACTGGGGTGTAGCCGAGGGTTCTGACCGATTCGAACGAGCGTGAATAGAGAAGCGAATTGGAGGTCAGCAATGAATCTGATGCGAGCTCGCAAGAGTGAGGATTAGGTTTGAGGTTGAGATTCCGATGGTCAAGTTACTAAGGGCGCACGGGGGATGCCTTGGCATTGAGAGGCGATGAAGAGCGTGGAAGTCTGCGATAAGCTTGGGGGAATCGACAAACAGGTGATGATCCCGAGATGCTCGAATTAGCTTGTACTGAATCCATAGGTACAAGTGGCCAACCCAGGGAAGTGAAACATCTAAGTACCTGGTGGAAAAGAAAGAAAAATCGATTCCGTAAGTAGCGGCGAGCGAAAGCGGAAGAGCCCAAACCGAGGGGGTTTCCTCTTCGGGGTTGTAGGGCCATTCATATGGGAGTTACAAAGCGGCAGCTAGCTGAACAGTTTGGAAAGACTGACCATAGACGGTGACAGTCCGGTAAGCGAAAGTTGAGCGCCTCCCGAATGGTACCTGAGTAGGACCATGCACGTGAAACGTGGTCTGAATCTACGGGGACCATCCCGTAAGGCTAAATACTCCTCAATGACCAATAGTAAACTAAGTACAGCGATGGAAAGGTGAGAAGAACCCCTGTTAGGGGAGGAACGTGAACCTGAAACCGTGTGCTTACAAGCGGTCGGAGCACTATAAGAAGTGTGACGGCGTGCCTTTTGCAAAATGATCCGGCGAGTTAGCGTTTGCAGCGGGTTAAGGCTCTACGGGCCGTAGCCATAGGGAAACCGAGTCTGAATAGGGCGTTATTGTTGCGGGCGCTAGGCGCGAAACTGCGTGA
>CAZACJ010000145.1:0-7455 GCA_964483385.1 uncultured Pirellula sp. | reverse complement strand
CCCGTACGGTTCGGTGGGGGGTTGGGGGCTAGCAAGCCCCCCGCCTACCCAATCATTGGATCCGCAGCAATGTTAGGCCCTGTGGCGGTGTTCCTTCTCGATTTGTAGGGGGAAGAGTATACTAGGCAGTTTGATATAAGGGTTGTGATGCTTTTGGGGACCATGCAGTTCAACTTATGACAGCAAGATTTTGTATTGGTGTTGATTTAGGGACGACCAACTGCGTTTTGGCCTTTGCTCCTCTCGATGAAGAAGAAGCGATGATCGGGGTCCTTCCGGTTCCACAGATTATGGAACCTGGGTCGGTTGAAAACCGTTTGTCGTTAGCTTCATTTCTTTATCTGCCCCCTCATCCCGATGAGGCTTTCGAAGTTCCGGGTTTGTCCTCTGGTCAGGGGACTGCCGGGGAATATGCTCGGCGGATATCTGCTGAACAACCTGAACGGGTTGTTGTTGCAGCGAAAAGCTGGCTTTGTAATGCAAACGTTGATCGTTCCGATCAAATCCTTCCTTGGGACTCGGATATCGATACCAAGGTTTCGCCCGTCGAGGCGAGCACGGCTTATCTGAAACATCTTGTGGATACTTGGAATCGTCGTTTTCCCGAAGATCCGTTTTCGTCGCAATCGGTTGTCTTAACCGTTCCTGCTTCCTTCGACGCGACCGCGCGGGAATGGACTCGCCAAGCTGCGGCGGCGGCAGGCTTCCCTCCGGATTTCGTCTTTCTGGAAGAACCGCAAGCGGCTTTGTATAACTGGGTTCATGCCCACAACAAAGACTGGCGTAAAAGCCTTAAGGAAGGTGATACGCTTTTAGTCTGCGACGTCGGGGGTGGCACTACGGACTTGACCCTCGTTCGCGTGGAAGCAGAACAGGGTGAACTGATCCTCAATCGTCTTGCGGTTGGCAACCATTTGCTCGTTGGTGGCGATAACATGGATTTGGCTCTCGCCCACGTCGCAAGCGGTCTGTTCTCGCAAAAAGGAATCTCGCTGAACGCTTGGCAGTCCCTCTCATTATGGCATAGCTGTCGTACCGCGAAAGAAAAGTTGCTTGGACCAGCCGCACCAGACGCGTTTCCACTAACCGTTCTAGGACGCGGTAGTAAATTGATCGGTGGGACGGTGACCGCGAACTTGGATCGTGCTGCGGTGATCGAAGCGCTGGTCGATGGCTTCTTTCCAATCGTTGCAGCCACCGAGCGCCCCACCGATGAAGGGACAAGCGGCTTTCAGGAGTTGGGGCTGCCCTATGCGAGCGATTCGGCGATTACACGTCACATAGCTGCGTTTTTGCAGGATCATTCTGAAGAATCGCAATCGACGAATGGTGCAAGTCGTGTGACGCACCTGTTGTTCAACGGTGGGGTATTTAATGCAGATCCATTCCGCGCACGAATCCTTGAAACAATGGCGAGCTGGCGGGAAGATAAGCAACCTCCCAGTGTACTTGGAGGGGTTGAGGATTTAGACCAAGCCGTCGCTTGCGGTGCTACCTACTACGCTTGGTCTCGCTTGCATGGTGGTGTTCGGATACGAGGTGGGTTGTCGCGAAGTTATTACATCGGAGTTGAAAGTTCCGGTCCCGCAATCCCAGGTATTCCACGTCCGCTACATGCACTCTGTGTTGCTTCGCAAGGGATGGAAGAAGGGACACAGAGTAACGTGCCAAGCCGACCGATGGGTTTAAAAGTGGGGCAGCGAGCTCGATTCCGATTCTTCTCAAGCACACTGCGGAAGTCCGATGTGCCCGGTACGTTGCTCAAGCAGTGGGATGAAGGTGAATTGCAGGAAGTGGCCCCTTTAGAGGTTACGCTGAGCGAAAGTGGAGTGGGGCAAGTAGTGCCGGTACAGTTCCACAGTCGCATCACCGAACTCGGTGTTCTTGAGTTGTCTTGTAAGGGGACACAAAGTCCAAGCGAATGGTTACTTGCCATGAATGTGCGTGAGGAATCATGATGAAAGCCCCTTTGCCGGAGATCAAGTTTTGCGGTTTCACACGCAAAGAAGATATTCGCGTGGCGTTGGATTTAGGGGTTCGCACCCTCGGAATCAACTTCTATCCGAAAAGCAAGCGGTACGTGAATCCTCCGGATGCCGTTCGCTTGCTAGAGCCATTCTTGCAAGCTCGTGGGGTGGGTGACAGCTCGACGTCTTCGGCGTGTTTCATTGGAGTTTTTGTAGATGCCAGTCCTGAGGAAGTGCTTGCGACGGTTCAGCAATGTTCGCTGCATGGCATCCAGTTGCATGGTGACGAAGATCCGAGTTGGATCGATCGAGCACGCCAGCTAGATGGTTGGGTGGATATACCGATTTGGCGAGCGTTGCCTTATCGTGGCAGTATTGATGATGCTTTGATCGTTGAGTGGAGCGATTTAGTGTATGCCGAAGCATCCCCTGTGAGTGGATTATTGATCGATGCTTATGATCCGATTCACAAGGGTGGGACCGGCAAGCGGGTCGCTTGGGAGTTGCTCACTCCGCGACCTGTGTCGTTTTTTCCACGGCGTGTTACGGGTGCTTCGGCGGAATCGAGTGCCGGTATTGTGGATAGTTTGGGAGTTCCCTTTCTGTTGGCTGGAGGGCTGACTCCTGACAATGTGACACAAGCACTGAATATGGTTATGCCTGTGGGTGTTGATGTGGCTTCTGGGATTGAATCCGAGCCGGGTGTCAAGGATAAGACTAAGATGCAGCAGTTCGTACGTGCGTATCGTGCTTGTCGGGCTAGTGAGAAGACTCTAACGCAGGGGGAACGATCATGAGTCGCAGTGGGTTACAGTATCCGGTTGAGATTGAGGGGAAGTATCGAGTGGATCGGGTCGATGAGTTTCTCGATCGGCTACAGAAGTTAGGGCCAATTGAGAAGACAACCGAGGAGCATGAAGATCATTATCTGCGACATCCTTGTCGCGATTTTCGAATAACCGATGAAGCGCTGCGAATGCGGCGTGTGAATCGGCAATGGCATGTCACCTATAAAGGCCCTCGCAGTGAGGGGGCATTGAAGATCCGTCCGGAGATAGAGTTTCCGCTTGCGGACGGCACGCAGGATGATCTGCAACGCGTTTGGGGGGCTTTGGGATTTGAGCCGGTAGCTGTTGTGCGGAAGACGCGGCGCGTGTTTGGGATGGACGGATTTCATCCGGGGATGCATGTGACTTTGGATCAAGTGGAGTCATTGGGAAGTTTCGCGGAGTTAGAATGCGTAGTTCACGACGAGATTGCACTTCGAGAGGCAGAGCGAGCGATTGAGAGTTTGGCGACTGCACTTCAATTAGGATTTGTGGAAAAGCGAAGTTATTTGTCAATGATCCTTGAGTTTCAGCGGTAACGGTATCCACAGGGTGGTGAGATATGTATTCTTGTTGTAGGAGAGTGGGAATTGGACATGGCTGAACCGATAGATACCGGAGACCAGGGAGTGGTTTGGCGGATGATGGATGCGAACCGAAATCGGGTGATGGAAGGATTGAGGACACTAGAAGATATCGCTCGATTTCAAGGATTGGGTTCGCTGCAAGCGAACTACAAAAAAGCACGCCACGGTTTACAAGAATCGCTCGGGGGCGTAGATGTTGCTGTGTTTCTGGCTTCGCGCGACACTGCGGGAGATGTCGGGTGCAACGTAAAGACACCGGCGGAGTTTGAGCGTCCGAAGGGGCTTGTATCCATAGCTCAGGCTGCAGCGTCTCGGGTTGAGCAAGGGTTGCGTGTGTTAGAGGAGGGGGCCAAGGTGGTATTGCCTCAGGGGGCGATGGGGATCGAAAGAGTGCGTTATCAGGTTTATGACTTGAATGCGGCTTTGGTTTTGGGTTTAAGCAGGGACAGGGACTTTTTGCAGGGGGCGGTTTTGTACGTATTGGTGGACTGCCGTTTGCCGCTCGACATCTTTGCGGAGAGGATCCAAGCGATTTCGGAGGGGGGAGTGCAGTGGATTCAAGTGCGAGACAAGGAATGTACGACACAGCAGTTAGTTGCTTATACATTGCGAGCGATGGAAGTTGTGGATGCTAAGCAAACTAGGATAGTGGTGAATGATCGTGTGGATGTCGCGCGAGCTGTGCAAGCGACGGCAGTGCATCTTGGGCAGGAAGACCTTGAGGTATCGGTGGCGAGGCGGATTTTGGAGCCTCGGCAGATGATTGGATACTCAACACATGATTTGCATCAAGTCCAGCGCGGGGTGGCTTTGGGAGTTGATTACATCGGTTGTGGGCCGACATTTGTGTCGCAGACGAAACAGTTTGAGAGTTTTTCTGGGATTGCTTTTTTGAAGCAAGCAGCAGAGTGGTTGCTGGAAAATGAACCCGGTTTACCCGCTTATGCAATCGGTGGGATTCAGCTTGAGAATTTGGATCAGGTGTTATCGACGGGGATTCGGCGTGTGGCGGTCAGCCATGCTATTTGGCGGTCGAGCGAGCCGAAGGAGGTCGCGAAGCGCTTTCGAGATCGGTTGGCCCAATAATATCTGAGCGGCTAAGTCCGTCCGTAGATTTTCGTTGCTTTTAGAATTTCGTAGCCACCGCCCGCCAGACGGTGGAGAGGGTAGAGCAACTTCTTATTCTTGTTTATGGTGCGCGCTCATCGAACACAAAATGTCTCACGCAAAGAAGCGGAGAGCTGATGGCTCTAGAGAGTTGAAGAGAGAAAGTGGAAAGTAGGCATGCGGGAGCCGTTTCTTAGAAATTGCGTTCTGGCTTGTTTTGTTTGTTTTCCTTCGGCGTCCTTTGCGTCTTGAGCGGAGCGGGCGTGAGAGGTTTCGACTGGAGGGACGAGCATACCGACCTGCGATTTCGTTTAGCAGTCAGCCGGAGGCGTACCTTTCTTCAAACCAAAATCTCACGCAAAGAAGCCAAGTCGCGGAGAGCCAATGGCTCTCAGAGAGTTGGAGAGAGAAAGTGGAAAGTAGACAGTGCGGGAGACATATCTGAGAAAAAGGGATTACGGCTAGAGATTTGAGGATAATGGGCGGAATGGCCCACGGAACCGAGGTGGGCAGGGGGTACAAAAGTAGCTACACTGGAGGGGCCGTGGCCCTAAAGATGATGGGTCTAGTTGCATTTTTAGGGCTTGGACTTGTTTTCTATTTAGCAGATGGATCTGACCGCTATGCCGATCGGAAAAACATTAAACAGCGTCGTCGAGAGTGTTGGTAATACCCCCATGATTCGCATCAATCGGCTGTTGCCACCTGATGCGGCGACGGTGTTTGCGAAGTGTGAGTTTTTTAATCCGCTCAAGAGTGTCAAAGACCGAATTGGTTTGGCGATGGTGGAGGAAGCTGAGAAGAGTGGGCGGTTGACCAAGGAGACCCACATCATCGAGCCGACGAGTGGCAACACTGGGATTGCGTTGGCATTTGTTTGTGCGGCAAAAGGTTATCGACTGACGTTGACGATGCCTGAATCGATGTCGATTGAGCGAAGGGCATTGTTGACCGCATTGGGAGCGAATTTGGTTCTGACTCCTGCGGCCGAAGGGATGCGAGGGGCGATTGCGAAGGCAAACGAGTTGGTACAAGCGGATTCTCTTGGGTGGATGCCTCAGCAGTTTGAGAACCCGGCGAATCCGGCGGTTCACGAGCGCACCACGGGGCCTGAGATTTGGGCTGATACGGCAGGAAACATCGACGCGATTGTAGCTGGGGTCGGAACTGGTGGAACGATTACTGGGGTGGCTCGGTACATCAAGAAGCTCAACCCTAATTTCAAGGCTATTGCCGTCGAACCGCAACAGTCACCAGTTATCAGCGGTGGGCAGCCAGGAAAACACCGAATTCAAGGAATCGGGGCAGGATTTATTCCTAAGAATTTGGATACCTCTTTGATTGATGAGGTAATTCAAGTCGATGATGCACTAGCCTTCGAATGGGGACGCAAGTTGCATCGTCAGGAGGGGATCATGGCTGGGATTAGTAGTGGCGCGAACATGTGTGCCGCGGCTCAATTGGCAATGAGACCGGAGTGGAAGGGTAAACGAATCGTTACCATCATGTGTAGCTTGGGAGAGCGGTATCTCTCAACACCATTGTTCGATAGCTGATTATATCTGGACCGACGTTTGCAACTTTGATGTGAAGGCAACTTCGATGGACAAGCACCGAGAGACGAAAAAGTCAGATAAAACATTTGGCAAGAATGGATCCTCAAGGAGAGGGTTTTTGCGCCAGATGGTTGTCGGTGGTGCAGGTTTAGCGGTCGGGTTGCCGATTGGAAACGACGGTTTTGAATCTCGGGCATTTGCTGGTTTTGGAAAAGGGGACGATCGGAATCCGAAATGGGAATCTGCGACTCGTCGCGGTTTGGATTTTCTTGCTCGTACTCAATCCTCTCGAGGGCAATGGAATACGCCACCGTATCCAGTGGCGGTATCTGCGTTAGCTGGCCTGGCCCTTCTTTGTAGCGGTTCGACCGTGACACAAGGGCCGTATTCCAAGCAAATCGCGAGGGCGACGGATTATCTATTGGCACAGTCACGCAAGAATGGATTGATTGGTGATCCAGAGAATGACCAGCGGTACACGTATGGTCACGGCTTTTCCATGCTGTTTCTTTCTCAAGTTTTAGGAGAAGAGGGACTGCAGGATCGGCGAGATGATTTAGTGGATGTCTTGAATCGTGCTGTTGCGTTTTGCGGTAAGGCCCAGACACCCGCAGGTGGCTGGGGGTATGTCAGTGCGAAAGATGGACAGGATTATGACGAAGGCTCGACAACGATCACACAAGTGCAGGGATTGCGTGGATGTCGTAATGCTGGAATTGCAGTACCCGGTGAAGTAATCGAGTCAGCCAAGCGTTATATCTATTCATGCCAGAATCCCGATGGGGGCATCAGTTATTCCAGTCAGCAGATGGGCAGTTCGCGTCCGGCGATTACAGCGGCATCATTGGCGGCTCTGTATAACGCGGGGGACTACGAGAGCAATAAAGTTCCCGAAATGCTTAACTACAGTCGAAAAGAATTACACGACGTAAAGAAAGTCGACGATGCTTTTGGTCACTGGCACTATACCTACTTGTACTACAGCCAGGTTGTTTATCGTCAGGGGGATGAAGAGTGGTTACCGTTTCGAGATCGGCTTTATACGCAGATCGAGGGTGACCAGGGTAGTGAGGGTGCTTGGGAAGGTCAGATTCACAACATCTACATTACGGCCTGCAATCTGATCATGCTGCAATTGGATCTTGGATATCTTCCTATTTTCCAGCGCTAATCATTCATCTTAGAGGCTGATTGGACCGTTTACGTAAATCACCGTCTCGGTTGTTCACGTCGAAGATCGAGTGTTCCTGGGTATTCAGGGTTGGCCCTTGGTAACTTGGGTGTGATCACCCCTGGTGTATGCCCGAACGGTTGAAAGCGTGCAATTCGCCTTCCTTCTGCTTCGAGAGCGTTGATGGGGAAGGTATCAAAGTTTCTGCCACCAGGATGAGCGACATGGTAGGTGCATCCA
>CAZACJ010000144.1:6288-7466 GCA_964483385.1 uncultured Pirellula sp. | reverse complement strand
GTGCTTTCGTTATCATGGCTCATGGCGATTCAGCGGAAAACGCGAGCAAGTAAGACCGCGACCAGGAATGTCTTTTCGAGACACATCATTTGCTTGGTAGCAAGTTGCTAGCCGGCTTGTTGGATGCCCAAGCTTTGATGCACCATCGGAAGACCTACCTGAAGGTCACCCATGATTTGGAGGAAGCAAAGAAAGACCACGATCACGCACGGAGTACAGAACTTGAGAAACAATGGGAAACGTACTTAGCTGAGACAGAAAATTTCTTGGCACTGGAGGTCGGCATCCTTACTAGCCTCAAGCGTATCCATGCCAAGTTGGGCACATACTCGACTCGATACAGGATCTCCCGTTCCGAAAAAGACAGAAGCCTGCCCCAGGTAAGCTATGGCAAACAACTTGGATCCCTCAGTCGTACCCTTCGGTCGAACGGAGTGCAATATTTAAATTGCTTGGGAATAAGCTTCCTTCCACCTTTAGTAAATGTTCGAATATCAGGTGTTGCCGGTTGCGGAGCAAACTGTTAGAAATTTTCGGATGAATGCCTTCCCTATGGGAGATCCGGCCTGTCGATCGAAAGTCGGAATCAGCCTGAAGGTAGTGGGCATTTTAGTAATGCTTGATACACCCTGGCGATTAAGGAAAATGGATCATCCAATACAACTGCTACCAACGGTCAACGTTCAGACTTACTACGCTGGCAAATTTCCTCGCAAGATCGGGCTGCAAGCTTGTAGTGCTCTGTTGACGAAGCTGACCACGCCACAACCCTTGCAATTTGAGTCCAGTGGCCGTTGCCATAATTTCAATTTCCAGATCTCTAAAGCTGTCCAGACGGATTGGAAACGCTCGACACTCAACAGTAGAGATGTCGTCGCACCGGGGCATGTCAGCTTGAACGCGGCTCAGGAGAACTTCAGTTGCACCGTTGCTCCTGTCGCTGAGGCGGTCGCATTGCACATCGAGTTTGATCCCGATTGGATTGGCAGAGTTCGAGAGAAGGAATCAAGGCCCCACAGTTCGAATTCAAGAGAATTGATTCCGATGATGGCTGTTTGGCATGAACGGTTGAAAGCGCTTTCCACATGCTTGGCGATTGCGCTCGCTAGTTCAGAACGTACTAACATTTTGAAGATTGACCAACTGCTACTTGAGATAGCAGTCGAATTAATCTGTCG
>CAZACJ010000144.1:0-6188 GCA_964483385.1 uncultured Pirellula sp. | reverse complement strand
AGCGACGTTTCGATCACCAAAATTGCCTCAGATCTTGGTTTTGATAGCTCAAGCCACTTTGCAGCCACATTCCGTAAGGTTGTCGGTGTGACGCCATCCGCCTACCGACATTCATTTACTTAGCCTCATCACTGGGACCAGTCCGAGTGGGCTAGATAGCAAGATTTTGATAGTCGCTTGATCACAGCCCCGCTAAACTTCCGGCTTTATTTTGAGCCTGTTTTTGTCGGGAATAACGTGATGGCAATCGAGAAGTACTTTTCACTGCAAGATCAATGCGCTTTAGTTACGGGCGGCGGAAATGGGATTGGAAAGGCGATCTGCTTGTTGTTTGCCGAGTTTGGCGCAGACATCGCTTGCACTGACTTGAACTTAGACGATGCAGAGCTGGTTGCAGGTGAGTGCCGCAAGCTGGGAGTACGGGCAATTGCAGCCAAATGTGACGTGACCAGCGAGGAGGATCGAGAACGAGTCGTCGAACTTGTGATCTCGCAACTCGGTAAGATCTCGATTCTGGTGAACAATGCCGGAGGCGGCGGTCCCAAGCCATTTGATATGCCGATGTCGGACTTTGAGTGGGCGTATCAACTGAATCTGTTTTCATTGTTTCGCTTATGCCAACTCTGCGTACCTGCGATGCGTGAGGCAGGTAGTGGAGCTATCATAAACATCAGCTCCATGGCAGGCCAGAACAAGAATCAGCGGATGTGTTCTTACGCATCCTCTAAGGCTGCCGTCGATCACCTGACGCGCAACATGGCCTTTGACTTAGGGCCGCACAACATCCGCGTCAACGCGATTGCCCCCGGAGCAATTCGGACGGCTGCGTTAGAAAAGGTGCTCACGCCCGATGTCGAAAAAGCCATGCTCAAACACACGCCGCTTGGCAGGCTCGGAGAAGGAACGGATATCGCGGCTGCAGCGGTCTACTTGGCATCGCCGGCTTCTGCATGGGTCAGCGGTCAAGTATTGACTGTCAGCGGTGGCGGCGTTCAGGAACTCGACTAAACGTGTTACCCTGACTTTCCAAATCGGAACACATATTCACTACGTAACGCAAGGAAAAGAAAATGCCATTCGACCCGTTTGCCGATTTCTCGATGGAAGGGCACGTAGCGCTCATCACCGGGGGGGCACAAAACATTGGTGAATCCATCGCACGGACGTTTGCAGGCGCTGGTGCAAAAGTACTGATCGCCGATCTCAATGGTGACAAAGCCATGGAAACTGCCAAACGAATCGAGCAAGAGACATCTTCGCAGGTATTCGGTATGAAGTGCGACGTTACTCGGGGAGACGACATCAAAGAGTGCGTCGATCAAACAGTACGTCGCTTCGGTTCATTGTCGACCTTGGTCAATAATGTTGGCTGGGGGCAGGCCAACGCTGATCCAGTAGCGGTCAGCGATGAGGATATGATCGCTTCCTATAGGCTAAATACCCTAAGCGCCTTGCGCATGGTAGAAGCTGCCGCTCCATACTTGCGTCAGGCCAAGAATGCATCAATCACCAACTCCGGCTCGATGGTCGGTTTGTTGCCCGCGTTCGACTTTCTGGCGTACAGCTCAGCCAAAGCGGCGCTGAATCACATGATGTTGGGACTTGCACATGCCTTTGCTAAATCGGTGAGAATCAACACAGTTGTTATCGGAACTGTATTGACAGAAGGCTATGCGGCGGCAGGTCTCGACGCGAAAACCCAAGAGCGAATGGCCAACCCAGATAACTTGACGGGGCGAAGTGGGAGATCGCAAGACGTTGCCAACGCGTTCTTGTGGCTAGCCTCTCCAGCGGGTTCTTGGGTGAGTGGCCAAACCATACAGGTGGCCGGAGGTCCCAAGCGGGTTCGATTGATTCCTGAGGACTAAATCGGCAGGACGCAGGAGAGGGAGTCCCGGTCCAAACCGAAACAGTCGCAACTTTTCATTATTAGCATCCGAAGAAGGAATAAGAATGTTCACAACAACGAAGGCACCTTTACTCGTTTGCCTCTTTACGTTGCTTTTCGCGCCATCTCTTTTTTTACATGAGGCCGAAACCACCTCAGATGACAAGACACCCGTAACGGATCGCCAGCTCTCAGTCATGATGTTCGTGGATTACGGTCGGACATATGGCTACCAAAGTATGCTGGCGCAGATTCAAATTGATACGATGAAAGCAGAGCTGGAAAGAGATCGTCAAATCGCTGTGCAGATGGAGAATCTATCGAAAAAAGACGCCGTCTCTCAGATCGAATCTGAAATCGCACAGTTGAAAGTCATTTGGGGCGAGAAGCAGTTGATAGTGGCCGAAAAGAACCTAGTCGCTGTGAGTTCTCAATTCGAAGCCATGAAGAGAATGGCAAAACACTTTGCGGGAGTCGAAGTCCCACGCGATGAGCTTTATGAAGTGTTTCGAATGGGATGGGAAGCGGGTTGCGATAAAGGTCCGGATGAGGTTGATGCGATGAAAGCTTGGGTGGATTTTTCCGAGAAATCGCTACAGCGCTCTCGCGTACTGCATCAGCAGGGAAATGAATCACTTACGTCCGTGCTCGAAAAAGAGGCGCAACTCAAAATTGCGGAAGCGAATTACCGGAGCAGAAAGTCGAGATTGGACATGTGCCGTGAAATACTATTCCCAAGCCTCGAGGATATCAAATCAATCAAGCGATAAGAGGTCACCACTCTCATCGTGATCGACGATGATTTCGTAATCGATCGACTCCATCTATCTTTGGAGGAACATCTTGGCGACTCTTCTACTTAGCTTAAAACAGTGAACTCGGTGTTCACCAGCTGAGGTTCGACAATGAACAAGCATTTCATGATTCGGCCGAGGCTATCTATATCTGCGTTAGTCGGCCTAGGGCTTCAAGCCCGATTGGTGGTTTCATTTGCCAGGGGATGATCGCAACTCGGCTGGCTTGTACTTCTTTGACTTCTCGCAAGTATTTACGCTCGTGCGATTGGCGTTGCTTCATCAACGGATCTGTAATTGGCAACGGACTGAGCACCTGATTGATGATCCATGCATATGGCTCGATCTCGGCGCGTCGCAGGTCACGCTGAAGAGCGGCCGCTTCATGGACCGGTGTAGCTTCGGGGAGCGTGACGATCAGTACGCGAGTGAAAATTGGATCTCGTAAGCGTGGAAGCAGGAGCTCAACGGCCTCGGGCATTTCGCTTGATTGGCGTGTGACCTCGCGGTGGTAAGCGAGTGCTGAATCGAGCAAGAGTACGGTGTGTCCGGTAGGAGCTGTATCGAGCACCACAAACTTGTTCGTGCCTGCAGCAACAGCATCGGCGAAGGCTCGAAAGACAGCGATCTCTTCGGTGCATGGCGACCGCAAATCTTCTTCCAAGAGCGCTTTGCCTTGAGCATCAAGATTCGCGCCAGCTTTTCTCAGCACCTCAGCAGAATACTTGGCGGTTTCAGCTTCAGGATCGATACGACTCACCGTCAAGTTGGGTAAACGCTCATCATTCATCGCGGCTGCAACATGTGCTGCTGGATCGGTGGTGGATAAATGGACTGCACAACCACGCTTTGCGATTGCAACGGCAACTGCTGCGGCGACAGTTGTTTTGCCGACGCCACCTTTGCCCATCGCAAGAATGACGCCGTGACCTGGGGCTACCAAATCGTCGATCAATTCTGAGAGCAACGGCAGTCCATCGACTTGCTCGATTTTTTCCACGTTCGCGTTGGCGAACGCAGCAGAGTCAACCATACCGAGGCGACGAAGTGAGTCTATTCCAATAATGCCATCTGGACTGAGTGGAACAATGGTCTGTGGAAACGCTTTCAAGCTTTCGGGAGTCGCTGCCAGTGCCGAAGCGCCGCGCTGCTGCAATGCAACTGCGTAAGGATCACTTGGGTCGATTGCGTTGAACACACCGTTAACAACGAGGTGTTGATTGCGAACTCCAAGTTCTGCCAGTTCACCGCTGGTACGAGCCGCTTCGCGAAGCGCACTCGCTTCGGCGCGAGCAACGAGCACGAGCGTTGTTACCGCCGGATCTCCCAGGGCTTTGACCGACTCTTTGTATAACTTTTGCTGTGCATGCAAGCCAGCCAAGGGCCCCAAACAACTAGTCCCTGTAGTGTTCTGTTCCATGAAACCGTCCCAGGCCGATGGAAGTGTGAGCAATCGCAAAGTGTGACCGGTCGGTGCTGTATCGAAGATCACATGGTCGAACTCAGCAGTTGCAGACTGATCACCAAGCAAGCGAGAGAACTCATCGAAGGCTGCGATTTCAAGCGTGCATGAACCGGAGAATTGCTCCTCCATGCTCTTCACAGCTGCTTCAGGTAGTAGCGTTCGATAGGGACCGACCATACGTTCGCGATACTCGGCCGCCGACTTCTCGGGATCAAGATTCATTGCGAAGAGCGTCTCAATGGCTGGGATCGGAGTTGGATGGTTTCCGAGAGTGACGGACAGCACTTCATCAAGATTGGAGGCCGGGTCAGTCGAGACGAGCAAGACTTTCTTCCCGGCATCGGCAAGCTTAACTGCTGCAGCACATGCCACCGATGTTTTGCCAACACCACCTTTACCTGTGAAGAAAAGATTGCGGGTCGGATGTTCTAAAAACTTCATGTTACTTCTTCCATGTATTGGCCGTCGGCAGTGATATGTCAACTTTGGGCATTAGCAACAGCCACTCGATCCACAACATCCTCCAGCATTGCTAACGGGAAGAAGTTTTTTCTCTGGCGTACCGCCAACCCAACTTGCGAGATCTTCGCGCGATGGATAGACGGTTTGGCTGACGATCTCGCCGTCAACCACGACGACTGGCAAGCAGTCGGTTCCGACTGTGCTCAACAGTTGGTGGATGGTCTTGTTGTCGATAAAAGCTTGTGGTTGCTGAGCGAGATTATAACGCTCGACGTGGTGCCCTTGGCTTTTAAGCCAATCGAGATCCGCTGCAAACTTAGGCAACACAGGATCGACTTCGGGACCACAGACGCCGGTTGAGCAGCACATGGGCTTGTCGTAGACTTGTACCGTCTTCATGGTTCTGTCCTTGGAGATAAATTGGAGATTCAAAACTGGAATGGTGTTTACGGTATTGACCGAAGGCAGATTCAATGAGTCAACTCTTATGCCGGCAGCGTAAGCAATTTTGCCGAGTAACGATGGCTCTGTGTAAAAACTTTCGTTCGGAACTAAACCACACCGATGGATGTGCTACAAGTCCGCGATCAGTTTCTTCAATTTGGCCAACGCCTTTTTGTTGATACAGTAACAAACCCTAGGACCGTCGATCTCGCCCTGTACCAAACCGGTTGCCTTCAAGATCTTCAAGTGTTGCGATACCGTCGATTGGGCAAGCGGCATTTCCTCGACGATCTCGCCGCACATGCACGATGTTCGATTTAGCAACAATCGGACGATTCGCACACGTGCGGGGTGGGCTAACGCCCAAGTCAGTTTGGCCATGTCTTCAGCCCAAGCTACATCAGGCAATGACAAGTTCTCACTGGTGTTGCAGCATTTCTGGGCATCCGCCTTGATTCGAACCATCGATCGAGAGCCTTTCAACTGACGGGCTTATCGCAACTAAATAGCTTATCGTCGATCAACGATATGCCTCTGCACGTATTTCGTCAATACCGACTCCTCGAAAAACTGAGAGCGCCTACAGAAAACTGTGATTGATTCTGTGGGCTTCGGATTGGTAGGAGGGCATGCTCTAATCGATTTACAGCATTTGAAACACCGCCAATGTGAACCGCTGTATTTTTCCAGTTGGAGTCAAGTGGTCGTGTTGGCTGGTAGCAATAGTCCGATACGCGCTTCCCAGCGTGGCAACAAGTTCTTCTGAGCTATAGCGACAGACGGGTAGTCCGCTACATTTTTCTGGTCCATCAGGTGCAAAAGTTGCAACGATGAAGTAGCCTCCACTAACAAGAGACTCTTGCAATCGGTCTAGATATGCTCGGCGATCGATTGGATTGGTAAGAAAATGGAAGACCGCTCGGTCATGCCAGACATCGTACGTCTTAAGTTTCTTCGTCTCAGTAATGTCCTCGCAAATCCAAGTAACCTTGGCTGCCGCGTCCCCAAGTCGACAATTAGTGTATTCAATGGCCGTCGATGAGATGTCGAGTACTGTAATTTCCCAGGTACCTTTCGAGACAAGCCGATCAACCAGAAACGAAGCGCCGCCGCCAACGTCGATGATTCTCCCTCC
>CAZACJ010000143.1:0-7472 GCA_964483385.1 uncultured Pirellula sp. | reverse complement strand
AACCCCTTACGGGGCACATCATTTCCAATGATGCCGCTAGCCATTCGCTTATCCTCCAGTGGCCAACTACAGCTCAAAAGCATATCTTACACGCTGTGTTTCACAAGTCGACTTCGAGCTCGTTCCGGACGATTTTTCGCATGATCTACAACCGACAATGGAACTTCCGTAAATCCTCCTCCCATTATGACCTCGTGGCCCGCCAAACCGTTGCGCCAGATCCTACTTCTCTCGGCCCAAACGAATGCCTGGTGCGAATCCGTGCCGCTTCCCTGAATTATCGCGATATTATCGGCTGGAAAAATCTTGCCGGTCGTAACGTCGACGAACGAGTTCCCCTCTCCGATGGCGCAGGTGAAATTCTCGCCGTCGGCTCAAAAGTCCAACAATGGAGCCCTTCGGACCGCGTTGCCGCTTGCTTCTTCCCCACCTGGCTCTCCGGGCCCTTTTCGATGGCTTACCACCAAAAGGATCTCGGAGGAAACCTCGATGGAATGCTGCGTGACTATGCGATACTTCACGAAGACGCCCTGGTTAGGATCCCTGAAACCTGGAGCTTTACCCAAGCATCAACACTACCATGTGCCGCTGTAACCGCATGGTCAGCTCTCTTCCGACGCGGCCAATTGCAACCGGGCCAAACCGTGCTAGTCCTCGGTACCGGAGGCGTCTCCATCTTCGCGCTGCAACTCGCCAAAGCCCTCGGTGCCCTAGTGGCCGTTACCTCGAGTTCACAAGAAAAACTCGCCAAAGCCGCATCGCTAGGCGCTGACCTGTGCATCAATTACAAGGAAAACCCTCAATGGTCCAAACCTATCTGGGATTGGACGCAAAAACGAGGTGTCGATCACGTCGTCGAAGTCGGCGGACCAGGCACTCTCGAGCAGTCGCTACTTTCCGTTGCCCCAGAAGGTAAGGTCGCTCTGATCGGCGTTCTAACCGGCTTCGGGGCACCGCAAACTAGCCTCTTTCCACTCCTCGCCAGAAACGCATCCCTGCATGGAATCTACGTCGGCTCTCGGTCCGACTTCCAAGACCTTGTTCAATTCATCGAGCATCATCCCATCGAACCACAGATTGATGCTGTCTTCTCGTTCGACCAAGCTCCCCAAGCGTTCGAACGACTCGCCTCCGCCCAACACTTCGGGAAAATCGTTATCGAGATGTGACCGGATTTCGCCGATAGATCGCTCCGTCCGGCCACTGTACCCGGTACTCGCTCCACCGCGGGTCAGATACGGGATAGTCCGTACTGATGAACTGCGCACCACTAGCCATCGCACGATCCCTCTGTGTCGGATCATTTTTCCTGGCTTGCTTCGTGTCTCCATCCGCCCGAGTACGTACCAGAAAACCTCGCCGAACATAACTTTGTATCTTCTCGTAATCACCAAACGGATCATTGAGCTTCATCCAAGCAGCAGCGGGATGCTCTGGGGCAACCGAAACAAACATCACTCGCCCCCGAAGTGAATCGTGATCTTCCAAGTACCGTGCAACCAAGCCGTTCGTGTTGTCCAACGCAAAATAGATTTTGCCGCGACTCTCCTCCAACGTCGGCCAGCCTCGCTTCTCTATCGCACCTCGCAAAGTCTCCTCATCTCCACGAACGTCGTCAGGCGTCAACAGCATCGACTTCGGTACACACTCCCGTATCTCGGCGTCCAAGGCGTCAAGCAATGGACGATCAAAGGGAACCGCCTTTACTCCCGCTGGACCTGTCACACTCTCTTTTAACTCTAACAGAATCAAAATCGGGAAATGCTGCGGATGCTCTTTGGACCAAGCCACCGTCTGCTCCAATGCTGCACGCAAGGTCGGCACATGCGTGGCATAGTCAAATCCCGGCGCGTGGATAATCTTAAATCCCGGCTTCTTCATCACCTCCTCAAAATCAAACGACATCCGATCATCCCGCTTCGTCGCTTCGGATAACTGGCGTCCAACAGGTTTGCTGTACAGTCCACCCTGAGGATCGGCAAACAAATCTAACTCGATCTGCCGAATCCCCTGCTCTGTGTACTGCCTGGCCAGCGGCAAATGCGTGTAGTCAATCGCATCTGCAACACTTTTCCCGGTCAATCCAATTAATCGCATCACCTCCGGCAACGGCGCAAGATGATACGAATTGTGGGTGCCAATCACTTGAACTTCACTCATGCGCAGCGAGAGATCCATGGGCTGGATCTCTTGGCACCATCCCAAGCAGCAATCCATCAGCCCAATCAATCCACCCAAGACTCGACCCACTAGTCGCATTCTTCGAACCCTTATCCAATCGTTTCTGTTGCATGCATCAAACCACGTATGTATCCGTAAGCAAATAACCGGCCAAGCATCGTATAGCCCGGCTCGCCGGCTTCTTCTCCCACCAACTGTGGCACATGATCTGGTCGCATCGGACCACAAAACCCAACCAATCGCAAAGCTCGCATGACTTCCGCCATATCCGTCGGGCCATTGTCATGAAAAGTCTCCGCGAAAGACTCCGCAGTCCCACGTACATCGCGAAAATGAACGTAAAAGATCTTCTCCCCCAAAGCCCTAATCGTATCGGGAACCGAACAACCCATCGCAACAAATGTCCCAACACAAAAACATACTCCGTTGCTAGGACTGTCAAACCGCCGCAACAACTCGTAGAACCCTTCCGGCGAATGCATGATCCGTGGCTTACCTAACAACTTCTCTAAAGGTGGATCATCCGGATGCATCGCAAACTTCACTCCACTCGATTCCGCAATCGGCAATAGATTGCTGAGCAAATGGTCAAGATGTCTCCATAAGTCATCCGCCGTCTGCCCCCTAGCTGTCCGCTCATGCTGCAAATCACTTGGCTCATGCCCCAACAACACTGCTTGCTCCACATCCCTCAAATCAAACGCTGTCACCAATGCTCCGCCACGCTCTGGTGCATCCAATCGGGTACGAGCCCAGTCGGTCCCCGCCATAAAGTTGTAGCAAAGCAAGTCGACTCCGGAATCACCCATCGCGCGCACCAAATCCCCCATCGCGCGCAACTCCGTACCATCATCAACCCCAAGCTTGAGGTTCTCTATCGGTAAATACCCCTCGACGACTGATATATCCAACCCAAAAGATGCAGCTCGCTTTTTTGCCTCGCCAATCAAGTCTCTCAAAGCCAACCCGCGAACTTCCCGCTCACCTGTTGCTCTCGCTTGCGGTGCATACGGATAACGCAGAACCAATTCCGTAACGCCACACTGTGCTGCCAACTGTAAATTCTCATCCGAAACCGGCGTTAGTACCGTCGCAAGTCGCATCAAGCCCTCTCATCCAAATTGGCTTGCAACGGCTTGGTTGCATCCATCCCAAGCGCTGCTGTCCCAGCAACAAAAAATGCGGATGCACAAGTTAAAAAAACAAGTCCTTGCCCCGAACCTGCATTTGCACCGTAAGCCAATAACATCGGTACGATCTTCGAAGTAACCGAAGCTCCCAAATTGCCCCACATGTTCGCCCACCCGAACATCGCCCCTGTATTCTTCCCACCGACATCCTGCATAAACGCCCAAATCGATGGGTTCCCAACATCGGTCATCATCGAAACAATCGCACAGCAAGCAACGACAACCCAAAGCGAATCAAATACAAAACAACCAAGATACGCAACTCCGGCGATGTAGTTCGCAACGGTAATCGGCAACACTCGCCCCATCCGAAGTCCAAATCGACGAACCGACCAATCCGCCGCTCGACCGCCAACCAGTTGCCCAACCATCCCCATCGCAAGTACGCCAGTAACCAACCAAGCCCCCCGATCCTCCGGAACCTTCTGCACCTCTTTCAAGTACGTCGGCAACCAAGTGATCAAAAATGCCCATCCGATGTTGATGCAAAATTGCCCCAACGAATTGAGCCACAAACTGCGGCTCGTAGCGTAAAGTCCAAGCATCTGAAAGACTTCTGCGACGCGAGGTAACCGCTCATCCTTAGCACCACCAATCCAATCTCGCTCCGATTGGTTACATGCCGGATGCTCTTCAGGCCGATCGCGAACAATCCAATAATAACCTAGCGCAATCCCAATACCCGCAATCCCATAGCACCATAAAGCCGACCGCCAGCCATAATTCAAAATCAATGTAATCGTCAACAAAGGAGCCAAAGTCGCACCCAGCCGCCCACCAAAGGAAATCAATGCGCTCGCACGCCCACGATTCGCTACCGGAAACCATCGACGAACCACCGCACTACTCGTTGGATATGCACCCGCTTGCGCAAAGCCAAAAAACAACCTTGCGAACATCAACGCCACAAGACTCGAAGCCCATCCGGTTAGAAATGTGAGCAGCGACCAAGCGAGAATGTAGAGCGCGAGCATCTTTCGTGCGCCAAGCCGATCACTAAACCAACCAGCAGGCACTTGGAACAAGGCATAGCTAAAAAAGAACGCTCCAAGGATATCCCCAAGCTGACTTTTGGAGATGCGCATCGACGCGTCACCCTCAGCCTGCTGGAGTTGGCCCACAATTCCTTCCGCCTCCGACTTGGTCAAATGATCCGCCACCGTAAAAGGTAGCTTCACCTTGTTTAAGTCGACGGTTCCATCGACATTCTCCGTGATCCACTTCGCTACGCTCGGCCGTTCAATCCCTCCCTTGAGCTCCACCGAAAAGCGAGTCGATGGCGACTCGACAAAGGCCGGATCCTTCAAAAAAGATTCCGTCTTGACGATCTCACCCAAGGAGACACGCGTCAAGTACAATCCAAAGGCCATCAACACGCTAATCCAAACGATGCGCAGCCGCACATTGGTTGGACGCAAACTAGTTTCGGATTCGGTTGGCTCAAGTTTCATGAAGTCCTAAGATATCAGATTCTGTGCCTCGATGGGCGCCGTTTCCCCACCTCAAAACCACCCTAGATAACACCTAGAAAGATCACATCTATGCCAAGCCGTCGCTTTGCAATCCTTGCCATACCTTTAACTCTCCTCCTCTCCTCCTACTTTCCTTGCCGCGTTCAAGCACAAGACCGGCAAGCCGTTGAAATTTTTGACGGCAAGTCCTTTGAAGGCTGGGAAGGTGATATCGACTCTGTTTGGCGCATCGAAGACGGAGCACTAACTGCTGGTTCTCTGAAAGAGCGTCAGAAAGATAACAACTTTCTAGCTACCAAAGAGTCGTACCGCAACTTTGAGCTTGAACTGGAGTGGAAACTTCAAGGTACCGAAGGATTTATCAACGGTGGTGTGCAGTTTCGTACAAAACGCATCCCGAACCATCACGAAGTCTCAGGATACCAAGCTGATCTAGGAGCTGGTTTCGACGGTGCACTTTACGACGAAAGCCGCCGTAACAAGATCCTACAAAAGCCCGATGACGAAACGCTGAAAAAGGCCATAAGACCATTGGGAGAATGGAATCATTACCGCATTCGGGCCAATGGGAATCGCATCGAGCTTTGGCTAAATGGATTCAAAACCGTAGATTACACCGAAGACGATCCTACGATCCCCCAAGACGGTATCATCGCTGTTCAAATCCACGGCGGCGCTACGTCCGTTGTTCAATACCGCTCATTGAAACTCACCCCACTCGAATAAAAGTCTAGGGATCCGGCTTCCCTAGTACAACCTCTTAATTCTCCCAATTCGTAACCTCTCGGTCTCTTACCCACCAAGATCATGGCTCGCTCCTCCCACTCACCACAACTCCATCTCCAACACACCCTAGCGCAATATCTAACAGTTGCGATCCTCCTAATAGTGGCCCCACAAAGTGCGTTCGCACAACTGGCAACAGGTTGGAAACAACATGACATGAAGCGATCCCTCCCGGCGATCGTGACACCTGGTCCAAGCGACAAACCAGGGGCGCCGCCAGCGGATGCCATTGTTCTGTTCGATGGTTCGAGTCTCGACGCTTGGACAGGCCCGGAAGGCAAAGCGATCCAGTGGGTCATCAAAGATGGTGCTATGGAACCTCTCAACGGAGGTGGGTATGCCTACAGCACCCAATCCTTCGGTGATGTCCAACTGCACATCGAATGGGCATCTCCATCCGTTGTCCAAGGAAAAAGCCAAGGCCGCGGTAATAGTGGTGTCTTTTTGCAAAGTCAATTTGAAGTCCAAATCCTCGATTCGTTTGACAACCCAACGTACGCGGATGGACAAGCTGGCTCGATCTACGGGCAATACCCACCGCTGGTGAACGTGAGCCGAAAACCAGGTGAATGGCAATCCTACGATATCCTCTTCCGAGCACCAACCTTTAAAGACGACGGCACCCTGTCCGAACCCGCTCGCATGACCGTCCTGCACAATGGTGTCCTCGTACAAGACAACGTTCGGCCATTGGGACCAACATCCTGGATGCAGCATCATCCGTACACTGATCGAGGTAAAAAATTGCCGATCGGCCTGCAAGACCACGGTAACCCCGTTCGCTTTCGAAATATCTGGGTCAGAGAACTCCCACCTCAAACAATCGAACAGCCCAAAGAACCATACGACCCCATTCGCGCGGAACTAACAGCACCCCAAGTCGATGCTCTGCTCGGCCGCTACGACCGAAAAGGAGGTGGACATTACGAAGTGCTACGCAAAGATGGAAAACTATACTTCACCCAAGGTGGACCGCTGATGGAAATGATCCCACACAGCAGCACGGAATTCGGACTTCGCTTCACTGCCGGTTTGCTTACTTTTCAAGTCAACGCACAAGGCCAACCTGAATCGCTGCGATTTGAAATGGGAGGGAGTACTTCCAATGCTTCCCGCGCTGCAAAGTAGACCGAATCACTATCCGAAACCCTCCGCTCAAGCGACATCTTAATCGCTTGGACTTTTGGTTATTCAGGAAATGTAGTGGGTGAAACATATCGGGCAGGGAAGGGCGAATTGAAATCCTACTCGTGCTCAGTGAAACGGTGCTCCTGCTCGTAATCGAAAAGCTCTTGTCGCTAACGAATTAGGCACGGGCAAAGGAAAGAGAAAGAGAAAGAATAGAACCAGTATTCCATGCTCTTACCCACAAGAATTCCTGAAAAGTCTTTTTGTGGGTAGGAATGTCTATTATCCCTTCTTTTGCGATAGCTTCCGTACTCATGTTAGGATCTCAACCGCAAGCTACCTTCAGGCCTTGCGGGCCGACACACCGCAGATCGATTTTTCCGTAGGGTGTGGTGAAGCGGTCGCACGTTTATTGTTGCGTCACCTCCAAATCACCATACCGCATTTTTATGTTCCCATGGCCAAACAAAACGACCGCGAAACCCACGCGAGCCGATGGCTCGAGAGAGTTGAAGGGAGAAAGTTGTAAGTAGAGAAAAATACGCCAAACACATTGCTGTCTGCTTTGCCTCTCCGCGTCTTTGCTGAAGATATTCGCGCAATAATACGACGGCACGCGTGAATGGTTGTGGCTCGGTGGTAATACCTTCAAGTTGATATATCGGTTGCCTCCAAGAGTACCCTCTTGAGCCGGAATGCGCGAGCACCGGGTGGC
>CAZACJ010000142.1:0-7616 GCA_964483385.1 uncultured Pirellula sp. | reverse complement strand
TCTTTGAGCCCGCTTCGCGCAAGCCGCGGGGTATCTTTGAGCCCGCTTCGCGCAAGCCGCGGGGTGTTTGCATCGGCTACGCTCACCTCATCGCAAGTTCCAATCAATCGAAAACCATAACGTTGCATGAGTGTTCGGTATCGATTAGATTCGAACACTCATGAACAAAGGATATGGCAATGCTGCGTAACGACCTACAATTGCCGTGCCTTACTGCTAACTCAGATACAGACTCGATGAATAATCCACCCGGAAGGCTTCCAAATTTCATAATCATCGGCGCGGCAAAAGCCGGAACTACAAGCCTAGACTTCTATCTTTCTCTACATCCACAAATTCAAATGGCACGGCCGAAAGAACCTCGGTTCTTCATCGATGCCCCAGAACCAATGGGACGCTGGCAACGCGGTATTGATTGGTATCGACAACTATACCAAAGCAATAAAACTATCTGCGGCGAAGCATCCCCCGCCTACTCCCATTGGCCTGCTCTACCAAACGTCCCCGAACGAATAGCGACCTGCATTCCAAACGCCAAGTTCATCTACCTAGTCCGAGAACCAATGCAACGCATCAAGTCACACTATCTCATGCACTGCAGATTCGCATGTTCCAACCAACCACTCGCTTCGTTCCTTCGCTCTGATCATCACTCACACTGTGTCATCGCTTCAAACTACGGAACACAACTCCAACAGTACCTGAACTGGTTTCCAATCAATCAGATTCTTGTGATGGAATCCTATCAACTCGAACAAAACACACCACAAGCTCTAAGAGAAGTGTTTCAATTCCTCGAAGTAGAACCTGAATTCTCCTCACCTCTCTTCAAGCACCGGCAAAATATCAGCAAGATGCAACCCATTCCGAATAAGTTCGGTGGCAAAATACGTGACTCGAAATTGATGAAACAACTCCAAAAGAAACTCCCCCCTTCTCTGTTTTTCCACTTGCGAAATTGCATAGCTTTCCCCTTTCGCCAAAAACCTCCTATCATGGATCTACCAGAGGATCTGGAAGCCCAATTGAACGCCCATTTGACGCAAGAGATGAATTTGCTACGATCCCTTTGCGGAAAGGAACTCAAGTCCCTGAAGCACTTTTAATCTCTCTACCAAAATGAAATGTTCTCACAAATCCGAGCAAGATTCGACCCGGCATTTCTAGGTGGTTTCACCTTTCGCCAATGGATAAGGTTACTGCAGGAAAATCACTTCGATATCGACAGAAAATTTCTACCTCGCGCTCTGGTCGCAACTGCTGGATCACTCGTCACATCCTGCCTAAAGTTCTTAGAACCAGCACCCAAACTTGACGAGATATGCGACTCTCTCTGGCAAAGGCCCGTCTTTATACTGGGCCTTCCGAGAAGCGGCACAACCTACTTGTTTTCCCTGCTTGCAAACGACCCACAATTTGCATTCCCATCTCGCCTCGAATGCTACAACGCCCATACATTCTTACTCCTGCATCGATTAGGCATAAATAGAATACTAGGTCTGATCCCGTCAAAAAAACGGCACATGGATAATGTTCAAACAGGATGGCTTTCACCAGAAGAAGACAACATAGCCCTAACGCTCCTCGCAGGAACTGGCTCACGACTTTTACAAGTATTCCAAAGAAACGAATCCTATCGAGACTCCTTAGGCGCAGACGCAGGATTGAATGAAACACAAGCATCGCTCTTCACAGACGCTTTGATCGAATTCTCCAAAAAACTCGTCTACCTCAAACGAGCTCGACCACTTTTCAAATCTCCAAACCATACCGCAAAGATCCCCGAAATTCTAAGCGCCTTTCCCGAAGCTCGATTTGTCACAATTCTTCGTCATCCATTCCATCAGTTTGCCTCCCTAAAAGCCATGCAAACCGCTTCGACTCGGACATGGTCAGCACTACAAGAAAAGCCACCCGTGACCGACCAACAACGCTTGAACTACATGACATCCACCCTCGAGCGTTATATGAACACCAGACTTGCCATTCCAGCAAACCATCTGTGCGAAATACACTACGAAGACCTAGTACAGAACAAAAACGAAACCATAAAGAAAATCTACTCGAAGCTGAACCTCGGATCACCACCCGAATCTGCGACGCCCCAAAAAGTCTCCCCCTATAAAACAAACGACCATCCAGAACTCCCTATCGATCTGCAAAATATGATCCGAGTCGCATACGAACCCTTCGCGAGTCTCGAGTTTTTCCCAAAGGAAAGATAACACCACTCGAAGGTAACCTTGTATCCATCCCCTCAACAATAAAACGATAAAACGAATCACTACCCCGTGGCTTGCTTTTTGTGGTTATTCAAGAAATAAAGCAGGTAATACCATCTTGGACGTGGTCCAGTGAAGCGATCCCGCACTCGTACTCGTGCTCAGTGAAACGGTGCTCGTGATCGTAATCGAACCGACACTCTCATCGCGCTGTCGACTCGAATAGCAAACTAATGGCATCTCTCTTTCCGCAGCCCGCGCTGGCTCGTCCTTCTCGTGGTCCCAAAGTGGAAACAATATCCTCCTGAATTACACACTCTCCGGTGGTGGCGGTGGCGGTGGTGGCGGTGGTGGCGAAGTCCCCGAACCGACCTCCATGGCAATCTTCGGACTCGGCGCACTGGCGATGGCTTGTCGCGCAAAGCGCAAGAACAAGGCATAACACTCCGCATGGATAATTGAGAATGGAGAATTGAGAATGGAGAATTACCCAGAACCCGTCTACCCGTGATGGTTCTCAATTCTCAATTCTCAATTCTCAATTCTCAATTCTCAATTGATCGAGTTATTCTAGTCCCCCCCAGTTCACCAACGCTTCAAAATCACAAGCAAACGTCAGCGGAACCCCGTCTCAAGCCAACCGGTTCCCAAAATCTAAATCATACCCCGTCGACAGCGAATCCAATTTTCTGGGAACCGCAGGTGGGAATAAAGGGGTTCTAAGGGTTGTAGGGATGCGCTGTATAACCAAGGAAGGTACCCGAAACCCTCTGTTTGTAAGGTAGGTACAGGATGAGACGGCTTTTTTCTTTTCGCGGGCTAACAAGCTCTACTTTTCATGTCATGAACCTATCTACAGAAGTAGGTTCGTTGTCTTTCGCAGACCCATCCGAATTCGGCTCTACACGAGGAATTGACGCACCGATGCGACGTCAATCGGCAGATAGCAACCGTCGGATGATTTCCCGAAAGAGGAAGTTACTACTTCGCTGCCTGTCACTCTCATTGATGGCCGCGAGCCTGTCATCTACCTCCGCATTGGCCGGTGTCATCAAACTCGATGGCACCAGCGGCTCGAATCAGAACTCAACCGAAATCAACACCGGAAGTGGAACCGAACTGCAAAACGGTTTCTTTGTCGATTATCTCGTTGTCGGTGGGGGAGGCAGCGGCGGAACTGCCGTTACCAATCAGGCAACGGGTGGTGGCGGCGGTGGCGGGTTTCGCGAAGGGAATATGGAACTGTCCGCATCCAGTCACAACGTCACCGTCGGTGCCGGAGGCACCGCTCCAAGCGCTTCGTTTAATTCTGTTCAAGGGAACAACGGCGGAGATAGCGTTTTTGGAGCCGTGACCGCCGCAGGCGGCGGCGGTGGCGGGAGACGCAATTCCGCAGGCTCTAGCGGCGGGTCAGGCGGCGGTGGTGGCAGCGCTAGTTTTGGTAGTCAATCAGGCGGTTTAGCCCAAGCCGGACAAGGAAACAACGGCGGCGGCGGTGGAGCCATTGGAGGCGGTGGCGGTGGTGGTGCGGGGGCCGCAGGTGCAAGCCCTTTACTTGGCGGATCATCAGCGGTTGGCGGTGCAGGAAAAGTCAGTTCGATCACCGGAAGCGCGATCACTTATGCCGGTGGTGGTGGCGGGGGCTACGAACTCGGATTCATGGGGCCCCTTGGTGGGGCAGGTGGAGGCGGACAGGGCGGCGTCGAATTGCAAGCCGGCAGCGGTACGAATGGTTTAGGCGGCGGAGGGGGCGGTGGTGGCCTTTCAAATGGGGGCAATGGGGGTTCCGGAGTGGTGATCGTCCGCTACCAAGGGGAGTCCCTCGGGGCGATCGGAGGTAGCGTGACCACAGGGTCGGGTTTTACCGTGCACCAATTTTCTACCGTCGGCAACTCGAGTTTCGACATGTCGGGTGTCGACATGAACGCACGACTTGGAGTTGTGCAAAATGGGGTCATCTCCGGGTCTGGCGACCTTGCATTCAGTGGCCCTGGACAATTGACGCTCAATGCGGCCAATACCCATTCGGGATCCACCCGCGCCATGGCCGGTACCTTAAACTTAGGGAATGTCGATGCCCTTCAATATTCGACGCTCGACATGAACTCGGGAGATACCGGAGCCGTCGGACTAACACTCTCCGGCCAAACCTACAACGTCGGAGGACTCCAAGGATCCAGAGATTTAGCGATCGGGAATAACTCGATTAACGTGGGAGCAAACAACAATTCAACCACCTATGCAGGCAATCTATCCGGGACCGGCGGACTCACAAAAGTTGGCTCCGGAACGCTTGAACTCTCAGGTGCGAACAGCTACTCAGGGACCACCAACGTCGTAGCCGGCAAACTGCTTGTCAACGGTAGCACAGCAACCGGAGCGGTGACCGTTCAGAACGGTGCATCTCTCGGTGGGAATGGCACACTCGCAGGAGCTACGACCTTCTTAGCTGGCTCCGTTCACACTCCAGGTAATTCGCCTGGTCTGCAAAGTTTCACCAGTGGATTGACCTACGAAACAGGCTCAATCTTCGAATGGGACCTGATTGGCAACACAACGGTCGGCCGTGGATCGCTCTTCGATGGAGTTGATATCAGTGGCAGTCCTGTATTGGTTCAATTCGGAGTGACCTCGGCATTGGTCTTCAACAGTAACGGCTCTGCAGTCGACTGGAGCGATACATTCTGGGGCTCAAACAAAAGCTGGCTCGTTTTCAGCAGTGCTTCCGGGATAACGGCTGGCTCGTCCATCTTTAGCACGATCACAGTATCGAACGATAAGAATGGCATCTCTCTTTCCGCAGCCCGCGCTGGCTCGTCCTTCTCGTGGTCCCAAAGTGGAAACAATATCCTCCTGAATTACACACTCTCCGGTGGTGGCGGTGGCGGTGGTGGCGGTGGTGGCGAAGTCCCCGAACCGACCTCCATGGCAATCTTCGGACTCGGCGCACTGGGCATGGCGTATCGCGCTCGACGCAAAAACAAAGCATAAGCTTTCGCTGAACGTGTGAAGCTTAACAACCCTCAAATCGGGCAGCTCGCTAGCTGCCCGATTTGTCCTACCCTTTAGCATGCGTTAGCGGATGACTTTCGCTCGTTTGTCGAATCAACTAACAAAAACGATCGCTCACATGATTACGAGAACCAGCACGAATAGAGCCATTATTCTATGCTCTTACCCACAATAATTCTTGACGAGCCCTCTTTGTACAGAGATTCTTTGCGAATTTGATTCCGAATAACTTCATACAGATAGCCTGCTAGGTAAACCACCTGCCAGAGAACTAACGCAGCGATAATACCAATCCCCCGAATGATAGATTCACCTCGAAGCCTTCGAAGGATTAATTTTGGTAAAGCGAGATGAAAACTGGATTCGCTACCCAAGCTACTTGGCGTGTCGGTCTTATCGGACTTCTGATACTTCCAAGCACCTTGACCGTAACGAAAGTGAAGCCTGACAAAGCCGTAGAAATCCTGGGCGTGCCGGTGCTCAACCAAAGCTGCTTTTCTCCAAAACAGTGACCTCCCGCTCTGCCGCCATCGACTGCACAAGTCTCGATCTTCAGATGCAATCTGAAAAGTGGAATCGAAACCTCCTATCGATAAAAAATCTGACCTGCGACACCCCATGTTGTTACTTGTAAAAAAATAAGCGTCCTCGCACTTTTTGTTGAAATGTTCGTAGACAAACCCAAGAATAGATTGGCTCACCTCTGAAAAGAAGCGATCCTTCAATCCGTTAAAAGTAGTGCCACCAACCAAAGCGTTCGGATGATCTCTTAAAATGGAATGCAACTCCGATAACCAACTCTTCGTAGGAACACAATCGTCATCAGTAAATGCTAAGTAAACTCCTGTCGCTTCCTGGACACCTCGATTTCGGGCTCCGCCTGGTCCTGAATTGTCTTGTCGAATCAACCTAATCTCAAGACGTCCAATCCATCGATTTGTATCAAGGTTTAATGATATTTCACTGCCATCATCGACAACAATCACTTCAAACGTCTCTGGAGCGAAATCTTGGTTGGCAAGCGCATCTAAGCAATGGACAATAGACGCAGGACGATTTCGTGTCGGAATCACAACTGAAAATGTTGGCATGTTTCAATTAAATCAATGCATGTATTCCATTACTGATACACCATATTGTTTATATGGAAAAAGCACGAATTAATAACAGTATATACTCACCCTGAGATTGAAGACAGTACGTAAACGTCCATCGCAACCAGTAGCCGGACGATTTCTCAGCTCCGTCGCAACAAACAGATCGCTACAATCCGAAGGCGATTTAAAAAATCCCGTTTACCTTTTAGCTTCATCCGGTATTTAACTTGTATACACCAGCGCATCTTTAGTGATGCCGTCAATGTAAGAAAAAACTCAGAATGCGGTTGGTTGCAACCCGAAACATGCTTGATTGTTGCTCCGACCCCTTGTTCGCGTGAGGAACCGGGACGCCTGGATCGGGTAAGCCGAGGAATGTGCAGAGCTTTCCGAAACCATACCCATTCTCCCAGCAGACTTCGAGAAAGTCTTCTTCGCGATCGGCAAAGTACTCTCGAACGTTTTGGTTGTGCGTTCGATAGAAGTCCAAGTATGCTTGTTCGTGGCGAAAGGGATAGGAAAAGCCGTAAGCAAGTTTTCGGCAGTGTTTGAAAGGATTCGTGCGTAATGAGTGCTGGCTGATACTCTTGAGCCAGCGAGTTTCGTCGGCGCGAACCGTAAGGATGAATTTGCAACCCGGAAAGAGTCGGTCGAGTTCACGATAGAGCAAAGGCCACGGCCAATCTTCGAAAAGATCATTAGCCTCAACAACCGAGATGATTCTCGAAAGGTCCGACCTGAGCCGAAAATCTTCAAGAAGTGTCCTGTTGCAACTAGTGCAACGAAGACCAAGTATACGACCGCATTGACCTAAGGTCGTTGTCCCGGTTTTGTTGAGCCCGATTCCAAAAACTTTTCGACACGATTGGTTTGACATCTTAGCTTGGATTTATGGCTAGAATTCCAACAAGTTATTGAACCCGCCCCGCGTATGGAACGTCATACTTGAAATGGTAGCCAGAATCCTTGTTCTGCCCCAGCTGAATTTGGAGTCTTGTATCGGTAGATTTATTCTAGTCCGCCCAGCATTTAGGTCCATCGCAAGGCCTAGAGACCCGGAAATCGAATACATCATAGGGCGCATCGGAATCGAATGCCGAGTATACCCACATCTTGGAGGCGATACTGCTTTGATTTGCTTTCTCCGCGTGTAGGTAAAGCGCCAGCACCGGGTGATCCTCTGAGCCGGAATGCGCAAGCACCGGGTGATCCTCTGAGCCGGAATGCGCCAGCACCGGGTGATCCTCTGAGCCGGAATGCGCCAGCACCGGGTGATCCTCTGAGC
>CAZACJ010000141.1:2192-7884 GCA_964483385.1 uncultured Pirellula sp. | reverse complement strand
GCTCGCGCATTCCGGCTCAAGGGCCACCCGGTGCTCGCGCATTCCGGCTCAAGGGGCACCCGGTGCTCGCGCATTCCGGCTCAATGGCCACCCGGTGCTCGCGCTTTCCTCTACTTTCAACTTTCTCCCATCAACTCTCTGAGAGCCAACGGCTCTCCGCCTCACTTCTCTTCATACGGTCGACGCAGAATCTCATGCGCAATAATCGCCATCCTCAATGTCTCCGGATTGCGCAACTGCCGTATCAAATCCTTCGAACTGACTTGCGCCTGAACCTGCGGTTGCGACTGCGGGGCCGATGCCGTCGCATGCAAATTCCCCTTCGATGATGTCATCGACCCCTTACCCATCGGTCGCAAATCACTCGCCATCGTCTTGTCGACATACGCATCAATCTGCTCATCCGCTTGATCGATAGCAGTCTCTACATGCCGATTGACCAACGAAGGCTCCAGTCGCCGCTCCTCGACCCGACCAGGTTGCTCGGGTGCACGCTCCAAACCACTCCGCGTTGCCGCCGCCCTCTTGTTTCCAACACCCTCCTTCGATGACCCGTTAAATCGATCCGGAGCCCTTCCCCCCGCCCCTTGGCCGGCAGCACCCGCACTCTTCTGCCGCTGCTGCCTCCTCGCTGCCGCCTGACGCAAAAACTCCTCTAATTCATCGGCCATCGCACTGTCCCTCCGTTCGTTACTTCACAAGCCCCCAAGCAAAATCCATCAGTTCGCAGGTCGCTGCGTCGATGTATTGCTCGGCCCTGTAGTACTCGTGCCTGCGATGCTCTGCCGCATCTCGGTATCCGCTGTAATATTCTTGAGCTTGTAATAATCCATCACGTTCAACCGGCCCTTTTGAAGCGCTTCTGCAATCGCGATCGGTACGCTTGCCTCCGAAGCCACCACAACTGCTCGGCTTTCTTCGATCTTGGCAAACATCTCTTGCTCAATCGCCACAGCCTCCGCGCGACGACTCTCCGCCTTCGCCCGGGCAACCCGAGTATCCGCCTCCGCACGATCCGCTTGCAATCTCGCTCCGATGTTTTCTCCAACATCAATGTCGGCAATGTCGATCGAAACGATCTCAAAAGCAGTCTGATCATCCAACCGACTCGCTAACACCGCCTTGGATATCATGTCGGGATTCTCTAACACCACCTTATGGCTATCCGCCGATCCAATCGCGGAAACAATCCCCTGGCCAACACGTGCAATGATGGTCTCTTCCGTCGCTCCACCGATCAGCCGCTGCAAATTCGCTCGCACCGTCACACGTGCCTTGACCTTCAACTGAATCCCATCTTTTGCAATCGCATCGAGAAAAGGATTCGAACTGTTGCGCGGCGGACAATCGATCACCTTAGGATACACACTCGTCTGCACTGCATCCAATACATCGCGTCCAGCCAAATCAATCGCCGCCGCTTCACGAAAAGACAACGTAATCTGACGACTCTTTCGCGCGGCGATCAAAGCTCGAATCACTTGCGGGACATTCCCACGAGCCAAGTAATGCGCTTCGAGCGCCTGCGTCGTCAAATCAGGGTCCTCAATCCCGGCAGCCACTGCCATGATTTTGCCTCGCACGATCGTCCGGGCATCGACGCGACGAAACAACATGCCGATCAAATCGCGAATTCCAACCTTCGCCCCAGTCATCACCGACTGGATCCACAACCAAAAGTAACGCGACAAGACCGCCAAAAACACCAAGGCGATAATTAACCCGATGACAATCGCCGCAGCGCTCAGAGCAACAAATACAGGAGGCATAGATCTAAAACCTACTCAAAGGAGCCCCTCAATGACGGGCAGTGAAAGCGAACAAGCGACAATGGGACAGGCCACCTTAATGTAGCAATCTCTATCCACTGTTATGGTAGTTCGTTCACGAACCGCCGGAAAGGCCTCGAGCCCCTCCCTGCAGATTTTGCCAAGATTCCTGCCACTGCGCCCAACTCGTCTCCCCGGCCGCAAAGATCCAATCCCGATCCGCCACCGGGAATAATCCGAACTGCTCTCCGAGTCGAGCTGGACGAATTTCCGTCACCTTCGCACCCTCCAAAACCACCGTACATTCTTCCCGGCAACGTGCATCTCCCCACACTACCAAACCATGATCTTGCACGTCGTAAGGATGTTCACGGGTGTACTTTGACTCGACATCACTCCGAACGAAAAACACCCCACATTTGCGAAAGAAACCCTCACAAGCCAACTCGAAAGCACCCCGTTGCAACTCTGTTAAAGGTTCTCTCCCCCCCTCCAACCACCCCCGTTGCGAGACCCAAGCGATAATGCGCCCCGACTGCTCTTGCATCAACAACTCCAACACCCCACTCGCACCATCCCCTCGCACGATATGGATCGTTAGACTGTTCGTCGCGGCCGTGACCTCTTGGCAATGCAACTTCCCTCCATGCCAAATGGAACTCTGGTTTAGCAACGCTAAAAACTCTCGCTCAACAAACCGATGAACGGCCTCGGTAACGTGATGCAACTTCTCCCATGTCGCCCGCCGCTTGGTAAACCGCTGAAACGAAGCTGGCTGATGCTCCAATCTTCGCATCCTTCGATAAAGCTTGGGGATCGTCCCTGAATGAAATCCCGGACGCAACAATCGCTCCATCGTCTCTCCATGACTTCCAATCGGTACTGGCTCCAATGTCGCTCGTCGATTTTCTCGAAACAATCTCCAGTTCTCTTTCAATTCCCAAACTGCAAAACCAAAGAAACCAGGCAAGAAAAAGATATGGAACCAAGTGATCGACATCGCCATCGGTCGCCCAAAATAAGGGATCAATAACGCTTCCATGTTCCCAGCCAAAATCACCAGCATCGGCAAAAATATCTTGTGCGCTACGGTCACCACCGGAAAATGCTTTACGGGGTGAAATGTTGGCTCAATAAGCAGATTCACGTAGATACGAATCAAGAACGATACGATCGACCACACAAAACCTACCACCGCTTTGGTGACTAACGAGAACGCACTCTCTTGGTTATGAAAGCGCAACCATTCGTCCACTGCATACAAAAATCGTTCCAGTGTCAACAGCATCCACCGAAACGAATCGACGATCCAATCGATCACCGTCCAAAACCATCGAGCTCGCAACAAAGTCCATACATGCACCAGCCCCTCCAACATCCACTCTTGGATGTCCCGCCCCAATCGAGTATTCATCAATCCACTAAATAAAGCCCCCTCAACCAGCAGTCGTGTCACCCCAACCCCAGTCCGTGGCAACCCACCCGCTACTACCCATTCGGCAACCAAAACAATCGAAGCCGGCTTGATACCATAACGCCACACTTCGGTTGTCCAAGGATGACTCAGCAGACGTTCAAGCCAACTCCAGGGAAGCCACTTGCGAGGCAACTCCACACACATCGCATACGCAGTCAGTGCCCCCCAACGAATGGCTTTCCAACACCCACGTCGGAAGGCAGGTACATGGATCAATCCCATCAAGAAAAAGCCCAAGAGCAACACAAGCGGAATAATATTCAACTGATTGCTGACGATTTGATCGACCGCTTGGTCGGTCGTCTTCGGCGGCACCAAGACCGTCCCCTCAGCATCATCGATATCAGGCAATCCAAACGCATCAATCCGAGTCCAATTGCTCGGTTCCGGCTCCCCGATGGCTAACGCCGTTGGGTCTTGCACACTGAACCCAACTTCCTCGCTCGCTACGTCGATCGACTTGCTTTCGCTCGCTCCTTCGTTCGCCTTACTGTCGTTAAGCTTACTTTCGCTAGGCTTACTGTCGTTAGCGTTCCCTCCCAGGAGTTTCGCCCCTTTCGAATCCAAGTCCCCCACAAGACGAACGGTGCTCTCCGTGGGATGATCAAGCCCTTCCGGGTGATCGGCCGTCCAATGGGCAATGGTATGCCATACATGCCGAATACTTTCGATCACCACCAAAGCCCCACCGAAGGGGATGATCAAAAAGAGTGTCGCGAAACGCCCAAGCTTCGTGCCGAAAAACAAGGCCGAAAACATTTGCACCCATCGCAGATAAAAATCACCACGCCGATAAACCCCTTCCAGTTCCCGATCCAAACGATCGTCTGCTTTGAGCAATCGATCGCCCGACCAAGCTTCTTGAATTCCGAGAAGATCAGGAAGCTTTAAATCGTTCTTGCTGACCGCATCGCGGAAGTAGCCCATGGAGATATAGCCACGTTCCGAGATGCAATCGAGTGCATCTTCGACCAGCTTATTGAGTGCAACTTCTTCGGGGTAACTCGATGGGACCATCCCCACTTCGAGAAGTGTATTGCGCAAGGGTTCTCGAATCCGATTGCGCATCTGGGTTTCGGCTTGCTCCGAAGCGTGTTCAAGCAGGTGTGTCAGTTGTTCACGTTCTGCACCGCTGAGTCGCACGTACACTAAGCGAGAGGCGGCGCTGGCCAAGTGTTTCGCCATTTGAACTTCTTGCAAGTTCAACAGCGGGGTGCGCAGGGGACGAGAGCCTCCGGAAGCGATCCAGCGGAGGAGATCGAGTCGGTAGACGATCCGTTCTTTATCCAGACATACTTTTTGAAGATCGTACAGAAGTCGTTTTTCGGGGTTCCAGAACCCTTCGATGGCATTGCGGGAGAGATCTAACAGTACGCGATGCCAAGTCGCAGCGTCTTGCTGGGAGAACCCGATCGCTTCGCGCAGTCGTTTGACAAAAACTCGCAAATCGGACTCGGCGGTGGTCTCCGCCTTGGAGCGTTTGCTGCGCGAAGTCGCAGCGCGGGCGGCACGCAACGACGAAGTGATCGCGCGGACGGTATTGCCACGTTCCATAGCCCGATCGCGGCGGCGCATGTACCAATGGTAATGGCGTTCGGAAGTCGAATGTCCCAAGTCCAACGACCAAATACGCCGGGCGTTGTTCAAGACCAATTCGTCTTGCGATTCATGATTGCTTAGTTCCGGCGCAGCGCTACCGGGCAGCTTACTAGCGGTGAAAAGATTTTCGATCTGCAAATCGAGTCGGAATGCATCATCGCAGTCATCGCGTTGACCGATGGAGGGGAACCAAGTGGCGATGCTATCGGGTTCGAACTTGCGAAACTCCCAATAGAAAGCCACCCATTCGAGGAAGGCTTCGATGCGAGAGTCGGGAGCGATAAGTTGTTGTTCATGCCGCAAGACGTGGTGAGCCTCATCAAACTCGACTTGGCCGAGTTGAGCGATGGCGGCTTGGACATCGCTGAAGCGTTCGGGATTGCGCCAAGCGAGCAAAGCGCGATCGATTTGGCCATGGAACAAGCGACGCCAGACTTGTAGTTTTAGATCTTCCAGAGGCCAGTGTTCAAGTTCTTCCGATTTCGGTTGTTCGATCAAGATGGCCGTATCGGGAAAATTCGCCCAGTTCGGGATTCCCAATTCATCCGGGTGCAAGAGGCCTTGGACATCGCCGAGGGAAGCGAGTTGCGAGCCGGTATGAGGCAAGTGAACGGCCAAGTTCGCCCGCCCGAGTCGGTGGCGGATCAGGCGGCGGATAACGCGGCTTTCGACCAAGAAAGCCGACGGCTCGACGGCTTGCAGCGCCGAGCGCAGATCATGGATCGTCGAGCTGGTACGCGAATTGACCAAGGGAAGGGGATCCGGAAACGATGTCGAACGGCAAATAGACGAGGAGACTCTATTCTTGCAGAAATCGCAGCAAAGAGAAGAAGCCAGGGAGAGGCGA
>CAZACJ010000141.1:0-2092 GCA_964483385.1 uncultured Pirellula sp. | reverse complement strand
CTCAACAACACCTCATCGATCACAAATCTATTCGTTCGCTGCCCCAACGGGGCCCAAAGGAGATAGCCCAGGGCAAAGCGTAGCGCCGCCCTGGGACTCGCGTTGGCGCTCAACAACACCTCATCGATCACAAATCTATTCGTTCGCTGCCCCAACGGGGCCCAAGGAGATAGCCCAGGGCAATGCGCAGCGACGCCCTGGGACTCGCGTAGGCGCTCAACAACACCTCATCGATCACAAATCTATTCGTTCGCTGCCCCAAAGGGGCCCAAAGGAGATAGCCCAGGGCAAAGCGTAGCGCCGCCCTGGGACAGGCACCTACGCACCCGGCAACCGATTCATTGATGTTCTGCCGCGCTGTTCGTGCTGGTAATGGTGTGTAGATAGTCCTCTACTTTCCACTTACTATTTTCAACTCTCTCAAGCCAACGGGGCCCAAGGAGACAGCCCAGGGCAAAGCGCAGCGCCGCCCTGGGACTAGCGTACCCGCATCCCAGACCACCCCCTATTCTATTGCCCACACGAGTAACGGACTGAAAAATTCTGGCCTTGGGGCATTGCATCCACCCCCTTCATCGGCCAAAACAACGCCAACATTCTTTGTCATTTACCCCCAAACCAAACATTCAGATGCAAACACAATCACTAGGCAACTCCGACTTGAAGATCACCCCGGTAGGGATTGGCGCATGGGCCATTGGTGGAGGTGGGTGGGCATTTGGATGGAGCGTCCAAGACGACAATGAAAGCGTCCGCGCGATTCACGCGGCGTTGGACCACGGCATCAACTGGATCGACACAGCAGCGGTCTATGGGTTAGGTCATTCAGAAGAAGTCGTCGCGAGGGCGCTGCGAGAGTACCAAGGGACCAGGCCGTATGTATTTACGAAGTGCGAGAGGGCTTGGGACGCAGATCGACAGATTGTGAAATGTTTGAAATCCGAATCGATACGAGGAGAGTGCGAAGCGAGCTTACAGCGGCTCGGAGTGGACGTAATCGACTTGTATCAGATCCATTGGCCCGAACCGGAGGAAGACATCGAAGAGGGTTGGGGGACTTTGATCGATTTGCAACGGGAAGGCAAAGTACGATGGGTGGGGGTATCGAATTTCAACGTAGCCCAGATGGAGCGGATTCGCAAATTGGGAGCGATCACATCGCTGCAGCCACCCTATTCATTGATCCGACGCGATGCAGAAGCGGAGATACTACCGTATGCGAGAGAGCAGGGGATAGGGGTGATAGCGTATTCACCGATGGGTTCGGGGATGTTAACCGGAGCGATGACGCGGGCTCGGGTCGAGCAATTCCCGCAAGACGACTGGCGAAGCCGCAGCGTACACTTCCAAGAGCCCTTATTGACGAGGAATTTAGGGATCGCGGACCGAGTGGTAGAAGTTGCAAAGCGGTTGGGTGTAACACCGGGCGCGGTCGCGATAGCTTGGGTAATGCGAAACGCAGCGGTTACGGGCGCGATTGTTGGGATCCGCAGCGAGGACCAAGTTAACGAGTTATCAGGAGGATTTGGATTAACGTTAACCGATGCCGACTGGCAATACCTCACGTCATCCCCAAGCGTCTAGTCTCCTTGCATCCGTTTCGCACAACACACAGAACAACCCCGTGCGCCTACGTCTCTCGCAAAGAAGCCAAGACGCAAAGAAAACGGCAGGGCATTGGTCCCTCGCATATCTACTCTCAACTTTCTCCTTTCACCTCCTCTCTGTGCTCTCTGTGACTCTGTGTTTAAAAAGGTCTTAAAAAGGGCTCAAGATTGGAAACACAGAGCCACAAAGGACACAGAGAAAAGGGGGACGGACCAACACAAAACCAAATAACAAGCTCCCCAAAAACTATTCCCGTTGCGCCTGTCTACTTTGCTTCTTTGCGTGAGACACTGGTTTGCTTGCCGCTTCTCTTCTTTCCGCATAAATCCATCTAGTCAACACAAAGGTCTGGTACACTGCAAACAGAAGTTCAACTCGGACGGCCAAGCACCATAACACCTCCTCCCTGTGCTCTCTGTGACTCTGTGTTTTAAAAAGGTCTTAAAAAGGGCTCAAGATTGGAAACACAGAGCCACAAAGGACA
>CAZACJ010000140.1:0-8165 GCA_964483385.1 uncultured Pirellula sp. | reverse complement strand
CCAGCCTCTAGCAACTGGTACGCCTCCGGCTGACTGCTAAACGAAAAACCAGTGAATTGATTGGTGATGATGGTGGGTGCGAGTTATCCAGATATCCTCGGCGGGGGTCGAACCCACAACCTCAGGCTTCGGAGGCCTGCGCTCTATCCAATTGAGCTACGAGGACATAAATGTCCATCGATTTATACCCGCCGGGCAATGCTTTGCCAAGTTTGTTCTGGTGGCAACCGTTGGGCTTCGATGTTGCTACGACACGTGGGACTGTTGAGTGGCCGTGGGACTTCCTTGGATTGGCTCGGTCCGTTATATTCGCTACTCTTGCGCCGCCTCGCCCACAGTTTGTCCAGTGAATGAAGTCCTCATATATCGAGGCGCATCTCGCGTTGCAGTTCGGTGTTTAATCCTTGAACCGTATCTTCTTTGCTGCATCCTGGTTGAACCTGATCGAACATCTTGTCTTCTACGAAACTGATGAGCCGCTTATGCTTTTCCAGCCGCCTTCCTTGTTTGTCCAATGCTCCATTTCTTTTCGCGGGTGGCTTGCTCTACTCTGTTTGTTAAGTTGCATGTTGTTAAGTTGCGTGTTGGAGGCGCAAGCTCAGACGCCACCAACATCGTACACGTTGACCCCTGTACCGGTTCTTCCCGGCTACGCGTCGGGATATCCAATTGGGATTAACGACGCCGGGGATGTCTCTGGATATTGCCAACCGAAGGTAGAAGGTTCCGTATACGAAGGGTTTGTGTATCGAAATGGCGTGTTGACTGCCGTGGGAAAGATGCCCAAAAAGGGTAACAATTCATCGGCTGCCTACGTATCCCCGACGGGAGTGATCGTTGGATCTGCGGATACGGGGGATTTTCGACCCCAGGGCTTCGTCAAAACCGGGGCCACGATGGTGAATGTATTTCCGAACAAAGGTGGCAACACCCATGCGTTGCGCATCGATACTGCGGGTCGTGTCTACGGATACTTTATTGGGGGACGGAGCGCCGGCTGGCAAGGTGCTGTGTGGACTCCCACGACTCGAGCCGGAGTCTACACCCAGACGGTGCTTCCAGGTAACGCGATGCCGGTTGCCTTTAATGCTTTGGGGCAAGGTGCGGGGTATACCAATACAAGTCCTCAAACGGCTACCTTTTGGTCCAACGCCGGGACTCGTCCTATCAAGTCTCTACCCAAGCTACCGAGTTGGGCAACCACGGTGGCTTATGGTATTGCTGACAACGGCGATGTATGTGGTTCTGCGCATCCGCCGTTTAGTTCACTTCCAGTCGTCTGGAAATTTGCCACGGGGCATCAAGCAGAGCAGCTTGCTTTCTTGGCAGGAGATAACTACGGACAAGCGACAGCGGCAAATCAGAATGGAGTAGTGATTGGTTCTGGTGCTTATGGCGAGCCAGGTACTTGGAATATTGGCCCACGTCATCCGGTCGTTTGGCATGGTGGCATTCCTCACAATGTCAATGCGATTCTCGACCCAGTAACATCGACTGGTTGGGAGATTGTCCGGCTTGTGCAAGTCAACAACTCAGGTGTGATTCTGGCCGATGCTATTTCGGGCGGTTTGCATCGTGCCGTAGTATTGCGACCAGTACCCTAGTAAACCTAATACTCTAGTAACCCCAACACCCTAGGCGCTGGTCGCTACGATAAGAGGATGAAGCGTTAGCGTATAACCGAGTTGTCCCAAGGTACACCGCGGTAGGCGGTCGGTGGGACTGCGGGGGGGAGGGAAGGAGTTACTTGAACCGGTGTGACGGCTTGTGGTAAACCTTGGTTGAACTGCACCAGGTTTACGACTTCGTAGCCGTTTTGATTGGGCAATTCAAATCCGTTACCGGATTGTTGAAGATCGAGACCATTGATGACATATCCGCCAATCGTCACATCGATTTCGGTCGGTGGATCCATCACTGGGACCAACTGCATAAGAACTTTGTGGGGCAGAGAAAGACCAGCTGATGCGTAGTAGTTGTGTTCGCTTTGCGCGGCGCTTGCCACTAGCCTACCGGATGGATCTCGCAAAAGGACTTGGCGTGTATAACCGAATTTTGGGTCGATGACCAAGGTACGTGTGTAAGTACCGGTGGCGGTTGGGGCCATGGTTGAGAGTTCTAGCATTCCGTCGGGGCGGTTGACGGGAGGGCCGAGAACGCGATAAGGATCTATTTCGCTGATACCTAGTGCTTCCAAAATCCACAGAGGGGAGACGGGCAGGATTCGTCGAGTGCTTTGGGATTCGAATTCGTCATGTCGTGCGAAGAATAACTGAGGCCGCATTCCGTCGCGTACTGACATCCAGAAGTACTGATCGTTGCTACCGACTTCGAAGTTATTCCCGAGCATTCGGGAGATACCCCCAGAGAGTTTGAATTTGCGTTCACGAACCCAGACGAGCGATGCATCGAGATTGCGCATTCGGTTTGGGTTGACCGTCACGAAGTTCGATTGCAGAGATTGGATGGAGCGCGATCGATTGATGACTTCAAAAAGTTGTTCTTGGGTGGGTGGCCCAGCGAACATGGGTTTGGGAGCGAACTCCGCGTTAGGCCGTTTGGGAATGCAAGTTGCGCCGCTGGAGACGAAGACAATTGCGAGCCAAAGAATCCACATTGTAGAGCGGACTTCGCGCAGGAAGGCGAGAGCAACGAATTTCGTGCAAGGGGAGATCCCGACGTCGCGTCTCATCATGCCTCACTAAAGAGCAATTGAATCAGTTCCTGCTGCAGGCTTTCCATGCGCTGCGGCTGGGGCTGACAAACCGGTACGACAAATTCGCGGTTTGTCCCTGGGTGGGTCAAGTGCAATAGAGCGGATTCCTCGGGGAGATCGTCAGAATTCAGGTGGTAGCCCACCGGTTCGCTTAAGACGCGCCGGCGAATTAGGAGAAGAGTGAGAAGATAGGTAAGTTCGGCTTTGAGAGGATCTTCCAGGAGGATTTCGAGGGCAGAGAGCAGGACGTGTACGGGAGCGGGCTTTGGGCGTTCCGATTGTTTGTCGGGTATACGGCTCAGCCACCAGCCGACGAGCCCTTGAATTCCTTCTTTATCCCAGGTTTCTCGCGAAAAATCTTGCCGAACCAGGTTGCTTCCTTGGGCAACGACCGCGGAATAATAGCTTTCTCCCGGTGCAAACTCTCGGTCAGTCCGATGGCAACGACGATTCGACCTAGCGATGGTATATTCTTGCATTCTCCCTGCATACTCTTTTTTGGTAGATGGAGGGAAGGCAGATTTTGTTCACCTATTAGTAATTAGAAAGTCACCCGTGTCCGATTCCCAAACCAGTCTCCCCACTTATGAAAACCCTCTGATCACTCGATATGCATCTCGGGAAATGGCGAGTTTGTTCAGCACAGAGCATAGGATTGGTTTGTGGCGTGAATTGTGGATCATTCTGGCGGAAACGCAGCAAGAACTGGGACTTGGGATCTCCACGGAGCAGATCGAGCAATTGAAGGCGTTTCGCAGCAAGTTGAACCTTGAGGTTGCGGATCAATATGAAAGGAAGTTGCGTCACGACGTGATGGCGCAAGTGCATGCGTATGGGGACCAATGCCCAGATGCTCGTGCGATTATTCACCTTGGAGCTACGAGTTGTTATGTAACCGACAATTCAGACTTGATGATCTATCGCGATGCACTTCGACGGATTCGCGAGCGTCTGGTCTGTTGCATTCGAGCACTAGCGGAGTTTTCCAGGCAGTATGCTGCGTTACCCTGTCTTGCGTATACGCACTTGCAACCTGCACAGCCGACGACGGTTGGAAAACGAGCAACTCTTTGGACCTATGACTTGGTACTGGACTTGGCCGAAGTCGATCATCGGCTTGCGACCTTGCAGGCTCGCAGTGCCAAGGGAACGACGGGTACTCAAGCGAGTTTCCTGCAGCTTTTTGAAGGAGACCACGCGAAGGTTCGGGAATTGGAGCGACGGATCGCGAAGAAGCTTGGGTTTGCTGCGCCTTATGCGGTCAGCGGTCAGACGTATTCTCGCAAGGTGGATGCTTTTCTGACGGATACGTTGTCTGCTATTGCCACGTCGACGCACAAGATCGCCACGGATCTGCGAATCTTAGCGAATAAGAAGGAGATGGAGGAACCGTTTGAGAAGAACCAGATCGGTTCTTCCGCGATGGCTTACAAGCGCAATCCGATGCGAAGTGAGCGGATGTGTTCGCTGGCGCGATTTGTGATGAGTCTGCAATCCAGTCCGGTGATGACAGCAGCAACGCAATGGATGGAGCGTACACTCGATGACAGTGCGAATCGTCGTTTGGTGATGCCGCAAGCGTTTCTTGCTGTGGATGCTTGTTTAATTCTGCTGCAAAATGTGTCGGAGGGGTTGGTGGTTTATCCCAAGACGATTGCGAAGAATCTCGCTGAAGAGTTACCATTTATGGCGACGGAATCGTTGCTGATGGCTGGTGTCGCTGCGGGGGGTGATCGCCAGGAGTTGCATGAAGTCATTCGAGTGCATAGTCAAGCAGCGGCGTTGCGAGTCAAGCAAGAAGGGCTTTCGAATAACTTGCTCGAATTGCTTTCGCAAGATCCTGCATTTGCCAAGGTGGACGTCCAAGACGTGCTTGCACCAGAGCAATACACAGGGCGTGCGGAGCAGCAAGTCTACGAATTTCTCGATGAGGTTATCGCACCGATTTTGGCGAATATGAAGTCCGATTCTACGATCACTTCGGAAGTACGCGTATGATTCGCAGGATCCAATTGTTTCGATTCTCACGTGATTTCTTCGTGGTGTTATGGATGTGCTATGCGATTGGCATGTGGATGCTCAATTGCCAGGGGCAAGACCCACCCTTACCCGAAATGGAATCGGATGACAACTCAGGAGCGATGCTTGAAATGATCCAGAACAATGGGCGTAAACTAAATGTTGAGCTTCCTACACTAGGTGGAAAGCAGTTCTGGACGGATCATCGTTGGTGGTATGGATGGCGAGTACAATACAATCACACGCTTGATCATTGGCGTTTATTAGACGACCGCTCGATCCGAAAGGCTTGGGGAACCAAAGAAGCGATGCTTGAGGCTCTCGAGGAGGCCAAGCAGAGGAAGCAGGTAGCGACAGAGGAGACGGAAGTTCCTGCGAGCGAGGTGGTTTTTTTATTGCATGGCTTGATGCGAACTTCGTCTAGCATGCGACCGATCGAGATAAAGTTGCAAGAGAAGTATGAGGGTGCCGGCGAAAAAAAGACTTCAGATCCAGGGACGACAGCACCTTGTATCATTCGCTATTCGTATGCAAGTACCCGAGCTCCGATTACTTCGCATGCCGAAGCTTTCCGCGAGCTAGTAGAGAATCTCCCAGGTAAGCCACGAATCAAGATTGCTGGACACAGTTTAGGAAACATCGTTACGCGGCTTGCGATCGCGCAGTGGAGTACGCAAGGAGATCCCAAGGGGGTGCTTGAGCGGCTCGATCGCGTTGTGATGCTTGGGCCGCCGAACCAAGGATCTTCGTTTGCGAAGCGTCTATCGCAGTTAGGGCTCTTTGAGACGATCACGGGCAAAGCCGGAATGCAGTTGGGGCCTCAATGGGACGGCTTTCAAGAGAACCTTGGGATTCCTCCATGTCCCTTCGCGATTCTTGCTGGAGACTTGACTGGTTCACCGATTCAGAATCCATTGCTCGATGGTCCTAACGATGCGGTGGTTACCGTTGAGGAGGCGAAGTTAGAGGGGATGACCGAGTTCAAAACCTATCCGGTACTTCATTCTTTGCTGATGCAGGACAGCAGGTGCGTGGTTGACGCAGTGGAATTTCTGACAAAAAACCGGCCGGAAACGCGAAAATGAGTTAAAAAACGAGTTCTCTGGAGAAGTTTTATGAATATTACGCTTGTTGCCCTATCTTGATTGAGTAGTATTACGGACAGCTACTGCGCCAGCTGTAACCCCCGGTTCCATCAGCAAATCTCTCACTACTTTCAATGAAAAAGAAACCACGTGCGAGCCGTTTCCTAACGGTGTCGGCCGGGTACGTATGTAGAGAAACGATAGCTCTCCTCTTGTCGTTCGCTTTACTTACTACGTGTATTGGGGCGCAAGACCGAACCAAGATACCGCCGTTGAAGCCGTTATCACAGATTCCCGTGCCAGAGCCGAGCAACCTCGATGACTTTATCGAGGACAGAGAATTGGCGTTGGTGTTAGGGAAGGCATTGTTTTGGGACATGCAGGTTGGCAGTGATGGTGTGATGGCTTGTGCCACATGTCACTTTCATGCAGGAGCAGACAATCGCTCGCGTCATCAAGCGTCGCCAGGGTTACTGAGATGGTATGCGAATGGCGCTTCGAATCCTGACCGGACGTTTCAATTGGTTGGCTCGAACTATGCGTTGAAGGCGAGCGATTTTCCGTTGCGCAAGTTACGCAATCCGAGCGTTTCAAAATCGACAGTTCTTTCGGATCGAAATGATATTGTCAGTTCTCAAGGGATTGCTTTTCGTCAGTTTCTTGGAATTGATGGGTATGGGAACGAGATCTTGCGTTCTCAGTCTGATTCCGTGTTTCGGGTAGGGACTCTCACAGCACGACGTGTAGAACCGAGAAATACGCCGACGGTGATAAATGCGGTTTTTAACCAGCGGAATTTTTGGGATGGTCGCGCTTCGGACATTTTTAATGGTGTCAATCCTTTTGGGTTGCGTGACAAAGATGCGAGGGTGTTCTATGCGGAGGATGAAGATCACATCGAAGCTGTATCGGTAGCGATCGATAACGCAAGTCTAGCATCGCAAGCGGTGGGACCACCTTTGAGTGCTTTTGAAATGTCGGCTTCCGGGCGAACTTTTCCGGACGTTGCGAGGAAGTTACTCAGAAAGCGTCCACTGGCGCGTCAAATGGTGGATCGTACGGACAGTGTCTTGGGGACTTGGAGTCGTGTAGACAAAGCTGGTTTAATCTTTGATGACTACGAAGAGCTAGTACAGGCTGCGTTCAAGGAAGAGTGGTGGCAGTACGAAGGGGATGTTCCTGTGCCATCTAGGTTTACTACTTCTGGCGGAACTTCTCATGCAAATTCTCTACCATCGCTTGCTAAAGTAGTGCCATCGATGACGCGGGCGTCGGACACAATGGGGGAGTACTCGCAGATTGAAGCGAACTTCAGCTTGTTTTTTGGCTTGTCTGTACAGCTTTACCAATCGTTGTTGATCTCGGATCAAACACCGTATGATCGATATGCGGCTGGCGATCTTACTGCATTAACTTCGCAGCAGCGCCAAGGTCTTTTCTTGTTTCACACCAAGGCCCGTTGTGCGGATTGTCATCAGGGTGCTGAGTTTACTTCTGCGTCGGTCAACAACATTGTTAATGCTCGTGTTGAGCCTATGGGTTTTGGGCGTGATAGCCGTTTTGTGTACGATGCGGGTTTTTACAATTTAGGGGTGCGTCCAACGCTTGAGGACATCTCCACAGGGGATATGGATCCTTTCGGTTTTCCGTTCTCCGAGGCTCGTTTGTTGAGTACTTACGGTCCGGACGTCTATCGAAAGCTGATAGGGACGCCGGCACCCTTGCCATTGGGAAGTGATGCGATAGTGGTATCGAACGGGTTGTTTAAAACTCCTACGTTGCGAAACGTATCGATGACTGCACCTTATATGCACAATGGAGGATTCCGTACACTGCGGGAGGTGGTCGACTTCTACAGCCGAGGGGGTGATTTTCCTCAGGAGAACGCGAGGGATGTGCATCCGGTGATGGTTCCATTGCAACTTACAAGTAGTGAGAAAGATGCATTGGTCGCTTTTCTTCAGTCGTTAACAGACGAGCGAGTTCGTTATCGGCGTGCACCGTTTGATCATCCACAGTTATTTCTTCCGAACGGTCACATAGGGACGACGAGTTCTTCTCGCGACAATGGTTTGGGGCATGCATTGGACGTAATGATCGAGTTACCGGCGACGGGGAGTACTGGTGGGCGGCCACTGCCGAATTTCTTGGAGTAGCCACCGCTGGCCTGCGGCTCGAGAGAGTTGAATAGAGAGAGTGGAAAGTAGAGCAATAGGGCCAAGGCGATTATTTAATCGATGGCGGTTGGTTTCGCGCGAGTACGCCTTCGGCTGACTGCTAAACGAAATCGTGGTACGCCTTCGGCTGACTGCTAAACGAAATCGTGGTACGCCTTCGGCTGACTG
>CAZACJ010000139.1:3550-8195 GCA_964483385.1 uncultured Pirellula sp. | reverse complement strand
TCGACGATTTGTGATTGTTCACCGTACAAGTTACGGCGTTCGGAAAGATCGTCGCGGAGATTGTATAGCTCCCCTGGGAATGCGTGTTCCTCGTAACCACGCTCGCTCTTAAGCCATCGCGGTTCGCCATTGGCTGCATTGTCATCTCCGGTTGGTGCATCGATGAGCACCCAGTCACCTTTGCGAATCGCGAATTTGCCTCGTGCGCTGTGATGCACAATCGCTTCTCGCACGCTGTCGCCTTGCCGCTTCCCAAGCAGATCTGGCAGGATACTGACGCTGTCCTCGCCGGCGTTTTCTGGGAGTTTCAGTACAAAAATATCTGCAAGCGTTGCCAAAAGATCAACATGGCAAATCACCGCATCGCTGCTCGTCCCCGCTTGGATCTTTCCCGGCCATCGTGCAATGAATGGGACGCGATGTCCACCTTCCCAAGCGTCCCGTTTGGCACCTCGGAGCGATCCTGAGCTACGATGGCCAAACTGCTTCACGCGATCGTAGACGCCGGGCTTTACTTCCCCTGTCACCTCAGCTCCATTGTCGCTGGTGAAGATCACCAAGGTGTTATCTGCAACTCCCGCTCGCTCCAGCGCATCGAGTACTTGGCCAATACTCCAATCGGTTTGATAGACAAAATCACCGTATGCACCCACCGATGTCTTACCTACAAACTCCGATGACGGAACGACGGGGTAGTGCGGAGAGGTCAAAGCGAAATACAAAAAGAAAGGCTTCTTCGCTGTTGCTTGCTCCTCCACCCATTGGACAGCATGTTTCGTAAGCTCCGGCAGAATATTCTCCAATTCCCAATCCGGAACCATGAGTCCTGGAATGTTGAAGTTACTTCCACGCATCGGTAGTGAAGGGATTCCCACCGTTCGATCATCTTGGAAAAAACAATACGGAGGATAATTTGGAACAATCGTACCAAAGTAGTGGTCAAAGCCACGCGTGATGGGTCCGTCGCTTATCGGGCTGGCGAAGTCAACGTTATTCAGTGCATTTTTGATTCCACCTTGGACAGGCTTTCCATCGGTCGTCGCGTAGTTCTGCCCAAGATGCCATTTGCCCACACAAGCGGTCGCGTATCCTTGTTGCTGGAGAAGTTTACCCACGGTCAGTCGTTCGGCGGCGATTAGCGGCTTATCCCAAGGCCCCAATACATTGCGTTGTAGTCGGGTTCTCCAAGCGTACCTACCAGTCAGTAAGGCATAGCGAGTCGGGGTACAAACCGACGAAGGAGAGTGCGCATCGCGAAAACGCATACCCTGTGCTGCGAGTTGATCAAGTCTTGGTGTTGGGATCTTCGATTCGGCGTTGTAACATCCCAAGTCTCCATACCCAAGATCATCTGCCAAGATGTAAACGACGTTGGGCGGCTCGATCGCAATTGCGAGCTGAATTATCCAAGTAACCCAAACGATGCTCATCAATCTTGTAAAAAATGAACCGTAATTTCGTCGTAGTGGCATAGATAGTGTTCGTTTCGCGCACATCGTACTTCGATCGTCCCTGACTCACGCGAGTCTCCACAGCCGATCAGTATCTAGCTTAATCTACCCACTGAAAAAACTCAGGTTAATTCATGCTTAATTCAGTAGTCGGAATAAGAATGACTGCGAAAATATAGTAGGCAGAAGAACCTTGGCAATGATGCCGGTGAAACTACTTGACTCTTGAGACCTTTTGAGCGGATTCAACAACAGTAAACTCCAGTTCTCGAAACTACAAAGAATTACGCAATATGCCGACAGTGGTTAAGTGCGTACGAGTTGGACAGCCACGCAACGAGGATCCAAACACGTTGCGCAATTCCGAGACCTCCTAAATCCCAGCCCTTGGTGCCAGCCCAATAGAGCAGCATGACTACTGTCACCAAGACCGCCATGAGGCCCCAGACACTTCGCCATAATTTCATTTTACATAAACTGAACAGTGGAGTAAGAACTGCACCGAACAAGGTTGCGTAGAAAGCATATAAGTGAACGGTTGTATGTGGCTTGGATGCCACTAACGCGACAAGAAACAGCAGTACCAAGAACGACAAAACTGCTGCTATCCATTGATCGAAGCATCCGTACAACATTCCAGCAACAATGATCAAACAAACCGACGCACAGAAGAATTGAGTTGCCAGCCTATTTCCTTCCATATACTCAACGCTGATGGGAGTGTTCAAGTCGTTGAGACCAGCTAGATGTATACTTAGGCAACAAGTAACAGTCAAAACACCCAATGCCAAGAATATGTCCCATAAGACTCTTTGAACTGAAAAGAAATTCGTTGTGCTGTTTTTCCCGTCGTGGCAATGACTACTCGGCACGAGCGACTCCTTCAATCTTCACCTTTGGCTTCAAGAGCCTAAGGCGTTCGATCCCTTCGGTGCTGATCTCGGTTCCGTCGAGCTTGACGATTTCAAGGCGATCAATTCTCGCGAGGTCGTCCACACACTGATCCGTTAGTCTGGTATTGGTCATCCAGATATGTTTCAAGCCAGAGATCTTGGGTAGGAACTCTATGTCTTCATCTCTAACATCGCTGACACTCAGAATGACCATGCGAAGTGACTTTAGACGCGTAAGCTCATGTAGACTTTGACGAATTCCGACAGCACCCTTTAAATCGACGACTTGAAGCTGACCGCAAGCTTCAGAAAACCCCGGGGCAACCAAATCACGGAAGCGAGCGGACCAAACGGATCCATTGGCATCAAACGCTACTGCGAATGCACCCAGAGATTTGAGTTGATGTTGTTTGGCTCGACGCTCTTGAAGGGGCTCGCTGAACCTATAACAAATCGCCAGTGAGCTAATGAAGCTGAAGAAGCAAACCAATAATGATCGTCGATCAAGCATGTTAAACAGCTTCTGCTTGGGTCCGTATGGTGGGCGAATGGCCCGGTAGCGGTCGGTTGGAGTTCGAAGTCATGAAATCACTTCAGGTATGTGGTAGCTGGTGGGCAGGCAGAGCCTGGGAACCCAGTAGGTCGTGATCAGCAAGAACGTGTCGTGTGCTTGAATTCTGTCTTTTCATTTTTCTTGCCCCCATTTTCCTGCCATAGCTTATTCGCTCTTGTCGATGATGAGCTTACTTGGATCATCAACGATCAAATGGAAATGCTCACCTTTCATCGCCCTAGCGGTGTACTCGACGCCACGAACCAATCCCTTAGCGGTGATCGTCTTTCCGAGGAAGTACTTGGTGATATCCTCGACTCCTTCACCGTGTATCTTCTTTTGACATTCCGCCGTCAGAACGACCAGGAACTGATCAAGAGAAAGGTCATGCGGATCAGGGCGGCAATCGAGGTGTAGTTCTCCTTCGCGATGACCATCACCTAGCTCGCCCAATACAAACGGAGCATGAACCGATTCGACTTTGAATCGAACCGTTCGATCTTCTTTCTCGAAATGCTTTTCCTTAGCAACCTGGATCACTTCTTCAGGCGTCATCGGACTATCTCCAATGCGAGTCATGACAAAACAAGTTTCTCCGCGTCTTAGTTCTTGCACAGACTGTGGCCTGGGGAATCCGGGACTCTCAGCCCGTACGAGATAAAGCTTGTTGTCTTGAATTTCCAACAAGCAGGCGAACGTCTTGTAAACCGAATCGCTACCCGACCAAACGCTTAGATCGACTTGCATCGTCGATGAGCTGGAATCCAGCCGCGACAGGTACCAATAGTTGCCAACAACGTTCGACTGAAGAAACATTGTTGAATCGGAAATAGTGACGATCTGATTCTCATACTGTGCAAGGGCAATGCGTCCGTTCTTTTCTACAACTCCCTTAAACGCTTCTTTGATTCTCCAAACTCCTTGCATCTCCTTAGGGAATGGAAGTTGTCGAACACGGGTGACCTGTTTCTCCTGCGACTGAAGCCCTCGGACGGTTGTTTTCAATCGCTCGACCTCTTTCCTCAATTGAATGGTGTCGGCAGAATGGGAATAAGGCTCCGCTCTCCTCAGAATGAATCGAGTATGCCCGGGACGAATATTGTCCACAGAATGAGGAACTGGTGACTCAGGTTGATCTAGCCGAACAATCCAAAGCTTATTGTCGCGATACTCGACTAGCCATTGTACATCTCCGTTTGCCGCTCCTCCTTGCATGTTCGGAGACTCCGCACGCCAGTGGAGGTCCACAAGAGACTGCTGTCCATTCACAGTCACGCCGTTCACTACATAAGCTTCACGTGCTTGCTCTCCCCAATGCCAGTCAATGGTGGAGTTAAAAATGGAAAGCGTGCTGCCCTTTGCTATATCGAGCGGACTTCCATCGCCAGTTGTGGCGCTCTCCACAACCCACGTCCCCTTCCATTCTTGCGGCAGTAGATTCGTCCTTCGAGGATCTGTCTCAAACAACATCTTCAACATCTTTGGGAAGGAACCAGAGCGGAGGCCAGTCAATGCCTCGTGGCGAAGCGAATTCTCTCTCAGTGAAGGATGACTCTCACTTCGCGTCTTTAATAGCTGTTGTCGTTCACGATTCAGTTCGAGCAATCGCTTTTTGATGCCTGCCTCGTCAAACGCGTGATCGAATCTCAACTTCAAGACCTTGTCTCGCAATTGCAGCAATTCTGGATGGTCGTCTCCAAGCGTTTTTTGCTTAATGAAGAATTCTTCGATGAGCATAATGGATGTGT
>CAZACJ010000139.1:0-3450 GCA_964483385.1 uncultured Pirellula sp. | reverse complement strand
GATGTCGCATTTCGTGTTGATCGGCAACATTACGTTGGTAGTCCAGTCGTCCGGGATTTTCTTCGCAGCGGCTAGTCTTTCGGGTGTGTCCACAAAGCGAATCTTGCGATTCTTGAACAATTTAGGTTGCTCGCCGATCTCCTCGACTCGCCAGCCTCCGATTATTTTCTCTCGATCATGCTCAACCGTAAGTCTCTGCTTGCCATCGCCCCCAAGTACATCGATTTCGATTTTGTTGAAATGGAATGCGTTAGGAATCGTTGCCGTTAAACCCTTTCCGTGAATACGACGGTAGAAGAATTCGACGTCGACAACTTGACCAGCCAAGTACCTGGTTTGCGCAGGCTTGAGTCGAAATCCAGCCTGCAGCCCTTCGTCACTTGGCTTACCCCAGTGAATCGTTTCGTCGGAGAACGAGTTGACTTTTTGGAATTGCTCGCGAATCGTAAACGCTTGAGTGCTGCCATCTTGATCATTCTGAACTTCCAATCGAATCGACCAAACATCGACGTTGTCCCCCTCTGCCGTTTGGTACGAATGGGCCAGCTTAATCTTGACTCCCTTCATTTCGTGCCTGTCAATGACAGCCATCAGCGCGTCCATCGTGGTAGGCTTGAGCCCATCGTACGAATACCAGCTCTGTTTCACCCAAAGCGTCGACAGCGCAGCCAGGGTTTCATCGAGTGTCAGTTCAGGTCCTTCTTCCGAATGCGCTTTGTTGAATTCCCCGATAGCCTTTTCCAAAGCGGATTCGGGGGGCCGGATTGAGGAAATATCGGTTGAAAAAAACTGATTGCGAATCGTCGTAGCAAGTCCTTCTTTCTCAATCAGGTCGATCTGGGTTGCACTCGAACTTAGGGGTTTGTCATGCCACCATTGTTGAGGCAGGGGCCAAGAGCGAGTGCTGAGCTTAATCGACCAGCCGGGTGGTAATTTGCGGGTGATTACGATCTCCTTCACGGTCTCACTAATTTCCTCGCGGAGCTTCGATTGACTGTACTGCCACCAGAGACTTGCTACAAATTCGTCTTCAGTAAGTGGCGGTAAGTTCGAGGCTCGCAGTTTTTCAGAGTGGAGTTGATTGAACTCTTCGACCGCCGCGGTCAAGTCAGACTCGCGTGTTGAAATGTTGACCTTCGAAAAGTCGAGCAGCGGCGTAGGCGTTTTATCAGTGTGTGGAGCAGTTGGCTCCTTCATCGTTGCTGAGATACGATCCGATTCGACCTGGACGAATCGTTTCCGAATCTGCAGTTGATATGGGAGCTTGCCTTTGCTGGGTTCCAGTAGTAGATCAATCGTCCAGGTTAGAAACTTGCTGTCTCCAACCTGATGATCATGAAGCGTAGAATCGATGATGACCCCATCCATGGCGTGTTGATCGGCAAGTTGCTTGAGTTGGCGAATGGTTTCGTCCGTGAGATTATGCGACTCGGAGAGTGGATCGGGAATCCTCGACCAAAGTTCTGTAATTGCTGCGAGGACTTCCTCTTGGGTCAGTGGAGGTTCAACGCCCGCCTTCTCTTTGTTGAATTGACTGATCGCGTCGGCCAACGGAGAACTGGCTCGGGATGATAGTCCTGACGCGGCAAATTGACTGCGAATCGTCGAGGCTACTTGGTTTCCCTGCATCAAATTGATTTCAATCGAGCTTGAAGTGCCTATTGAATCACTCCATTTTCTTTCTGTGTCCCACTGTCGCCCACTCAATTGAATTGACCATCCAGCCGGCAATTTGCGATCTAGCACGATAGCCGAAAATTGTTTTCTTGCTTCGTTCGAGATGTCTGTGTGATTTGCTTGAAACCAAAGTGCAGCACAAAGTTCATCTTCAGTCAGCATAGGTGAGTTGGCTAACCACAATGCCCACCAATTCTTCTCATTCCTATTGAACTCGTTCACGGCTATGGCTAATTCCGACTCGACAACAGGTACTTCAACATTCAGCTTTGTCCAATCGATCGGTGAGTTGGGTTGCTCCTGCGCTACTTTGCGAATCATCTGAATCATTCGAGTCGTTTTCTCAACAGCAGCCTGCGAACCCTTTATGGTTACAACGCCAGTCTCCTCATCAACCGTGATAGTCGCTGGAGCACCCAGCCTTGGAATCGCAGAAAGTATTCTTGGGTCTTTTTCTGACGATTTTGTTTCTGAGGCAGGTCTTTCAATGAACCGCGACAGTGCTTTTTCGTCTGCGGTCTCTCGAATGATATCAATGATGCGATTCGTCCTTTCTACGTCAGCCTTTGAACCATTTACGGTTACGACGCCAAAGTCTTGATTGAGATTGATAGTAGCTGGAACAATCAGCCGTGATATCGCGGACAATACTCTTCTGTCATTCTCTTTCCATGTCGACTCCGACGTTGCACTCGTTGCCCCGGACGCGAGTCGCTCACGGACTTCACGGGCTCTTTCGCGGTACTCACCTGCCTGAGCCGCATCTCCTTGCGAACGTAATAGGTCGCCCATCTTGTCATAGGCGACGGACAAATCTCGAGCGTATTGTGCGGTCTCTGGTGCGGCGGCTACAATCCGCTCAAACACTTCAAGTGCCTTCTCGTAATACTTGCGAGACTCGGGGCGGTTGCTCTCCGAAAAGAACAAGTCACCCATTGCGCTATAGGCCACGGCCAAATCTCGGGCAAATTCATTGTTTTCTGGTGCGCTGGCAACGCGCTGTTCGCTTTCCTCGATCGCCTTTTCGTATACCACTCGGGTCTGTGACTTTTTGCTAATCCGCGTTTCATCGCTATCCGATTTCTTGTACACAATCTGAAGTGTTTTGGTTTCGCCTCGGACCAATGAGACGTTTCCGCCTTCGACCACAAGATCCTGGGAATCACCTTCGAACTCAATGACATATTCACCTGCCGCCAGCCGAACCGACTTGCCGGTGCGACTGACGACCATTTCCTCGATAACTTGATCGGATTGCTTGATTCGAAGCGGAACGTTGTCCACTTCACTTTTGATCGTGATGGTCCCCTTCCTTGTTTCGAGGACAATGAAGATACCCGCAAAGAACAAGAACGCACTCGCCATTCCGCCCAGTATCCAATTTCGGATTCGCCCTCGATCAAAGAACGACGCCTTGGGCACTACAGCTAGAGGAAGCGGTTCCGTCGCTGGTTTTTGCATATGAGCTAAACACTGCTCGAGAATCTGTGCGAGCTCTTCTGCCGACTGGAATCGCGATTCTCGGTCTTTCTCGAGTAGTCGCATGACAACTCGCTCCAGCCACTCCGGAATCAATGCATTCTGCTCGCGTATCGAACGCGGCTGCTCATCGGTAATGCGTCGCATCACCGCATATCCCGAGTCCGCTCGATAGGGAGGATGCCCCGTGCACAATGCGTAGAGCACACAGCCCAAGCTGAATAGATCGCTGCGACCATCGAGCTCTTCGCCACGAACTTGTTCGGGTGACATGTAATGAGGTGTCCCCGGATG
>CAZACJ010000138.1:7161-8258 GCA_964483385.1 uncultured Pirellula sp. | reverse complement strand
CTCTTCCCCACAATAGTTTCTGAAGAACCGAATGGATAATAGATAAGATACGGCTCAATATGTATCCGATCATGAGCGACCATGTAGCTCGTGTTATGATCAAATCATACGCTACCCCTTTGTAGCTTGTTCGCGTTACCGCTTCAGGTGGTGGACCGCTCGATTGATGATGTGTTTCAACTACTGTATCGATTGAGGAGAAAATGTCTTGAGATCATGCTCTGACCGCAACATCGGTTGGTCGAAACCTGCTATCATCCGGCACCCGAAAAACTTGCGTAGAAGGTTTATGCGTTCAAAGTATCTTGAGATACTGGCGTTAGGCTATCGATGTTCCTAGAGGATCCAGAGGAAGTGATTGTGATGAAGACGACTAAATTTTTTCAGGTTTGCGGCAAAAGGTTTGCGAAAATGCGATTTTTTTCGGGTGTTTGCGGGGTTGCTCTTGGGGTTCTCTCGATAATTAGCCCAGCATCGGCAGGAGTTGTCACGTATGTGATGCCAACGGAAGCGAGCGACTCTAATGCCAATTTTCCTGCCGCAAATCCTGTAGCCGGCTACAATCAGAACTTCGGATACGCATTTAAAACAGGTACCGGTACGTACGGTATCGACTGGGTAAACGTTGGGCTGAACACTTCAAATGTGACATCGGGGTCAGGGGGAGTAAAGATCGCATTGCACGCAACGAATAATTCGACTGCTTACTCTGCGGTTGCATCTTCGACGGCTTATGCTACCGACATTGTGAATTTCACGATGCCAACGACCACCTCCACGGCATTTCAGTTGAGTTTGACTGCTGCACAACTGCCCAACCTCAGTGCTTTCACGATGCAAGCGAATACGACTTATGCGCTGATCCTTTACGCTCCGAGCGTCAACATTGGGATGATGCGAAAAACAGGTTTTGCGTCAGGAACGACGAATAACTTCTACACTGTCGGCAGCGGTTTTACCATGCTCACAACTTTTCGAAACAACTCAAATTACTCAAACAATCCTAGTAGTTTTCCAACTATCGACCTGGCATTTGGCAGCTCTTCAGCTGGAGCCGTACCAGAACCAACGAGTGGTGCGATGGCTGTAATCCTATT
>CAZACJ010000138.1:4767-7061 GCA_964483385.1 uncultured Pirellula sp. | reverse complement strand
TCTGCATAAAGGGCTACTTGTAGAACCGAAGAGTTCTTGGAGTCTATCTGATATGATTGTCCAGCGAGCATTTTGGGCTGTCTGGTAAAGTTTAGGTAGAAATTTCACGAGATGGCGTTTTGGTTTGCTGGGGGAATACTGTCGTGAGAATTGATCGTATGGCATTTCGCTACCAAATGTTGTTTTTGCGGCTGGTATTTGCTTTCTGTTTTTGCATGGTTGTCCGGGCTGGTTTAGCACAAGGGGAGATAGGCATAAATTGGTATGTAGAAGCTCAATTGCGAATTAAGGGGATTTACGAGCAAGGAGATTTTCGTGTCGAGGCGTTTCAACCTAATTGGTTAGACGACAGTTCCGGATTTGTCGTAAACCAACTTGATTCGTTGGATCGCCCTGAGTCCTGGTACTTCGACGTTGAAACCGGCAAGCGTAGTCTTTGGCAAAGCGATGACAGTCTCTTGAAGCGACGAGAACAAGGTAATCAAGTTCACGGTCCACTCCGACTAGAATCGCGACGAGATCGGCTTGTAATGGTCGATGAAGATAGTAAGCAAGAAACGGTGCTTATTGTAGGCCTAGATAATCGAAAAGTTGAATATCGCAATCCCACTTGGAGTCCGAATGGGGCTCGAGTGATGTTTGTCGAAGCTGACTACACGGACGTCAAGGAAAGAGCGGTATTGGTCCCAGTGGACCCGTCTTACCCCGAAGTTAAACAAAATCGATTTGCTCGTGTCGGCGGTAACATCGAGCAACTTCGAATTGGTGTGATCGATGTCGACGGTAAGAACTTGCAGTGGTTACCGCTGGAATGCCCGAAAGAAGGCATTTACTTAGGACAGGTTCAATGGGCGGGTAATTCCCATGAAGTGTTAGTCGAGCAATTCAGTCGATTCCGCGATCGCCGAGAATTCGTTCTCGTGGACCTAAACGGCACGGTTGAAACGATCTACTCGGAGTCCGACACGGCCTGGGTAGAGTCGAGCCAAGGAAAAAACTCTGGTTTGGTTTGGCTCAAAGACGGAAGGGAGTTTGTTGTCGTAAGTGAAAAGGACGGTTGGCGACATGCGTGGCTTTATGCAAGGGACGGTAGAGAACTTGGTCTGCTGACTCCCGGAGAATTCGACATGATCGATCGGGCCGTTATTGATCATGAAGGTGGCTGGTATTATTTCTACGCCTCTCCCGAAGACGCAACCCAGAAATACCTCTATCGTGTTGCTTTGGATGGTTCAGGAAGCAAACAGCGAATCTCTCCAGTAGATCAGCCTGGTACGCACGGCTACGTATTCTCACCCGATGCGAAATGGGCGGTACATACCTATTCACGTCTCGATGTCCCACCAGTGCATGAATTGATCGAACTTCCTACTCATCGCGTTGTCAGTTTGCTCGAGGATAATTCTGAAATCGGCGAGCGTATGAAATCGATTTCATGCGCCCGAGCTGAGTTTCTCAAGATTGATATTGGCGACGGGATAGTTTTCGATGCATGGATGCTCAAGCCACCGAATTTCGATCCATCGAAGAAGTACCCAATCTTTATTTATGTATATGGTGAGCCGCATGCGCAGACGGTACTCGACGAGTGGGGAGCTGCGCAGATCGATTTTCATCGAGTGGTTGCTGAGTTGGGTTATGTTGTTGTATCGATCGATAATCGTGGGACACCGGCGCCGAAGGGGGCAGCGTGGCGACGAGCTATATTCGGTAGTCTAGGGCCTTTGTCGACCGAAGAGCAAGAAGCAGGCTTGAAGGCGCTTGCGCAGAAATGTTCCTTCATTGATCTGGAACGTGTTGGGATCTGGGGATGGAGCGGTGGTGGTTCCAATACGCTCAATGCCATGTTTCGCAAGCCGGATTCGTATCATGTTGGAATTGCTGTGGTGCCTAAGCCGCAACCGCACCTTTACAACGCTTGGTTTCAAGAGATTTTTATGCGCACTCGCGAACTCAACGCGAAGGGATACGAGCTTTCTGCGCCCATGAACTACGCACAGGGGCTTAAGGGGAAGTTGTTGATCATGACGGGCTCGGGGGAGACCAACACACACATCCAGATCATTGAGGGGTTGGTCGATAAGCTAATTGAACTTGGAAAACCGTTCGAATACATGGTTTATCCGAACCGTGACCATGGCCTTCGAGAGGGGAAGGGGACTTTGGTGCACATTCGGATGCATATTCTGAGATTTTTGGTCGAGAATTTGCCGCCTGGACCAAGGTCGTAGAATGCAAGGAAATCAAGTGAGGGTGATCAGTCAATTCCATCACGTTCAGGAATTTCGATTTCG
>CAZACJ010000138.1:0-4667 GCA_964483385.1 uncultured Pirellula sp. | reverse complement strand
ATTTCGATTTCGGATCCATCGGGTAAACCATCGATCTGTTTATGGACTTGTCCGCAGAAGGACCAGTATTCGGAGATATCTGAAATACATATTGTCGCTCTGAAAGTCGCCACCAAGGATGGGAAGCAGTTTGATTCCATAGCATTCCTCAACTTGAGGAATTAGATCTTCTGCGAGCAGGTCATCCACCAGCTTGAGAGAAGTTGCTTACTTTTTATTTTCAGAGGTCGTATTGCTCGGAGTTGAGTCTAGGACTTTTGAAATCGTTTCTCCACCATCCTGTGACAGGAAGAGACCATCGGTGTGTAGGAAGTACCATAGTTTTCCATTGGATTGATCGCAAGCGATGGAGATCAGTCCGCCTTTGGGTAATTCAGAGGTAGTTGATAGAGGTTTGGGGGTAAGCCAGTTCCATTCAAACGCCCAGCGTTCGCTTTTGGAGTAACGGCCGGGCTGATTGGAGAAAAGTGGTGCTGTGAAAAATCTACCGAATTTCTGTTCTCCTTGTGCGGCAGCGGCGAGTGCGGTGTAGGGAGTGAACCACTCGAGGTTCTTCTCAGGTGGGTAGAGTGCCATGTGCCATCCTTCGAAGACTTGGGTTTGATACCCATGACTTGTTGCGTAGCGCATCTCGTTGGTCGATTGCATGGCTTTGTCGAAAGCAACGTTGTAGAAACCGCAGTCTTCACGTTCTTCTGAGAGAACGATTGATTTAGCATCGTCGCGAGTGATGTAGGATTTGGAGGTTATCGCCGAGGTGGCGATGATAGGGTTGCCGCGCCCGAGGAGTTTCATGAATTGATCCGTGCAGGTTGTCACGCACAAGTGTGTCATTCCTTTGGCGGGGGCTGGGTAGTGTTTTTCCCATGGCCAAACGACCACGGAAGTGATGCGTTCACCTTGGGCACCGAGCGACTGAAATGTCTCTCCAGCGTCTTCGCTTTTGAAAAGTCCCTTGGATTCCGAACCCACAAAGATACGTTTGGGGTTTCGATAATCGACTGCAAGAATCTCGCCGCAAAGTGCTGAAGGGCCTTGCCCGTCGAAGTCCCCTTCAAGGGATAGCTTGCGCCAGTTCTTTCCGAAGTCTAATGATTTCCAGAGGTTGCTTTGTGATCCATTTCCTGTGGCCATGTAGAGGGTGGATGGAGTCTGCGGATCGAAGGCTACGCTGCGGACACAAAGATCGCTGCCTTGGAGTAATCCTGCGATGCTAGTCCAAGTTTTCCCGGTGTCGTGAGTAATCCAAGGGCCGACATGATTAGACCTGAGGATGGCGATATTCGGGTTCGTAGGGGCGACGACGACGCCGGTCCAACGATTTCCATCTGTGCTGTTAAGTTGTGTGGTTTTAGGTGGGTTAATGGTTGGGATCGAAGGAAATCTGTCCGGATGTTGGTGGACTTGCACGGCAGATACGGAGGCAAAGTAATGAGCGCGGGCGTCTTGAGGTAGAGCGCTGAAGAACAGACCCACATCGACTTCCTTCGCCATTTTCTTGTATTGCAGTGCACCGAGATGCCAATCGTTTCCATCGGGGCTTGACCAAGCTGTCCAAACATCACCTTGTCGGGCGATGCGGAGCCAGGGATGGTTTGGCTCAAGGGAGTAAGACGAGATTCGACCTGCACCGAAGTCGGTAAAGTCAGCCGATGCACGCAATCCATCTGCGGCAGTCTGAACCAAATGGAAATCGCGTCCCCATTCCCAATTCTTGCGGTCACCGAATTCGCGAGCCGACAGTCCGACCCAAGCTCGACGATTGACAGGTTCACCATGGGAACCGTTGTATTGCGTAATTCTGCATTGGGCTACAAAGTCCCCTTTTACATGCTGGGTGACCGTGTGCATGCCGCTTCCGAAGAAATCAAAGCTATCGGTTGTTCGTTGCCAAAGACCAGCGGAGGCTTTCTGGTCCCCTACGTTTCTATAGACCCAAGCATCACTGATGGCCGGCCCAACGTTGTCAATATCTATCGGTTTTGAATCGATAGTTCGTCCATCTTCCATTGTCGCACGAGCCCAAAGCGTGCTGGTTCCCCTCGGTAACGGACCTTTGTAAAGCAGTTCCGAAGTCGTAGAGGATTTTAATTGCCAGCGATCAAGGTACAGATCCATCTGCCGGATTGGACTCGAGACCATCTTGTCTTTGACTTGAATTGTGGCAGTACCGTCTCCTGAGGATTGCGTATCGATGACTAAATTTGGAATTGGGCCGTCCGATGTGGTGCAAAGTTCATCCATAGTAATTGGATGTTTGGAAATATTCGGGCCTTCGAGATAGATGTGGAAGTTTAGTGAAGGTAGTTGATCGACGAGGTATTCGACTGTGATTGGATGATGACCTTTTGCGAGGACAATCGCGTTAGATTTTTCGGTCGTTCCATGTTGCCCGTCCCATTCGAGGGCCGAGTATCCATCGAGTTCGATACGATAAGCGCCATCGATTTGCGCGCTGAGGATATAGGGACCATCGGAGGGAATTTCTAGATATCCCGTGTAGCGAATTGCAAATCCTTGATCGCGTTCATTTCGAATGCTGGTGTCGAACCCGCGCGAGATCCCTTCTCGTTGTTTTTTCCCAGAAGTCCTTTCGTCGAGATGGATCCATGCATGTTCTTCGTCGGGTTGCTGTTCTGGGGGATTGAAGTAGTTCTGCTTGCGTTTTTGGTCTTTTGTCCAAAGTTCGTAATGAAGACCTGGGATTGTTGGGGCCTCTAAAGGCTTTGGACTAGCGATTTTGACCAAAGCGATTGGGCCTGTGATCGCTTTTGATTGTTGATCAAATATATCTGTCATCCGGATTGCGACTGCGAGCGCATTTGCGCTGCCTGAGACAATAGCGTGGCGTGCGTTAGGCAAGTTCACTTGTTGGGAGTGAATCGGTTCTCCCACACACTCCATGTTGTCGTAGAGTTTGATATCAAAACGCAAAGGGGGCGATGAAGAAGTAGGCAAGGTCCATGAGACTGCGATGTGATCTGCGGAAGCAACCGCACGAAGAGATTCTAATTGTGGTAGATCGAGTTGAGGTTGTTGCGGCTGTTTCGCGGTGAACTTGTGAAGTTCCTTTCCGTCGATGGGATTTCCTTTTAGAAGTAGGGGGAGGTTGTCGGGACGTTGTGCGTATTCGATTGCGGTGTATTCGTGGTTGTCTTCGGGGAGTGTGTTTACGACGACGTATTGGGTTTTATCGATGGATATCGTGTTTGAGCTACGCCATGTCCCATCTTTGCGAAAGTAGCCAAGTCGCCGATGGATGGAGCGTACGGCTTTTTCGCTAGTCAGTGGCTCAAGGAAACCGCTGTTGCCGGTGAATGATGTTGCGGGAATAGGGAGTTGGGCGATACCGATCAAGTGCCATTGGTTTGTGCGATGGTCTTTGATCCAGCGACCTACGAGGCTGTTGGACTCAGGGGTTGGTTTCCATACGCGTGAGACCATGGTGTACCACTGATTTCTTTGGACAAAGGGCCACACATGTGCGCCGGTTGTACCGCTACTACCTTCGCCACCGTAATCGTTTTTGATGAACAGGTTTGGAGCGACGTCGATAAAACGAACAGGGGTGCCAATGTCGTCGCTACCCCAAAAAGTCCAGACAGAGCCAGGTCTAAATGCATCCTGCTTGTCGGAATCTGGGTTGGGTTTTTGGTTTTCCCCATCTGGAAGGTAGCTTGTAAATCCAGCATAGAAAGTGATGTTGTTGGGTTTGGGATTGAAGCTGGTATTCCAATTAGCGAAATAGGAACCGGAGGGCCAAAAGGGCCAACGAAGGTCCATCATGATGATGTCAGCGCCATCATCGATGTACTCGCGATACCAAGTCGCTTGGGTGGGGCTGAGCGAGAGAAAAAGGACTAGGAGCAAGTAAAGGGACTTGCAGAAGACCGAGCGAGGTGTTCGGTTGTTGGATGAAATGTTCATGGTGAACTGTGGGACGGTTACGTATCCTGATTGTTGTTTCGGGGAGTGGGGGACGATGGTCGGTGAACCATCGGGCAATCCATGGGGTAGCTTAAGCTGGTGATAGCAATCTGCCTCCGATAGGATTACACTTTGGAATTCCAAGCAGGGCTTGCGAATTTCAAAGTGTGCATGGTGTTCATATTGGACAAATTGTGGCCGTAGTTTACCACCGCGGTCCGGGTCATATAGCAATCTAGACAAAACACTATAAACCAACGTAAGAGAAGAAAGTTATCCCATATGTTTGTTCAGACTGAAAAGCTAAGTTTTTGTGACTCTTCGTTTTGGCGGGATGCGAAGCGATACGTCGCGGGATGGGCATTGTTGCTCCCGTTTATCGGAGGGGGGAGTCTCTACGGGCAGTATGCCGGTGCGGTGCCACCTCCAGGGCCGTTGCAACCTGGTTTTGATTCCATTACTGCAGGCCAGTGTGAAGAGTGGTTAAATATCTTGGCCGGCCCTGGTTTTGAGGGGCGAGGTACAGGGCAGGAAGGCTATGTAAAAGCTGCTTCGTGGGTATCGGGAAAAGTTGCAGAGTTCGGGCTCAAGCCAATGGGTGACGCAGGTACATATTTTCAGATGCTACCGATGAGTCGGTTGCAAGTGGATGCAGCACAATCGAAGCTTGTTGGTCCTAATGGTTTCTCAATGGGTTTTGAAAAAGTGATTGGCTTGGATCGTTTTGCGAACCAGCCTGA
>CAZACJ010000137.1:2252-8262 GCA_964483385.1 uncultured Pirellula sp. | reverse complement strand
GGAATGCGCGAGCACCGGGTGGGCTTTATTGAGTCGGTTTAAGGTAGGATTTGTAGTTTGGGGGATCGTGGTGTGGTGGCTAGGAAGATTGGGCGGAAGAGTCCGCCGGCTCCTTGCCAGTCTTCAACGCGGATACAGATGTTGAGCTTTCCGGGGTGTGTTGAAGTGATTGCTATTGGTATTTCAAAGCTGACACGGTCTTCAAAGGCGGTTTTGCGAGTTTCGCGGTTTCCGGCGGTGCCGATCAAGTTTCCTTCGACGTAGGCTTCGATATAGTCGTCGGCGCCATCAACCCAGAGGTAAAGTGGTCCAGTGGGCCAATCGTCTGGAACTTGGATTTCCGTTTGGTACCAAGCCCAGCCGTCGAGTCCGGGGTAGCCTTGGGACTCCCAATGCTTACCGATTTGAATAGGTTTCCAATCCGATTCCTCGTTATTCTTTTCTGTTTTGTCTTTGCTGCTTTTGCGATGCCAGCCTTCTGCGAGTCCGCGATTCATCGGATCGGGGCGAAGTTCCCAAGCGATCTTTGTCAGGTCGATTGTTTTCTCTCGCAGTTTGTTCCGAAGCGCTTGAAGGGTTTCGGTTCGCATCGATTGGATGGGGGTTGGCTTTGCCGATGATTGCATGAATTGAAGTTGCTTGATGGATTGGGAGAAGACCCAAGCGCCGGCGGGGTTGGATCCGTCGCCGAGGTTCAGTGTATTGACAAGTAAGGTTCCTTTTCCGATTTGGGTTGCGAACAGCAAGCCATGGGTTTTGACTTGAGCAATATCGTGGTTATCCCAGAGCATAAGATAGGGTGTGCATTGATCTAGCCATTGGATATCGGGTACGACGGGACCGGCAAGATCGAAGTGTTGAAGGTCTCTGAGCATTGCGTGGGCTTGGTCCCACTGCGAGTTCGCATTTAGAATTGGTCCCCCGCGAAGGAACCAATGTTGGCTTAGTGGCAGGCTTGCGGATTGCCCATCGGGTAGGAACAAAACATTGCGCCCGAGTTCTAGGGCTTCGAGAAGAGGAGCGTCGAAGCGTTGCGCGATCACGACGGATGCGTCGGAGGGTGATTCGGTGATAGTCCAACCGTAGCGTTGTGCGATTGCGATCAGATCGCGGCGAAGGGTTGCACTGCAAGAGTCGTGTAGCTCGAGATCGTGGCGAGCTTGGGAAGCAGATTTTGGGGCGGGAGTATTTTCAATTCTGTTCTTTGAGTTGGGACGTTGCCATAGGGGGTTGGGAATTTGCCATAGGTCCCAGTTGTTCTTTGCGATGACGATCGTTTGGTTGGTCTTTTCTGCGGTAGTACCGCTCTGGTTTTGGGCACTTGCGAAATTTTGCTCGGAATCGATGGCTACTAATTCTACGTCGAGATTCCACGGAGTAGGTGTTGGTGCTGATTCGAGTGACGTGGTTATTTGAGGAAGCGAATCTTGAAGGGAGTGGAGAACAATGATCGAGCTTGTGGTTTCGGAGTTGAATTGTTGGAGTAGTGATTGAATAGTCCATGCTTGTTCGCGATGGATGGTAGGTTGATTTGGGGAAGTCCAAGACCAACGCAAACGGAGCTTTTGGGGAGGGGCAGACTTGTCTTGGTGTTGCAAGTTTTCGAGGCGAGATTTCAGGTCCGGGGCTTGTAAGAGCAAGTCGGCTTGGAAGTGGGAGTGGTCCCAAAAGCTGCGACGTTCCTCAGGGGTTTTCAGAATTAGTGCGTTGTCCGTGTGCCAATGGAAGTCTTTTGCGTTCCATTTTCGTTTGTTTAGGAAATCGATTAGTCCCATGGAAGCGAATGGGAAATCGCGAATGACTGAGACGACATATCCACCGTTTGGAAACTCGCGACGGTAGGTCTCGATTTGGTACTTGCGCATCAGCCATGCGTATCGCAATGAATCTGTCTCGAGTCGCTCGACAGCATCTTCTCCCATGTCCAGCGCGCGTTGTTTCGCCCAAGTTTGGTTGGCTTGGTAAGCAAGCGGAAACCAAAATGGTGATGTTGTAGGATGTTCAGGAGAACCTCGTTGCACTGATTGCAATTCTGCATCGATGCCTTGGGGGGCGAGAGGGTCGAGGGCATTTGGCGCAAGCCAAGTATCTGCTGCGATAGCTTCTCCGAGTACAAGTGGTTTGACACCATATTGATCGATGTGTTGACGTAGTCGAGTTAGGGTAGATGGCCAAGTGTGGTTGTTACCGTAGGGGTGATCATCATAAAAGTCGTGAATGCGGTTCCATTGGATCCAGCTACTGTCGTCTTCGACGATCGAACCGGGAATTCGAGAGTGGCATCGTTCGTAGAGGGTTCGGATCACGTCGATATCAGCGCTGGGGCCTGTTTCGCAGGTAAGGCTCCGCAGAATAATGCTTGGGTGGTTGCGGTCGTAGAGGAAGAACTCGTCGAATTCTCGTTCGAGGGTGGGGAGTGCTTCGCGCGTCCATTGCGAGTGCCACGTTGGGTACTCCATCCAAACGAGGACACCCATTTCGTCGGCTAGGTGAAGATAATCTTTGGGCGGAACCCATAAACAGAATTTGATCAAATTAAAACCGTAATCTTTCACGAGTTGCAGTTCCTCGCGCCAGTGGGTGGGATCGAGGCTCGGCGCGACTTTTGGAGGTGCGTATCCCCAGTTGAGAATTCCACGCACTTGGATTGGCTGTTCATTCAAAAGGAGTTGTTCTTTCTCAACGCGGATGGAGCGGAAAGCGAATCGCGTATGAACTTGGTCGATCGCTGTGGCAACTTTGTTGTCGATCGTTTCGAGCGCGATCAGAGCTTCGTAGAGATAGGGGGTCTTTGGGTTCCATAGTTTCGGCGAATCGAGATGGAGTTTCCCTTTCAATGATGTGGTGCCTTCGGATTGCAATCGTTGTAACTCTTCGGGAGAGAGTTTGTAGATAAGTGCCGCCCACGGAGATGGCGACGCCGCTTGGTCTTTGGATAGAGCGCTGTGATCTGGTGCGAGTCGGTTGACGGGTGCAAGTCGATAGTGAATTCGCACTTGCAGCGGTTCGGATGGTAAGGCACTTTCCGGTGATTCCCGGTTTCGCAATGTGACGTCTTGCAATGTGATGTCATAGTTGAGTTTTGAGTCTTGTGGGTCTCCCCAGAGGAAGAGGGAGTCTGCGTCGATAGAGAGTGCGGGACGAAATAGGAGTTCGGCGGGTTTCCACAGGCCGCCGAAATGTGGGGCGAAGACGGGCAGGAAGCCTTGGGAGTTGTGTCCAACGCGTTCATCGACGCGGACTAGGATTTCGATGTTTTGCGATTTTCCGGCTTGCGATTCCTTGAAATTACGGGTCAGATCGCACTCGAAGGGAGTCCAGCCACCGAGGTGTTCTGCGATGCGTTCGCCGTTGCAGAAGAGGGTTGCGTGCGTGGCAGCGCCATGGAAACGCAGTATGGTCCGATGGTTCGGATGTTTTGGCGAATTCGATTTCGTTGGAGGGTTGGTTACTTCAGAAGGATTTAGTAGGAGTCGGTACCATCCGATGCCATCAAAACTGACACCTTCATGTTGTTCGAAGGAGGATGGCAGTTGAACGGATTTCCAGGGTAGGTTTTCTCTGGCTTCGAGGGGGGATTTCGGATCGGGTTCTTTGGTGGGTGGTCGGATCGGCAGGAATTGCCATTCGCTCAGTGTTAGGCTAGGTCGGAGGTTGGGTTGAGGGGCATCGGGGGGTTGCGCAAAGGAGTCGAGGGGTTGAGTTAAAATACTTAGCAGGGTTAAGAATTGGGGAAGTGCAAGCAGCGGCCATGTTCGTGAAGGGGAATTTTTTGGTGGACGGGGCATGGTGGGGCTTTCGTTGTGTTTTTACCGGTTCGTGATTTTTCGCTAGTTGACGGTTTGGGGGTTGGCTCTTATTGTTGCATTCAACTTTTGCCCAGTTCTTCGTCCATGCGGGCGGGTCCCGTGAGCTGAGCTAAGTTCTCTTGTCACTCATGAATATCGTGCAAGTCTGTAATTTCACAAGAAGGCCGTAGTATATGACTTATCGTATGTTCCGCAGCGGAAAAGTAGCATCGTATCGAGCTGCATTGGTAGTTGGTCTTTCTCTTGGGTTCGCTTCTTCGGTCGTGCCGATGATGGGGATGGCGCAAGATACTGCGGCAACGGTTTCGACTGCTGCGGCCAAGTCGGTATCGCCGGAGCAAGCGGCGATGGAATCGGAAGTGATCAAGGCGTCGAAGGCTCTGATTGATGCTTTCAATTCGGCAAATGTCGATTCGGTTGCAGGGATGTTTCTTCCGGATGGCGAATTGATCGATGATTCTGGAACCGTTCACCTTGGTCACGATGAGATCAAGGGCTTGATGAAGGCTTTCCACGAAGCTTATCCAGGGGCGAAGACTGAAGCTCAAGTCGAGTCGATTCGAACTGTGGCTGGCTTGGCGATGGTCGATGGGACACGCGCGATTATCGATAAGGATGGGAAGAGTGGTTCGGTTTTGCGTTTCGCCGCGATTTGGAAAAAGACCGATGCAGGTTTCAAGCTTGCGTCGTTCCGTGATGTCGCTGAGCCTGTTGCTCCCACTCCCCGTGAAGCGCTTGAAGGGATTGCTTGGATCCTCGGTGAGTGGATCAATGAGTCTGGGGATTCGAAAGTCAGTATGAATTATCGTTGGGATGAGAATGGAAACTTCATCGTCGGGGATATTCTCATCAAGAATGGCGAACAGATTGTGATGAAGAGTTTTCAGCGAATTGCTTGGGACGCGCACGAGGGCAAGTATCGTTCTTGGACTTTTGATTCCGATGGTGGATTTGGGGAGGGGCTTTGGAGTGCGACGCCAAACGGATTGGTTTTGCAATCCAAAGCGACGGCGCCGGATGGTTTGCGAGGAACCGCAACGGTGAAAATGGAATCGGAGAGCAAGGATCGGTTTACGATTCGTGGTTTGCATCGCATGACCGAGGGTAACGAGGAACCGGATTACGAGTACACCGTAGTGCGTCGTCCGCCGGAAGCGAAGTAAGCTTGTGAGAATAGAAACGATAAAATCGTTCGGGGGCATTTTCTCCCGAACGCAGCTTGCGAGAATACAGGGGTAGGTAACCCGAGGTTCCAGACAGGTTTCCGTAATACATTGGCATTGGCCAAGAATTGAGTTTGCAGAGATGAAAAAGAGTCCTCAGCATTGGATGATTCGTTGCATGTTTCCCTTGACGACTTCCCTTGGGTGGGTGGCGCTATTGGGGATGGCATTTGTTGCGCCTTTGGACGAAGCGAACGGACAAGGGCGTGGTGGGAGAGGTGGTGGAGGAATGGGTGGTGCACGCCCGGGTGGAGCGGGATTCAGTGGCGGTGGTGCACGCCCGATGAACATGGGAGGTGGGGGAGCGAGACCACAGATGCCGATGAGTCGGCCGGCTCCTCAGATGCCAATGAATCGGCCATCGTTGGGTAACTCGATGCCGCAATCTCGTCCCGCGGGCCCTACCAATATGGGTGGTAACCTGGGTGGTATGAGCCGGCCGATGCCTGGGAGTATCGGAGGGATGCAGCGACCGAGTACAGGGTCGATCAGTGCGAACCGCCCGAGTCTTGGTGGTGGGATGCCTTCGACGCGTCCTGCGCCTGGAATTCAGAAACCGAATTTGCCCAGCACAGGGAATATAGGTGCTGGCAATGCGACTCGTCCGGCACCTGGAGGGTTGAGTGGTTTGAGTCCATCGAGTCGTCCGAACATTAAGTTACCGAGCACATTGCAACCGTCGACGCGTCCAGCACCCGGTGGTCTTGGTAATTTAACCGGTAATTTAACTGGGGGGGATCGCCCGTCGACACGACCGACTCCTGGCACGGGAGGCCCGTCGCTTGGAGGTATTTCGCGTCCTCAGTTGCCTGGGGGATCGACGCGACCTGCACCGACACCGGGGATTCCTGGTTTGAACGGTCAAGGTCCGACGACGAAACCGGCACCTGGATTTGGAGGAGGAAATTTCGGCGGTGGCAACAACATCGGCGGAGGGAATCGACCGGGGCAAGGAGGAAACCGCCCGGATCTTGGAGG
>CAZACJ010000137.1:0-2152 GCA_964483385.1 uncultured Pirellula sp. | reverse complement strand
GGAGGGAATCGACCGGGGCAAGGAGGAAACCGCCCGGATCTTGGAGGAATAAATAGGCCCAATGATGTTCCAGGTTTGAACCGTCCTACGACCAAACCAAGCCGGCCGAGTATTGGGGGGAACCGTCCAGGTCCTGGTGGGGTGACGACACTTCCTGGTATCGCAGACGGGAATCGTCCCGGGGGTGGCAATCGTCCTGGAGGAGGGAGTTGGAACCGTCCGGATTGGAACGGTAACGGCAACAACAACTGGGGCGGCAACGGTGGAAACTGGGGCGGCAACGGTGGAAACTGGGGCGGCAACAATAATTGGGGCGGCAACAGCAATTGGGGTAACGGAAACTGGGGTAATTGGGGCAACAGCAACAATCGTCCCAATTGGAACAACAACAACCGGCCCAATTGGAACAACGGTAACACCAACATAAACATTAATAACAACAATTGGTACAACAACAGCTTTAATCGACCTTCTTGGGATCGTCCTGGTTACAACAACAATTGGGGTTCGAACTGGGGCTACAACAACAATTGGAGCCACAATTGGAACAACAATTGTGTGCATCCGCACTATCACGGTTGGTACAACGGTTGTTGGTCAGGGTATTGGGGTAGTTCGTGGTATTCGCCGATTGTTTGGGGAGCAGTTGGTTGGGGGCTTGGTTCTGTAACGAGCAGTTACTTCAACACTGGCTACAGCTACGTCAATCCGTACTATGTCGCACCGGCAGTGGGCACTACGACGGTAGCTGCGAGTGTGCCTTATGATTACTCGCAACCGGTTGTGGTGAACAACTACATTACCGCCGAGAGCCAAGGCTCTACTGCGACGTCGACTTCTTCTCCCACAACGAATGCAAATCCTGTGGCGACTGCCAAAGTTGAGGAGTCATTCGCGGACTTCGATCAAGGTCTGGCATCGTTCAAGCAAGCTGATTACCAAGGCGCGTTAAATGCCTTCAATGCGGCTTTGTCGAAGAACGGTGGAGATCCGGTTGTTCACGAAGTACGCGCATTGACGTTGTTTGCGATGGGCGACTATACGAGTGCAGCGCCTGCCTTGAACGCCCTGTTGGCCGCGGCACCGGGCATGGACTGGACCACGATGAGTAGTCTCTATGGCAACAGCGATGATTACACCGCACAGTTGCGTAAGCTCGAAGAGTATTGCAAGGCCAATCCGAAGAATCCTGCATCCGCGTTTGTTCTCGCTTATCACTATTTGGTGATCGGATCGAAGGACTCAGCGATTCGCGCCTTGAAGGTGGTTGTTGAGAATCAGCCAAAGGACGTAACGGCCAAGCGAATGCTAGAGGCTTTGGATCCTAAGCCAATTGAGGCGAAGGCAGCACCGACGGCGTCTGAAGCTGAGGAGTTGGCCAAGCCTGCTCCGGAGATAGACTTGGTCGGCAAGTGGCAAGCGGTTGCTGGGACGACGACGATTGAGTTGACGATTACCGATGATTCCACATTCAGCTGGAAGGCTACGGAGATGGGTAAGCCGTCGATTGAGTTGTCAGGAGATTTCGGTACCAACGGGGACGCGATTTTGATGGAGACGAGCGACAAGGGATCTTTGGGTGGAACGGTCAAGAGTCTCAATTCTGACGAATGGGTGATGAATCCGCCGGGAGCAACCGATGACAACGCTGGCTTGAAGTTCAAGCGAGTGAAATAGTCGGAGATTGGTTGAACAAGCGAAAAGCAGAGGCAAGGCCCGGTGTGAACCGGGCCTTGTTCATTGTCGCAAATCAACATGCTGTGGCGTATTTGGTGTGAGAAATTGGTAAAAGACACGGTACGCTTGTGGCCAATACCGTCAAATCGATAGCCACTCTGCTCTCGGGTTTTTGAGCCCGCTTCGCGTAAGCCGCGGGGTGTTTGCATCGGCCACGCTAACTTCATTGCACGTTCCAATCCATCGAAAACCACAACGTTTTAGATGCTGATTGGTTGGGTGTGTTGATGTATTCCACCGGGTACCGCCAAACCACCCGGAGCTGGCGCATTCCGGTTCAGAGGACCACCCGGTGCTGGCGCATTCCGGCTCAGAGGACCACCCGGTGCTGGCGCATTCCGGCTCAGAGGACCACCCGGAGCTGGCGCATTCCGGCTCAGAGGACCACCCGGTGCTGGCGCATTCCGGCTCAGAG
>CAZACJ010000136.1:4267-8283 GCA_964483385.1 uncultured Pirellula sp. | reverse complement strand
AAGTAGGCTGGAGGCGATAGGCGATAGCCTAGCGAGTTGCGTAGCGTGGGCCTCCGAGCCCGCAGTGCATTTTGCCCGACTGCTCTGCGGTCGTCTTGGCGGCTTGAGCGGAGCAGGCGTAAGAATCGGGCTGGATGTTATTTTGATCGCACCGACGGATCGCAGGAGCGATCCGCGACAATGATCCGCGACTATGTGCGGCTTAGTGGACGCGGTGTCCGGGTTTTGCTCCGGAGTCTACCCCTAGGAGGAAAACTTCGGTGCCACCGGCTCCGGCTGCCGTCACCATGCCTTCGCTCAACCCGAACTTCATCTGGCGGGGTTGTAAGTTGGCGACGATAACCACGAGACGTCCTTCAAGCTGTGCCGGCGAATATGCGGCTTTGATCCCTGCAAACACCGTTCGAGTAACATCACCGCCGAGGCTGACGGTAAGCTTAACAAGCTTCTTTGCTTCAGGGACTTCTTCGGCTTTGATGACGCGTGCGACGCGCAAGTCGACTTTGGCGAAGTCTTCGATAGTGCAGGTTGGAGCAAGTGGTTCCATTGCAAGAGGTTCGGCGGAGTCGCCAGCCGGTGCTGTATTGCTCGCATCTGCTGGTGCAGGGGTAGCCGCAGGAGTTGCAGGTGTGGAGTCTTTGCTTTCTTCAATCATTTGTTCAACCTTTTTAAAATCGACGCGTTGCATCAAGTGTTCGAACTTGGACAGTTTTGTTCCGAGCAGAGGGGTGTAAGCATCATTCCAAGACTGGATTTCGTTTTGAAACAGTGCACTGCATTGGTTTGCGAGACGAGGTAAGACGGGGGCAAGGTAGACACAGAGTTGTCGGAAGAGGTTCAGGACAACGGTGCATACTTCTTGCAAACGTACTTGCTTGTCGGGATCTTTTTTCAAGGTCCACGGGGCGTTGTTTTCGACGTATCCGTTTGCAACATCAGCGAGCTCCATGATAATTCGCATGGCTCGTGAATAGTCGCCTTGCTCGTAGGCTTCCGCGATGCGTTCGCCTGCATCTTTAGCAGCTTGAAAGAGCCCCTCATCGTTTGGATAAGTCGAGCACAGGCCGGAGTGTTCGATGAATCGAGCGGTACGGCTTGCGAGATTTACTACTTTGCCGACGAGATCGGAGTCAATCTTTTGAGCAAACTCGGTGAGATTTAGGTCGATATCGTCGAGGCGAGGTCCAAGTTTGCTGGCGTAGTAATACCGCAGGTAAGAAGGGTCGAGGTGTTCGAGGTATTTGCTGGCTCGTACCATAGTCCCCTTGCTCTTGGACATCTTCTCTTTGTCGACGGTAAGGAATCCGTGGATATGAACAAAGGTTGGTAAAGAGAATCCAGAGGAGTGGAGCACACCTGGCCAGAAGAGAGTATGAAAGTAGGTGATGTCTTTACCGATGAAGTGATGGATTTCGGTTGATGGGTTTTTCCACCAGTCGTCGAGGGATTCGTTGTTTTGTTTGCACCATTGCCAAGTGGATGCGATGTAGCCGATTGGGGCGTCGAACCAAACATACCAGTAGTTCCCTGGGCTATCGGGGATAGCGAAACCGAAGTAGGGTGCCGGTCGCGATACGTCCCAATCGCGCAGAGGCTTGCCGAGGAAGTGCCCTTTGAGGTAGTTCGCCACTTCGGGTTGCAGGTGTTCGCCGGACTGGGTCCATTGATCGAGGAAATCGTGGAGTTGTTCGAGTTGAACAAAGAGGTGTTTCGCCGATTTTTTGATCGGGGTCGCGCCGCTGAGGGTGCTGACCGGGTCGATCAAGTCGGTAGGAGAGTAGGTAGCGCCGCATTTCGAGCAGTTGTCGCCGTACTCATCAGTTGCTTTGCAGTTCGGGCAAGTTCCCTTGACGAAACGATCGGCCAAAAAGGTGCCTGCGACTGGATCGAAGAGTTGTTCAACGTCATCTTCGCGAACCAAATTCGCTTGGCGTAGCGATGCCCAAATCTGTTTACAGAGTTCGTAGTTCTCGGGGGCATTGGTGCTACCGTAATGATCGAATGCGATGTCGAACCCGGCGAAGTCTTTCTCATGTGCGGACTTCATTTCCGCGATGAGGGCTTCTTCGGAACGTCCTTCTTGTCGTGCACGGATCATGATTGCCGTACCGTGAGTATCATCAGCGCAGATGAAGATACAGCGTTGACCGCGAAGTTTTTGGAAACGGACCCAGATGTCGGTTTGGATGTATTCGACGAGGTGGCCGAGGTGGATGTGGCCATTGGCGTAGGGCAACGCGGCGGTTACCAGCAGTTTCTTTTTATTCATTGCGTTGCGTTCGCTTGGTTGTTGTCGGGTAAAAGTTGCCGTTAAGTTTATTCGGATCGTTGTTTCTCGGTAGTCCAATCCCGGGTGGATTGGAGTATGATAGAACCCAGTATCGCCTTTGGCTTGCTCCCTCCCTCGAATTCTCTCCGACGACTATGAATCCTTCGCAGAATGCTTGGAATTTGGCTGCTGCACGATCGACTCGCAGACAATTGTTTGGGGCTGGCGCGCAGGGTCTGGGGGTAGCGGCGTTGGCAAGCCTGCTGGGTCGCGATCAAACCGCGTCTGCTTGGGGTGCTATCAGTGGTCGCGGGGAACCGGGATTGCCTGGATTGCCACATCATCCACCGCGAGCAAAGCGAGTGGTGGTCTTATGGCAGGGGGGAGGTCCATCGCACACCGATTTGTTTGACGAGAAACCTGTGATGGTCGAACAGGCGGGAAAGGATATACCCGACTCCGTACGCGGCTCAACGCGGTTATCGACGATGTCGAGTGGTTATGCGAAGTGGCCTTGCTTGCCCGCAATCAAGCCGTTCGAGACGTATGGTAAGTGCGGGATGCGATTAAGCAGTATGCTGCCAAACGTCGGTAGCATTGCCGATGAGATAACTTTGGTTCGTTCGATGTACACCGAGGCAGTCAATCACGCGCCGGGAGTGACTTTCTTTTTGACGGGTGCTCAAGTGCCTGGTCGCCCGAGCATGGGAGCTTGGTTGTCGTATGGATTGGGAAGCGACACAGACAATTTGCCGACCTTTGTGGTGATGACTTCGAGCGACAAGGGGAAAACTTGCGGGCAGTTGTTCTTTGACTATTACTGGGGAAGTGGATTTTTACCGAGTCGGTATCAAGGAGTGAGGTTCCGCAATACGGGTGATCCCGTTCCTTACTTGGGGAATCCACAAGGTGTTTCAAGAGAGGTTCGTCGCGCGATGTTGGATGATCTAGCAGCGATGAACCAGATGCATTTGGAGAGTTATGGAGATCCAGAGATTGAGACTCGGATATCCCAGTACGAAATGTCCTATCGAATGCAGACGAGTGTGCCGGAGTTATTGGACTTTTCCGATGAGTCTGCGGCAACGATTGAGCGTTATGGGGTGGATGCCTTGAACAAAGGTTCGTTTGCCAATAACTGCTTGATCGCGCGGCGACTGCTTGAACGGGGCGTTCGCTTTGTTCAATTAATGCATGCTGGATGGGATCAGCACAACAATTTGTACACGCAACTAGCGGAACAATGCAAAGACACAGAAGGTCCTGCGGCCGCGTTGGTCAAAGATCTCAAGGAACGTGGGATGCTTGATGATACGCTCGTGGTCTGGGCAGGAGAATTTGGTCGGACGCCCTTTGGGCAAGGGGATCCTAACAAGCCAAATGGTCGCGATCACTTTGGTCGTGCGTTCAGTTGGTGGATGGCTGGTGGTGGGGTGCGCCAAGGGCATGTTGTAGGTGCGACAGATGAATTCGGATGGAACATCACCGAAACCCCAGTTCACGTACATGACATGCAAGCGACAATCATGCATCTATGCGGAATAGATCATGAGCGACTGACGTTCCGATACCAAGGTCGTCAGTACAGACTGACCGATGTCCATGGCAAGGTGGTTCAAGAGATTCTTAAGGCTTGAACTCAACACCGTCAAATTGGTAATCCAAGGGATTTCAGGAATGCTTCTTGAGCCGGAATGCGCCAGCACCGGATGGTCCCCTGAGCCGGAATGCGCCAGCACCGGATGGT
>CAZACJ010000136.1:0-4167 GCA_964483385.1 uncultured Pirellula sp. | reverse complement strand
GAATGCGCCAGCACCGGATGGTCCCCTGAGCCGGAATGCGCCAGCACCGGATGGTCCCCTGAGCCGGAATGCGCCAGCACCGGATGGTTTCGCGGTACACGGCGAAATACATCAACACACCCAACCAATCAGCCTCTACAACGTTGCGGTTTTCGATGGATTGGATCGTTCAATGTGGTGAGCGCGCCCGATGCAATCACCCCGAGGCTTGCGCGAAGCGGACTCAGGCTCCGCGGCTATCGATTTGGCAGTATTGGCCTCTAGCCTACTGAAAGTGATCCGCTTCCAGCTCATAAAATACGCCGTTTAACCCCTCGACCGGCTTGAGAAACGGCCGAACTGAAAGCGTACCAGCAAGTGAATGGCGTCTGAGCGACTTCGATGCAAACTCCTCACCTGTCAAACGAACCTCAATCATGTGCGTCAAAGGTGGCTGCTCTCCAAAGCAACAAGTAGCCCAGTCAGGGACCAAAATAAAGGTCTTCGAAGCATTGCTCGATAACGACGTGGGATGAATGTAACCTTTGACAAATACCTTCTTACCATCCAACTCCACCGCTGTCTGCGGAGGATAATCCGGAGCACCCAAAGGACTCTTCAAAGCCGCAAACGAAATTCGCTCGTAACCGTCCGGTAGCTCCGTGTAATACTCCACCGTATGCTTGATCGGACTGCCAATCAAAGCCAAAAAACTCAAAGCACCACCCGTCCAAGCCACCGCGCGACCGCTGAGTTCCGTGGGATACTTTCGCAAATTTCGAAACGCGACCAATGCAAAGATCGCCCCGACCGCACAGAGAAACAACAGCAGCGGCGAATACCAACTCAGTAAACCCAGCAGCCCAAAAACAAGACTCAGCACGGCAGCCCGAGATACAGAGCGGTAGCCGTACTCCAACTCGTCACTGTACGAAACATACGTCCGATCAGCCCCTACCTGCTCTTCACCCTCTCGATGTGTCTCTGTCGCTTCCACCGCCGGCTTGCTCATCTGTATCGCACCCAAGCCCCTGTTGAGGACTTTTTCTTAAGATCTAGGAAGAAAAACGCGGCGCAAAACCCAGTGTTCTTTGGAAAACATCCCCGTGAGTACCATCCACAAAAATGCCCCAAACGCCACGCCATTGAGGAGGATTACGGAAAGGACGATCCAAGAGTTCACACCGAATTTACCAGGAACCAAAGCCACAGAAGCCTCTGGAACAAAACTCGCCCCGCCGGCCAATACCTGATCTCCTAAAGCCAAATCCCCCGAAATCGACTCGCGACGCACACTCTCACCTAGCTCCAACCTATCAAAAGCAACCAACTTGGCACCCTCTAGACGCCATCCGGACACCAATCGATTCCCCGAAAAACGCTCTACCCTCGCCAATCGACTCGTTCCTCGCATTCCCTGACCCGACTCTGGTCCTAATGGAAGGACAGGAGTCCAAGACGAAGAAGAATTCGGAGCCGCTGGTGCTGGCTTCCCATCCTTCTTGTCCTTCTCTCCACTCTTGCCATCCCCATCCTTCGAACCACCAGGTGCGGGAATTGGAAAGAAGGTCGCCGCTCGCTTGACCGCCTTTGGATCAATCTTTTCTAATTCCGCAAGCCGCTCTTTAGCTTCCGGCAATGGACAAGCCCGCAGATAGTTAACGACCGGTACGCGAACCCACGAATTGTCGTCATTCGCTTTCTTGAACAACTCGGTCAATCGATCAATCTGACTCCAATCCCCCCAACGCGCTAAATCCGGAATCACCAAATCCGCCAAATCGGGAGCCTCCAACAAATGACGCATCGAAGCCAAAATAGCCTCTTTCGGCAACCGCTCCGCTTCCGTCCCGTGAAATCGAAGTGCCATCACGGACGAGTAAACGTCCGGATAAGTTGCCTTGCGATTCGCCAAAAACTGTTCGTTGATCAGCGGCAACCCCTCCGCCCCTCGCAACATCAAATACGCTGCAATCAACGCATCTAAACCTGCCCGCTTGTCCGGATCATTGCTTCGAATCATCGACTCGAATTCCACCGCGTCCGCTTCCGTACCGCAAATTCCTAACATCGTGTAATACAACCGCTTGCGGTCCGGAGAAATCGCCGGATCGCGAACCCAGTCCATCAACTGCTCGCGATCCATCTTCGGCTTGAGCTTCTTGACGTCTTCATAAGGCGCCAATGCAAACTCGTCGTAACTGTCACGCGCCAACAAAGAATCAGGATGCTCAAAATGCTTCTGGTAAAAATCAAGCCGCTCCACCGGGTCTTCAGGCAACTTCTGAATAGCATCGATGTATTTCTCCGCATCCTTGGACAATGGCAATGGCGAAGACCAAACCAAATTGCGAGGATCTACTCCCAACAACAAAAACTTCTTGTCGGTCTTCCCCGGCCCAAAGTAATTGGCTTCAACCTTCTGACCCTTCTCCAATAACGTCTCCCCTCGCAACACCCGCTCGACCACAAAAGTCGCATTGCCATCGATATCTAACCTGCCATCAGACTGAAGCGTCGCGATCGCAACCGCATCCATCGATAAACTCTCTTGCCGCAAAGTCTGAGAAGCAGCAGAACAGAAAGGACAATTCGCGGCGCACTCGGCTCCATAAACCGTCGAGTATCCCTGCCAGGAACCACCTAAGGCTGCCAACCCCAACAGCCCACCTAACAACCATTTCTTCAACATATTTCCACACTTTCATCGTTTTCGTAGGAATGGTGTCGGCATGGCTTTCCCGAACCTTCAAGGTAGACTATCCCGCACAACACCACCTTAATGTAAAGCAAAAGGGACTAAAATAGCCAGTGCTCCCCTCCTTTTTTCATTTTCTGTGCTTTCCCTCCTCCCTCCCCCTACACGCCGCAAGACCCGCACAAACTAAGCCCACCCGCCCTACGAAATGGACTGGCAATTCAACCCATCCCCGATACAGTGCTAGGAAGCCCCTGAGCGAATAGCCCAGTCGGCAACGCTTCCCCAAGAAGCGATCTCCAAAACTCGCCGGAATCGATCCACATGAACCAGGACAAAGCCGCACACAACAGCCTCTCGCTACCCGTCCTCGCCCCCAATCCGAACGGCTTGAATTCCAACCCAGACCAAACCACCTCCATGACGGACTCCACCACTCAACGAATGGGCGGATGCGGCTCCATGGGTGGGACTATCCCAAACCAAAACAAACTCTTTGAACCCAGCCGACGACTTCCACCCTGGCTTCGCCGCGAAGTCCCCAAAGGCAACGGTAATCAATTCACCCACGGCCTACTCCGCGAACTCAAATTAGAAACCGTTTGTGAAAACGCTAAATGCCCGAACCGCATGGAATGCTATTCGCAAAAAACGGCAACATTCATGATCCTCGGCAACGTTTGCACCCGACCATGCGGCTTCTGCGCCGTCGCTCGCGGAAAACCAGAAGCCCTCGAAGACGATGAACCACAGCGACTCGCCGAAGCCTCTGCAAGATTAGGTCTCCGCCACGTCGTTATCACTTCCGTGACCAGAGACGACCTACCCGACGGCGGTGGCGACCACTTCTACCGTTGCGTGATCGCCGTCCGCGAACGCACCGGAGCAACTGTCGAAGTCCTCACCCCCGACTTCGTGCGACATCGACACGGCCTCGACCGTGTCATCGATGCTGCACCCGAAGTCTTCAACCACAACATGGAAACGGTACCCCGCCTCTACCGAAGAGTCCGCGGCCCGAAAAGCGATTATCGCTGGACCCTCGGTCTTCTCCAGCACGTCAAAGACCGTAACCCCAGCATCCGAACTAAAAGCGGCCTGATGCTTGGACTCGGTGAAACTCGCGAAGAACTCATCGATTGCCTCGCCGATCTACGTCGCTTCAACTGCGACTTCCTCACCCTCGGCCAATACCTCCAACCCGGTCCCAGGTACCTCCCCGTCGAACGCTACGTTCCACCCGAAGAGTTCGACGAACTTCGCCGCATCGCCAAATCTATGGGTTTCCTCAAAGTCGCATCCGGTCCATTCGTGCGCAGCTCCTACCACGCCCGCGAAATGGCAGATGCTTGATCCAAACACCAACCAAGCAAACCATTTCTCACGCCCGCTCCGCTCAAGACGCCAAGATCTTAAAGGGAAAGCAAATCAAACAGAGCCAAATCGCGAGTTCTTAGAAACGTCTCCCGCGTTCTCTACTTTCCACTTTC
>CAZACJ010000135.1:0-8305 GCA_964483385.1 uncultured Pirellula sp. | reverse complement strand
CGGTGTACTTGCCCCGTGGTTCCGCGAATGGGATCTGCTAAGTTATTGAGATTGGTTAAGCGGAATCCTTAGGCGAGGAACTGGTCGATGAAGAAACTGCTGTGTCGGTTATGTCTTGTATTGCTCGGCGTATTCTCTTCAATTGAGGAATCGATCGCCCAAGAAGGTTTGCGACGACCTAATATTCTTCTAATTGTCGGCGATGATATGGGATACGCCGATGTTGGATTTCATGGATGTAAGGATATTCCCACTCCCCATCTCGATTCGCTTGCGTCGTCCGGGGTGTTATGCACTCAAGGATATGTCTCCGGGCCTTACTGCTCGCCGACGCGAGCCGGTTTGCTGACCGGTCGATATCAACAGCGATTTGGACATGAGTTCAACCCTAGCGGTCCGGAACAAGGGTTACCCATTACGCAAAGCACTATCGCGGATCGCCTAAAAGGGGCTGGCTACGTGACGGGCTTGGTCGGTAAATGGCACTTGGGAAACAGCAGTCAAATGCATCCGCAACAACGTGGGTTCAGCGAGTTCTTCGGATTCCTCGGTGGCGCTCACAGTTACTTCGACCCGGCCGGGTTTCTTCGAGGTACAGAGCGAGTCGAGGAAATGGACTACGCTACGGATGCCTTCGCCAAAGAAGCGACAGCTTTCGTCGATCGCCACCAAGGAAACCCCTGGTTTCTCTATCTGGCATTCAACGCGGTCCACACTCCGATGGATGCAACCGCCGAGAGGTTGGCGAAGTTCTCTCACATCACGGATAAAAAAAGACGAACCTACAATGCTATGATGCTTGCGATGGACGATGCGATCGGGGCTGTCATGAAGAAGCTTGCTGAGACCAACCAAGTTCAAGATACGTTGGTCATGTTCATCAGCGATAACGGTGGCCCAACGATGCCTGGTGTGACAGTCAACGGCTCTGTTAATGCACCTTTGAGAGGTTCGAAACGAACCACGCTCGAAGGAGGAATCCGTGTCCCGTTCGTCGTCTCATGGCCCGGCAGACTGAAGCCAGCGAAGTTTGAGAAGCCTGTCATTCAGTTGGATTTGGCTGCTACGGCTATTGCTGCTGCAGGTCTGCAGGATGTTTCAGACTTGGACGGTGTGAATCTAATGCCCTTTTTCGATCATAATGATCCGCAACCACCTCACGATGCGCTGTATTGGCGGTTTGGCAAACAGATGGCGGTACGAAGCGGAGATTACAAGCTGGTTCGATACGACAGCAATGCTGATACGCTTACGGGGAAAAACAACCAACCTGTCTCCGCAGCTAAGCTTTATAACCTTGCTGATGACATCGGGGAGACGAAGGACTTGGCAATGGCGATGCCCGAAAAGGTTGCCGAACTTCAAGCCAAATGGGACGCTTGGGACGTCGCCAATGTCGCTCCTCTTTGGGGAGGGCGGAACGGAGGAAAGTAGAACCATTGAAAGTAAAAAGCGGTTCTTTGGCGGTGAGCCGATTGGAAACACAGAGTCACTGAGAACACAGAGGAAGACCAGTAGTGGATGGGGAATACTAGGCAAGAGGCAAGAGGCGTTAGGGGTATAGGGATATAGCAAATCTTGGTGCGGGCTCGGACGCCCACGCTACGGTTTGATGGTTCTCCTAAAGCCTAACGCCCAATGCCTAAAGCCTGCTGCCCGGTGGGTTTTGCGGTCTGGTTGATTTGAGTCGTGTTATGATCGAGGCATGGAGGCGTTAGGCGTTAGGCGTTAGGCAAATACCGTCAAATTGGTAATTCGAGGGGATTCAGGAGTGCTTTTTGAGCCGGTATGCGCGAGCACCGGGTGGTTCGCAGTACACGGTGTAAGACATCAATACACCCATCCAATCAGCATCTCCAACGTTGCGGTTTTAGATTGATTGGAATATACAAGGAGGTGAGCGAAGCCGATGCAAACACCCCGCGGCGTGCGCGAAGTGGGCTCAAGAACCCGAGAGAAGCGTGGCTATCGATTTGACGGTATTGGGCGATAGGCTTGAGGGAGTAGCCAAGTAGCCATCGATTGAGGACAACCGCGTCAGAATTTCGTTCGAGTACCCTTACTCTACTAAGATTCAGGCAAAGGCGGACGTACAGGCAAAGGTCTGGCTCCATGTACCACTGCAAGCACATAAACGACATCTGCGTCTATAAGATAAATCAGCCGATAAGAATACTCGATTACCTCCCGGATCCTCTGGTTACTGTACTCTGGAACAGACTCACCAGAAAATGGGAACAATCCAATCTGAACGGTTCTTCTCGTGATACGATCGATCACGCTCGATGCGTACATCTGAGAATCTTTGGCTATGTACTCATAAATGCTGACAAGATCTGCCAAAGCACTCCGAGTCCACTCAACTCGCATCATTCACTCAACCCAAATCGCTTTCGCACTTCAGCTACCGATAGAGTCTTACCCTCGGCAACGTCACTCAACCCGTTCTCTATCTTTTGTCTCACATAGATGCGATCCATAACATCCGCCCAAGTCGCATCAACGGGTAGAGTTTGTAAGGTCTCGTCGACCTTTCTTCGGATGTCCGTCTCCTTTACACCGCTCATCGATACGCTCCTCTTGGGATTGATTCCTTAATCAACTCTAAAGTACCTTCGCTTTACGGATCTATTCTATCAGGATTATAGACAGATCGACAAGTAAATGTGCCCAATCAAATCCAAAATGCAATCTAGACTCCCTGTGGGTTTCGCGGTCTGGTTGAATTGAGTCGTGTGATGATGGAGGTGATGGGCGATAGGCGATAGGCGATAGGGATTTAGGGGTATAGCAAATCTTCGTGCGGGCACGGAGATTGGGGAAGGGCGGACGGGGGAAACACAGAGACGCAGAGAACACAGAGGAAGACCAGTTGTGGATGGGGAGCTTAGGATGGCAGGTGGGTTTCGCGGTCCGGTTGATTGAGCCGTGTTATGATCGAGGCGTGGAGGCGATGGGCGATAGGCGTTAGGGTGGTTGGTGATCTTCGTGCGGGCTCGGAGGCCCACACTACGACGGTTTGGTGGTTTTCCTAAAGCCTAATGCCTTGCGGCAGGTGGGTTGGGTGTGTCTGGATTCTCAGCTTTACCCGGGGTACAATACGAACATGGTGACCTCGATTCTTGACCACATGCTAAAGCCGGCAACCGATCAGATGCCGCCTGATTTTGCTCGCAAACTCCTCGATCTTCGGGCGAGCCCGGAGTTGCTTGCGCGGATCGAGATCCTACGGGCTAAGGCAAACTCGGGTGAGATCTCGCTTGAAGAAGAACTCGAGTACAAAGAATTTGTGGAAGCTGTTGATATCATCTCGCTTCTGCAAAACAAGGCAAGAAAGATTCTCGCCAACAAGGATTAGCTCGGATGAATCCTTCGATTCGGGAATCCGTTCGAAAGCGTGCGCTCTATCGATGCGAGTACTGTCACATCCCCGAAGAGGCAACGCCATTTATAGGATTTCATTCTGAACACGTCATTGCAAAGCAGCATTTGATTGATGATTCGCTTGATAATCTTGCACTATCATGCGATCGCTGTAACGCTTACAAAGGTACCAACCTCGCCAGTATCGATCCAGATTCTCTTGAAGTTGTATCGTTGTTCAATCCCAGGAAGGACGACTGGGAAGAACACTTTCAAATTACGGATGGCTTTGTAATCGGTAAAACAGCCTGTGGAAGAGCGACCGCAAAACTGTTGAACATGAATGCGACAAGACGCGCTCAGTTGAGACGCGATTGGAGTGAGATGACTTGAGGGTAAGGCGATAGGCGATAGGCGATAGGTGATAGGTGATAGGGTGGTTGGCAATCTTCGTGCGGGCTCGGAGGCCCACACTACGGTTTGGGGTAGGGCGGATGAGGGGAAACACAGAGTCACTGAAAACACAGAGGAAGCCAGTTGTAGAGTAGCAAGAATTGGAAGTTTATTGCCGGTATGCAAGTTCTTGTTGGAATTGTTATTGAATTTCAGTAGGCCGAAAAATCGATATAACCCCTAGAGTCCGCGATTTACTCGCTTCCTACCTGAATATCATGAACATCTCATCTTTGATTTTGCTGGCAAAGGGGGTGTTTGCGTTTGTTATTTGTCTGCCTGTTTGTGTTTTAGCACACGGGCAAGAAACAGCGCCTGTTGTTTCACAGCCTGGCAATGGGGGCTTTGCGACACTTCCTGTTACGGTGGGATCGTCAAATTCTGCATCAGTCTCCGATTCATCTCCTGTCGATGACCCGTTGATGGCGCGTATCGAAGAACTTGAGAAAGCCTCTGCGGAGTCGCAGTCTAAGCTTGCGACCATCGAGAAAAACGCAAAAGCGGAAAAAGAGAAGAGACCTAACATCCAATTCAGCGGAGTTTTCCAAGCCGACGCGGTCGCGTTCGATCAAAATGACGCGAGCCGTCATAACTATGGTGAAATCGAAAGTGGCGCGGACTTTCGCCGCGCTCGACTTGGCGCTCGCGGTGCCATCTCCGATCGCATGGACTACTTCATGCAACTCGATTTCGGTTTCTTCGGGAGGCCTACCTTCACGGATGTCTGGGCCGACTTCAATGATGTCGGACCTTTGGGGACCGTTCGAGTCGGGCAATGGAAACATCCTTTCTCGCTCGAAACCGTTAGCTCCTTCCGCTATACAACCTTCATGGAACGTGCCGGTGTCTTTCAAGCTTTCACGCCGTTCCGTCACATCGGACTTGGATTCTATGATCATTCGAAAGATGAACGTTGGACTTGGGCCGCGTCGTACCTTCGGACGGGCCAAGACCAGTTTGCCGGCTCACTCAGCACCAACGAAGGGAATGGAATGGCCGCCCGCCTAACGCACCTTCTTTGGGATAATCCAACTACTGGTTCGGAATACTTGCACCTTGGTGTTGGTTACTTCCTCAATGCTCCACCTAACCAACGACTGCGCGTTCGAAGTATTCCTGAGATTTTTGTTGGCGAGTTCGTTGTCCCTCCCGGTGAGCCGAACGGTACCAGTGGACAACCCGTCCCTACGGCAGTCAATGGTACGCCCTTCTTTGTGGATACCGGATTGTTAACGGATGTCAGTTTGGTCAATACCTACGGCACCGAAGCTCTCTGGGGGCAGGGCCCGTTGTCTTGGCAAACCGAAGCGATGGCCCAGCACATTGACGGTGGCAGCAACGGGAATGGGCTTTTGTGGGGCGGCTACTCGCAGGTCGGCTATTTTCTTACGGGTGAACATCGCCCCTACGATCGAAAGAATGGCGCGATAGATCGTGTCAAACCGAAGAATAGTGTCTCGAAATCGGGTGGTATTGGGGCTTGGGAAGTTGCATTGCGATGGTCGTATCTGGATTTGCTGGATCGAAATATTCGCGGTGGCGAAATGGAGAACATTACTGCGGGTGTCAATTGGTATGTTAATCCTAACTGCAAGTGTGTCTTCAACTATATCCACGCGGATGCTTTAGCTCGCTCTAGCCGAAACGGTATCATCACGAGCGACGTTCTTTCGGCTTCTACAACTCATGCATTCGGATTGCGATGCCAAGTCGATTTTTAGGGTAATGTGGGGTTCAAGGTTTTCGTGTATCCTATGCTCATTCTCGTCCGGATGGTCTTCTGGATTCGCTTCAACGTTGCTGTCGCTACAGGTTTGGTATGTGGTTCCTATCCGCTTGCTCTTTGCGCTTCGCTGTCGTCTTCATCGGATTCGTCAGTTACATCGCTATCGCTACGTTTCAACCTATCGCTGTATTTCAACTTGCCTCTGTCTGCGGTCAAGAGGCCGGTTCCGTTGACGCACCTGAATCGTCGGTCCGCGTCGATGATCAATCGGGTGTCGACCCGTCCCTTCCGGGGGCACTTCGTTGGGTTCCTCAAGATGTCGATTTTTTCTGGGGGGCTTTTGGAATTGCAAACCAGCAATCTCGTTTTTTAGAGAGTGACTTCGTCCGGCGCATCACCAGCACTAAGGTGTGGGAATCAACCTTGGAGTTGTTTCTTAAAGAGTGGAAGGACCGTAAGAGTGACTTGGCGCGTGCCAAGGCAATCCTTGATAATCCAAGCGCGAGGGACGTTCGTAAGTTCTTGTATGATCTCGCTTCGGAGGAATTGTTTTTCTATGTCGATGGGAACTTTTCGAAGTCGCTGAAACTGTGGACGGAATTACGGCCGGAAATTGAACAAGTCTTTGATGCTCAAATCTCTACGGAACTGCGAGCGGATCTCATTGCGAAATGGATCGATCAGCGATTGCCTGCTTTGCAGCTACCTAACGTGGTATTGGGTGCGAAGTTCTCGGATCGCAACGCAGCCCTTTCCAAGATCGACGAAGTGGAGGGGCTTATCCGCCTGGGGTTAGCTGCGGTTCCCGATCTGCGACCTTTCTTCCAGTCGCTTCGACGGGTCGAGGATCAACGTGGAAATCGTCTTGTCTGGACACTAAAGCGAGAGGGGATCCCTTGGGATTTAATCCCTGAGACGGATCTTTTGGATAACGAGTCGCTGCAGGATCTTCGGCGGAACTTGGAAGGCAAATCTATCCAATGGACAATTGGGATTGTGGATGAATACTTTTGTATTTCTATCGGTGGCGATGCGGCTTGGATGGATCACGTTGGCAATGCGGTGTCGCTCTCTTCTCACCCCGAAATCGAGTTGCTTGTTCGAGAAGCTTCTTCGATGCGCGATGTGGCGGTTAATCCTTCGAAGTTCACTTCGTTGTATTTCACTTCGGATGGTTGTGTTGCTGGTTTGCAGTCGCTGCTGCTCGACGGCTTCTTTCGAAGAGCAGCGCGAGAGTCTGTTCTGGAGAAATTGTCGATTTATGGCAAGGAGTCCGATACGTTTGAGTGGTTGACGAGTGTGCTGGATGATGCTGCTTGGGTTGACGAATCAATTGCCGCTGTAGTGCCGAGATTTCGCGGGATGGCTCAATGCGGTTGGATTCATGAAGGGGGTTTTGAAGCTTTTCGAATTGATCGAAATCCACCCTATGTGATGGACGGCGGTGCTCGATTACAGGGAAGTGAAGGGATCACAAAAGAGCCACTGCTCGTTTTAAATTTGAGATTAGCGCAACGGCCAGAATTTTTTGCTGTGTCGAAGGAAATTGTTCGCCGTTTGCGGAATCGACTGCGGGAAGCGACGCTGCTTGATGATTCTGGATGGAATTTGCAGCCTATAATCCAACTGCATCAGCAAATCGAGGCGGCTTGGCCATCGGTTGAGTTGCTTACGGAGGTTTGGGAAAAGCAACTTTTGCCTGGATGGAACGGGGAGCATTTGTTTGTGATGGATTTAGGGGAGGCCGATGCGAGACGATGGTTACCGAGCACCATCCGAAATGATTTGTTTCTTCCTGTCCCTGTGTTCGCTTGGGTCAGCGGATTGCGCGCGCCAGATGTTTGGGGTGCTGGAGCTATTCAAGTAATCAATTGGATCGCTGGTAAGTTCCCCGATTGGAAGCTGGAGGAAATAGCGTTAGGTACGGACGTTGGATTTGAAAGCGGTGGCTGGGGCGCTTGGGGAATGCCGATCGATACCCCGATTGGAAAGGGGATTGTCGCGAGGAATCTTCGATGGGCTTGGATTGGTTTTTCGAACGAGTTGTTCACACGATTTGCAAAGTCCGACTCAAAGGCACTAATGGAACAGGAGGTGGAAGACGATGGATCGGTAAGTGGATGGCATCCGAACCCAGGAGCTTCATTAGTGACACTTGCGCATATTGATCTAGGAGGTTGGGGGCGGCTTGTGGGTGTTTGGTTGGATCTTTTAGTGCAGCAAGTTCCATCGGGTGAATCGGGGGTATTGCAGATTCCACCGACGAAGACAGGAAGGAAGCTTGAGTGGACGCGAGAAGACGTAAAGGCATTTGTAGAGGAGTTAGGAATGTTGGGAGCGTTGACGAGTTGGTCGTGGGTGGGTGAAGGTGAGCGAACTTATTCACGCTCGATTTACAAAAATGCATCGAAGTGAAATGGAGAGTTGAGAAGGTTGGCAAGATTGTCGCTGATCGCTCCTGCGATCAGTCGATGAGTTCATCAGCGCACGGGGATCGTTCGTAGAAGGTGTGAACGCAGTCAGGCTTTAAATGGGTTTTATGATTTGGGTGGGCTAGGAGGGTGCAAGATTGTCGCTGATCGCTCCCGCGATCAGTCAATGAGTTCATCAGCGCACTGGATCGTTCGTAGAGGGTGTGAACGCAGTCAGGCTTTAAATGGGTTTTATGACTTTTGGGTGGGCTAGGAGGGTTCTAGCTATGCTCAGACGGATCGCAGGAGCGATCCGCGAGTGCGCCTTCGATGGTGTTTAATCAGCCGGGTG
>CAZACJ010000134.1:0-8427 GCA_964483385.1 uncultured Pirellula sp. | reverse complement strand
AGGACTTTCACCCGGCTGATTAAACACCATCGAAGGCGCACTCGTGGATCGCTCCGCCGATCCATCTGAGCATTGTTGAAACCCTCCTAGCCCGCCGCAGTCAAAAAACGAAGTCACTCTAGAACAAGGCCATCCGTCTGCGCGTACACAGACACATCTCTCCGCGTCTTTGCCTCTTCGCGTGAGACATTCGTTTTCTTGCTTTAGGGTGACTCTGTACGCCTACAACCCTACGTGTTAAGAGCCACCGAAGCATCATCAGCAACGTTCACCCACACGTGCACGTGCGGATAACCACGGAAATGCCACACAAAACTTGGGCCTTCCAATCGCCAATTGTCCCAAACACGATCATTACCCGCATCCTCATCGGTGTAAAAAGCTAAATGCAATTTATCTAGCCCACCCTGCGCATTGAGACACGCTGTCGCCTCCTTGCGATCTACCAACCGGAATGGTTCAAGTAGCTTGTCTAGCACCTTCTGCAGAGCTTCCCGTTGGTCGCGCGAAAGCTCACTGCACGCAATCCCTTCAAACGGCCCATTCTTCCGGAAAGCAACTGCATCTTCATTCGGCGTCTGTGCCACTTCGGCTAACTTCCGTTGCTTCCCATCGAGCATCTGGTAAACGCTGTTCGCAGCGATCGCCTGCTCCCAGAACACGTTCCCAGGATGATCCGCTCCCTCATCGTCCGATCCCGCAGCATGACCATAGAAAATCGGTCCTCCAAAGGCTACGTGCGGTTGACTGTTCCCATCACAACGCAATGTTGTATGACGACCAGTTAACACAAATTCAAACCGCTCTGATCCAGGCTTCCCAAAGATCGCCAAACTCTGGCCCTTACCCCATCCCCCCATGTCGTCCTTGAGCTGCTTGTAAAAGCGAGCATGCCAACTCGGATCGATAATCCCCTCAAAAATCGCTTGCACCATCTCCTTCTGATCCGCCGTGTAGAAGTCACTCAAAATCGTCGGATTGGTAATCTTCCAATTGTTCTCCACCCGAGTTCGTAACAAACCGCGATCCTTCGAAGTATGCTCCCAATCAAAACAAACCGTCTCTCGCTGCGATGACGTCAGACTTTCGTAAAGCGTCTTTACCAACGCCTCCGGATCGTCTGCCTTGCCCCGACGCTGTTCTTGTGCGTTGGCCTCCACTCCACCAAACATCGTGGCGTTCGCCATCAGACCACCCGCTGCCAAAGCACCGGTAGTGGCCAAAAAATCGCGGCGTGTGGATCGGTTCGACGATCCAAGGTTTCCTGAAGTCATCAAAGATTCTGATGAGCGGATGTGGGCTTTCGAACGACGCATGAGCTTTGCCTCGCTATGATAGGGGAGGGAATAAATAGGTTGTACCTTCGTGTACTACCTCCCTATCGTAGCAGAAAATTCATGGGGCAACGAATTACTCATCCCGTAGCTCACCTTTTCCTCCACCCAGCAGTAGTTCTCTGGAACTCTATGAAACCCGGCGCTCCTGGACCGCAACCCGCAATCGATCTGACCGCAAAAGTCACCACGCCCGAGAATATCGAGTTCGCCTACCGTCTCGCAGGCCCCTTCCGCCGCTTAAATGCATTCCTAATCGATTTGATGCTGCGTGCGGCAATCCTCTTTTCCCTTTTTCTATTTGCGATCTGTTCCGGGATCGCCAGTGCATGGCCTCTCTGGGATTCCACTCCCCAAATCGTAATGACTCTGCTCTACTTTTTCTTCGATTGGTTCTACGGCCTGTTCTTCGAAACCCTTTGGAACGGCAAAACCCCCGGCAAACAAACTTGCCAACTCCGCGTAATATCAGTCAACGGTCGACCGATCAGCGCATACCAAGCGACCATACGCAATTTTCTGCGTCTCGGGGACCTAGCCCCCTTCGTCTCTTTTGAAATGCTGATCAAAGATGCTTCCCCCGCATACGTGATTCCCACCGGCGCAGTCGCCCTTACGTGCATGTTTCTCTCTCGACGTGTTCAAAGACTCGGTGACCTTGCCGCCGGGACAATGGTCGTTGTCGATGACTTAACCTGGATTCCCCCTAAAATCAAAGTCGGCGATTCAGCCGTGGTGAAACTCGTCTCGGCAATTTCACCAAGTTTTCGTATGTCTCGCTCCCTGCAACGCACTGTCGCTTCCTTCGTTGAACGTCGCCCAAAACTAACAAAAGAACGTCGTGTGGAACTCGCAAAACTCATCGCTCCATCCCTGTTCGCTCGCGCCGGTCTCCCCCCCGAAACCAATGCAGATGATTTCCTATGCGCCCTGTACCTGCGAGAATTTGATCTGCAATACTCAACAGATCTTGCCGGAAAATCCACCCGGGGCCGAACCCCAATATCCACAAGAACAACACCTGTGGAACTTCTCGCCTCTGATAAGCCCCCCACGCCACCTCGATGAACACCGCTAAACTCCTCGAACAACGCCGGCAAATGTGGTCCGAACTCGATGCGATCTGCAATCGATGGCAGTCGAACTCCCTGCGCAAATCGATCACGGCCGAAGAAGCGACCCGGTTCGCGGCGCTCTATCGTGCCGCTTGCTCCGATCTCGCGATGGCCGAACAATGGAGCCTTCCACCAGCTACCATCGATTATCTGCAACGACTTGTCGCGCGTTCTCACGGACAACTCTACCGCTCTTCTCGTTTTCCGGTCTCTCGTTGGTGGAACTACATGACCGTGATTGCACCCCAAGCCGTCTTCAATGATTTCTGCGTGAAACTCGCTTGCATCGTTTTCTTCGGTCTCTTCTCCCTCGCTGCCCTCATGGGCTGGGCCGAAAGCCTCTTTCCTCGCTTCGCTGAACGTGTATTAGGTGAAGATCAAATCATGATGCTTGAAAGGATGTATGGTCAACCATTAGAAGGAAACCATCGCCAATATGCGGCTGCCGCCGCAGGCTATATTCAACACAATACGAGCATCGGTCTGCAGTGCTTCGCCCTCGGGCCACTGATTTTGCCCTCCCTGATGAAACTGGCATATAACGCGCTTTCGCTAGGAGCAAGCTTCGGATACATGGCACGCCCCGATGTAAGTGCAGGTGATACGTTCTTTGAGTTTGTTACCGCGCACGGTGTCTTTGAACTGATGGCAATCGCTCTGTCCGCTGCCGCCGGCCTACGCCTTGGGCTCGGATGGCTAATCACCGGCGGACTCACACGCCGCGATTCGTTCCTCCAAAGTGGCGAAAAAGCCATGCCGATCATTCTCGTAGCGGTTGTCCTCTTCGTACTCGCTGCCCTTGTAGAAGGTTTCATATCTCCATCCGGATTGCCGTACGCAGTGAAAGTCGCCGTAGCGATCGCAAGCGCCGGAGTACTCATGTTTTATTTCTGTATCCTCGGCTATCCAGCACCCACCCCTGCGAAAAAAAGTACTAGCCTGAAAATCAATTGGAATGACAATTCGGAGGCTCAGCGCTAATGCAATTGGATCGCACTTCCATCGCTATCGTGCTTCGCGGCTCCCAAGAGCTTCTCGACCTAAGCCTCCGCGTCCTGCGCGAATACTTAGGGCGACTTGTCGGCGTTGCCCTCATCAGTGCTGCCCCGTTTGCAATCCTGAACGCAATCTTGCTCGAACCCCTTCGGCACTACGATCAACTCGCCTTGTTATCCTCCAGCACCACTTCCGAAGTCTTCTATCGAGTGCAGTACCTGTTCTGGATGGCTCTGCTAGTATTCCTCGAAACGCCGCTTGCAATGGTCGGCCTTACGGTAACTCTTGGGCACACCGTCTTCTCAAGCAGCCTGAAGCGAAGTGATTGGCTAACACCTCTTTGGAAGCGTCGCAATACCCTAGTTTGGATTTTGGGGGTGGTTCGCGGTGGAATCCCTGTCTTAGTGGTTACGGCATTTGTCGCCCTCACGCCCGATTGGCATCGCGGATTTACTGCGATCACTTGGATCGGTCTGTGCGGACTGTGCTGCTGGATTCTCCGACTCTCTCGTCCCTTCGCTCCGGAAATCTTAGCGTTGGAGTTGACACCTTTAAAAGCCCCAGCAAACGCGCCCAACGCGTTCACCTACACAAAACGGACCCAGTGGTTGCAGAAGGCAACCTCGGATGCCAACGGCCTGGGTATCAGTACCTCTATGTTTGCAATGCTGGCTACGGTGGTTCTGTACTTCTGCGGTGCTCTATTTGTCGGTGTTGTTTTTGGTACTTGGCAATGGGGCTGGTGGACGGACCTTGTGATCTATCCGATTGCACTCTGGACCGTCGCTACTTGGACCGCAGTGGTTCGGTTCTTGTCGTACATGAATACAAGAATTCGCGCAGAAGGATGGGATTTGGAACTCAAACTCAAAGCCGAAGCGCAACGGTTGAGCCAAAATTCCGATCCGCTCCGAAAAAACCAAACAAAGAATACTGCCACCGGTCCAACAATCGAGCCAGAAACGACCAAGGTGCAAGCATGAAGCCAACCATCATCAAGCGATACTGTTGCTTAATAGCTGGGGAAGTTCTCAAACCGAAAGCCCTCGCATCAGGATCTTTAGACGTTCGATCCAGCGAACCCATCTTGCTCGTAGCATCCAACGAAATCTCGACCGTGCACACGACTTGTACGAACCGTTTGACTAGGAAATTATGCCAAGGTTCGCAGTTTGTGGCTTATGTGTTGAGAGTTGTCCGGGCAACCGTGATGCTAATGGCACTGGTGCCCTTGCTACAGGGGAGCAAAAATGCTTGGGCGTTGAACGCGGCAGGTCAAAGCCCCACCTACGATGCCGGAGCAGACGCACTTCGGCAAGGAACCAACCCGGTTTGGGCCGATGTTCGAGAAGAGCAAGTTACCCTTGGGAGGTCGTTGCCGGTTCACCAAGACCTCTCCGATCGGCACATCAACACCGTCGACCGACGTGTTACCAATACTGGGAATACTAACACAGGTGGTGGGACGGGCACCTGGTCCGGTTTTTCAGGGGGCGATTGGCTGGTGTTTTTCCTTCGAGCGTTCCTGGTGCTGTTAGTCGTAGGGCTATTGATCTTCTTGATTGCGGTAATGAGCAATGGGCAGTTAGCTCGCCGCCGCAGACGTGGAAAAGTGCTGGGCGGAGATGGTGAAGACCTTGCAGCACAGCGAGCAAAGCTCACTGATTTACCGTTTGAGATGGAAAGTACATTGGTTGGATTCAAGGCCCAAGCGGAACGATTGCGACAAGAAAAACAGTACGCACAAGCGACCGTTTACTTGTTCAGTTACTTGCTTGTTGAATGCGACGCGGCGAATTGTATTCGGTTGGCGAAGGGCAAGACCAATCATCGGTATGTACGTGAATTGAAGGCATGGCCCAAGCTACAGCGGCCATTTCAAGAGTTGGTCGAGATGTTCGAAGCTGCATTTTTTGGTGGGAAAGAAATATCCGAGAGTCGGTTCGAAGCATTTTGGAGCAAATTGCCACAAGTCGAAGCGATCGTAGAAGAGCGTCGCGGAGCAAGCAATGTTGGCGTTGGAACGATCGCAGAGATGATGATTTGGGGATTGTTGGGATTGAGTTGTGCCGGGTGCAAACAACCGATCAACAGCGTCTACGGAGAGTCCGATAGTTACGTGGGGGAATGCAGTCCGAGTGGTCTGACGGTATTTCGCGAGTTAGCGCAAGAACGGGGTTTTCGCACTCAACGCATGGAGAGTTTATCCCCAGCGATGCACACTTCGGTGCAAACCATTGTTTGGATGCCCGATCGGTTTCCGATGCATAAGGTCGAAGTGATGCGAGCTTTGCAAGAATGGTTGCGGACCGGGAACAAGACCCTGATCTATGTCGGCAGGGACGCTTCGCCTCAATCCGAGTATTGGAAAGAGGTAGTGAATGGAACCGGGGCAGGATCCGGGTCTGGCGTCAATGGGTTGCAGCGACTGCGGGCGATGCAGGAGGGGGCGAATGCGGCACTAGCGTTGGATCTTCGCAGAGACGAAGCGAGGGATTTGATGGTTACCCCGTGGTTCTACGCGAGGAAGGCGTTCGGACCAGTGCGCAAGATTGAGCAGTTTTCGGGGCCTTGGGCTGATGCCTTTGAAGGACAAGAGTCACAAGTGGTAGCCAGGATGACGTTGTTGCCGTATGTGGATGAAGCCGCAAACAACGAACGGCGTGATGGTAGTGAGAATGGTAATGCGGCCAAGGGTGAGCACGGAGTTATAAGTGAGAAAGGTGTTCCAACTGTCGACGTTAGCGAACAGACAAGCGACAGCGTTAGCGACCAAGTTACTGTTAGCGATGTTGATAGTGAATTGCGAAGTGATAGAGTGAATGCCGAGTTAAATGCGGAAGGCAATAACCGGGGGAATACCGCGGGGAATGTTGCAGGCAATGTTGCGGGCAATAACGAAGGCAGTACCGGGGGGAGTTCTACAGAGAATGCTGCGGGGCAGCGGGTAGGAGAGCAGGTAGGAGAGGAGGCGGGGCAGCAGGCAGGAGAGCAGGGGGGAGAGGAGTATAGGCAGCAGCTTTCGCAGGGGGTTCGGCGGGTGGAGGAGTTGCGTCAGGAGTTGGATTGGGAGAAGGATGGGCGAGTGTTTACGGGCGGGATAGGGATATTTCGCGGAGGGATCATTCCGCAGATTTTGCCGCCGGGGCAAGAGTACGCCAGAGAGTTTACAGAGGTGGATCGGCAGCAGTTGGAGATCATCACCAACGTGCATGTGGGGGATTACGATCGCGTGAAGCGTTGGTTGGTAGGCGGGGGGGGAGAAGGTTTGGTGTGGGAGTTACCGTACGCGGTTTCCGATGGTCGGGTGATTTTGGTAGCGAATGGGTCGTTGGTATCGAATGTGGGGATGTTAAGAAGATCGCATCGAGAGATAGCGAGTCGGATTTTGGGAAGATGTTCACCTGGAGTAGTTGGATTTTTGGGGGGAGAAAACGATCCGTTGGTCAGGGAGTCGGGAGAGATGGGGGGTGGGAGCAAGGGATTCGAAGTGCTGACATTATGGCCGATGAATATATTCACGATTCACTTGGCGATAGCGGCGATGGTTGCGATGTTAGCTTTGTATCCGGTGTTTGGCAGGCCGCGTGGGGGGAAGAGTGGAGAGAATTCAGATTTTGGGGAGCACGTCCAAGCGGTTGGCGAGTTATTGCGAGGGACGCGAGACGCGGGTTATGCGAAGCGAACGATAGCAAAGTACTTCCGGGTGGTAAGGGGCGACACGGTTTCGGGATGGAGTTCATTAGACCGCAGCGACACAGACCAGTAACCCCACGTTCCCGCATCTCTCACGCAAAGCCCCCCCGCTCCCCTGCTCTACTTTCAACTTTCTAAATTCAACTTTCTCGAGCCCTATGGCTCGCCCAACTATCTCGAGCCCATCGGCTCGCCGTATTTCAGGAAAATGATCAAAAAGCGAATTTGGGGTAGACAGTGGCGTGGGATTGGATATCTTTTGACCCGCGGGATGGAGCAGCTCGGTAGCTCGCGAGGCTCATAACCTCGAGGTCGTCGGTTCAAATCCGGCTCCCGCAACTTTCGAAAGCCGTTGGATCCTGTCCAATGGCTTTTTTCATGTGCGTTTGTTGATTTTTTTCGAGTCGATTGGGCACTGGATCTCCGCTGCCTTCTACAATGAGTGCATGGAATCAGCGACCTATACCACGGACACCTCAGTTGAGGCCTTCGAGGTGCAAATTGAGTGTTTCCGAAGGATGGCTCCCCAGGAACGGATCGAGCGGATGAGTTCGTGGTCGACTCAACTCAAGAAAATGGCCATGGAAGCGATTCGTCGAAGGCATCCGGAGTTCGACGAGCAACAGGTGCAGCTTAAATACATCGAGTTGGCTTACGGTTTGGAGATAGCCCAAGGTTATAGAACATGGCTAACGGAGCGTGCAGATGAGCGACCCCAATGAGTTGGTCGCTGCCCTAAAGCCCGTCGCGGAGGCTCTTAGTCTGCTGCGAATTCCTCATTATGTCGGTGGCAGCGTTGCGAGTTCGTATCATGGCGCGGTGCGTTCGACGATGGACATCGACATCGTATGTCAGATGCGGGAGGAGCAGGTTGGTCCATTTATTTCGCAATTCGACGACGGGTTCTACATCAGTGAGTCAGCGATACGCCAAGCGATCCGTCGTCGATCCTGTTTCAATTTGATTCACTTTGAGACGTCGGAGCGACAGTGGGACGATGTAAGTCGTTTGGTTCGATTGACAGGTAATGCACTGGATACGGACTATTTGGCAGCATCAGCGCAGATGGTTGGTGTTTCCGATCTACTACTCCGACTGTTGGATAAAGCTTCCAGGTAGTTGATTTCTTCGGAATCACCCGCCTACAAGGCCAAAAAACCCCCCCGGTCGTCGGTTCAAATCCGGCTCCCGCAACTTCTCTGATAGGTTAGGAAACTGACCGCAGTAGGTTATTCGATTAAGCCGGTGTCTTGCAGCAACGCAAAACACCGGCTTTTTTCGTATTT
>CAZACJ010000133.1:0-8515 GCA_964483385.1 uncultured Pirellula sp. | reverse complement strand
CCATTGAGCTACACCCGCAACCACGTCAGCCCCACTCGCCAGAATTTCTCAAGCAAGCGGAACCGAAATCTTACAGAACTACCACGAGGTCGCCTACCCGAAAACGGTTTGCGGCCCGCTCAAATTCCTCAGATTTCGGTTTGCCAATCGATCCAATGACGATTGGCCGACCTACGTCACCCCCAGGAGAATGGTAGCCCCGGAGGCAATGGGAAGTGTAGGATTCGAACCTACGTAGCCGAAGCAACGGATTTACAGTCCGTCCCCTTTAACCACTCGGGCAACTTCCCGCCCTACTTTCGCTAAACTCTCAAGGAACTCCCCGAGACTCGCGACTTCACTCTATTCCGTCTCCCTCTTCATTCCGTCTCCCGCTACCAATCCCTGACTGCCCCCTCCGTCCAGCTAAAGCCGGCGATGGGACTCGAACCCGCAACCTGCTGATTACAAATCAGCTGCTCTGCCAATTGAGCTACGCCGGCATTGGTAAGGAGTGACCGCTCGCACGTACCAGGCAAAGATGGAACCGAAATATTGGTTTTCTTCTCTGTCCTGACTTGCGAGTCGCACTAGTGTACTGATGTATAGATTGCTCGCAAGGCGAGTTTTCAACGAAACAAATGTTCCAAGCGAACTATCCAGGACAACCGCTACAAACTAGCTTCCTATCGAAAGACAGTTTTTATCGGGAGTGGTTCAAGATCAGTCCAAGGATTTCTGCCCTGGACGACAAGTTTTCCCGGAAAACACCCCGCATGGCGCTGGTGGTACACGAAGCCCCCGCCTTGCGAATTCCTCGCATACTCATGCAGGAGTGGGTTGATTCTACCAAAACCACTACTCCGCGAGCTCCAAGCTTGTCCTCAATCATGTTTGCAATCGTCTCGGTCATCCGTTCTTGAACCTGTGGCCGCCGCGCTACTTCATCAACCACACGGGCAAGCTTGCTCAAACCTACCACCTTGCCGTTCGGTAAATAGCCAACATGGGCTTTTCCCGTGAACGGTAACAAATGGTGTTCACACATGCTTTGGAATTCGATGTCCCTAACAAGCACGATTTCGTCGTAATTCTCAGTGAAAACCCTCTTCAAATGGATGCTCGGATCCTTGTGAAGCCCTGAGAAAACCTCGGCGTACATCCGGGCAACCCGAGCTGGTGTCTCCAAAAGACCTTCTCGGTCCGGGTCTTCTCCTACGGCGATCAAGATTTCGCGAACCGCTCGCTCAATGCGCTCGTGATCGACAGGTCCCGCGTTGCGACCACTTGATTTGAGACTCGTTCCCGTGCTCTTTTCTGTCACTGTTTTCTTTCGTTTGTTATTGATCCCTCGGGCACTCGATGCTTCGTTGCTTCCTGCAGCTCCCTTTCCCTCCTGATCCTCCGCGTTGCGTGCCACCAACCGCTTGCTGCTAATCATAACTCATTCTCCCGATTCGAGATCCCGAAAAAACTATATCGGCCACTTCTGCTGGAGGATCCGTTGCGATCTACTCCGATCTTCCCCAAGGCACGTTGACCGTACCACCCCAGACGTCTGTGACCCGCTTATCGTAGCGCGATGCCAAGTCTTTCTTCGCGATTCCAAGTCTCTCTGCACCGAAATTCATGGGCCGGTTCGCGGAAACACAATTCAGTTCCTCTCCCCAATTTCCCCGGAAAATCGTTACACTCAAAACCCTTGCGACGAACCATCACCTATCGCCATCCTAGCTTTTTGTGTCGTTCCCCCTGACCTCGCTTCCCCAAGCAAACATCCTTAACTCTTATGCAAACCCCTGATTCGTTCCCTTCGAACCCAAACCAACAGGGCGGAAACACTGTCTCGGTTCAAGATTTTCAGCATCTGATCCGCCGCATGTACTACGAGAAGGACGTGCAACGAGGTATCCCCGGAACCTTTATGTGGTTGATGGAAGAAATCGGCGAACTGGCTTCCGCACTTCAAACCGGCAACGATCGCGAGAACCTCGCGGAAGAATTCGCGGATGTCCTCGCTTGGCTGGCCACCATCGCTAACGTCGCCGAAATCGATTTGGCCGCTGCGATCACAAAAAAGTATGGGCACGGGTGCCCGGGCTGCGGACTGTTCGTCTGCAATTGCGCAATCCAAGAAAAACCTTAACGTCCATAAACCCCTTTCTCATCACGCACCATTTCATCACGCATTCATTCGTTAAACACTATTTCATTACCGATTCATTACCGACTATTTCATAACGATTTTCACGCATCCGGTCCCCAGGAGTTCGACCCCTATGCTCGATGTTGCAACAATCAACCAACTTCATACCTCGACTGTCGCCAGATGGCACAAAGAACCAGTCGATCATCCCTACGGCGATCCAAACGATGCGTCAATCACTTCCGAAAATCCCCTTCCAATCATCTGTCAACAACACCAGTTCAACTACTTGTTATGGCATGAAGAAGATATCGCGCGCTCAACCGATGTCTCCGATGCTCAGATAGCTCAAGTCAAACGAAACATCGATAAATACAATCAAGCCCGTAACGACTGGATCGAGAAAGTGGACGACTGGATCACCGCCGATCTGGAACGTAAAGGTATTTCGCCCAAACCAGATGCAAAACTCAACACGGAAACACCAGGCTCTGCCACCGATCGACTCTCGATCATGTCACTGCGGATCTACCACCTCGAAGAACAGCTAGAACGCACCGGGATTGACCAAGCTCACATCGACAAGGTCTCGCATCGCCTCGCGGTCTGCCGCATGCAATTCGCAGACCTGTCGAACTCGCTAAAAGAACTCCTTGCGGATATCTACGCTGGCAACAAAAAACACAAGACCTATCGCCAAATGAAAATGTACAACGATCCGAGTCTTAACCCTTACCTCTACAACCGTACCAACAAATAGAACGCATCCATATTCGCTTCGACCGTTGGTATGCTATGCGATAACCTAGTCCTACTTTCTTTCTTACCATCATCATGCAACGTTTCATTCCTCTGCTAGGCATCGCGGTTTTCCTCCTGCTCGCTTGGGCGATGAGCGCTCACCACCGACGCGTGCAATGGCGGATCGTGATCGGTGGCATGTTGATGCAATTTGTCCTGGGCTTGCTGATCTTGCGCGTGCCCGAAGGAAAATGGGTCTTCGAATCGATCGGCAATATGTTTACCAATCTGCTTGATTGCGTCGATAAAGGTGCCGGTTTCGTCTTCGGAGATGGACCAGTGAAAACGCCAGCATTCGACAATCCCGAAGCCACTACGCCTGCTTTCAAAGTCCATTTCGTGGCTTTCAAAGTTCTACCAACCATCATCTTTTTCAGCTCGCTGATGTCGATTCTTTACTACATCGGTGTGATGCAAAAATTAGTCGGCGGTATCTCGCTGATCATGCAGAAAACGCTCGGGACTTCCGGCGCTGAAACACTCTCTGCCGCAGGGAATATTTTTGTTGGGCAAACAGAAGCCCCCCTGCTGGTGCGGCCTTATCTTAATACGATGACCAAGTCCGAATTGATGGCGGTAATGGTCGGCGGATTCGCTACCATCGCCGGTGGCGTGATGGCCGCTTACGTCGGCATGGGAGTTAATCCCGTTCACCTCCTTACCGCTAGCCTGATGTCCGCCCCAGCTGCACTAGCAGTCGCGAAATTGCTTCAACCTGAAGTCGACACTCCGCAGACTCTAGGACGTGTGGAAGTCACCCCGCCAATGGAAGCAACCAATGTGATCGATGCGGCAGCACGTGGAGCAAGCGATGGCTTGAGCTTGGCTCTTAATGTCGGAGCGATGCTTATCGCGTTTCTCGGTTTGATCTACATGCTCGATTCGATCGTCGAAGCATCGATCGCCTGGGTTTCCAGGAAAATAACCGGTGAGCCTTGGATTTGGAACTTTACCAAGACCATGGGGTTGCTCTCCTGGCCCTTTGCTTGGCTTATGGGGATCGAAACAAAAGACTGTTGGATCTCCGGTCAAATCCTAGGAACCCGAATCGTTGGAAACGAGTTCATCGCTTACCTGCAAATGGTCCCAAGCAACAAAGACTTTGCAGAAGCTTCCGAACGGACGAAAACCATCTTGACCTACGCCCTCTGCGGTTTCGCAAATGTTGGTTCGATCGGGATCCAACTAGGGGGACTGGGGCCCCTCGCTCCTGACCGTCGAGCCGATCTGGTCAAACTCGGTGTTCGAGCAATGCTCGGCGGTTTACTCGCTTGCTACCTGACCGCTTGCGTCGCTTCGCTGCTCATCCCCTAACCGCGATTGACATCGTTGGACGAACGATCCCTTCTTATGTCCCCTACCCTGCCCCACCCTTCCTCGGTGCCGCCAAATATTCGAGAAGCCATCACCCAAGCGAGGGCTGTGGCTCAGCGAGCGCACTGCCCCTACAGCAATTTTCATGTGGGCTGTGTGTTGATCGACGATCAAGGCCGCCACTTTGAAGGTTGCAACGTCGAAAACGCTTCGTACTCGGTGACGCTCTGCGCTGAGCGAAATGCTGCAGCTCAAGCCATCGCGCAAGGTTCGCGAAACTGGAAACAAATCGTCATCGTTTCTCCGACTTGCGTGAGCCCCTGCGGGACCTGCCGCCAATTCCTCTTTGAATTCGCCCCAGATCTAGAAGTCTATTTGTCGGACCTAAACTCTGACCAATGTGTCGGACCGATTCTGCTAAAAGACTTTTTGCCGATGGCGATGACGCTGCAACTAACCGAACTTCCTCGTCGTGATGCTTGACACTATGTCCAACACCCCCGTTGAAGCCCCCAAGAGCCCGCTTCGCTCGCAACTCGATGCTGCCTTCGACCCGGAAAGGTCTCGGTTTGTCGTCGGCATCGATCTTGGGACGACCAACTGCGCGATGGCTTACGTGGATACGCAAGCCCAACAGGTTCGTAGTTCCGATACCACTCGAGACTCCCATCCAATTAGTCGCGTAGAAGTCTTTGCTATCGAGCAACTCGTCGATTTTGGTGTCGCTGAAAAACTCTCTACGCTCCCATCCTTTCACTACGAGTTAGCTCCCCGCGAACTCGAAGGCATCGATCCGACCTACCGCTTTGGTGCAACCCCTGCAACAGCGCACAGCATCGTCGGCGCTCTCGCTCGCGAACGAGTTGTCCAAGCACCAGGCCGAGGGTTTGGGTCTGCCAAGAGTTGGCTTTGTCATGGACTTGTAGATCGAACAAGTGACCTGTTGCCTTGGCAAGGGGAAGACTCCGTTGAGAAACTTTCGCCAGTGGAAGCCTCCCGGCGCTACTTGGAACACCTTCGCAGGCAATGGGATCGGCGGTTTCCTGGTCATCCATTGGCCAACCAAGATGTCGTTGTCACGTTGCCAGCATCCTTCGACGAAGTAGCTCGGCAATTAACTCTCAATGCTGCTCAACGGGCGGGCTTGAACAATGTCTTGCTCATCGAGGAACCCCAAGCTGCGTTTTATGCTTGGCTAGATCGTCATCAACATGATTGGGATTCGCATCTGCGATCGGGTGACACAATTCTTGTCTGTGACATCGGTGGTGGAACAACCGACTTTACGCTGATCCGTGTTCTCGACGCGCAAGCATCCGATTTGGGAAGTCCTCAAGCAGAAAACTCCGCCAGTTCTCAGGTAGGTACCAGTGCTCAGGGGAGTATCAGTGCAGTCAACGGAATCAACTGTGCAGACCAAAGCGATCTCGCCGCAGCAGGTTTGGACGAAGTCCTTCGAAAGAAGCGACTCTTGCGGTTGCATCGTGTCGCGGTCGGCAAGCACTTGATGCTCGGCGGCGACAACATGGACTTAGCGTTGGCGAGATTGCTTGAGTTGAAGATCGGTAATGAGACGGAGCGATTGTCTCCTCGGCAATGGGAAGCGTTGATTGGCAACGCGAGAAAAGCAAAAGAAGCGTTGCTCAGCGATTCGGCTCCGGAGCAGTTTTCGATCACCTTGCCAGGCGTCGGGGCGAAGCTCGTGGGTGGCAGCAAGACCTTGTCGATCACGCGCGATTGGGCTCAGAAGACATTGCTCGAAGGTTTCTTCGGAAAAGTCTCGCTTGATGCTCGCCCTGCTGCGACGGAGGAAGGGTTTCAAGAGTTTGGTCTGCCTTATGAGTCCGAGCCGAATGTGATGGTGCATCTTGCGACGTTTCTTTGGGAGCATCGATGGGCGGGCCGGCAGACGGGCGAACTGCATCACCAAGATCTAAATCACCATGAGGGTGTGGATTTGCAGCGCCGTGCTGCGAGGCCGGATTGGGTTTTGTTCAATGGGGGAGTCCTTGAGTCTCCATTGGTGCAGCAAGCGATACTCGATCAATTGGCTTCTTGGTTTTCGGATCCAACTGAACCGAATTGGAAGCCAAAGGCGTTGTTAGGGAATCGCTTGGACTTGGCGGTCGCACAAGGTGCGGCAAGCTTTGGGCTAGTGCGGCGTGGAGAGGGGGTTCGGATCGATGCGCGGTTAGCGAAAGCGTATTACATCATCGTCAGTCAAAATCCCAAGCGAGTGATGTGTGTGATGCCGGCGACTGCGATGCCGTTAGATCGATTTTGTTTGTCCGATCAACCGTTTGATTTGCTGCTTGGGCAGCCCGTTCAATTTCCGCTTATTTCAAGCAGTTCACAGCTCAATCATACTTTTGGGGACGTCATAGATTTTGATCTCAAGACGATGACGGAGCTCCCGCCGATCTGCACCGTGTTAGAGGAGCAGGGGCGAAAGGGGAAGGAGTCGATTCGCGTTCAGTTAGAGACAGAGCTCAGTGAAATTGGAACTCTGAAGATGTCCTTGGTGCGAGTCGATCCAGCACAGCGATGGAATTTGGAGTTCGACGTGCGAGGTGGTCAAGTGCTTCGCGAGACGGGGGCGGCAGACGATGCGACGGTCACTCAATCGGGTCGAGTGCAACGGGTAGTTCATCAAGATGTGATTGGTCGAGCGGAATCCGCTTTGGATGAGATTTTTTCCATGGCTGGCAACGTGAAACCGAAAGAGGCTTTTGCGTTGCTAAGCGAAGCGGTCGGTATTCCGCGTCGAGAGTGGCCAACCTCCCTTTTGAGGGAAATTTGGAGAGGGTTGTTAGATCGCAATGCGGGGCGATCAAAGTCGCCGGAGCATGAAGGTCGTTGGCTGAATTTGGTGGGTTGGTGTTTGCGACCTGGATATGGTTTTCCGGTCGATGATTGGCGTGTGCAAACGACTTGGAAGACGGTACACAACAAGTTATCGCACAAATCGGCGGCGAATGTTTCCGAAGCGATGGTATTGTGGCGACGCATCTCAGGCGGATTTACCGCTGGGCAGCAGCAAGCCTTGTATCAAGACACTTGGCCACGCGTGCGTGGGCTACTAGCAGGCACGGGGCACGAGCAATTGAATCTGAATGTGTTGATGGAGCAAATGCGATTGCTTGGATCGATGGAAAGATTAAAGGCGAGTGACAAGTCCGCGATGGTGGATGCAGCGTTTGCGGGGTTAGGGCGGCGCAAGTTGGAGCCATTGCATGATGGGCTTTTGTGGATGATCGGCAGGTTGGGGAATCGCGTCCCGGTTTATGCGACGATCCAGCAGACCCCTGCGATTGAGAGGGTGGAAAGTTGGATAACGAAGTTAATGCAATTGGACGCCGGCTTGCGCAGCAAACCGGCTTATCCGTTGAGCTTGATGCTTTTATCGCGAAAGACGGGTGATCGTTATCGCGACATCGGTGAGCGACTGCGAGGCGAAGTAGCACCGATGTTAGCCGAAATGGGGCACACGCGATTTGCTTCGTTGGTTTCAACCGGAGGAGGGCTTGATCAAGAGCAGCTCGACACCGTGGTTGGTGAAACGTTGCCTTTGGGATTTACGTTATCTACATAAGATTGCGGTGGGGCGAGTCGAAGCCTAGCCCCGTAGCCTATCCCCCGTAGCCTATCCCCCGTAGCCTATCCCCCGTAGCCTATCCCCCGTAGCCCGGCCCTCCGAGGCCGGGCGAGGGGACGAATGTCTCACGCAAAGACGCGAAGACGCAAAGAAGAAGAGATCCTTTTGTGTCGCACAGAGATGAGGTGGGGGAGCGATGGCAGCGCTAAGTGGTGGGTTTCGCGGTGGTTGTTTAACCGGGCGGACGCAATGGTGGTTGCTTGGGATGTCGCCGTGGTATGAGAAGCCATTGGCCGACCGCTTCACCACACCCTACGTCCCACCCTAATCCCCGCACGATGTAGCATGCCCCCTCGCCCGGCCCTCCGAGGCCGGGCGAGGGGACGAATGTCTCACGCAAAGATACGAAGACGCAAAGAAGAGATCCTTTTGTGTCACACCGGGGATGAGGGTGGGAGAGCACTGGCAGCGCTAAGTGGTGGGTTTCGCGGTGGTTGTTTAACCGGGCGGACGCAATGGTGGTTGCTTGGGATGTCGCCGTGGTATGAGAAGCCATTGGCCGACCGCTTCACCACACCCTACGTCCCACCCTAATCCCCGCACGATGTAGCATGCCCCCTCGCCCGGCCCTCCGAGGCCGGGCGAGGGGACGAATGTCTCACGCAAAGATACGAAGACGC
>CAZACJ010000132.1:5243-8670 GCA_964483385.1 uncultured Pirellula sp. | reverse complement strand
CCCTTGAGCCGGAATGCGCCAGCACCGGGTAACCCTTGAGCCGGAATGCGCAAGCACCGGGTAACCCTTGAGCCGGAATGCGCAAGCACCGGATGGTTCGCGGCACCCAGCTCTATTCATCAACACACCCAACCAATCCGCCCCTTCAACGTTGTGGTTTTCGATTTGATTGAAACGTGCAATTCACATTAGATCAACAACGCGAATAAGGTTAGAATCAACCTTAACTTGTTAATACAATGAAGTGTCGTTTCTAAATGATGGACGGAACGGATGGACGGAATGGATAGTGCCCCAGCCTTTACGCGAGGAACCGACGGGTTGCTCCCCGCAATCGCCCAAGATGCCAAAACCGGTGCTGTTCTTATGCTCGCTTGGATGAACGAAGAGTCCTACGCTGAAACCCTGACAACTGGGTACGCAACCTACTATTCACGCTCACGCAAACGACTTTGGCGCAAAGGTGAAGAAAGTGGGCATCGACAAAAAGTCGTCGAAATCCGCATCGATTGCGATGCCGATACGATCCTGCTAGTCGTCGAACAACACGGGGCCGCTTGCCATGAAGGCTACCCAAGCTGCTTCTTTCGTAAAAAGACTCAAACCGGATGGGAAGTAGTTCAAGAACGACTGGTCGACCCAAAAACGTTGTACAACAAATCGCATTCTTAAAGCTGCTTTAACATTCAGCTGTTCCAAGCCGAATGAGGGAAAGATGCCTGAATTACCCGAGGTAGAGACGATGCGTCGGGGCCTGTTTCCAGCAATTGGCGGAACAATCGAACGAGTTGAATTTCCTCTGATTCCTTATCGACCAATTGGAATGAGTCCTGCGGCTATAAACTGGCCTGATCTGTTGGTCGGTCGCAAAGTGATTGAAATTCAACGGATTGCAAAACGAGTCTTGATCGTTCTCGATGACGAACATGGTCAAAACGCAGGATTGAGGTTGGTGTTGCAACCAAAAATGGCCGGTATCGCCATGATCGATGAACCACCAACACAAGCCCACACACGGTTGATCATCCACCTCAAGGACGCACAGTGTGATCGAATTTTATATTGGGATCGACGAGGATTGGGGACTGCCCATCTTTGGACCGAAGCTCAGTGCGCACAGAACTTGGGCCCCGCAGTCTTGGGACCGGACGCTCTTACGGTGACTGCCGAAGAATTCACTCAAACCTATCGTGCACTGCACCGCGAAGTTAAACCCGCTTTGTTAGAACAGCGATTTCTCGCCGGGGTGGGAAATCTGTATGCTTCAGAAATTTTACACCGCTGCGGTGTACATCCTCAGCGACGGTGCAATCGAATACCCAAGAAACTCTGGATGGAAATTCATGGAGCGATGCAAGCGATCCTCAATGATGCGATTGACCACGAAGGCTCCACACTGCGTGACGGAACATACCGCAATGCTATCAATGGAGAAGGTGGGTATCAAAACCAACACAAAGTCTACGATCGTGCTGGGGAGCTATGCCAAAGCTGCCAAGTCGGAGTGATCGAGCGATTGGTTCAGGCGCAACGAAGTACATTTTTTTGCAAAATATGCCAGCCTCGCCAGGGCGCCTAGCTTGCCCAAACACTCTGCAATTGTGTCGCTAGCGAATACGTATGTCATTCTAAAGACGGATTCTACGACCGAATCTTTCCTGGATCATAGCGGCTGACGTTGCGTTTAGCTGGGGCGTTGTAGTATTGAATCTCTTCAACGTGAGAAGACCGGCTTGGAGAAGCCCAGGGTTCCGAACGAGCAGCAGGAAAACTATGGTGATTCAGCGACGAACAGACAAGCAGCGACGGGGTAAACCCTGGCCCAGGTGTTGGCTTGGATTGTTGCTAGGTAGTCCAATCGGAATGGTTTCGTTCATAAGCCTTTTTCCGCACGAAGTTTATGGCCAAGGAATGGGTGGTGGTCCGCAAGGTGGGATGCCAGCATTTAATGAGCCCACGTTCAAAGAACGACTGTACGAAGCGGGGGGGATAGCTCAGCGCGAGAAACACGACGGAAAGACCATTCTGTCGGTTCGTGTTGAAGGGAATCAGTCGATATCCGAGAGTTTTGTTTTATCGCAGATGCAGTCGCGAGAGGATCGTCCCTTTGACAAAGAGACTTTCAATCGAGATATGAGTGCTTTATATCGCTCAAATTTGTTTCGCAAAATTGACTCGTACATCGATGAAACCCCCGAAGGTGTCCATTTAAGGCTGATCGTCTCAGAGCGACCGATCATCAAAGCAGTAGAATTTCTCGGGAATGAGCGACTCAATGAAGGGCCATTGCGAAAACACGCGGGGTTGCAGAAAGGTGACGCACTAGATCCGATTTCGGTCAATTCCGCTCGGGGACGATTGATCGAATTGTATCAAGACAAAGGGATGAATCAGGTCGATGTTCAAGTGGTCAAAGGGTTGAAACCCGGAGAACGCGAAGTCCATTTCTTGATCAACGAAGGTCCGGTAGAGCGCCTCAATTCGATTTCATTTGTGGGCAACGAGGCATTTAGTAGCGAGTTGCTTAAGGCAAGGATCAAGAGTCGCGATGCCCGGTACGGTATCACCAAGTATGTCGGAAACATCTGCTCTGATCTAAAACTAGCCGAGGATCGAGATGGACTGTTGGGGTACTACCGCTCGTTAGGGTACTTTGACGCTAAGGTTGAGTTTCAAAAGGCTTACGTCGAAGAGGGGGACTTCATCGACGTGACATTTGTCATTTACGAGGGAGATCGCTACGGGATTTCCTCAGTGTCAATCTCAGGTCTGGAGCGATACACCTCTGACGAGCTTCTGCCGCACATGAAACTCAAAGCGAACGAACCGTTCTTATTGAGCAAAAAGTTGCAAGATGAACGGCTGCTGCTGGACGTGTATGGCGCACAAGGACATATTTTCTGCGAGGTAGAGGGAGAGGTGATTTACCAACCCGAGAAACGGATGGTGGACATCGTCTACAAGGTCAAAGAGGGGGATATTTATCGCGCAAGCGATATACGAGTCCATATTGACGGGGACTTCACCAAGCGTCACGTCGTCTTACAACCCCTGCGCAACTTGCGCCCCGGTGACACCATCGACAAGCGTGAATTGGATAACGGCAAGCGGCGATTGATGTATTCCACAATCTTCAACACGGATCCGACGCGTGGGGAATTACCTCGTATTGAGGTGCAGCCCGTGGCTGGTTTGGATGACTCCATACGGTAAAGAACGAACGAGCATGACCCAACCTACGCAGTCGATAAAACCCAAGTTAACCACGCGAAGCCGACTATGGCGAACGATGGGCAGCGCATTCGCAAATAGCTTTGCAACTTTGATGCTGTTTGCCGGAGCCTGCAGTACAGCTATCGCTCAAATCGGTGGAACACCCGTGCCGCCAATCAATGGATTGCCCCAGCAACCCTATCAACAACCCTAT
>CAZACJ010000132.1:0-5143 GCA_964483385.1 uncultured Pirellula sp. | reverse complement strand
CAACCCTATCAACAACCGCCAGGGCAGACCTATCAACAACCCTATGCGCAGCCCTATCAACAGCCACCAGTGCAGCCCTATCAACAACCACCAGCGCAGCCCTATGCCCAGCCCGGTCAACAGCCTGTAGCACCACAACCGATGTTCAATCCCTATGCCGCACAACCACCGTTGGCACCAGGGTTGCAGAATCAGCCGATGCCTCCATTGAACCAGCCGTGGCAAGTCGATCCGGCTCTCGGTTTCACCGGTGCCCCACCATTCGGATACAATCCTGCGATTCGAGACGTCCCGATCGACGTATACGTCTCGGAAGGACAGACAGGTCGCTTTTCGGTCGGTGGATCGGTCAATAGCGACTTGGGCGTCGCCGGCCAAGTAATTATGGAAGAGCGTAACTTTGATTTGTTCCGCTTACCCGGGCGTCCGAGCGATATGTTCAATGGGGCTTTCCGTGGGGCTGGACAAAATTTCCGCGTCGAGTTGGTACCGGGGAATCAAGTGCAACGCTACACGTTGAATTGGACCGAACCAAACCTCTTTGGATACTCACCGTTTAGTTTGTCAGTGGGTGGCTTTTACTTTACCCGGTTTTATCAAGATTGGTCGGAGCAGCGACTCGGCGGTCGAGTGGCTTTGGGGTACGACATCACTCCAGATTTGTCAGTCTCTACAGAATTGCGAGGCGAAGATGTCAAGGTGTTTAGTCCGAGAGTACGAGGGGTCGATGCCCTCGAACAAGTCTTGGGTAGCAATGACTTGTACACCGCAAGATTCCGTTTAGCGCACAATACCCGAGATAGCCCATTCATTCCCACCGAAGGTCATTTGCTTGAGTTGATCTACGATCAAGTCTTCGGCGAGTTTGATTTTCCTCGCGCGCAAGTGAACTACAGTAAGTATTTCTTGGTCCGTGAACGTGCGGACGGGACTGGGCGGCATACCTTTACATCTGCAATTCGGACTGGTTTTGCTGGAACAGACCAACCGTTGTTTGAAAACTTTTTTGCCGGTGGTTTTACAACCTTGCGGGGCTTCCAATTCCGTGGAGCAGGCCCAGTGGAAAATGGTGTGCAGGTCGGTGGTCGCTTCCAGTTCCTAGGTACCTTTGAATACATGTTTCCTATCACTGCAGACGACATGTTGCGCATGGTGGCCTTCGTGGACTACGGTACTGTCGAGAGAAATATCGAAGTCAATTGGGATGAATTCCGCGTTGCTCCAGGTCTAGGGTTTCGCATTGCAATCCCTGCACTCGGTCCAGCACCCCTTGCCTTCGACTTCGCCGTTCCAGTCGCCTATGGTGCAAACGACGAGCGACAAGTTTTCCAATTCTCGGCGGGGCTAACACGCTAAATGGTTGCCTTCGATGTCGATTTACCGAGTTATCATGGACCGCTGGACCTGCTGCTGTATCTGATCCGGCGTGACGAACTCGATATCGAATCGATCGAGTTGGCTCGTATCACCAAACAGTATGCAGAGTTTGTCGGAATCTTAGCAGAACTGGATCTGGAGAACATTTCCGAATTCATCGATGTGATTAGTCAATTAATTGAGTACAAAGCCGAACGAGTACTGCCCAGCAAACCCGAAGACGAAGTCGACGGCGAAGAGTCACAGGAGTCGTTCGGAGAAGGGCTCGTCGATCGCTTGATTCAGTACAAACGATTCCGCGATCTTGCTTGCATGCTCGATGAGCAAAGTCGCGTGTGGCAACTGCGTTACGGACGCCTTTTTGCTAATCCACCCAGGAAACGTACCGCTTCTAGCGAGGTCCCAATCGCTCGCATTGAAGTGTGGGATCTCGTCAGCGCTTTTGGTCGGATCTTAAAATCGCGGCACAAGCCACCTGTGCAGGAAATTCGGTACGACGACACACCCATCCACGTATACATGCAACGGATTCACCGCCGCTTGGCCGGGGGAGAACGGGTGGAATTACATGAATTTTTCGAACCCGGCATGCACAAAAGCGCTCTCGTAGCGACCTTCCTAGCCACTTTGGAGCTTACGAGGTATCATGGTGTGGTCGCTTCGCAAGGGGATGGAACTACTACCTCTGGCGAACAGACAGGTGGGAATACCGCAGGGGATTCCCAAGGCCCACTTTGGTTAGAACGGGGTCCGGATTTTCCTGAAGAATTGCTCGTTCACGAAGTGGATTTTGGTGATTCACAAATCGCAGAAAGTGCCGGTATGCCCTTCCGATTGCGGTAACTGCATCGGCGGTTATTCCTTCAGTAGTTCGTCAAACTGTAGTTCGTCAAACTGTAGTCTTTTCCTCGTCGGATTTTTCGTCGAACACTTCGAACTTGATCCAGGCGCAACCGATCTGTGCAACGCTTAGCATCTATTCCTTCTGGCACCATTCCCCATCTGCGGCAAGCTTACTTGGCAAGTTGCGACCTGCCGACAAGGCAAGATTTCTTTCGCTTGGTATGGGATGTTGCGCATCGAGATCGAATAGGGCAAACCGGTAATCCAATACAACAAGTCGCACTGTTTGTGTTGGGAGATGGTACTTGTAGTGTAAATTGCTCAACGACAGGCAAGGAAGCTTGGCATTTGTTCGGTATACACTCCGGCCTGACGCGGCACGACGACCTCGAGGTGGCTCGCTCTGTGGAGCGATTTGAAGAACTGATCCAATTGGCTTCTGATAATACGATTTCCCTCCAATGGCCACTCCTCAATCGCAGTGCTCGACCCGCCTCCCGGAAAGTATCGAACTGGCGACACTGGGTAGATGCTTTGCCCGCACAAGCTTCGGCAATGGAGTTACCGGAGTTGCTCGGAGCGAACCTACTAGCTGGAGACAACGAAATAGCAAACGCATTTTTAACCGAAGTCGAAGAGCTGATTTTTCCTCGGTATCGAACGCAACTCGACTCGGCTTATTTGGGTGCTATTTATCATCAAGCTCTGCGCTCACTCGCCAAACATTTTTCACAAGACTCACCGAGCGAGGGAATGACGCTGAATGCAGGTGGTGGGATTCTTGTTCCTGTCGAACATGTGCGCCGGACACTCGCTTACGTACGCGCTGTAATGCAGATGGTGCATGGATTGCAAACACGAAAGAATGCGTGGATAGCAATTAGCTCGCGCGTACCATGGCTGGAACCGTTGGTATCGATTGCGACGGCTTGGTCCCAAAAGTTCATGCAAAGCGGCGATGCAACAATACCGATCCCGCAACGTGAATGGAATGAGTGGTTCGCTCTGTGCGAACGTTGGGCACAAGAGTACTTAGCGAATGAACCATTTGTTCGTAACGAAGTCGCCGGACTGGTCCTGTGCGCAGTTCGCGATGCTGAGATTCTCCCCGTCGCAAGTACCAAGCGGCTAAAACAAACTCTCTTAGAAGGATTACAGGAATTAGCAATAGAAGAAAGCCGCGTTCTTTCGTCCCGAACTTGTAGATATCACTTAGCGAGAATTGCAGATCGTCTGATTGAACGGATCCTGGCGACGCCATCTCCCAGTAGCACAATGCATCACATCATTTCGACATCCCGATCACTTGGGTGTCGAGGGGTGCTATGGGAATTATTCGCCAGCCATGCACCGTCGATGGATCTCTACGTTCGCCTGTGCGGCTCAAGCCCTTATCTTGTTCAAATCTTGTTGAGCAATCCCGGTATGATCGATGATTTGCTCGACTCGCTAATGCTGGATTCCTTACCGGATTTAGTTCAATTAACCAAAACCTTAGAAGAACTGCGAAGAAGTCCCGGAGATTCCTTGAAAGTGACGCTGGCATTCCGCAATGCAATGCATTTGGCCATCGGAGTACGAGACATACTGGGAAAGGAAAGTGTCTCCGAAACCCATCGCGCGTTATCCGATGTTCATGAAGTCTGCATGTTGCGTGTATTGCAGGATGCTTACGCGGAAATAGCAAAAGAACTAGAAATTCCTCGCGGTAAAGACGGTCAACCAATCCCTTTCGGATTGGTCGTGTTGGGGAAATTTGCTGCGAGAGAACCAAATTACCACAGCGATGCTTCGATCGTCGTTGTTTTTGAATCGGAACATACCGAAATTTGCGCTCTGTTCTTTCATCGTGTCGCACAACGATTCATCCAAACCGCAAATCGAATCACCGGCCATGGACGATTGTTTGAGCTCAAACCATGGGAGTTTTCACTGAATCGGTCAGCTCTCCTGGCTTGGTCTACCAAGAACTTCGTAGAGTATCTAGATAGCCACGATTGGATAGGTCGCAACGAAGGGATCGAGCAACGAGTAGCATTTCTGACAGCGCGAGTTCTGGGCGATGAAAACTTTGTCAATCGATTCGAATCCTCGATCGAAACGCTGACTCACCAAATACCTTTCAGTAAAGACGAGAGTATGCGGTTGATCAAATGGCGCAGAGCGCTGGAAGAGACGGCGAGCGAACAAAATATCAAACGGGGTTGGGGTGGTACGTTGGATGTTGAGACGCTAGCGCATTTGTTTTACGCAAAACACTTGCATCGAACGTCACATCCGTGGCTAAGAGGCACCATCGAGCGTTTGGAGGCCTTGCGCAAAAACGGAATCTTATCGCCGATCGACGCATTGCAACTGAGGGACGCTTATTACTTTCTTCGAGGTGTCGAATCTGGCCTACGATTGATGAACACTAAAAATCGACACGATATCCCAACCGATGCAGTGGAACTCTCCCAACTCGCCTTTATTATTCAATTGCCGGACTCAACGCAGTTGCTCGAAGCAATCGAACATTATCGACGAATCGTCGAAAATATCTCGCAAAGGTACTACGCGCAATTTCTCGCAGAGCAGACGGTAAACTTTAGACAAGTATAAGCGGTTTTCAAAAGCTCACCGTCACTAGCAGTGACAGCATCGGTCGCCACATGCCTCTCCCCACGGCAAAAGCCTCAGTGAACCCTACACATTGGTCGAGAAAATTGAGAATTGAGAATTGAGAATTGAGAAATTCTCCAAGTGGGCGTTCATGCTGCCAGGGAAGATCGTTTCGAATCGAGCGCCTTACTTCTCACTCCTCACTCCTCACTTCAAACTCCTCAGTTCAAACTTCAAACTTCAAACTTCAAACTTCAAACTTCTCAATTCTCAATTCTCAATTCTCAATTCTCAATTCTCAATTCTCAATTCTCAATTCTCT
>CAZACJ010000131.1:0-8703 GCA_964483385.1 uncultured Pirellula sp. | reverse complement strand
TTGGTGATCTCTTTGGGAGCTTGGGCTTTGGCCGGATGCAGCAGCGCAAGGAGATAGAAAAGAACAAGGACCACAGAAAAAAACGAAAGCGAGCGTTTCATGCCAAGATTTCTCCTGAAGTAGTCCATGGGGCTATTTGCAATACGAATATCCCCGCAATCTTACACTGGATGGAGGCTTGTTGCTGTATTGATAGAAAAAGTTCCTTTCTGTGGTACCTCGCCGCTTAACCTGCATACTTGCGATTTGAAGCCTGAAGGAATCTCAGGGTACGTTTCCGTGCATGGGTGCAAGGCGTGGAAAATTCGATGAAGAGGAAGCAGGTTCTCTGGTAGAGAACAATCTGGTCGCATCGGCAACGCTGGTTCTTGAACAGACCTTTGAGCGTTCGTTCGAGTCAGCATTGCTGATGGACTCCGGATGGCAAGAGAGCCTTCTTCGGGCCGGCCTTGCGTTTGTCATCTACAACACGATCAAAGGGTGGAGCCTCCTGGCCCGCGACGAACATGGTCGCACGTGGGTTCGGGAATTTGGTGCAACTCTTTGGCGCAACTGCAAGGAGTGGTTCCTGCCATGAAACGACGAATCTCGAGACGTTGGCGAAGCAAGGCGCGTGAGTTATTTGCTTTACATGGTTCGGATGTTCAGGCCATCCGTGCTGATCTTCGAGAGCAATACGGCAGTGCCGCGACCTTCTTGCTCATCGCTAAGTGGGTGATTTTTTTTGTTGAGCTTTGGTTAAAGCTCGGGGTTACAGAGCCACCGGAAACGCCAAGCTCTGAAGAAATGCAGCACGTAGAACTCACCGATGCGGATGAGTCTGGACTTAGCGAAGAGTAGTTGTTCGTATCCCTAACGCACTAAAGGACCGTGCCAACTATGGCAAAGCGAATTGCTAGGAATCGATTGACACCCGCCAGTTCTGCGCCATCCTCGAAACGAGAGAGTAAGACGTCCGAGGAACTTCTGCGTGAAGCTACCGAGGCGTTGGCCAAGCTTCAGGGGAAAAGCAAATTCCAGATTGACGCATCGCGGCTACTGTCGTTCGGATTACTTGCCATTGGACTGTGGTGCTTTGGTTTTCTTTATCGCCCCGGCTCCGACCGTAAAGACTCGCAAGTTGAAGTTGTAAGCTCAGAGCAACTTGATCTAGCCAAACAAGCGATCCCCGAAAAGCAAGATCGGATCGCCCTTGGGGTCGCAATCGAGACCATCGCTGAATTACTCGAGCAAGATGCCACCAAGGATCCATCAGCGATCACGACACGTGAGCAAGTCTCTGAAAAACTCCTTGCTGAAACACTTCGAGCCTTTGTTTTAGCTGGCGGAAAGCTACAGGCTCAAAAAGCTGCGGAGTTCTTTGCATCGCATTTTGATTCCGAAGAGGAATTCCCCCAAAAAGCAGGCCCCTTGGAACCAGCCCAGCGGACGATGGCCGTCAAACAACTTCGGCGTATTGCAGCTGCATGCAAAGAATCTCACTAGGAGAGGGTACGTGATTGCTACTCCCAAAAAACTCTGTGGTTGGAAAGAGGATTCCCAAGGGATCCGCACCTATGCGAGAGGTGTTGGAAGTCTCCGTAAGGTAGCCTCCGATTTGTTAGGTGGTCCCGAGAAGGACGTACATCTTTGGACTTCGATCCTTGCATGCAAACCAACGTGGCGAAGAGGCTCCCAAGAAATCGGAGATTGTGTCTCTTGGGGGGCAGAACTCTGCGCAACATCACTCATGGCAACAGACCATCTCCTCGGTGAAGGGGTCTGGGAGGAAGAAGCGGCTACCGAACCCATTTACGGTGGAGCAAGGGTTGAGGCCCTCAACAAAAGCCGTGGCGGTCGGTCCGATGGAGCCTTCGGATACGCAGCTGCAAGATGGCTGTGCGAGTATGGAGTCCTACTTCGCAAAGACTATTCGAAAAAGACTGGAAACCCCGAGCACAACCTGAAGACGTACTCGGGCACCCGCTCAAAAGACTGGGGGGACTTTGGGTGTGGTGGGAAAGAAGACAAAGGGACACTCGACAAGATTGCTAAGTCTTACCCGATTGAGAACGTCGTGCAGATCACGCAGGTATCCGAGGCTATCGCGGCCCTGAGCAACTACTACCCGATTTCCATTGCCTCGATGGCTGGATTCGGTGAGATGGTGCGAAGCAGTGATGGGGTATGCCGACGCGTCGGCGAATGGGCACACCAAATGTGTGTACTTGGTCTTCGCTACTTCCTTGGGAAGCCCCAGTTTCGAGTTTTTCAGTCTTGGGGCGACTCGTGCTCGGGTGCGGATCCAGAGATCGCGCAAATCGTCGAATCGATCCCCAGATGGAAACTGCCTCCCAAGGTCAAAGCCGGCTGGAATCCAATCTCCGCTTGCTCGTGGTGGATTACCGAAGCGGATCTTGCTTGGATCCTTCGTACCGGTGACTGCTGGAGCTACGCAGGGGTTCGGGGATTTGAACCTCGCAAGCTAGATACCAAACAAGCGATCTTAATCAGGCTACCTAAATGAAGCACCAAGCGAATTCACTGACTCGTTGTTGTTTGTCCTGTTGGCTTATGGCTATCGGGGTTGCTGTTCTTAGCGGCTGCTCTGGGATAAGTCGCACCGAGCAGGCTCGCTACCGTGGCGCAGCGATCGGAGCCTTTGGTTTCCTGGCGGCCTGTCCTGTTGAGGAACCGTCGGAGCCTGATTTCGATGGCAAATGCATCAACTGCAATGGCACCGGAAAGATCGGTGACGGAAGGATCGTCAAGAAGTGCGCGATTTGTAATGGAACCGGCAAATCGAATACGGTAAGCGGTTTCGATTCAACCTCAAACCAAGGAGAGAGTAACGATGAGCGTATCGCGCTGAGCATCACGATGTATTCGCGACCAGGTTGTACGAAGTGCGACTCTTGGCTTGCAGAAGAGTCTCCCCGATGGAGAGAGCGAGGGTTTCAGGTTTTCGAGGCGATTGAACAGGGCGGTAGTCCTGTTCCCTATTTTTTGATCCAGGAAGGTCCTCGGAGACTGCGCGTTGCATCTTCGTCTCCCTGGGAAGCATACATTAGTTGGAGGAACACACGTGATTAGTCTGTTATCGAAATTCATGACCGCTGCGGCATGGTTTGTTCTTTTGGTAATGTGCAATTCAGTGCAAGCGCAGTGGGAGATCTGCGAAGGCGACCAATGCGTCACATCGCCAAGTGACCGGAAGCTACAGCATGGTGCGACCCAGGACTGCTTGTTCTCCGGGAGCACATGGAACTTAGAGGGTGCTCAGTCCCCCAGAGAAACCAAATATGCGGCGAGCTTAACAGATCCGCCTTTCGAGGCTGCGTTCATCTCGCCCAATGGGGCAACGACAAATCAACATTCGACCTTTAGTGGACAGAGCGAATCATTCTGCCAGGATCCAGTCTCGGCACCTGTTCGTGTTGGTAATCCGCCGCGAAAAGCCGCCAGAAGAATCCAATCCGCCACGAAACGAGAATTCTTCGCGGAGAGACTCGGTGTGCTTCGCAGCAACCGTACCACGCTGGGAAGTAACCGTTTGAATCATCGAGTTCGTTGTTGTCGATAGGAATGCCATGAGCACTACAGGCGAAGGAAGCCAAGAAACGTTTCCCAAATGGTTCGTACGAGGTCTCTCGGCAGTTGGCCTCGTGCTCTTGTCTTCCTTCGCGGCTTGGATGACTTACGTTTCAAGCCAACTGAACTCCATGAGTCGTGACTACGTCGAAATGAAAGCGAATGTCGTTGCGCTTGAGAAACGGATGGAAGCTCAAACCTCGGAAGACACTCGCCGCTACGAGCAGATCCGTTCCGATATGCGGGCATTTGTTGACCGAATGGAGGCCAAGATGGATAAGCTTCTCTCTCAAAGGATCGGTTCCGTCAGTCCGTAGTCCCCGGGATTTTTCTCTACACTAACCCCAGTCGATACTATCCCCATGCGATTGGGGGCAAGCACACGAAATGCCCAGCCCAGATATTCGCTTTAACAATCTGACCGGCTCTGATTCACGGGCAAGCGGTGCGGGTCCGGAGACAGCGATTTGGGGAACCGACGCCGCACATACCTCCGGTGTTTCCTCTTCAACCGTCCAGCTTACCAACTCACCGAATTTATCCACCGTTGTGCAAGACGGCAGTGCGGTTCTATGGATGAACCTCACCTCTGGTCGCCGATTCTTTGCGATTCTCGGCGTTGATAATGTGGCTAAAACGATCACGATCGACGGCACGGTAAGTATAGGTACTGGTGGTGGGCTGGATCGTAGTTACGCCATTGGAGGTAAGCGTTCTGACTTATCTGCAGCGCAGAGTGCGAGCCTCTTTGACAGCACAAACGGGGCGAGTAAGGGATGGAAGATCACGCTCGAACAGACGAATGTGGCTTACAAAATTACCGCCGGACTCTCGATTACCTCCACGGGGATTGTGTTTCGAGGCACTGGGGGCGTGGTCGAGATTCAAAAAGACTACCTAGCAACCACCGCTGTGCTTACCGTAAGTGGTTTGGGAAACGTTTTCAGTTCGCTGCGTTTCAATCGCGTTCAACCATCAATCAATATGCAAGGTTCGGTCGTAAGTTGTGCGACGGCCAACTGTTTGTTTCACAACTGCGTGTTTGAGACTACTGTTCAGACCACCGCAACGACGCTGATCTACGGATTAACTTTTCCTTCCAGCATCGCTTACGGTGTTTACTGTATAGGATGTACCTTTCGAGGTAATTCGTGGGGAGTATTTAAGTCCTCGGGGACAAGCACCGCGCACTTCGTTTTTACGAATTGTCTCTTCGTCGATAACGTTGAAGGGGGGCTTTCGACAAACAACAGTTGGTGGATACTCCTCGGCTGTATCTTCGCGCGCAGTAAGCGAGGGATCGTTGTCTCGGGTAGCGCTGCGAAATCGCTCTTCGTTCAGAATTGCACGGTGGACAACAATCTCGAAGGAATGAACCTTAGTGCATCTCTACGCCAGGACGCTTTAGCAATCCTCAATTGCAGCATCACCAAAAACGGGAATTTCGGTCTGACCCTCCCAAACATCGATCCCTACAGCAGCGCGGTGGGATACAACAATTTCGGTACCGGACTGGAGGCGAATCTCCTCGGATCCATCGACGGAACTCTGCATTACGGCGTTGGGACGGATCTGTTTGCAGACCCTCAGTACACCGACCGTGCGATACTCAACTATCAGCCATTAAGCAGTTCACCAATCGTCGCACAAGGAATGCCAGTCCAGGCAACGGAGACCATCGGAGAATCGGCAACGAAATCCAACGTAAGCATAGGAGCCAGCCAGCCTTCGACGAGCAGTGCTGAGCCCAATGTTGTTTCCAACATCGGAAGCACACCGTTTAGCAGCGCGTTGATTGGTTAGGGGCTGATAGTGCAGTTCGATGATCTATGGAGACCGTAGGGTAAAACAAGGTTTCACTCGATGTTTGTGCGTTTGTCGATCGCATGGAGGCCAAAATGGACAAACTGCTTTAGCAGAGGATGGGCAGGCAGGGCCGTGATTTCAGGCAAAGCTTTCTCATCGCGTTGAGCGGTGCCGCTTTGTCGACCGAGCGCTGCATTGATCGAAGGCAAACGAAAAGCGACATTTGCGTCACCCAAACTTGGCATCAATGTGGGGTGCTCCAGGATACGATGGTGCCAAGTGGGCCGCGTTCTTATTGAGTTACTTAGAATCCTTGTTCATTGGACGCAAAGAAGGTCGAATTCTCGCCGACCCAGGAGTAGCGTAGTTAAGGTACCACCGGGTGCGGGTATTTTGGTTGCTTGCTCTTGTTGCACTTAGGAAATCACTGAGATAGTAGCGAACGGTAGCCCTCGGAAGGGGGGTAGCCGCCCCGTACAACTGTCTGACGGAAAAGATATTTATTTTTATTTTGCAATTGCGACCAGGGATGGGTACAAAGGCGCTGAATCGTGTGCGAAGAGACTGATACCTAAAAACACAGGAGATCCGAAATGTGTCGTTTAAATTCAGTCGGAAATTTTTGCGTGTTAGCCTTGTCCTTCTTAATGATGTTTCCTGTCTCCGGTAGTTGCGGGGTCATTGGTCCCACGCCGATGGGACCACCTGGGCCTGTCTTCTCGGTTTTGATTCCTGTTTTAGGACCGGGGGAAGAATGGGTAACCGGAAGAATTGAGTTTGATTTCAGCCGAAAAATTCCTGGAGACGTAGTGCTACCCGGACAGGGAGTGGTGGGTGACGATAATACGGAGGATCGTAGTAAAGCTTTTGCGGGAATACCCCCAGAACCTTTGAACAGTCGGCAGCTTGCGGAACACCTTGCGGAGCAAATGAATCGTCGATTCGATCCCAGCTTCAGAGCATCTGCGGACCCGGTTCCAGATGGCACGGGAGCATGGCAGCTAACCTTTTGGCACGGTGAAGGCAATAACAATGGACAAGCGGTAACACCTGACGAAATAGAAGGAATGTTTAAACCTAGGAAAGGTGGCCGCGACAAGTACGGCACTTATAAAAAACCTACCGTTCCCCCCCCGATGCCTCAAACAGTCACTTTGAACAAAATCCAAACCCCGGAGCCTACGAGTATTGCCATCTTTGGTGTGCTTGGCCTTAGTTTAACTGCGATGAGGAGGCGCAAAAAACAAACCAGTACAAGTCATTTAGCTACCGATAAATGATGGCTCCAGGAAAAGCGACTTTTAAAGTTGAATCAGCGAGCGATCGCGTTTTGATCATCTGAATCCTCGTGGATCCGTGTTTTGTTCGCCCAATAAAAGCAAATCCTGCTTCCAAGGGAACCAAGACATCGCTTGCGGTTAGTCACCGAGTGTCCATCCACAAGCGTTTCCAGAGGTGTCTCCAATCTATCTCACAAATCGGCCTAGTTCTTCGTGCCACTTATTACCTAAGTCACGGAGAACATCATGCGGCTCGAAGCCAAAATCAAAAGCGGTTTTTATCCGTTATCACTTGAGGCGGTGCCTCATCTTGCAAGCAAACTCAAGGTAGAACCAGGAGCGACCCTATTTGACCCCTGTGCGGGCAAAGCGCAAGCGGTTGTCGAGCTTGCTGCCGTATTGCAGATCCCGCTAACGAGAGTCTACGGAGCAGAGTTGGACGAAGCACGCTTCGAATTGGTCGAGGCCCAGCTTGCAGCTAATGCCTTCGGCCCTTTGGATTTTTTAGCAAGCAGTGGATCGGGAAGTGCATCGATCTTTTACTGCAATCCACCTTTTGACGATGAGCTCGGGGGTGGTGGACGTGTCGAGTGGCGATTTCTTTCCAAGGCCCATGAGTACACCCAGTCAGGTTCGATCCTGATGGCAATCATCCCTGCGCGAACGGCAGAAGACTGGCGAACGTTTGAAGCAATGTCTCCATGGTTTCATTCTCTTCGAACCGCGCCGCTTCCGATCGAGCGCCGATACAACGAACAGGTCGTATTTGGTATTCGCCGCAAGGCACAGCGGGCGGTCAACTATTCCGATCGCGATGCATACCACTGCGACTTTACCGACCTGCCTATCTACACCGCTGCTGCCGGCGGACCGGTGATTATTCGCAAGCGATTCTTTACCCCAACGGAAATACGGCGGCTTGCCAAAGACTCTCCGGCCAACGAGTTGCTTACCATCAGGCAGCCCAAAGCAGAACGGGAAATCGTCCCACCGATGCGACTTACCAAAGGGCACACAGCACTGCTTCTCGCGTCGGGATTTCTCGATGGCATCGTCCAAGTTCCCGGTGAAGAGCCTCACGTTGTCCGAGGATCGACACGCAAAGTACTCACCGAAAAGAAATCCGAAGAGGGGGGGAAGATCAAGCTCATCAAGAGCGAGCAGATTCAACTTACCGTCAAAGTGGCCTGCTCTAAAGGAATCGTCACCCTCGAAGACAAACTACCAGATACATCCACCAGCAACGACCAACCAGAGGAGCAAGAAAATGATTCGACTAACGGCCAGGAGTGAAGACCTATCGATCGGTGTCGATGTTGATCGATTCGCGCAACTTGACACAGGAGAGCTTGCCATGATTTCGTTCGTCGCAACCGATTCGGCTGCCAAGTCCGTGATCGCTATGCTCCAAGCGGGCAAGAAATCCTCTTCGTTTACGAGCTCCAACTCATCGCGATACCAGATTTCTCTTTCGCAGACAGGATACCGAATCACCAAGGCCAAACTCGGACGGTTTAGCGCCGTGCATGTCTTAGCGATTGCCAAAGTTCCCGGGCTGATGTTTGGGGACTTGGCTGAGTCGCTCGAGGCGTATTTGTTTTCCAATGAGATCAACACACCCATTCTTCCCGATTGGATCCCCTACCTCGTTGAGAAACTCAAGGCCGAGGAGTCCGTCGAGACGCTAACTAGCTACGAGATCGATGCCTACCTTGCCGAGTTCGACAGCCAAGACCTCGATCGACTTGTTACCGAAGGCTTAAGCGACCAGTCTCTTTCCGTTGTTCCAAGGAGCCCATGCCATGCAGGCTGAAACCCTATCCGATTATCTCTCTCGGTATGCCGACACACTCATTGCCAAGGTGGAAACGCAAAGTCGCCCCCTGGTGGCTAAGGCAACACGGCCAAGGCTAAAACTATTGCGTGAGCCCATGGAAGCGCAGTGGGATAGAGTCCAAGCGGTCGTCGAAGGCTGGCGAGCCAAGCGAAAGGGAATGATCCTCTCTGCGGAAATGGGCACTGGCAAAACCATCTGCGCCATCGTAGC
>CAZACJ010000130.1:251-9142 GCA_964483385.1 uncultured Pirellula sp. | reverse complement strand
TTCCGTGGTTCGATCTTAAGCTTTTGGTCGTTGACCACCGAAGAGATTTTCGACCACCGAATACTCGGAACACACGGAAAAAGCACTTGCTGGTTACCGAGGGTAACTTTGTTGGAGCGGCTCGAGGCGAACGAAGCAACGCATTCAAATGGACCAGTCGTCGAAAAGCTTTTGATCAGATTCTCTGCGGGCTTGTGTATAAGCCCACTGGTAGAGTTCCATTTGATTGTGGATCGCTTGGCGATGCTCAGGGGTCAAGTGGTTCAAGCCAAGCACGACAAACCCTGGAGGTACGGATTTGGAAGCGGGGTTAGGCACCTGTGAAGATTTCGCCCAGAGCGATTCGTAGCGTCGGATTCTGTTATAAACCATCGTGGGACACTTGCCGTCGGTTGCGAAATCTATGTCTTTGGACCTGCGCAGGCAGACGAAGAGACGTTGCCCTTCGGTCTGCCATGTCGCAATTTAAATAGTTCGAATCGTATTGATTACGACTAGCAAGTACCGCAGCATACGGGTGTGCCACCCATTGAAATGCAGCAGGTGCAGCCTGCATCGCAACATGCTCGCAGGGTATCGCAACAGGATTGCAGCATGCTGCAACAGGCTGCGTCACCGCTGCAACAGGTAATGCAGCATCCGTTTTCCGTCATCTCGCACTTGGTGTGGCCGCAGCACAAATTGCACTGAAAGACGACTTGGCCGTTCCATAAACAACAGCAGTTGCACAGACCACCCTGGAGCATTTTGCAGAGATTTTGCAACGCACCGCAAGCGACGTCGTCATCGCAGCAGCATTCGATCCTCATGCCACCTTGGCACTTCTCGAACTTGAGCGAACAAGCCGGAATAATGCAGCTATTGGCTGGAGTTGGAGCGGCCTGGGCGGCTCCGAAAACATTGGTGCTGCCAGTCGGTATTCGATCCATCATGACCGTAGACATTCGAAAGTCTCCTTCGCAGAAAAACATCAGTCAAATTTTTCAGCGATTTCCGGTGGTCCGGTCAACCGATCGGAAAGGAACTCCTTTCCCTGTGAAGAAGCAGTTTAAGTGTTTTGGTCTATCGCCGTCAACATGGGATGTTTTTTAAGGAAAACCGTCTTTACTAGTCTTCTGGACGATAATCGACCCATCGAATTCCAAGCTTTCGCATTTTGGCCCGAAGTGTGTGGGGATTGACCTGCAAGAGGCGCGCCGCTCCCCTCTTACCCTCAACCTGTCCTTGGGTCCGCAAAAGAGCCCTTTCGATATGCTGTTTGATCATCTCGTCGAGGGGCAAAATGGAAAGGTCCTCTTTCGGTTGCACACTAGGAGTTGCTGTGTTTTGCGTCGGAGTCATGGGTTGCAAATAAGACGACTCAGGGATCACCTCGTAAAACGTCGGCTCCTCGGTCGTTTCCGCAGGACGGGTTGCGAAGGTGAACCCTGCTCCCAAGGCTGTGGCGATGTCGAGATGGTGGCCGCGCCCCAAAATCACCGCTCGATCGACAACGGCTTGCAATTCCCGTATGTTTCCAGGCCAAGAATACTTCAGGAGCCGATCGATGTCTGATGCAGTGGGCTGCGCATAGGGCAGTCCTAACTTCGAGGCCGCCTTGCGAGCAAAATGCCTAGTCAATGCAGGGATATCCTCAAGCCGTTCACAGAGCCTGGGCAAGAGAATCGGAAATAAATTGATGCGGTACCACAAGTCCTCACGAAACGTACGATCATGGACCATGGCCGCCAAGTCGCGGTGGGTCGCCGCGACGATGCGAACATCCACCTCAATCGTCTTTTCGCCACCTACGCGCTCGATTTGATGCTCCTGCAATACCCTCAAAAGTCGAACCTGAGCAGCCAAAGGCAACTCGCCGACTTCATCCAGGAACAACGTCCCCCCATCGGCTCGCTCAAACCAACCTTTACGCTGGTCCGACGCGCCGGTAAAACTCCCTCGCTCATGCCCAAATAACTGCGAATCGATCAACTCAGGAGGAATCGCCCCACAATTGACTCGCAAAAATGGTTGACTCGATCGCGCCGAACGCGCGTGAATCGCCCGAGCGATCACCTCTTTGCCCGTCCCGGTATCCCCGAAAATCAATACTGGCATGTCCGAATTCGAAACCAGCATCACGCGTTCCATGACTTTTCTGAGCCCTTCACTCGAACCGACCATCGGCTCCTTGTCGGTATCGGCCTGCAAGGTCGATGGAACGGAAGCAAACGCAGCGACTCCCGGCGAACTGAGAATCGATTGAAGATAGAAGCTAAGCGGCGATGCGAACTGCTCGAGCAAGCCGATACTTGCATCTGGAAGCGTGCGCCCATGCTCGAGCTCCAATACCGCGACGCCCAAAGATTCGCCCGCAACACCCCTCTCCCTAGGTCTCAACGGGATCGCAAGGAGCGAGCCAGTAAGCTCCTCGGTCGCCAGCCATGCCAGCTTCCCACTTCGTTTGGGGCTCGGCTGGCCAAGCACCGAACCTGTTTGAACCCAATCGTGTAGCTCAACCCATCGAGACAGACTGCACGGTAAGTCCAACGTCTCGATGTCGATCGTTCCATTGCGATGCACATACAGGACCCGATACACAACGCCAGATGCCTCCGAACCACGCTTAGACCCCGGAGCTTTTCCTCGGGTTGGTTCGCCCAAAGCGGCTTGCGATTTCGAGTCGATCAATGTCAAAAGCGATAGACTCTGGACAGGAACACTCTTGGAAAGCAACCTGAGAACCTCTGGACCGCTGACCGAAGAACCCTCGCGCCAATGAGCCAATTGCCAGAGCTGATTCCAAGGAAAGTCGGACATAAGGGTTTTTGGTTCGACGCCAATGAGGATCCAACGGTTTGCACTGCACAGGGCCAGCCATAGCACCGCAATTTCCGGACCGCACTGTCCCGCCCCTTGAACGCCAACTCTATACGACTCGCCTAGCAAATGCCATAGCCAGCCAGCAAATAACCCACTGAACCTGGCAAGGAATAACTTGAAACCAGCAAATAACACAGAACAACTAGCAAATAATCTAGTGGCCTTGGCAATCCCATGGGTGGCCGTTGGGTTGCACCCGGGGTAAACGCCGAAAACAGAAAGGCTTTTCAGAAATAAAGCGCTTTGAAACGAATCCAAAGGCCTCCATTCGGTGATTTGGAACGGTATTTGCATTAAGTTGAAGCATGCCAGCGGACCTTCCAGTTGGCTTCCAATGCGCTGGCACACGAAACTGAGTACACGATGGATTCGACTCCTTGGTTTGCGGATCGCTACCGAACGACCGGTGCGACCTTGGTCCTACTGAGCCTTCTTTTCGGAACCTTAGCAGGCTGCGGTCCTGCGAGCGAAACATCCCCCTCTGGGGCAAAACGGCAACTGACGAACGTCTCCTACGACCCGACGAGGGAATTGTACGCCGAGTTCAACGAGGCTTTTGCTAGGCATTGGCAGGCAACGCACGGCCAGGCGGTCGAGTTTGCGCAGTCTCACGGTGGATCCGGCAAACAAGCCCGAGCGGTTATCGAGGGGCTCGATGCGGATGTGGTCTCGCTGGCTCTCTCAGGGGATATCGATGCGATCGCCGAAAAAACAAACGCAATGCCGACTGCATGGCAGCAGAACTTTCCCAACAACAGTTCGCCTTACACCTCGACGATCGTTTTCCTGGTCCGCAAAGGGAACCCCAAAAGCGTCCGAGATTGGGGCGATTTGGTGCGAGATGACATCGAGGTCATCACTCCGAATCCCAAGACCGGCGGTGGGGCTCGATGGAACTACTTGGCCGCCTGGGGATATGCCTTATCGACTCAATTAGGTGATTTAAAGAAAATCCAGGATCCCAAGGAGTCGGCGGCGGTGGCTCAAGCTACCGAGCATGCGAAGGATTTTATATCCAAGCTCTACGCAAACGTCCCTGTCCTGGATACTTCGGCTCGTGCGGCGACCAACACGTTCATCCAACGCGGTATTGGCGATGTATTGATCACTTGGGAAAACGAGGCTTATTTGGCGCTGCGGGAGGCCGGTACGGATCAGGTCGAATTGGTTGTACCGAGCATGAGCATCCTTGCCGAACCTCCGGTTGCGGTGGTCGAACGCAATGCGAGCGGGCACAACAACCTGGATCTAGCCAAGGCTTACGTGGAGTACCTCTATTCGGATGAAGGACAGCAGATTATTGCCAAGCATTTTTATCGGCCTCGTCGCAAGGAGGTCGTTTCTCAGGAGGATCTCAAACGGTTTACGGAGTTAAAGCTCTTCGAACTCTCAGACATCGTCTCGAATTGGAAAGACGCGCAGGAAACTCACTTCAAGGATCGAACGGGTGTATTCGATCAAGTCTACTCGAGCAAAGCTCAATGAGCGACGTTTCATGAGCGCCATGCGAGCCACACAAACACGACGCCTACCGGGCTTTGGCCTGACACTTGGGTTCACGTTGTTCTACGTGACGCTCATGATCGTCGTTCCGATTGCTGCACTGTTATTCAAGGCTTCATCGATTTCGATGCAGGAGTTGATCGAGACGTTCAAAACACCTCGGGTTCAAGCCTCCTTACGATTGACCTTTGGCGCATCGCTACTGGCTGCAACGATCAATACGTTCTTCGGTTTCATTGTTGCTTGGACGTTGGTTCGGTATCGCTTTGTCGGCCGCCGTCTGATCGACTCCTTGATCGATCTTCCCTTTGCTATGCCGACTGCGGTATCGGGGATCGCCTTGATGGCGATCTACGCACCGACTGGAATTGTCGGTAAGCAGTTCCTGGCCTGGGGTATTAAAACAGCGATCAGCCCACTGGGTGTTTTGATCGCTTTGATTTTTATCGGCTTTCCCTTCGCGGTTCGAACGATGCAACCAGCGATTGAAGAACTGGAATTGGAGGCCGAACAAGCCAGTGCGAGTCTGGGTGCTAGTCGTTTGCAGACGTTCCTAAGGGTAACTGTGCCGAGTCTGATTCCCGCGGCACTGACTGGATTTACCTTGGCCCTTGCGCGAGCGTTGGGCGAATATGGCAGCGTGATTTTCATCGCCGGCAATTTGCCCATGCGCACAGAGATCGCATCGCTGCTGATCGTAAGCCGTTTGGATGAAAACGATATCGTCGGGGCTTGTGCGATCGCTATGGTCATGCTGGCAGCGACCTTTGTACTTCTGCTGGCGATCCAGGGAATTCAATGGCGGATCGAACGCAAGACCGGTAGGAACTAAAAGGGGGAGAACCAGGAGTGTCAAGAGTCAGCGGATTGAGTCAAGCGAGCCGCGATCCAAAATGGGTCCAGTGGATACTCATCGGCATGACCGTTGGATTCGTGACCCTACTTTTGATATTGCCCCTCGGTGTGATTTTTTGGGAAGCGTTTCGCAAGGGACTCAAAACGTTCACGATTGCGCTTTCGGATCGCAACGCGCGCAGCGCCATCGGCTTGACGCTCCTAGCAACCGCGATCTGCGTCCCGTTGAATATGGTTTTCGGCCTTGCCGCAGCTTGGGCGACGACGAAGTATTCGTTTCCTGGAAAATCGCTGCTGATCTCTATCATCGATTTGCCATTTGCGATCTCTCCAGTCATTGCAGGACTGATGCTCATCTTGCTCTATGGCATCCATGGTTGGTTTGGAGGTGTGTTGCAGAGTTTTGGATTGCAGGTGATCTTTGCGGTCCCCGGCGTGGTTCTTGCCACGATCTTTGTGACGGTCCCTTTTGTGGCAAGGGAGCTGATTCCAGTGATGCAGGAGCAGGGAAGCGAGCAAGAATGGGCCGCGATATCGCTCGGTGCGAGCGCTTGGCAGACCTTTACAAAAGTCACACTTCCGAACATTTTTTTCCCGCTTTTGTACGGTGTGCTGCTTTGCACCGCACGAGCGATGGGAGAGTTTGGAGCCGTTTCGGTCGTCTCGTCGAACATTCGAGGCTTAACCAACACGGTCCCGCTACAAATCGATGCGCTCTACAACGATTACAACGCACCGGCCGCATTCGCACTCGCGTCGATCCTAGCCTCTTTGAGCATCCTTACTCTCCTTGCCAAATCGTGGTTGGAATCGCGGATCGAGCATCGATCGAAAGAATCAGAGGAAATCCAGTGAGCGTCGAAGTCCAGCACGTAAGCAAAACCTTCGGGTCCTACAAGGCAATCGAAAATGTGAGCTTAAAGGTTCACAGCGGCGAACTAGTGGCGTTGCTCGGGCCTAGCGGTTCAGGAAAGACAACACTTTTAAGAATGATCGCGGGGCTGGAGGTCCCCGATCCACCCGCGAATCAAGACGAGGGAAAGATCCTTTTTTTCGATCAAGACGTTGCGACTCGGAGCGTATCGGAACGCCAAGTTGGATTCGTATTTCAACACTACGCTTTGTTCAAACACATGAGCGTCTTCGAGAACATCGCTTTTGGATTGAAAGTTCGCCCTCGAAGTCAGCGTTTACCTAAGGCCCAAATCGATCAACGCGTCAAGGAACTACTCCAATTGATTCAACTAGAGGGATTCGGGAATCGATTCCCCCTGCAACTCTCAGGCGGCCAGCGACAACGCGTCGCCCTAGCAAGAGCCTTGGCCATCGAACCGAAGGTCCTTTTGCTCGACGAACCCTTCGGAGCCTTGGATGCCAAAGTCCGTCAGAAATTACGCGAATGGCTAAGACGTTTGCACGAGCAAGTGCACACGACAACGATTCTCGTGACCCATGATCAGGAGGAAGCTCTCGAAGTGGCAGACCGTGTCGTGGTCATGAACCATGCGAAGATTGAGCAGATCGGAACACCCGAGGAAGTTTTCCATAACCCGGCATCGGAATTCGTAATCGACTTCCTCGGATCCGTCAACGTTTTTTCAGGTAGGCACGTCGAACCCTCGTCCGAAGCCAAAAACGACGGAGCAAAAATTTATGTGCGACCCCATGAACTTCAAATCTCAAAAGAATCTCTTGGGTCGGCGTCGATCTCCGCTCAAATCCAACGCATCCAACGCGCCGGAACCAGCGCCAAAGTCTTTGTCCATACAAACAAAGAACAGAACGTACGAGTCGATGTTCCAATCCACGAATTCCAATTCATGGACCTCGAAGTCCACCAACAGGTATTCATCACCCCCCTGCAGTCGCACGTGTTTTCTCCCGACTACACCATCTAGATACCATCACGAGATCCGTTAAAGAGCAAGAAGGAAGATTGATTATGAAGGATCATGTCGAAAATCCGGATAATCACGGACGATTGGAACGAGAAGTGCAATTCGATTTGGATCAGATTCGTCAGGCGCTTGACGGTTTGCGTTATGGGCAAGTCACGATTGTGATCCATGACGGAGCGGTGGTACAGATAGACCGCACCGAGAAGCGTCGGTTTCGAAGTAGTTCGAACGCTAGCCAAGGCTAGGTAGTTGCTGATCCGACCCCGGAAAGCTTGTCGAAACGATCGCTAGGGAACGACTCCACCAATAGAGTTCCAAAGCACAAATTGCATTGCCAATCGCATTGCAAGAGTTTTTACTCGAAAGGGTCTTATGTCGCGTAGCTTTTCCCGATCCGTACACACCGCGCTGATTTGTGGGCTTGTCGTTGCCGGATCGATCGTGGGTTGTTCCCGCAGCGATCGTGTCCAAACCACTTTGGCCGAGGGAACCGTTCTTGGGCAAGATGGCAAGCCACTGGAACGAGCCACCGTGGTCTTTCATCCGACCGAAACTTCGCTCAAGTTCCCTAAGCCACGGGGGACAACCAATGCGGAGGGGCGGTTTCAATTGTCGACCTACGACACCAACGATGGGGCTCCTGCGGGTAAATACAAGGTAACGATCGAACAATGGTACAGGGACACCCCAGACCAAGCCCCTACAAACCATCTACCAGCAGGCTTAGCCTCCGAGGCGACCTCCGGTATCGACGTTCAGTTGAGCAAAGACCAAAAAGTTCTCGAACCCTTCAAGATTCGGTGATTCAGTAAACACCCTAACCGTTGATTCAGTTGACTTACACAAAAAAGAAAAGAAAAGATATCATGAGAATCCAGTCCTTAGCACACCGTAATCGCCTCCGTAGCGCGTTTACCCTCGTGGAATTGTTGGTGGTCATTGCCATCATAGGTATTTTGGTGGGCTTGCTTTTGCCAGCCGTGCAAGCAGCCCGAGAGGCAGCTAGGCGCATGTCCTGCTCGAACAACATGCGACAGATCGAGCTGGCGTTTCAGAATTTTCATAGCGCCAACAAGTATTTCCCGAGCAATATTCGACCCGATGCGGTCTCGACCGTTCGGGTCCGGTGGGCGACTTATCTCCTTCCCCATATCGAACAACAGTCCCTGTACTCAAGGATCGATTTGAAGAAGAATTGGTCTTCGGTAGTACCCAACGCCGATGGTAGCCTGAATTACGATCTTTTCGGAAGCAAGATTCCGATCTACGAGTGCCCATCAAATCCAGAGTCGGGTAGAGTTCAAGACGGATCGCCGCCGCCGGATACTCCTGTTTGGCAGGCAAGAGTTGCCAACGGGGACTATTCAGGTTACTACGGCGTATCGCCTCAAATGGCAACGCTTGGGTTGGTCGATGCGAATTCGGCTAGGAATGACAATGGCGCTATGTCCAAGACAGCGAACTTGAAGTTCGCGAGCTTCACCGATGGGACGAGCAATACCATTCGCTTGGTCGAGTCGTCGGGCCGTCCGCATGTGTACCGATTGGGACGTAAGGTTATCGAAGCTGCTCCAGGAAGCTCGCTTCGTGTCAATGGTGGGGGCTGGTGCCGACCTGCCTCAGAACTGAATGTCCTGCTAGGAGTCTCTGCCGATGGAGCTTCGTATCCTGGCCCACAAGTGATCAACACGACCAACGGTATCCCATTGGGATCGACTTATCCCGATCCGTACTTTGGAGTCGATGGTACCGGTCAGGCATATTCCTTCCATG
>CAZACJ010000130.1:0-241 GCA_964483385.1 uncultured Pirellula sp. | reverse complement strand
TGGGATCACAGCCGCGTTCGTCGACGGGAGTGCAAGGTATCTTAGTTCCAATATCGATGTCCGTGTGTATGCCGGCATGATCTCCCGCAATGGCGGCGAAATCATTAGGGACATCGAGTAGTCGGGTTAGAGACAAATTACCTCCAGGGGATGCTCGTCCCATCGCAATACTCGGAACACACGGAAAAATAGCAGATCTTCCCTAGTCTTCCTTCCGTGTGTTCGGTGTGTTCCGTGGTTG
>CAZACJ010000129.1:0-9192 GCA_964483385.1 uncultured Pirellula sp. | reverse complement strand
CCATTTACGATTAACGCCGATCAGACAGAAATCCATTTCACGCTGAACCAAAACAATACGAGGTCTGAACATGTTGGAATCGCATTCAAGTGAACCGCTGGCGGCAAGCATCAATCTCGGTAGATCGCACCGTCCTCAGAGAATCTTAGCGACAATGCTCGCGATCCCAACATTAATCCTGCTAATGGCAGGGTTGGGAATGGCCGTTGAGATTATCCGAGGCGATTTGAAACTCCTAAAAGCGCTTCCTGTCATCGCACCGATCGCTTTCAGTAGTGGTGCAATTTCTTACTCCTTCTATCGTGGACGTGGCCTTCCGTCTTGGTTTCTCCCCTGGGTTTGGACCTTGATGACGGCTGCAGTTGTCTGGGCGACCATTTCCACAATTTGGAAATCCCTCAGGGACGGTAATGTTGATTTTGGGGCTGGATTCGCTTGTGGCTTGCCCATCTTTATGTGCATTTATGCATTCAAGGTGTTTTGGGCTTCGAAATGATCGGTGCGAGAAGGCCTCCACCGTCTGGCGACAGGTGGCTACGGGAGAACAGGTGGTTACGGGACGTTTGTTTAGGTATCTGAATCTGAAGGTAACACATTCCAAACAGATACTTCACGGTTTCGATCTGATCAAATTCCGTCCCTAGGATATCGTAATACTATGCTATAGCGGTGCGTAGAAATCACGTGACCGCTTCGAACGCGGGCCCTTCGTCCGCTGCGATTTACTCAAACCTTGAGGGAGCAAGACATGTTCGTCAAGACGCTGGTGCTTGTTCTTGGACTCGTGATTTGTTTGTGCGGTTGTGGGAAGCCCCCGATGCACGAAGTCGGAGGAGTCGTTCTTCTCGACGGCAAACCGGTATCGAACTGTAAGGTTGGTTTCTTTCCGGACGTGGCTGTGTTTAACCCGGACCGGCACGGATATGGATTCGGAATGACCTATCAGGACGGTAAGTTTGCGATTGTTCACCCGCAGGGCGATATCGGGATTTGGGCCGGGAAATACAAAGTAACCTTGGTTGCCTGGGTGACCAAAGACGGGAAAGACATCGAACCCGAGGCCAAACCCAGCGAGGTGCCGGGTGGCGTCCTCAACCGGTTCCCGGATGAGTATGAGTCCCCGGGCACCACCCCCCTTTCGGTCAAGGTCAAAGCTGGGGACAAGAATTTTTTTGAGTTCAACGTTGAGTCAAAACCACGAACGGAGACAGGATCTGATGATTCGAAATAAGAAATTTGCCTTACCGATCAAAAGCAATGGATTCACCCTTGTAGAATTGTTGGTCGTGATCGCTATTATCGGAGTTTTGGTCGGTCTGCTATTGCCAGCCGTTCAAGCGGCTCGAGAAGCATCCCGTCGGATGAGTTGCCAAAACAACGTCAAGCAACTCAACATTGCTGTTGCCAACTTTGAAGATGCCATGAAGGGTTTTCCAATGGCAGCGGAGTTCGAGGTTGGTACAGCTTGGCACAGTCTGATCTTGCCCTACATGGAGCAAAAAGCCCTCTACGATATGATGACCTTTCAGGAGGATGGACGTGGCAATTTCCAGTGGGCGTTCAGCGTTCCTGGAATCAGCGGAAACGATGCTGTCAACAACAGGGCTTACAATCGGTTTTTCAGAAACATTTACGTTTGCGAGCAGAGAATTGCTACTTTCCGCTGCCCTTCGTCGAGTTTTCCTGAGTCAGCTGCGGATATCTCGGGAGACAATTGGATTGTGCAGAAAAGGGCACCGACAAACTACTTGGGTTGCGTCTCAGGCTATTTGACAACCGACCGTCGTCGGCAGACGGCTACGGCTCCTTGGGGAGGTACCGGTGCGACCGAAGTGATTCACGACCTCGATGGCGTTTTTGTCAATAAAATGGCTCATCAAAGGATCCAGTACAACGGTAAAGGTTGGGGCATGACTGGCAGCAAAATCTCGACGATCAAGGATGGGACTTCTAATACCATTTCTATCGGCGAGGCAGAAGGCGACGTGAGCGCTGTCCCCGAGATGGGACTGATCCGAGAGAACAACCGAGATAATTTCGGACGCAAGGATCACTGGGCTTACGGCGGCGATGATATCGACACCAACAATCAAGGTGACATGTCCGAAGTAGTAGGCTCGACAGGTGTTCCGATGAATGCACCTAAAGTTGCACCAGGACAACCCGGTTTTGCAGCTTACGAAATTTCCTTCGGATCAAGACATTCTGGTGGTTGTAATTTTGGCTTTGCAGACGGCTCGGTTCGGTTCCTCACCGACAAGATCGATCGAAGTGTCTACAGCGCTTTCGGATCGCGGGACAGGCAGGAAGACATTCGCACGGAAGAATCGTTCTGATCCGAGCTTCGGGCCTCGACGCAAACGAGTCACTTACTAACCGTTTTTCTGGGTGGTGTCATGCATCGATCGAATGGTTGCTTTCTGCTAGGACTGATCTCCAAGTGTTTACCAACTGCTTGGCTGATACTCGTAGCTCAGTGGGATGTCTATGGCCATGAGGGTCCAGACCCGCGTTGCAGTTGGCTCTTTGAAGAATCCCGGCTCAACGGGAACCAATTGAAGTCGATCGCGGGACCAGATTTGCGTTGTGACGGTGAACCGATCCTGGAGAAAGTTGGAAAGGGTACTAGCGTAAGGCTAGATGGATTGAGCAACGCTTTCAAGTCGGAGGCCAATTGGGAAACGGTTCGTAAAGTCCTGCCAGAAGATGCCTTGACCGTCAGTGCTTGGGTGAGTCTTGACGAAACTTTGCCCTATGGCGGAATCCTGTCAGCGTTCCAAGACAATGGTGACGCCGAAACCGGATGGGTATTAGGATACAACCAGAACCATTTCTCCTTTGGGCTTTCTTCTACGGGTGCCGACGATGGCGATGGTAAGATGACTTACCTTGCAGGAACGACAGAAATCCAACGAGGTAAATGGTACCACGTTTGTGGGATTTTCGACGGTAAGGAAATGCAGTTGTGGGTAGACGGCAAACTTGAGTCGCAATCGGATGCTCAGAAAGGAAAGATCCTCTACCCTCAAGGAGCAAAGCTCGTCTTGGGCGCTTACTCTGATTCGAACGAACACTTCGTCATGTCTGGACGACTGTCACAAGTGGTGGTGTATGATCTAGCGGCCAAGCCGGCTTGGATTTTCCATGATTTCGAACATCAGAAAGAGTGGGCCGAGCTTCCTCCGGTGCTTGATCCCGCCAAGGGATTCGAGTTTTTAGTAAAACCTTTTTTGCAGTATGCGACCCAGGATTCGATCCGTGTTGTTTGCGAGGTGAGCAAGCCATCGAGTGTTAAAGTCAGGTTTGGCGAGACGGCTCAATTTGGCCAAGAGGTACAATGCACTACGTCGGACGATTTATTGCACACGGCGGTACTGTCGGGTTTGAAGCCTGAAACTGGTTACTACTACCAGGTGGTGGTCAAGGAACAAGGTAGCGAACGAGAACTTGCACCTGGCTATTCTTCATTCCAGACTGCATCGCTCCCGGAGACGCCCTTCGCTTTTGCGGTGATCGCAGACACGCAAGGAAACCCCAAGGTCAATGGTCGCCTGGCGCAGCACGCTTGGGCACTTCGCCCGAATTTTACCATCATTCCAGGGGACTTAGTCGACGATGGTTTGAAGAAAAATCAGTGGGTTCAAGAGTTCTTCGCCAGCATGAATCCACTTTTTTCCCGCGTTCCTTTTTATCCTGTTTTGGGGAATCACGAGCGTAACGCGGATCACTACTACCGGTATATGGAACTACCACCGCCGGAGTATTACTACAGCTTCGAGTATGGAAATGCAAAATTCTTCATGATTGACTCGAACAAGAAAGTGGATCCGCAGAGCGAACAGTATTTATGGCTTGAAAAAGAACTGTTGGATCTAAAAAAGCGAAGAGATTCTGGAGAATCAAAAACTCTGTGGACGTTTGTTAGCTACCACCATCCCTCCTACTCCTCCGACGAGGATGACTACGGCAATCTTTGGAAGGGCAAGAGCACTTGGGGCGATTTGCGAATTCGACCACTGTGCGAGTTGTTTGACAAGTATGGCGTCGATATCGTGTGGAACGGGCACATCCATTCCTACGAGCGTACTTGGCCAGTTCGAGCCGGCAAGGTTGCACAGGAGAACGCGCCAGTCTACATGATCACTGGAGGGGGTGGAGGCGGATTAGAGCAAGCGGGTCCTATCCGACCTGCGTTTCAGAACAATGTCAAACGCGGGCACCATTTTGTTTATGTGAGTATCAATGGCGGAACTCTCGAATTGAAGGCCTACGATCTCGATGGGGCGTTGTTTGACCAGATTGTCTTTAGAAAGTGACTTCCTTTAGTTCAGGCCAATGAGAAAATGTGGCTTTGATCACATTAAAAGTAAATAGAGCCCAAGTTACCGATGAAGTAAATCGGAGACTTGAGGATCTCGGAGGGATAGCACCCAACGGATTCCCTGCTGGATTTCAGCGGCGTGTTTTTGCCTCGACACATTGAGCAGTTTGTCTCGCGTTAGCGTGTTGTAGGAGACACCTGGTTTCTTTGCGTATTGCTGCCAGAGTGGATCTCGGTCCCAATCTGGACAAGGACTTGGATAGTTAAGAAATTCCGCGCATTGTCCAAGTATCTGCGCAGGTGAGCGAATGAGGCTATCGAAATCGATCGAGTGCGTTCTTGTCGGGTGGATTGACGCAAGCTTATGGAGTGTGAGCGACTCACAAAGCCAACTCATCGCTGCGCACTGTCCGATTCCCAGTGTGTCAAGTTCGCCTGGAAGTTGGCATCCGAAGTTCTGCAGTCGCTTCCAACGCGAGTGTTTGTGATTTTGGATGTCGATAGTCGAGCCATCAAGCACCGCAGCTAAGAAGGGCTCTAGGGGCATCGTCAAGAGAATCGCTTTGGAATCTTGCAGAACACTGAGCCAATTTTGTGCGAACTGGCTGGTAAAGCTCGTCGACTTGATCAGCGCTCTCTGGGTTTGCGAAAATGTTCTGGACAAGAGTCCAAAGAGCCAGCGAATTTCCTCGGGGGACTGAGAATGGAAGCTTCTGAGGACTCTAGGTTCTCGGAGTGCAAAGCAAACTGGGTGCGACCCTAATAATCGTGAGAGCAAGGTGGAACCGCAGTGCGAAACATGGAAGATGAAATCGCAAGGACGAGACCCTATGCTCGAACGATGGCTCAAATCAATGTCGCTGATCAGAGCATAAGGAACTGTCCCACGAATGGACTTTTCCGAGAGTATCCGCTCATCGAGAAAGCTAGCCTGAAAGTACTCCGACTCGGTCATACTGATGAATTCGATCCGACCGGAGATTTGGTCCCAGTCCCAAGGTAGCAACAGTGGACTGGCTTGGATCATCTCTCTAAGCTGATTTACGCGGGGATCTTTGTCGCTCGGAACTTGGCTCATGAGCGTTTCCATATCGCATTAAAAGCGATCGATATGCGAGGTTCTTGAGAGGTCACAGGGTGAACAAAATGGTACATCCAACCTGGAAATAGAACTAGCAGGCCGGGTTCAGGTCTTACCAGCAATCGTTGGCCGTAGGGTGTTCCTGGAACATCGGTCATTTCCGCAAACGGTCGAGGGTCATATAGCTCTAGAGCTCCGGCAAGTGAGTCGTTTTCGGTTTTTGAACGGACGTAGTAACAGCCCGACCAAGCACTTCCTGGGTGGTTATGCATCCGGTGATAGTTTCCGAGCGTTGAGATGTTCGCCCATGCAACAACATGAAAGGCGCCAGAGGGTCTAGATCGTCTGGACTTGACCTCTGGCAATTGCATCGTTGCTTGGACCATCCCGTTGACTCCTTCAGCGATGATCCCTCGCAACCAATCGATATCTTGCCCTTGGGCTTCGAGCAAATCGGCCGGAGAGTGCCATCCTCCGGAATTTGCATAATCCTCGCTGGGTGTTGTCGATTGCCTTTCTAGGATGCGTTTTTCAAGCAATCCATTCCACTGCGCCGAATCTTTGACGATCCTCCGTCCAAAAAGCGATGGAAAAACCTGGGATACATCAAGGTTCGATTCACTTGGATTTGGCGGCATTCATTTCTCTCCGACTTCATCAGTCTTTCATTCGGTCGATGGTGCGATCTTAAAAATTGTAGAGGAAACATGGTCCAGTGCGAATCGATTCCTAGTCCCGGAGGAAATAAAATGCAACCCAAGAACCAATTGCAAGGTGTGCAGCTATGGCCATCGATGCTCTTTTTCCAGGTGTGGTCCGAGTATGGCGATTATCGAGATATAATTACCCAAACCATCCTGAATCTAAAGAGCGAGCAAACTCAGCCGATCGAAAGTCGAATCGCTATGTCAGCCAAGCCAAGCGGTGGGTTGTACGAAAGCAAGTTCGATCTGTTCCAATCGGGTGGCGAAGGGATTTCCGAATTATCGGGCTTCATAGAAAATTCATTAACGTTCGCAGTATCGGTTGCGCATTCGCAAGCCATCGAGCCCAACCAGTATCGGGTAAGCTTTATTGATAGTTGGTATCATGTCACTACCTCTGGGGGCTTTCACGATGCGCACTGGCATCACGGATGCAGTTGGTGTGGGATCTTCTACGTGGACATCGGAGACTACGAAGCTGCAACGTTGGGTGCCCCGAATGGTGGAAGCCGATTCTACTGTCCGATATCGGGCGGTGGTTCTTACAAAGATGCAGGGAATCGCTACGTCCATCCGCATTTCGACCCGCCGCTTGAGAATGGCCTGCTCTTAATCTTTCCTTCGCATCTTCTTCATAGTGGTTTGCCTTACTTTGGCAACAAGCCTCGCATTGTTATCGCATTCAATGCCCAGGTGCATCTTCGTCAATCGCCACAGACTGTCCGGGTGACGCCTGAAGATTAACCTTGCCTTCATCGAATATGCGGTAGATCTGCCACATAGCTTCATATTCGTCCGGCATAATCCGTACCATGATTTTTGTCGTTTCAAACTGCAACTGATTTGATTAGCACCACTAGGGGAATTTTCATGAATCATCGAGAATCAAGCCTGTGGAGTCGGATGGCTGGGGGTCTTTCCAGGTCACTGAGGAAGTCAGCCAAGAGCAGAAGTCTTGCTCATCGACGATTTCGCAAGCAATTGATCGAGCAGCTCGAAAATCGAGAGTTGATGGCGCTGAGTATCCTGAGTGTGAGCCCGCTGGATGGTTCGACCAATGTGCCTTTGGACAGCAATTTAGTTTTCACATTCAACGAGCCCGTCAACAAAGGCCAAGGCAATATTTACGTCGTCCGTCAGGGAACAGGTACGACTGGAGTTGCTGTCGATGTGAACTCGCCCAACGTGACCGTCGATGGAGCGGTCGTTACGGTGGACCTTCCGATCGACCTACAGTTGGACAATTCATATTTTGTACACATCGACAGTGGATCTTTCCTAGACCGATCGAGCACTCCGACATCGAACGCGACTCTTTTGACACAAACCTTTGATTTCCTGCCACTGGGTCCCAAAGTTTTCGAAGCCAACGGCACTGGAAGCGATTGGACTCCGACTCCCCCGCTTGGATTCGAATCTCGATTAGATAATCCTAACATGGAAGGTGTAGGGGCAGCCGAATGGAGGGGTTGGACCTTCGCCCGAAAGGACTTCTGGATTGGTGCGGACAACCAGGGCCGTGATCAGTTTGTCTTGGGAAACGGAACGTTGGCGATCGGTGACTCCGACGAGTACGACGATGGTCCGGGAGCCGTCAGGCCGTTCCAGAGCACGCTGATCACCAAGGCTGTCAATCTGAATGGTGTGGCCGAGAACTCGGTCAAATTGGAATTCGATTCCAGCTTTCGCCCGGAAGACAGCCAGATTGGTCGCCTATCGGTCAGCTACGACGGTGGGACCAACTGGACCCAGTTGCTGGAGCTCAATCCTACGAACACGGACAATGATGCACCTTTTGCCAAACGCAACATCAACGAGCGTCTCGTTACCGGTTCCACGACAGGCGGTGGAGTCGCGATCGGCTCGGTGAACAACCCAACGAGCGGGTCACTTTTGTTTAGCTATTACACCGAAGGTGGCAATGACTGGTGGTGGGCGCTTGATGATCTTCTCATCACAGGAAACATTGTTGGAGTTCCCTTCGCAGGGCTGTCGGACCAAAACTTCTGGAATTTCGCAACGCCTGAATCGCCAAAGTTGACGCTGACGATTGACAGGCAAGCGATGAGTGAAAACGGGGGCACTGCAACAGGGACGGTCAGTCGCAACAATCTGCCTACCGGCGACGTTGTCGTCACGTTGTCGAGCAGTGATGCTACCGAAGCTACAGTTCCGGCGACCGTCACGATTCCCGACGGTCAATCGTCGGTGACTTTTGCGATCACTGCGGTCGATGATACGCTTAGCGATCGCACCCAGACGGTCACTATAACTGCTACATCGGCGGTCTACGCGGCTTCATCAGCAAGCATTCGAGTCACCGACGACGAAGGACCGAAGGTCGTCACACTAACGCCTCCAGATAACTCCACCGCGGTGAACTACAAGTCGAACTTTACGGTCACTTTCGACACCAACGTCAAGAAGGGTACTGGTTCGATTTACATCATTGACGCAGCGACGAACACGGCTGCTGAGCAGATCGATATCACCAGTGCCGCTGTTACAGTAGCAGATGCGACGGTCACTTTTGACCCATCGATCAATCTTTTTGGGTTGACGGATTATTACATATTGATCGACGACGGGGCCATCCTCGATACATCGGCGGATTTGACGTCCGACGTCATCCTGCACAAGCAATCGTTTGATTTTCTACGCCTCAGCCCGTTTACAACCGAGCCCAATGGGGACGGAACGGACTTCACAAAGAACGGTCCGTTGGGCTACTCTGTCGATAACAGTCGAATGCCTGCCAGCAATTCCGATTTCCATGGCTGGGTGTTCATGGACAAGAACTCCTGGATTGCGACGGAAGGGGATCAAAGCCGCAGTCGTTTCTCACTCGGTTCGGGTACCGTCGCCGTCGCCGACTCGGATGCTTGGGACGACACCCCTCATGATGCCGGGAGAATGAACACCTTTTTGGAGACTCCAGCCATCGATTTGACCGGAATCACTCCAGGTTCGGTGGTTCTGGAGTTTGACTCGAGCTTCTATCCGGAGAATCCTCAGTATGGTACTGTGTAAGTTACCTATGACAACGTTTGCAACAAGAATCCCCTATTAATCTTTGCGGATGCAAA
>CAZACJ010000128.1:0-9353 GCA_964483385.1 uncultured Pirellula sp. | reverse complement strand
ATCCCTTAATCTCACCGACGCGATCAATGATCTGCTGTTGAAGGCGAGCCTTCTCGACACGATCTAGCTTAGCAAAAGATGCCTCCGACATTCGAACGTCTTCGAGGGCGGTAGATTGAATCCAGTTATCCGGAGCATTGGAGACAAATCGTTGAATTGCGGATTCGATGTCACCAGCTTTCGCTCGTTGAAGTATATCTGCCAAGGAGTCAGCCGTGGTCTCAGCCGAAGGGGAAGCGACCGTGGAGGCAGGAGCTGAAGCAGGAGCAACTGGTACTTTCGAATCTCCGCAACCAACACAAGCTATCAGCATCGAAGAAAGCAAAATCGCCGTCAATCCTCGCAGACTTCCTAAACTCCAGCGCAATCGCCTGAACACAATCGCAGTTGTCATGGCAAACCCGAACATCTCAAATCTCTGTTTTCTTATAAGTATTATAAGTAGTAGTCTGAATCTGCTTTGGGTGAAAGCTGGTGAAAGCCCTCGCGACATCGTGCTCGATTCGGAGAGTTCCTAATCTCTTTGCCTCATTTTCCAGCCAAACATCCAAGAGTCCGATCGGTCGGGACTAGCGATTCTTGTCTGCTTCAAGCTTCGTTTTCAATTGCTCGACAATACTTGCCGCTTCATCCTTCAGGTCCGGAATTGCCCCGGTGGCTATTGATTCGAGTACGGTCAATACTTCACTTCGATCGTCATCCCACTTTGATGCGACAGCAACGAGTGCTATTCGTCGTGGATCAACCATTGGGCCCGCTGACCTAGTTTGGAAAATCCGATTGGCAGAATCACGAGAATACAGGATCTCCTTCAACCGTCCTAATGACGCGGTCCGAATGGCTAGCCGATCATTTTTCGCAAGCTCAATGTGCGAAGGGTAGATATAGCCAGTGCCTACGTTCGAGTACGTGTTTAGGTCATGATCGTAACACCGAATTCGCATCGGCCTCTTTTCAACACCATGGATCGGCATTCCAATCGACTCGGATTGTGAAACCCAAGTGCCGGGTGGCAATTTGCCTTCACCATGCCCGACACCACACAGTTCCTCGACGTAAACTTCAGATCTCTCCCATTCGCCACTTTTGGATTCCGCTTCGTTGTACAGATGTAGTCTTCCGTAGAGAGTGCCCAAGCGAATGACGGACGTCGTACGATTCACAATGTAGACGGAGACACTGCCATCCTTTGCGGAATCCCAATCTGCGTAAATTGTTGCCTTGCCAGGCATCGCCGGGACGGAAGCCGGCAAATTTTCCAATTGCTGCAGCGACAGATCTCCATTGCCGGATCCGACGGCTACAGCGCAGTGCAACAAGACGATCGCAATGACGCAAACTAATCGAAGCATGAGTATTGGCCCATTGTTAGTTCGTATGTTTGAAACCCAGAAACGGAACGCTGTTGACGCCGAATGAGCGTGAGAGCGTCACCCAATAGAGACAGATCCAACCCATTACCTGTGAGGCCTCGGATTCTGCATCCTCAACGAAAACGGGACTGTCAGCAAAGAACCTTTCTCGGTTTCCAAAAAGATTTTGCCCTCCCATCCAAAATAATCAACGTCGAATTTCTCCCAGTCCGGCACAGTTCCAGTAAAAACCAATTCACCTTTCGAGTTGGGTGCGATGGACTTCGTTGATCGAGCCTTGTCTAGACGTAAATTACAACATGCCTCCACACCGTGAATTTTCGCTTGGAACGAAGTATGGTTCGTCAGAGTAGCCAGCACTTCGAAATCATCCAATGGAATTTGGCTCGAGAATTCGCCTAGCGAAAGATCGATTGGCTCGCCGATGCTAGGCTCTCTTGAGCAACTCGCAAGCGTACAGAGCGAGAAGAAAACACAACAAGCAGACTTAAAGTTCATATTCACTTTCGCATTCTCCGCCAAGCGATGAAAGTCAATGCCATCAGAATGACTAAAGGACCATAGATCCAAAGCGAAGAGAGGGACGTTTTCTTGGTGACGACAGGTTCTGGAAGCCCAAAAGCTGTTAAAAAACAATCTGATTCAGTACAAGTCGTAGGAACCAAAGCTGTGCATTCGGTCGCTATGCTCCTTGTGCTATCGTCGTCCACTGTGCCTGAAATCACCTCCTCAAATTCAATCTTTAGCGGATGGAATGACTGATCCGAGTAATTGTAAATGGATCTCAGGGTAAGAATTCCAGCTCCCCATTTCCGAGTCAATTCCCATTTAGAGATGGCAAAATGATGACTCGGATCAAGCTGTAGCGTGGATTCCACCATGCCAGGGCCGGAGACCAGATTCAGCACTACCGAAGTTGCATTCTTCTCAAACGACACTACCCGATGCTTTCCCTCAGGAATCGCAGAACTGGTATCATCCCAGATCAAGTCGGTGGCCACAAATCCACCGGGGCTTCCGAAGCAGAGCCCTGGGTAGCATCTCTGCAGGTCTTTGACAGGCCATTTGGCGCGACCCTCGTCAAGCACGCTTACTGCTGGAGAATTCTCGAGATCAATTATCGCAAAATAGGACAAATTACAAACTGCCGCAAACTCGGTTTTTGTCGTCTTCATCGGTAGCGACGCAAGCTCAGAAGGGCCGGGGATTTTGCGTCTATCCAGGCCGCTGGAATCAACTCGTTCACTTGTTGTTTTTCCCATCGTACGAATACAGTCATTGGTAACGATGTCAACAGAACAATCTACCAAGCTACTCGTTTTCAATCCCTTCAGGTTACGAAACGTTTCTTGTTTGAACTCAAAACTCTTTCCTTGATAGCCGGTAACAGCTCGCCGCCAGCCCGCCTCAATCTCACTGCGTAGTTCATCTGGAGACTCTGCAGACACGGAGCACAAAAGCACAGAAAGAATTAGAACAACGACAGTAGCAATTCGATTCATAGAAAACCCCACGCGGAAAATTCACCCAGCATCATGATGCGCTGCCAGCTCGAATTTATTCACCCAATCGAAAATCAATCTCGCTATTTAGTGGTAAACGTCGGCTACGCCAGCAGTCGACCGAATCGTTTGGAACCAATCCCAAGCTCTTTGAAATACGATGTACAACTTGCTGCACTAGTCTTCGGTTACCACGCTATACTGGCTGACCAAGTTCTGTAGCCGTTTCATCACTCGGCTTCGTGCAACGTAAACTTGTCCGACACCGACGCCGAGCAGCTTGGCTGCGTCGCTGATCGATACCCCGTCAACATGTGTCATTCGGAAAGCCTCCCAAGTCTTTGGATCAACGTCCACCTGGACTTTTTGCGCTGCCCATCGGTAGACTTCGCGTTGGTATTCGATATCAAACTCGGAAGCGAGTTCGTCCTCTTCGGCCTTCAATCGATCGAGCCTATCGTGTCCTTCGGTTCCTCCGACGCCGATCCCTCCCTTCGGCTTTCGGTTGAGCATATTGAGAGCAACGTTGCGGCCAATTCCGATAAGCCAATTGCGAAATCGGCCTCGTTCCGACTGTTCTAGCCATTTTTCGACGGACTGAAAGATGGCAGTAAAAACTTGTTGCACAACGTCTTCTGCATCGGCTCGTTGCAACCCTTGACGCAACGCCATTCGAAAAACTAGTGGACCGTAGATTGCCAACACTTCATCCCATGCGTCCCTATCTTCCTGGTCGCGTAGACGAACAATCAGGCTTGCACGAGTGTCGGATGGACTTGGTAACATGAAGTTATCTTCTTATTCCTTGGTATCCGGTCACGCGAGCAAGACTTTCGCATTTACCCGATGCGGCGGTGAGCGTCTCGGAGTACAGTACCGATTGTGTGGCAAAGATTTGCGAAGCATTGTTCATCTCGACGGTCAAGAACTGGTTAGCCGAGAGATCTAACGAACACGACTAGGGCACTCGCAATGGGCAGCAATAACGTCGTTATCTTCAGAGCTATCCTCCAGCGACCTCGTTTGAGCTCGAAACTGGCTGCGAAACAGATGGCCCCAAAACCGAATAGCAAAGCGGGAAATAACGACGCGAGAATTAAGTATCGAGAATCGCAACCATTCATCGCATCGCAAACTACGTTCTGAACAATCATCAATGCGTACAACACGGCGACGCAAGCAATGCCCCCCAAGACCGTCGCTGGAATTAAGCCTACTCGAAATTGATGATTAACTGCGATCGCTTTCGATGGATCGCAGGGTGACGGAGTGATTTTTCTAATCATGAGCAATGGCCTTTAAAATCTTTCGTGCGAATCATCGAACCGAGCCGCCTTGAAAGTGTTCGATTTACTTCCCAAAAGCTGATCTTACCTGCCGGAATCAACCACTACTCAAAGGAAGTAACAACACCTTGTGTTTTCTTGCATACAAGATTTACTTTTTATCGATTTTTTCTCTGACATTTGTCCACAGCACAGGCAGCCCGCTTGTCGGTGGCCCGACGACGCGACTGGCAAGATGTCAACATGAGGTACTGACACGGCATCTTGCCGAGCTAAATACGCTTCCGAGGCTTTATGTATAGGTTGGCTGAAGCGAGCAGGTTCCAATCCACTTAGAGTCACATCCAAACGCCCGCCCCAAAGAACAAGTACGCTTGGTCCGGACACAAGTACAACTCATGATGGTAAGTGTTCGAATCGCTGCTTTTCTGCTGACCGCAGTGCCATTTCTATTTTGCAGTCAGTTCGTAGTCACAAGTCACACCCGAAAATCCATCGATTTTCGCTTGGCTCAATCGAGCCGTTTTTCCTTTCAGTTCATAAGCAAATGGCTGCTCGGTGAAAGGGTCATTAGGAGCGGCAAGGTGAAGGTCGTCAAGTTTGGCAGGCAGAGCTCCATTGTTTCGCGCCGCGTAATCTCGAATCGCCTCAATGGTTTGAAGAAACTTCGCTCGACGCTCGAAATTTCGACATGCGAGAATTCCCTGTGGTAGCATGGCAGGGTATGGACTCGACTTCGCACCTGACTCCCTGAGCAACTTCTCATTGGTCGCTTCAATGGTGCGTTTTGCAGCGATGATCTGCTTGGGCGACTGGTAGGCAAGGGGCTCTACATTCGATCTAAACTGAAGATAACGGAGATATAACCAGCGCATGATGCGCTCTTCTTTCGTCATACGCTCAACATCTTTTACCGTAAAGCCAAACTCCTTTGCCAGTTGGTCTTTGGCCAATAGATCCATCTTCTTCTGAAGAGCTTCCCCTTCTTCTGGCGTGTAACGGGTGTTACTAGCCTCACTATAAAGATCAATGAATCTATTCGATATTTCAATCCACTTGTCATTACCAATACTTGGCAACGGTTCGCTTAAACATGTCGGCGTGGCACTTAACTCCCAGCGAACCATTGGGCCAAGGTCTTGTAAAGTCGGCGGTAAAGATGCTAAAGCCCAGTACATATTTGGACACTCTCCAGCCTGGATGACAAGTTCGAGATTATCAAAACCAGAGTTTGCGATCGACAATCCAACTATATGGCAAATAACGATCGGAGTCGCGGCACAATGGCGGCTGCATCCAAACTGTGCTTTGATACCCTGTAGGGCTTTATCCGTCTTACCTTGTGACAACTGTTGTCGAATCCAAGCTGTCATTCCTCGACCGACCAATTGCCGCTGTGACTGAATGTCTGGCAGCAGGATCAAAGATGGACGTTCACTTCGAAGTGGGTACTGCCAATCAGCGTGGCTCATCGCCCCAGCTCGGATTATTTGCTCCGCAAAACGATCGAAGTAAAAGTCTTTCCACTTTGGATCACTGACATCCATTTCAGCGAACTCGTGGAGTCGAGGGTAAAGGTCTTTCAGGAACGTTTGTTGTTCGTACACCATCCGGAGCAACACCGGAACAGCATTACCCTGCTCTTGCTCCGCTTCCGAAGCGAGCAACCGAAAACTGGAATCGTAGTCGGTAGCAATTTTGGGAGTAATCTGCAATTGTTTTTTAACGCTTTCAGGTTGTTGAGCGAGTGCACTCATTGGCGCGCCAGCTAGGGTAACACCCAGCATAAACACGCAAGTAAACGCAAGCTTAACCATGGTCATGAAATCGTTCCTTACAAAAAAAGTGGAAAATCGGATGGGCGTAGTGGCGGATCAGGTGCAGTAAACGGGATGAGTTCCAACGTATTTTCTACCCCTCCAGCACTCGCGGTATCTTTTGGAGTCCCTGATGCTCGTAGAGTACCAGCGGACCGTTGATCAGAGTGCCTGTCTCGTGTGAGGTACATGCCCCAGGTATTCGCTGCAATTTTTGGCTCTAGGTCGGCGGACTGCTGCTGCGCATTGCCGGAGATTCCCTTACCTAATTGATCAATTCGATCTACTTCAGTTGAAAAAAAGTAGCTTGAAAACGAAAGGCAAGCTAGCGCGCTTGCTGCAAGGCTCACGACCTTCCACCGAGTCGTTACAACCCGTGTTTTCTTTTGTGATGCTGTAACACCAGCAGCGTAGCCACACTCATACATGATTTCCCCTAAATGACTGGGTCGCGGGCCTAGTGGCTGATCTCGCAGCCTTTGCTCGAACGGACTCAATTCATCATTGTTCTTAGAATGATTCAATTCGTTACTCATCTTTGAGTTCCCCATACGCGTTTTTCAGCTTTGAAATACCGCTTTGATACGACCTCCAAATGGTCGCCTTGGAATCGACACAGGCTATTGCAATCTCATCAAACGTCAGCCCACCCCAAATTCTCGCGATTACGATTTCCCTCTCTCGCTCATCAAGGCTAAGAAGTAGATCCCGCATCTCGAATTCGGTGACTCGGTCAGTTGTTTCCTCGCGTTTACGTCCCACTTGTGATTCTCGCGATCGACGCTTCGTCCGTGACAACTGTTCGTTTATTGCCAAACGCTTGGAAATCGTGAAAAGCCAAGCCACAGGATTTTCTGGTGGTGGATCTTCGGATGCTAACTTAATGAACGCTGACTGCACCACGTCTTCGGCGCCATCACGAGCCCCTCCGACCCACTCCACCAGAGTCGTCCAGTAGTCGTCCAGCAGTTTTCCCAAGCTGTTTGCATCTATTGGCATCAAGACTTACGGTGAAGAGGGCTTTTGTTGTTTGCTACGTCCAAGGTTCTTGTCCCTTATCATGTAGACAAGACTGGAGCATGTTTCGTTTCAAATTCGTCTAAAGTTCTTGTGCTTTCTGCGGGATTATCCCTGAACTAGCCAATTTGGTGAAGGAACGGTCCTAGCTTGGCTGAAGCCGACGCTCCGACTCACTTCTTCTCCGCAGCGCCGCAACATCATTGTAAAAGTTGATTCGAACAGTATCTGCAGACCGACTATGCAATGCCTTACTTGCGCCCAAGAAAATAATGTTTGATGGTCAAACAGCGAGGCTAGACGATGTTGGGAAGTAGCCGGCAATACTGCTGCGGACGTGGACGATGCTCGCCTCGAGTTTGGTGAATTGGTGAACGTTTAGCACGGCATTCTAAATGTACGTGGACAGCAGCGGAGTTCAGCATATAGCTAAAGCATTGGCTTTCCTAACTTGCAAAAACGACTTTGTCGTAGACCTCGGCTCCGACCAACTCGCTGTCTATCGCGTCAAGCATGATTTTCCCATCGAGCCCTTGGCAGCTCGTCAATATCCAACTTCCGTCGGCTGATCGTGTAAAGCAATCAATCGAGTGACGGTCTTGTGCGATTAAAACGTAATGCTTCAAACTCGGGATAGTTCGGTAATGCTCGAACTTCTTTCCTCGATCGTATGCCTCAGTGGAATCGGATAGGACTTCGACAAGCACTACTGGATTTAGCAGAACGTCGCCACTATCGGATTCAAGTTGAGGTTCGCCGCAGACCACAGAAAGGTCTGGATAGGTATACAATCCAGTCGCTTCAATCCGAAGTTTCAAGTCGCTCGGGTAGACTCGGCAAGGCCTTTTCTTGAGCTGCTGCCCGAGGGTTTGGATACAATTTCCGACGATTAAGTTGTGATTAGCTGAAGCCCCTGCCATTGCGAACATTTCACCACGAAAGTACTCCGACCGAAATTCGGCCTTTCTTTCACGGTGCAAATATTCTTCTGGAGTTATGTAATGCTTGGGAACTGTTGACATTTGGCGTATTCCGAAGAAAACGAAGATCCGATACGTACGTCAAATTATAGACGATAACCGCGGTCTCGGCACATTCTTCCGGATCATAATGCAGCGTAAGCCGCACTAACGCGGTTTCCGAGTCGATTTTGCGAGCAAGGCTCTGATTGCAAGCAGCTCAGGACGGTTCAACTTGAGAAGTGTGACTGTAACTCGTCCGATAGCCGTCCTGGCCAAAAGGGATCCGTCTTTCATCAACTCCAAGTGATCGTCCCATAAATCGGTCCTGGGATGAAAGAGTCTTACGATCTCTCCCGATGTCTCGTCTACCGACGCAAGGTCGCTCCCTTTACCGCGATTGCCGACGAAGCAGGTCCAAGCCAAATTTCCTTCATTCGTTTCGCCGCGATGCTTTACGGCGATGATGTGGTCGGGTTCATGTGGCAAGAACGCATCGTCTTCATGAAGACGGCAATACTCACATTTGTGACCGGCGCGTTCTCGAATCAGCCGGCGAAGTTCTGCAGGCACATATTCGCTCATCCGGCCCTAGCTTCCTTGCCGCGCACGTATCCGAGCCTTCACCATGCGCATCAAAAGTTCAGCTTGCTCGTACTGATCCAGTTCGTGCTTCAGATCGCCATCTATTCGGCCGGTGCGATTCAGCGAGAGAAGCTGCGTTGCACGTTGGGCGACAACGGAAGACGGCCGAAAATTCAAAATCTGTTCATCGGTCGGGCCTGAACCAAACAGTTGAGCGATCTCTTCAAAGACTTTCGATGCGGCTTCAGTTGTCGACATGCTGGACCTCCAATTGACAGTCTTCGGACGCTCTTTATTTGGCATAACGGCAACTGGCCCGATTGGCTGGCTCCCTCGTCCCCGTTCACTGCTTCGGTGCGAAACCCTTGTATTCTACCAGCCGTGGCCAAACAATTCGAGCTAAACCGGAGGGGCAGTTTTCCAGACCGAATGTTGACGGTCCGATCTGATTCTGGCCCTGCTGTTAACCCTGCGGTCGAATAGTTTGGAGTCGGATTCGGTGGGTCGGAAGCAATCGGCGTTCTAACAAGCAACCGCTTTTCAACTAGAGAGCGCGATAGTTCGCGGGAGAAAACTCCGTTCAGACGGAAGCAACATTCGGAAAATCCCCCCGCAGTAAGGAAAGTTGGAGCGCTACACGTTGGGACCAGAAAATCGAAAACGCCCAAAACACTGGGGATTTCAGCGATCGATGTGTCGCCAAAGAAAAGCTTTCACTCTACGAACCAGCTGGTAGACCAAAGTTCGCAGAACGAAAAGAGTACGCCCGGAAGGATTCGAACCTTCAACCCTCGGTTCCGAAGACCGATGCGCT
>CAZACJ010000127.1:0-9606 GCA_964483385.1 uncultured Pirellula sp. | reverse complement strand
GCTTGCGCGAAGCGGGCTCATGCGGACACCCCGCGGCTTGCGCGAAGCGGGCTCAAAGACTTGGGAGCAGAGTTAGAAGGAAATCGGATTGCTCCACTGCGAGAGTTCATCAAGCATTCCCTGAAGCCGATCCCGCAATTGCTTCATCAACGGATCCTCTTCACCCTTGGGGGGGCGTTCCGTCGGCACCTCGATCGCTTCGTCAATCCGGATCACCACCTCCATCGGTCCGTGGATTCCAGCTCGATCGGTCAAGTCCTCCTCCAGTCGTTCCACCGTTTCCAAGATCCTGGTGTCTGTCGTGGGATTCTGTAGGTATTCTGGAGGATACGATGCGATCTGCTGCGATAGATAAATCCTGGACAAGTGCTGCCATCGCCGATCGCGTTCACTCTCCGAAATTTCGCCTGTGGTCAACTCTGGCACAATCTTCATTCGTAAAGCCTTCACACGAGGAATGATCGGTCCATCCCCTTCTTTCCCTAACCATTCTTTTTCCAGGGGATCCAATAGATGATCGATCAATCGATCTTGTCGCTCCACAAAAGTCCCTGTCTGAGGACCACCGATGTACTCTATCTCCTTGAGACTGAGCATTGCGTGGGTGATCTTCCCAATACGTTGCAATATCGGGAGAGACTTCGATGAGCCCCAGGTCAGCCGTTTCTCTAAAGACTCCAAGGTTGGGCCGACCGCTTTGTGTAAGTCTCCATGAAAGAGGTACTTGATCGCTACCGGATGTATTACGACTTTCCCTGTCCCACCATCCTTTACCCGTCGTTTTGCGGCCGCCCTTGCCATGAATGCGACTCCGTCCAATAACGGTTGCAGTCGGTCGTTCGTGCGAAAGACGGCTCCTTCTGGAAAAACCACCAAGGGTCGCTCGGGTTTGGATAACGTATCGATCGCTGTATCGAGAGACTGGCGATCCAGTCCTTCGCGGTACACGCTGAACGCGCCCATCGTCTGAATCGCCCACTTCTGAAATCGACTTTGGTGGAACAAGTGCCAACTTGCCATCGCGTACATCAGCGTGTCGGCGGCGACTGCCACGTGTGACATCACCAAAGGATCGGCGTATCGACAATGGTTCGGTGCCAGCAGCACGCCGTGCCCAAGCCGCAGTGATTCGCGGAAATGATCGATACCTTCAAGCCGATGTGTAACGACCCCTTCATAACGCCGCAGATACCAAGGCACTACTTGCGACTTTAGAACCAACTTGGGAAACCAAGTCGAACGCAATGGTGGAATGAATTCGTAGGGTTTTTCAATGATGATGTCTTGCATGCTTGTACTCCCTATCTCGGAATATTCCTACCCATCCGTCTCAAATGGCCTTGGAAAGCTCTATTCCACATGTCTTGGACTACCCTGTAGTGTACCTTGGGAATCTCTGGGGTATATTCCCAATATGAAGAGCAAACTTAAACAGTACACTCAAAAAACCCAGCCAGTTCCCATTGTTGCCGACACCATGTCGGAATGGTCCGAGCGGTTTTTAAAGTATCTTCGCAGTGAGTGCTTGCTCGCCAACAACACAGTCGCCGCCTATCGCCGTGATTTGAATCACTTCAAAGATTGGCTCGATGGTCGCATGCCAACGCGGCTACAGATTGACGATTTAACCAATTATTTGGTCTGGTTAAAAGAACAAGGCTTGGCGGCTACGAGCATTGCGCGCCACATCGTTTCGTTGCGAATGTTTTATAAATTCCTGCAACTTGAAGCTGGCATCACCGAAAACCCAGCTGAGTTATTGACGACCCCTAAGATTTGGCGACGGGTTCCCAAGGTTATCCCGGCTTCTGTGATCGAGCAGTTCCTAACAGCCCCCCAAAAGTATGACCCGCTTTGGAAGCGGGATCGCGCTATCCTAGAGCTACTCTACGCAACCGGTTGCCGCGTTTCTGAAGTCTCCGACATGCTTTTGGCAAATGTGACCCTGGACAAAGGGTACTGTATGGCCGAGGGCAAAGGTAGCAAGCAGCGTCTTGTTCCACTTGGAGAACGAGCGATCGAAGTCATCGACGACTACCTTCAGACCTCACGTCCTAATCTGATCGCCCATCGCGAAGCCCTTGATACACCTTGGCTAATCGTTTCTCGCACGGGGCAACGACTACGGCGCGAAGCGATATGGGAACTGATCAAACGCTATGCTTTACGTGTGGGTATCGATCCGGAAACGAGTCCTCACACTCTCCGGCATAGTTTTGCCACGCACCTGCTAGCCGGCGGTGCCGATCTTCGATTGATCCAAGAGATGCTTGGCCATGCCAGTATCGAAACCACTCAAATCTACACCCAGGTCGAAAACAGCAAACTCAAAAAGATCCATCAGAATTTCCATCCTCGCGGATGACATAGTTCTCTTTGATTGAGAACGGCAGTGGGATAAAACGTCTATCTTTGGTCATTGGTAATGCCACTGGTTTCGGTTACAACAAAGGGACTTGGTTCTGCGAGGTGATGCTTTGCGGAAGATATGCTTTGAGGTACACGGTAGGTCTTTGGTAAGGGGCGGGGGGCACAGAGGTGCAAGAACCAGCAGGGAAACCCACGGTTGGGATCATCGACTATCAGATGGGGAATTTGAGATCGGTCGCCAAGGGAATAGAAAAGGCGGGAGGCAATCCGATCGTCAGCGATTGTTTCGATGATTTCCGAACGGCCTCCCACTTGATCCTTCCGGGGGTGGGTGCGTTTCGCGACGCGATAAGCGAGTTGCGTCGTCGCGATTTTGTGTCTCAGATCCATGATTGGATCGCTTCTGAAAAACCGTTCCTTGGGATCTGCTTAGGACTGCAGTTACTCTTGGACGTCAGTTATGAAGGGGGAGAGTACGAGGGGCTTGGCGTATTTCCGGGTGAAGTGGTTCGGTTTCATTTTGATCAAGTTGCCCAGGGACTCAAAATACCGCACATGGGATGGAATCAAGTCAGTTCGACGCAGGCCACGGATGGGATGCTCGCTCAGATGCCGCCTAATCCCTACTTTTACTTCGTTCACAGTTATCACGCGGTTCCCAAGAATTCCGATGATGTTTGGTTAACGAGTGAGTACGGATATCGTTTTTGTGCGGCCTTGCGGCGTGGTAAACTGTATGCAACCCAGTTTCACCCAGAGAAGAGTCAGTCGAATGGAATTCAGTTGCTTCGAAACTTCCTCGCTGTGAGCTAGTTGGGACTACGCTTGTACGCATAGTAAGCATGGCCTGGGTAGGTAATGCAATCGACACTTTGAGGATATGAAACAAAATGAAACGTCGCGATTTCACACGAACCGTTGGTGGGGCAATTGGAGCAGCGTTTGGTTGCGGAGCGATTGGTACGGGAATCGAAGGATTAGGATCGGCAATCGGATCTGCTTGTGCACAGGAGACGGAAGGGTTTGGCGGGGGGCGCAAGACTTTGCCGATTGGAATTTCAACCTATTCGCTTTGGCGTTTCAAGAACGAAGAGTTCAAGGACGTAACGAAGTGCATCGACATTGCGAGCGAGTATGGCTTTGATGGGGTCGAGATTTTGTTGTATCAGATTTCGCAGACGGAGATGCTCAGTCGGGCCGCGTTGCAGAACATCAAGCGTCGCGCGTTGATTGCGGGTTTGCCGCTTTATGGCATGTCGACGCATCAAGGATTTGTTTCACCGGATGCGGAAGTCCGCCGCAACAACATAGAGTTAACCATTGGGCAAATTGAGTTGTGTTACGCGTTGGGAATCCCGACCATGCGAGTGAACACAGGACGATGGGGAACGAGTAAGAACTTTGATGAATTGATGGCCAATCGCGGTATTGAGCCACCTTTGCCTGGGTACACGGAGGAAGACGGATTTCCTTGGGTGATCGATGCGTTAGAGCGTTGTTTGCCGACGGCTGAGAAGTGTGGTGTCGTCTTGGGATTGGAGAATCATTGGGGTTTGGGGCTGACACCTGAAGGGGTACTTCGGATTGTCGACGCGATCGATTCACCTTGGTTGCAGGTAACGCTCGATACCGGCAATTTCTTAGAGAACCCCTACGAGAAGTTAGAGAAACTCGCCCCGAGGGCAGTATTGTTGCAGGCCAAGACTTATTACGGCGGCGGAGAGTGGTACAGTTTGGATTTGGACTACGATCGAATTGGGGAGTTGATGCGCAAGCACAACTATCGAGGCTGGGTATCGCTGGAATTTGAGGGCAAGGAAGATTATCGGGTTGCGATTCCCAAGAGTCTTGAATTGCTGCGCAAGGCTTTTAGTGTACGCAGTTGATTGGTATTACGAAGTGATCCAATCGGTCGGCAAATGCTGATGGTTGTTCCAGGTATCGAGTTGCCATTCGTTGGATTCGAGGATTAGCGACGAGATTGACGTATTGATAACGGAGCCGAGCGACGCTTCGAGATCGTCTCGTCGCAAAAGGGCTTCGAGCAATCGCAGTTTGAAGTCTGCGTGGATGACTAGAAGTACGCGGGCGGCGGAGTCTTGGAATTCTTGTTGTAGCCACTTCGCAACCCGTTTGGCTCTTTCTTTTGCCATATCGAGATTTTCGTAATGCGGTAGTTTGTTCCAGCCTTGTTCATCGATAGCTGGATCGATGTGCCAACCGGGAAAGTGTTTAGCGATTTCGCTCCGTCGCAGTCCAGGCTCAGGGTATTTACCGATAGGGTCATAACCTCGGTAGCAGCCACCTTGCTCGAAGAGTTCCGCGTGAATGATTGGCACCAGTCCGGTTGTGCGGACGATGGGCTCTGTAGTTTGGAGCGTTCTTAGAAAGGGGCTTGTTAGCAGGTGTGTCGCATCGATTTTCGGAGCAAACGTTGCAAGCGCGAGAGCTTGTTGTTTACCTAGATCTGTCAAGGGGGGATCGGGGATCCGTTGGGGTTCAGGGTAGGCATTATTGGTCGATTGAGCGTGCCGAACGAGATAGAGTTTTGGTTTCAAATTATTCGCAGTCTGCATTTGATGAAAGTCCCCTTTGCCTACGTTGTAATCGCGACTAGGTTTGGTGACAATGCAGAGGGGAAACAGGTTCTAACCCACGCGAGGAGTATATGTCACATACCATGGTTATTTTCGGTGCATCAGGCGACTTGACGAGTCGCAAGCTGATCCCGGCTCTTTACCGCCAATTTCAACGTGGTCGGTTGCCGAAGAACTCGAAAATCGTGGGTGTGGCGAGAAGTCCATATACGTCGGAGCAGTGGCGAGAGCAGTTAGCGGATTCGACTGCGAAGTTTGTGAAAAACGACTTTGACGCGGAGACTTGGAAGGCGTTTGCTGGTCAAGTTTACTATCAGCCTGGCGACATTAGCGTAGAGTCTGATTTCCATAAATTAGCTGCATTTCTAACGCAGATAGAGGAATCCAAGCCTGCGGATAGGACTTACTATTTGTCGACGATGCCGCAGTTGTATGCCACGGCGATTGAGCAGATGGGCAAGGCGGGGCTCAATGACGATTCGGTGGGGCACCGACGCGTGGTCATTGAGAAGCCGTTCGGAACGGATTTGGCGACCGCACAAAGTTTGAACGAGTCGATACACCGTACGTTTCGAGAAGATCAGATCTACCGAATCGATCACTATCTCGGGAAGGAGACGGTGCAGAACATCTTGGTATTGCGATTCGGCAATACCATTTTCGAACCACTTTGGAATCGCAATTACGTCGATCACGTACAGATCACGGTAGCGGAGGAAGTTCAGGTTGGGCGTCGAGGTGGGTATTACGATCAGTCGGGTGTGCTACGGGACATGTTTCAAAACCATCTCTTTCAATTGATGATGGTTACGGCGATGGAAGCACCTGTGCGATATACGGGGGAGTTTGTACGGGACGAGAAGGTGAAGGTATTGCAAGCGGTACGTCCATACCATGGCAGTGATTTTTCGGAGAATGGGGTGCGGGGACAGTATCAAGGCTACCTCGACGAAGAAGGGGTCCCGGACAACAGTCCCACGGAGACTTTTGCTGCATTGAAGTTCTACATAGACAATTGGCGTTGGCGAGGCGTTCCGTTTTATCTTCGCAGCGGCAAGGGAATGAGTTGCCGGACAACGCAGATCGTGATTCAGTTTCGCGAACCGCCCCATTTGTTGTTTGGAGAGCAGAAGTCGTATCGTCCCGAGGCGAATCGTTTAGTGATTCAGATCCAGCCTGCGGAAGGTGTGCAGTTGTATTTCCAATCGAAGGTTCCCGATTCGGATATGCGGATGCGATTGAGCGAATTGGATTTTCGATTCGATTCTAGCGGCAAAGAACTACCAGATGCTTATCAGCGACTTTTGCTCGATGCGATGTTAGGGGATCCAGGGTTGTTTGCTCGAAGTGACGAAGTCGAACAGGCTTGGAGAATAATGGATCCGATCATTGCAGCGTGGAGAAGCCCTGCGGCACCGCAATTGTTTCAATATGAGCCAGGGTTCTGGGGTCCGAGTGAATGTTCGGAGTGGATGAACAAACAAGGACGTTCGTGGTTTGATATTTGCCCTGTACTCTTGTAGGAAGCCCGTTGGATGAGAAAGCCGATTTTTGTGGGGTACAGTCATCGATTGTTCGTGTTGTTTACCCTTTTGTGTTTTGGTTTATCCGTTCGAGGGACCTTTGCACAAGAGTTTGGATTTCCACCGTTGCCTGAGATTCCCCGCGAGTTCCGAGGGGTTTGGGTTGCAACGGTTGCGAATATTGACTGGCCGACGCGTCCAGGTTTGTCGACGGAGGAGCAGCAGCGCGAAGCGGATCGGATATTGGATCTTTGCAAGAAATTGAGACTCAATGTGGTCGTGCTTCAGGTGCGTACCTCTTGCGACGCGCTTTATGCGAGTGAGTTAGAACCGTGGAGTTATTACTTGACCGGTGAGCAGGGCAAAGGCCCTGAGCCGTTTTATGATCCGTTGACGTATTGGGTGGAGCAGGCGCACGCCAGAGGTTTGGAATTGCATGCTTGGTTCAATCCATATCGTGCAAAAAACTCTGGTCAGACTTATGTCGATGCCAAGTCTCACATCAGCAACACACAACCTGAATTGGTCAAGCGGTATGGAAATGAAAAGACAAATTACTTGTGGCTTGATCCAGGTGAAGAAAAGGCACGCAAGCATACGTTAGACGTATTTATGGATGTGGTTGAGCGATATGACATCGATGGTGTACACATCGACGATTACTTTTACCCTTATCCGATTGATGACATACCATTTCCAGACGATCCAGCTTGGGAGCGTTACGTCGGTGAGGGTGGAAGTTTAGGGCGTGACGATTGGCGGCGAGACCAGATGAATCAATTCATCCGCGAGGTTTATGCGCGAATGAAGGCTCGCAAACCGCATGTGAAATTTGGGATCAGTCCGTTTGGGATATGGAAGCCGGGATATCCACAGGGTGTTCAAGGTTTTAGTCAGTATGACAAACTATATGCGGACGCGAGGCTATGGCTCAACGAAGGTTGGTGTGACTACTATTCACCACAACTGTATTGGCCGATCCACTCGAAGGGGCAAAGCTTCCCGACGCTACTGCAATGGTGGATCGGTGAGAACACGCATCAACGCATTATTGCACCCGGGTTATTTACCAGTCGAATCGGCGATAAGAGCAGGCCGTATTCTGTCGAGCAGATTGAGGATCAAGTCTTTTTGTCGCGAAGTTTGGCAGGTGCTAATGGTTCGATTCATTTCAGTATGAAGGCCATATTGGAGAATCGCGAAGGGCTTAGCGATCGACTGGAGGGCAATACCTATTTGACCGAAGCGTTGGTGCCTCAGACGCCTTGGATTGAATTGCCACGAGTGGCGAAGCCTCGTTTAGTGCGAGAGACGCGAGAAGTTCAAGAGGATGGAAAGAGCAAGTCGCAAGTTGAAATACGATGGGGTGAAATGGAGGATTCCAGCAACCAAGGGGTGCGGCGATGGTGCGTGTACGTATTGCGCGGTGGCCAGTGGAGTGTCTCGATTCAGGGAGCTGAAGCGACATCATGTGGGATCGAACTGGAGCAAGAGTCGCAGGCGCGGGTTCGAGCGGTTGCGGTCGCTGGGGTGGATGGCTCGGGGCGTGTCGGGGAAGCTGCGATTCTTTCGATGGAAACCGAGGGCCGCTGATGTGACGGTTGGGATAGGCTACTGCGAATTTTCCAGAGCTTTTCACGCTCGATCAGGGACTCGCACTCGTACATTTAGCCATTCGATGCGATAATCGAGAGAGTGCTGTAGGCATGTTTGTTTCATTGGTTTGTTAAAGGTCCTAGTTCTTGAGTTCTCTATCCCGTAGCGGCGTTTTTTCTGGTGCGATGGATCAAGCGCTCGCGAAGTTCAGCGAGAGTATTTCTTTTGATCATCGTCTCTATCGGCATGACATTCGTGGGTCGATTGCCCACGCGACGATGTTATGTCAGCAGGGGATGTTGACTTCTGACGAACTGGAGAAGATCGTCGCGACGCTTCGAGAGATTGAGGGTCGGATTGATCGGCAGGAGTTGCCTTTCCGGATCGAGCTCGAAGACATTCACATGCATATCGAGCAAGCGTTAATTGACGCTTTAGGGGATACGGGGCGCAAGTTGCACACGGCGAGATCGAGAAACGATCAAGTGGCAACGGATTTGCGGTTATGGGTGCGCGATGGGCTTGATCAAGTCGACCGGTTGCTAATGGAGTTACAGCGGGCGTTTGTTTCTAGATGCGATCAAGATGCCGAGATCATTTTGCCTGCGTACACACACATGCAACGAGCGCAACCGGTTCTCGCGCCTCATTACTGGTTAGCGTATGTTGAGAAACTACAGCGGGATCGATTGCGGGTGGCCGATTGCCGTCGGCGAGTGAATGTGTGCCCGTTGGGGGGAGCTGCGGTAGCAGGAACTAGTCTTCCTATCGACCGCGCAATGACAGCCGATCTATTGGGTTTTGAAGGGGTTGCTTCGAACAGCATCGACATTAGCAGTGATCGGGACTTTGCCGTCGAATCCGCGTTTGTGCTAAGTATGATTTCGATCCATTTAAGTGGATGGGCCGAGGAATGGATCTTGTGGTCGACCACTGAGTTTGGGTTCATCAAACTACCACAAGCTTTTTGCACAGGTAGTTCGATCATGCCTCAGAAAGTCAATCCGGATACGCTGGAATTGACTCGTGGCAAGACGGGGCGAGTCGTCGGTGCGTTGCAGACGTTGTTGATGTTGATGAAGGGATTGCCACTGGCTTATAACCGCGACATGCAAGAGGACAAGCCACCGTTGTTCGATGCGTTCGATACGGTAATGGCCTGCCTGGAGCTGGCGATCCCGATTGTGCAAGGAGCGCAGTTGCAGCCCGCGGTGATCCGGCAACGATTGGATCAAGGGTATCTGGACGCAACGGCTTTGATGGAAGCAATCATGCAATTAGGGATGCCACAGCGTACGGCGCACCACCGTGTGGGGGCACTCGTTGCTTTAGCGAAGTCCAGGGGAGTTACACTTGCTGAGCTTTCGGACGAAGAGTTTACGTCGGTTGATCCTAGCTTTGTCGGTTCTGTACTGCGCAAGAATCTTGGAGTGGATGGTGCGGTCGCTTCGTATCGCTCGGAGGGTTCTAGCCGACCGGAGTATGTTAAGCAGCAGGTAGCGTCGTGGAAGCAGCGGTTA
>CAZACJ010000126.1:3199-9628 GCA_964483385.1 uncultured Pirellula sp. | reverse complement strand
CCAACGACCTCAACGATGTCAACGTTGCGCTCTAACCAACTGAGCTAACCGCCCGAAAATCTTTGCATGGATTGTCGATCGTACGTTGGAATTGTCAAGTCCAAGCATTTGGTTTCCGCCTGCATTGGTTGCCCAATCGTTACGTCCTGTGTATGCTTTCCAGCGTCTGTAGCTTGGTAATTTAAGCGTTTTCCGTCGATTTGATGGCTTGATTGGACTGTGACCCGCCTCCGGTCCGATGGTCCTTCCATCTCCGACTCCCCGCACCCTAGCTTCCCCGAGTTGTTTTTGTCCTATGTCGAATGTCCAACACCGTGTTGTTATCACTGGACTTGGGGTCGTCTCCCCTTTGGGTCGCGACCTGGATTCTTTTTGGAATAACCTGTCGCAACGCCGCTCTGGGATCGGTCTGCTCGATACCCTCCCCTTGGATGTGATCCCTGTGAAATATGGCGGTCAGGCTTCGTGCTTTACCGGCGATATCGGCGATTTCGGACCGCTCGAAAAGAACTTGCAACGGTCGATCAAAAAAAATCAAAAAGTTATGTGCCGCGAAATCGAGATGGGGGTCGCTGCCTGCCAACTCGCTTTGCATCACGCGGGCTTGGCTGACCCCGCCCTCCGCACCCCCGATCGCTTTGGAATCGTTTACGGTAGCGATTATATCATCACCCGGCCCGAAGAATTCGCTGACGGTATCTCAGCTTGCCTCTCCCCCGAACAGTCGTTCCAAATGCCCCAGTGGCCGACCGTCGGACGACCCCAAGTCAATCCGCTGTGGTTGCTGAAGTATCTGCCTAATATGCCCGCTAGCCACGTCGCGATCTACAATGATCTACGCGGCCCTAGCAACTCGGTAACGATCCGCGAAGCCAGCAGTGGTGCTTCGATCGTCGAAGCTCTCTCGGCCATCCGTCGCGGTGCAGCAGACGTGATGATCGCCGGTGCAACGGGCTCGCGCATGGAACCCTTGCGCGCCCTGAACTTTATGTCTACCGAGCCGATGGCAAGCGAAAAAGATGACCCCACCCGCATGGCTCGACCTTATGATGTCACTCGCGACGGCAATCTCATCGGAGAAGGTGCTGGGGCTTTGGTCCTGGAGTCGATGGAGCGAGCCGTTGCTCGAGGTGCAAAGATCTGGGGGGAAGTGATCGGTGGTTCCAGCTCCGCCGTCGGTAACTTCCAACAACGTGACCCCAATCGCGATTCTATTCGCTTGGCTACGTCCAATGTCTTGCGCGGATTGCTCGACCATGCACAGCGCGCTGGTCTGGATCTCATGTCCACTCCTTGGCATATCCACGGTTGCGGAAAGAGCGATGTGCAAGGAGATGCGAGCGAAGCCTCCGGTATCCGAGATGCTTTGGGCTCGCTCGATGTTCCTGTCACCGCCGCAAAGAGCTACTTCGGCAATCTAGGCGCAGGCTCAGGTGCGGTGGAGATCATCGCAAGTTGCCTTGCTCTCGAACATCAATCTCTGTTCCCGGTTCTCAATACCAACAACGTCGATCCACGATGTCCAATCCGTGTTGCCACTGGCAGTGAATCACCGGGAGAAGCTTTCGCTCATTTGGCTTACTCTAGCCAAGGCCAAGCTTGCGGTGTGTTGATTCGTCGCGTTGCCTAAGTACTAACAAGGTTGCCTTGAGGTGCACCCAATGCGGCTTATTCATGCGTTGATAGCACTTGTACCCCTCGCGGCCTTGGCAGTTCTGCAGAATTTTTACTATTGGCAAAATCTACCGGAACGGGTGGCTACTCATTTCGGCCCCGAAGGAATTGCGGACGGATGGATGTCTCGCACGGCAGCTTGCGTGGTGATGGGGGCTTTTCAGATCCTGATGCCTCTGCTGTTTTTGGGAATCGGTTACTTGCTCTACTGGATTCCCGAGTCGATGATCAATATCCCCAACAAACCGTTTTGGTTTCATCCCGATCGCAAGCAAGCGAGCTTGTCGGCATTGGCTGGAATGCTGGGTGTCTTTGCGATCGCTTTGTCGGCATTCTTCTTTGGGATGAATCACTTGACCTACCTTGCGAATTTGTCGGAAGGCAGGTTAGCGATGGTTCCGTTTTGGGTATTGCTGGGGCTGTTTTTGTCTTTTACCGCAGGTTGGGTTGGTTGGATGATGATCCGATTCAAAGTCCCGGCAAGCGTGCGGTAGGGGCATTACTTCAGTAGCTGTTGGATATCTTGGTCGATCTGTTTGGCTTGCTCGTTCGCTTGATCTAGGGTCACACCTGAGGGGATTCCTGGGCGTACGTGTTTGGTGGTTGAGAGCCAGCTGAGTTTCAGGATGTTTTGCTTCTCGGAGACTTTTTGAAAGATCTCTTTGGCTTTCGGATGGGGGGTTCCGTCACGAAGAGTTGGTAGGGCGTTGGAATCGAGTTGCAGGTTCCAGTATTTAGCAAGTGGTCCCGCGATGATGGCTTGGCCGGCCGCGTTTGGGTGGACACCATCACCGGCGAAGGTGAAGGAGGGGTTTTCTTTGCGTTGGCGTTCGACTTCGGACTTCATCGCGCCGTGGACATCGAGGACGATCCATCCTTGTTCGCGTTGTTTCAGAAGCCATTGTGAATAGGCTTCGAGGACATCATCGTATTTTTCGTAGGGTTGTTTGTATTCGGGTAGACCGGCGGGAAGGAGTCGGTCGCGGATGGGCAGAGCATCGAAGTAAGCGGGAGTGAGGTGAATGATATTCGAACCGCTTTTTACAACCGCATCGTGAAGGCGTTCGATACCAGAACGGAATTTAGCGAATCTCTCTTCGCTCAGGGGGTAGTACATTCCGCAGTTCATCCCGTAGCAAGCGACCACTAAGTCCGGGTGGACTTGGTCGAGGACACGAGAGAGTCTTTCGTGCAGGTCTGGTCTGGGGAAGGCACCGCCGGCGTGGCCTGGTTCGGAGAGGCCGCTGACGGTTTCGCTCGGTAGGCCGAGGTTAAGGAATTCTGGGTGTTGATCGGGGTATTGGATTTTCATTGCGGCTTCTAGGCTCGCGATGTATCCGCCGGCGTGGGTGATGCTATCACCGAGGAAGAGGATTCGTTTCGATTCGGGTTGAACGCTTTGCGTTTGATTTTGAGCTTGGGTTGCCCCGTTGCTACTGAGGCAAATGAGGCTTAGGGCAACGCAGAGCAGGTGGAAGGGGCAGAGCAGGTGGAAGGGGCAGAGCAGGTGGAAGGGGCAGAGCAGGTGTAGGGGGGAAGCACGGTGTATGGGGGATGCACGATGTAGGGTGTTCGGGATCATCGGAGTGATTGAGGATGTCAGAGGGTGAGAGAAATTAGGGGAGCAGGAATCCGAAGCTTACCATGATACGGTGAGCATCGGCTGCGTCTTGGTTGTAGTTCTCACGATTTCCCCAGAGGTATTCGGTACCTGCGAAGGTGTATTTGGTGGGTTGCCAGATGAGGTTTGCGGCGAAGTAATTCAGGCGAGCGATGCTGGTGGGGGACTGGCCTGGGAGGTTGGTAACGAGTCCTTCGCTGTAGGTAAGGTTAGACGACCAGCGGTCGTTCCATTGGTGGGTCAGTCCGGAGTACCAAGCGAGGGATTCGAGGGCTTTTCCTCGCATGTTATCGACTAGGGCGTAGTCGGGTAGATCTCGATAGCTACCGATCCCGCGGCCCCAGAGGATACCGCCGTAGGTACGGCAGCGTTTGGTGATATCGAAGAATCCGGTTCCATTTAGGCCGCCGCCGGGACCGCTAAGAATAGACTGGCCGTTGGGTTCGAAAGCGAGTCGTCGGCCGAGGAGTGCGATTTGGAATTGTCCACGCTCGATGGTGTAGCGGAGGCGGGTGACGACATCGGGGAGTGGATTTCGAGCGACACCAATATCGTTTTCGATGAGAAACTCATCGGGTTGCACGTTGGGGTTTTCGATGGACGAGGACCACGACCATCGATCGTCGGCCCATTTCTTCGTATAGCGTATTTGTGCTTGGCGTCGTCCGACGCTGGCCACATCCCCGACGTTGTCGAGGGTATTTGGCAAAGCAGCGCGATGGGTGAAGGTGGTCCAGGTTTGCCCGACGATCCAGTGACCGTATTCGCCGTAGGCGTGTCGGAGTCTGAGGGTATCGCCGGCACCATAGAAGTCACCTTCGATCATGAAACGCAGAGGTTTTCCGGAGTCGGTGATCCAGCGAGCGTCCATATTCAGTCGAGTTTGGCGGGTATGAAATCGGGTGTTGGTGCGATCGACAGCATTGATAGGGATGGTTGCAGGATCGAAAAAGTCGCGGGAGTCGATGGGGTCAAAATCATGAATAAGGTCAGCTTTGACGTACCCACCGAACTTGACCGCCCAGCGGTTTTTCGTGAGCAGGAGGCCGCTGCGGTAGTCTTTGGGGAACTCATTGAAGTTCAGGCCCGTACTGATCGCATCGGTTTCGGAGAATTGTCCGCCGAGATAGGGGCGGGAGGAATCTCCAAAGTTCGCCATATCGGAACTCAGGAAGGAGTCGCTGGGGATTCCGGTGCCAAGCGATTCGGAGAAAGCTTGGTTAAGGGGCGTTGGGATTTCCTGAGTAGGGATTTCTGGAGGTGCACTGGGTTGGGAAGTGGATTGTGCGCAAGCCGATGCGATGGGTAGCAGTAGGGCAAGCAGGGCAAGGAGTCCTGCGGAGCGGATTGTCAGTTTAATGACTTGGATTGGAGTCACACTATTCCCTACCTAGGGGGCATGTTCGGGCATGCTTGGGGGTGGTTGGTGCAAGGGGAATTAGAAGTTGTAGTTCGCACGCAATCCGACCACGAGGGCCGTATCTAATTGCTCTCGAGATGGCACGAGGACTTGCATGTCCGGGGTGATCGTCAATCGTTTTCCGGTGGCGATGTTGTAGAACATTTCAACCCCTTGACCGTCTCCGAAGCCACCGAAGATGGTGTTTATAAACGGAGCGATATCGTCGCTCGTTTTCGAGTAGTAGTAACCGACACCGAAGGAGTCCCGTTCGCGGGATTGGAGGGGACTGGAGCCACCGAGGCCGCTGGAGAGGAAGTAACCGATGGGATTGGTACCTTGGTCGGCGATCCCAGCGCGGCCGAAGTATCCCCAGCCTCGTTTTGGGTTTGCCGCATCGGTGACGAGGTATTGATCGCAGTTCCAATACAGGGACCATGAACCAGTTTGTTTTGCGATTGGGACGTTGGGGAACAAGATTCGGGGGTCTTGGTCGAGGGCGGTAAAATCGCGGCTATTCCAAGTGCCGGCGAAGAGTTGGTGTCCTGGTTTTCCGAAGAAGTTTGTGGGGATACGCATTTCGGTTGCGAGAGCAACGCCATCATTGAAGAGTTCGTTGAAGCCCGCAGTACGGGTGGTATCGGTAGCGTTGAGGACGTTGAAGACGAGCCAGGGTTCGCCTTCGAGGAGCCAAGCCATCCCAGCCCCGAGGGTCGAGTAAGGAATGGTTCGCAGCGCGATGGGATTTGCAACAAAGGCTGCGTTGGAGAATTGACGAATGCCGCGCCCGTGTGCGAAAGCGTTCATGTCACCGTCGAGGGTATCTAGTTTGCCGGTGTAGAGTACAAAGCTCTCGGAGAGGGCTTGGGTGAACAGGACGTTCGTCAGGTAGACATTGGTGCTATCGAGGACAGGAAGATCCCCGGCGAGGGTTGGTGGAAGGACCACACCGGCTGCGTCGTTGATGGTTTCACCGAAGCGATGTTCCGCGCGGAGTTTGAGGAAGGCACCTGGTGTACCGATCATTTTTCCGAAGTCGAAGTTCGCGAGGTAATCGCCATGACCGGCGTACCGGAAATCTTGTTCTGCACCACCGGCGGTGTTTCCAAAGTAGAACTGGGTGAGGTTGTTTTGAAAGGTCAGCCCGCTTTCCGCGAGCTGTTGGCGTTGCAAAGCGAGGGACGGGAAGAGGGCATCATCGAAGGTGGATGCTTGGGTCGCTGGTGTTGTGGTGGGTATTGGGTCGATCGGTACTGGTTGCGCATTAATGGCGGTGGGATCTGCCGCTGCGCTGGATTGAAGAGATGCAGGAGCATCGATGCGATCGGAGGGTGAGTTGCTTTCCGTGGAATTGGGCGAAATCACAGGTGCTGGTGGGACTTGAGCGACTGCGTTCGCAGGCAAGAACGAAGCGTGCGAGAGGGCGATGAGGCTCAGGGCACTGACCGTGTGGAGAGAGGCTCGCAATTCGGAGCGAAAGCGAGAACGGTTGCGTGCTGACATCGATAGATTCCCCCCGGAAGTTCGTATGTTGGATTTGCAGCGGTTGTGCTACTTGCAAGGGTAGTATCGGATCGGGGGGATCGAGCGCGTGAGGATTAGGTGTTGGAAAATCTAGAAAGGAGGGCAAATCTGGGGCTTCGGTCGTAAAAATACTCAAGTTTTGAGGTGCGATAAAGGACGGGACTAGGATCACGGTTTTATTCCGTTTTGCTGTGTGCCGTCTTGCTGTGTG
>CAZACJ010000126.1:0-3099 GCA_964483385.1 uncultured Pirellula sp. | reverse complement strand
ACGGGACTAGGATCACGGTTTTATTCCGTTTTGCTGTGTGCCGTCTTGCTGTGTGCAGGCCATGCTGTGTGCAGGCCTTGCTGTGTGCAGGCCTTGCTGTGTGCTAGCCGGTAGTACCCAATCCGCTGGCGATCGCGTTGACGGTTAGCAACAACTGCGGGATTAGTTGTTCGGCTTCGCGAACTTGTTGCATGCGATGGTAACTACGCCACATTTTGAGCAAGTCGATTTGCTGATGATGCAGGACGCGCAGACCGTTTGCTCTCAAATTCATCATGCGTTGAATATTCGGGCGACGCTCTGATAAGGGACCTCCGTAAATCAATTCGATCTTCTCTCGTGTTCGTTGTAGTTCGCTTTCGATTGTCCCCATGAATGAATCTCGCAACGATGTGTCCTCGACCATGTTGGCGTAGGCTCGCATAATCTCCAAGTCGGTTGCGGCTAGGCTTGTCGCTACATTGCTCAACAGGTAATGGCAAGGGGCCCATTGGTTCATGGTTTGCTTGAGTTGTAAAAACGTCTCTGGCGATTGTTGTTGTAGTTTTTCCAACGCCGTCCCTACACCAAACCAACCGGATAAAAAGAATCTCGCTTGCCCCCAGCTAAAGACCCAAGGGATCGCGCGCAGGTCTGCTAACGACTGCTGCCCTGTACGCCTTGATGGTCGCGAGCCAATTCGGCTCTGCTCGATCGCATCGATCGGTGTGGCTTGGCGAAAGAAGGTCACAAAGCCTTCGCGGTGAAGCAATTCGGTATAAGTTTCCCGTGCCCATCCAGCTAGATCCGTCAAGGTTTCCTCTAATGGATGCTCACTTGGATCTTGATGCAAATCGGAAAGCGATTTCCGTGTCACCCCTGCCAAGAACAATTCCAAGTTGTAGATCGCTGTGGATTGATGTGCATACTTTTGTGGAATTGTTTCCCCTTGTTCCGTCAAACGTAAATCGCCACCTAACGACTCGTAGGGTAGTGCTTGGATAAATCGATGTGTAGGCCCAGCTCCTCGGCTGATTGTGCCACCGCGCCCATGAAAGAACCGCACACGAACGCCATGCTTCTTCCCAACTCTGACCAATTCTTTTTGTGCTCTGCGCAGATTGACTAGGCTTGCGAGAATACCTCCGTCTTTATTGCTGTCGCTGTACCCGATCATGACTTGGCCGACCGCTTCGTCCGCTTGCCGTTCTTTCTGGATCGACCGCATGCTGCGTTGCGTAATCGGATGTTGTAAGAACGCTTCGTAGATTTGTGGACTATGGTGCAAGTCGTCGACGGTTTCGAATAGCGGAACGACAGGTAATGGACACTCCAACCCTTCGGATGTTTCCCACATCAAGCCCACTTCGCGAGCGAGCAGATACACGACTAACAAGTCTGATACATTGCGTGTCATGGAGACAATCAAACATCCCAAACCGTCAAATCCGTAAGCGGCACTGTATTCCTTGAGGACTCTCAGTGAAGATAATACGGCATCAGCTTCTTGCCCAAGCGAAACATCGGGGCGAGCAAAAGGTCGTTTGGACTCCAACTCGCGATACAATAATTCAAGACGTTCCTCTTCGTTCCATTGCGAGAAGTTAGTACGGCTAAAGCCAGCAGCAGCGAGTAGTTGCTCGACAGCGCGATCATGAAATGCGCTGTTTTGACGAACGTCCAAGACCGCGAGGTGAAACCCAAAGGTTTGAACAACCCGCATCAAGGGTTGGACTGCATATTCTGCGACTCTTCGTTGCCCTGATGCGACCAAACTCTGATATAGAAGTTTCAAGTCCTCCAGCAGTTCAGAATAGCGCTGATAAGCCGGCGGGGCATCCAGCGTGATGCGGTTCATCGATTCATCGACACGAGGGAGTCTCGCCAGCATCGTATTGAGGAACTGCCGCCAAGGCTCATTCGGATTACGGTCGATCGCACGCTTGCCAGCCGCCCCTAATCTCTCTGCCGCATGGGCTAAGGCTTGTAAGAATTCTGGATTGGGTCGTTGCCAGTACGCAGAGAGGCTTAGTAATCTCGCAAGCTGCTGCAATTGCCGCTGAATGAGTCCTAACGCATTGCTGCGCAGTTCCAGCAAACTTTGACGGGTTACTTCTGCGGTAACCAACGGGTGGCCATCGCGATCGCCGCCGACCCAAGTGCCGAAGGTAAGACGAGGGAATACGAGTGGATCGTCGAAGACTTTTGTATCCAGTCCTACGGCAGTCCAAGCCCTTCGTAGTCGCTGATCGAGAGGTCGCAATACGGAGGGGAATACGTGTGTTAAGTAGTCTAACACGTTGCGTCGTTCCGATTGGATATCTGGTTTATCGAGATAGATTTCACCGGTGCGCCAGAGGATTGCCAAAAGGGCTTTTACGGCGAAGTCGTTCTCTTCGGATAATGGGTGGTCCCCTGCGTCGGCTTCTGTTGTCAATTGACGATGTAATTGCAGACGTTCATAGAGTCGTCGGTGATGTGCAAGCACCGTAGCGCGTTTGGCTTCGGTGGGGTGTGCTGTGAGCACCAATTCGATTTGAAGCTTGGGGAGTTGTTTCGCGATTTGCTCTGCTGTCCAGCCTTGGTCTTTGAGTTGGCGCAAGGAGTCTCCCCAAAGAGCGGGTAGAGCATCCATTCCCGATTGTTGTTCGATAGTCTTACGGAATTGATCGGCCGAGTTTTGCTCAGCCATTCCGAGAAGCTGAAAAGCGATCGAGTAGGCTTGGGTCAAATGGACGGATTGGCTAAGTCCACCTGCTGGCAGAGCCGGATTGTTGGCGACTGGCAGTAGTCCGGCTAGTGCGTTTTCGCCGGATTCTTCGAGGACTTCGCGAAAAGAAGCCAGGATCCAGTCCCACTGGCTGCGTAGGATCTCTTCATTTAACGCTAAAACACTCTCAACCACCATAGGAGCGGGTTCCAGTATTGCGGAGTTACGAACATTGGTCTGTAGCGGTCAGTGGCTACATGGATCGATTGAGAGGATCAAATACTTTAGTCTCTTCTCGGGGTTTTGACCACTCATGAATTCCGATTGCTTGCGTATCTCACGCGGAGAGCCGTTTGCTCTCAGAGAGTTGAGTATAGAAAGTGGAAAGTAGATAAGCCAAGCCGTAAAGA
>CAZACJ010000125.1:0-9795 GCA_964483385.1 uncultured Pirellula sp. | reverse complement strand
AGCCTGGTTTTTGGGAACGTAACGGCTACCACATGTATGGCGACCCATTCCGCGAGCAACGCCACTGGGGCGACTAATCATCGTCTGTCACTGCACGAATAGTTGTGTAATGCCCTCAATCCAGACTCGAGCTGAACTGGAGTGTGAGATACCGGAAATCATGACGCGCGAACCATCTGCAAGATTTTGAGTTAATTGGCCAGGCACATCGAAAATTGTGAATTCACCTTCAATTGTCCCCGAATTGGCGCCGATTCGAACCGCAGCGAGGCCACTTCGAGATATCTGCGGCGTTCCAAGCACTGTTCCCCACACGATGTCAAGGTTGCCGGGGCGAAACGAGGCACGCGACTCAACAGCTACCTTCAGGTCATCGCACCGGTGGATGTGTCTACACCAGTGACATATTTCTGGCTCAGGACTAGCTGGGGGTAGGGCCGGAAGGGCAGAGTTGAATTCGTCCATAGCTTCAATCATCGCGTCGAGCAATTCGGAGGCTCGACGTTGGTCAATTTGCACCTTGATTGGAGGCGCCGTCATCGACACGATGTAGCCGGTCGGGATTTCCAATCCTTGTTGTTGAAGAAGCATGCCCGCATAGATATGAAGCTGTTGAGAGACGCTTTCTTGTAGGTTTCCTTCGGCGTCTTCGACGACACCAGTCTTGTAATCAAGCACAAACGGCGAATCACCCTCCACGAAGAGATCGACTGTGCCGATTATTCTTCCGTCTCTGGCATGTAGTTCAAGTTCGGGATCTGGCTTCTTCCCACCATGATCAGAAATGACCCGACCAATCTCTTCGTGCCTCTTGATTGCGCGCAGATACGTTCTGCGGAATGATTTCATTCCGTCAAAGTCAATACGGGAGAACTTCTCTTCTGCCCTGGCTGTGGTCCACGCAGCTTCGAAGGGAATATCGTTTCTGAAGCTGATCTCGAATGTTCTATGTACCAAAAGACCGAGAGCAGCATTGTGGTGCACGAAGTTCGAACGTAGTGGAAGTGGGTCGGACATTCTGTCGAATGCGACTCGCCTTGGGCATTTTGCCAATCGATGGAAAATTGATACCGAGACAGCCTCGATAGGTCTCGGTACTCCGCTGGTCATCTGTCGGCCATTCGTGTAGCTACCCAGCCAGGTCGACGCTGAAGATCGAAACTATTCACGAATCGAATTTCTCGGTTCCCCTTCGAGTCTTCGGCATCAAGATAGGCGCGATCCATACGTTCCGTCATTGAGCATGACTCTGGGTCGATGCCATCCATGGGTTGTTCAAACGGATGTTTAATGATGATGATGAGATCATTCGTCTCGACAGCAAAGACATTTCCGTCCAGAGTTCGTACATTCCCACCGAAGTCCGCCGCAAAGTTTATTGCGGCGGACTCCTCGAATGACTTCCACTCGTCGATTGGGATGTCCTCGCCCATCAACAGACACAGGAGGTCTCGCCCTAATCGCCAATCCAAAAGTGGGTGATAAATAAGATTGCTGTAGTCACGTATGCATGATGGGCATGAGGAGTCGCAACCTGCGTGCGGTGCGCGTTCCAGTTCCGTAATGAATGACTTGAGACCGTTCAACAAAGATGTGAGCTGGGTTGGTTCCCCAAGTTTTGTGCAGAACCCTGCCCCATTCTCCAGCTGGTCGGCAAGAAAGACTTCTACCCTCGAGGCGCCGTTGACGTGCCGCATTGAGTAGCCCACGTTGAATTCGTCCGAACCAACATCAAGTTGGCGCACAGCTACTGCTCGTAACAGGAACCCAAATGAATACCATGCACCACGCCTGGCTGGATCAAATGGCCGAATGTCAAGACCGGAGATGGTGTTCTCGAGACCAATTAACAGCGAGTCGGTGTTCTTCCGAGTGCCGAGAGCTCCAGTCCAGATTCGGGATTCGTCAATGTCAGGCTCATCGTTCCACAAAAGTCGACGCCGGATTGATGAGTCCTTCCAGATGTCAACCGATACCCATGACTTGTCCTTTCCTCCTTGTAGGGGGGCAAACGAGTAGAGGCGGGACGAGTTGTCATTGACTACATAGACGAATCCCTTACCACTGAGTGCTGAGCCAGCCCCAATGGTCTGGGATGTCATGTTTCCAAGATCGGGCGAGATGCGTGGGGTCGTGGATCGTGCTCTTCGCGTGAAAGAACCCTCGAAATCTGCGTACCTGTAGCTTGAGCGAAATCCGGCAGGTTCTGCGACCGAGAACACACTGAACAATTCGCCAGCTGCGGAACATTCCGCGCAGCATTCGGGTGCTGCTGGAGGAATGATTTCTTGGATGGCTCCACAGCGACGACAGAACGCAACGCGGTACTCCCGACCGATGGGATTGTCGACTTCGGCGACCACTCTTCCTCGTGGTTCAAAAGACGCCAATCCGACCGCAGTGTGAACTCGTTTGTCTCGGACGGTCTCGGATTGAGGTGCATACTCAGTTATGGCGAGCTCTAGTTGTCTGTCGACCGTGTGTGTTGGCGGCCACGGGTACGCATTCCTTGGCTTGCGAAGATAAAGATTGCGCACGCGGGTTGGGAAACCGAACATTGGCAAGACGCCAGCCTCAGCCAAATGTTGGCTGAGGTGGAGTACTGGCGAGATTCCAGGGTTGGTGCGGTCGATGTCGGCAGCAAGATTCTCGGTGGCTGAACCACAGACCCAATCAAGTAACTCTTCCCGCATCGATTGGATTGTGGGATCTGCTTCGATGAGGAGGTTGTCCAAGTAGGCAGCCATGTGGTTGCGGATGGCAGAGAGTGCAGTTATTGCCTCGGCACGAACATCGGGCCATTCGGCAGCCAGTCCGAATTCTCCGTGAACGTTTTGCCCAAGTTCAAGATCGGGGTCTCCTGCGCCGAGCCGACGGAACACCTCTCGGAGCGCGACTGATGCCAAGGTTCGCTTCAGAATTTCAGGTCGGCTCACATCAATGTAGGGAGGTGGGGGAGTCTCATTGGTAATGATGTCTGGATGGCTGAAGTAGTACTCGTCGTGTGTTCTGTCGCGACAAGTTGTGAGTGCAAAAGCAAACGGGTCAGAGCGTCGACCGGCTCGGCCAACCCTTTGTTGGTAGTTAAAACGTTGTGGCGGCATGCTTGACATCACAACAGCTCGAAGGCTTCCAATGTCTACACCGGCTTCCATCGTCGTGGTGACACTCAACAAGTCGATGCCGTCGACGACCTGATTCTCATCATCGAGGAAAATGTCCTGGAATCTTGCCTGGCGAGCCTGTCCGTCTTCGTCATCAGTCTGGCCTGAAAGTTCCTCGCAATGGAGTCGGAACGTGCCGGAGGACTGATTAGTCAGCCAAGCGTAATAATCGTCGCTGGGGTCCAATGCCTTAACCGGTTCATCGGGGAGGCGAGAGGTGCACGCAGTGCAGATACCCCCCGAATCATTCAAGTGCCGTCGCCGACATGTCGGACATTCCCACTGCAGTTTGCCCGGAAGTTTGAGGATGATTTTCTCCGGTTGCAGCACATAGCGGAGAACGCTGTCTCCCCATGCGTCATTGACTGCGTTTTTTAATGCCGAATAGGAAAGGGAATGAAGTTCGGCGACCTTGGTGAGGTATTGCTTGAGTGCAGCAGGTGGGTCATCGCGTTCAAGCTTGGTTCCCTGAACATAGCGACCATCACCAAGTATTCGTACGCACGACTCGACGATGTTTCTGAAAGTCCTTGAGTCCATCGTGTCTGGAGTCGGAAGTGGATTAATCATGCGAACAGAGGGCTTCGTCAACGCGAGTGTCTCAAGGTCTCGCCCGTCTGCTGAGAACACATTTCTCACGCATGCCTTCTGTAGCTCAGATTCGATTTTTCCGCGGAGCTGGTTCTGCCAGTCCATGGACAGATGGTCTTTCTTGCGAGGTGGGCGCGGCTCGCCTGATGCGCCCTTCGGCCACTCGTAGAGCGAATCCCATCGTCCTGAGTGGTCTTTTGAACTGGAGACCGTGACGCTCGGATCACTTCCTGCGGGGCCGGTTCCGAGCGTCGCGGCGGTCATTTCGACCTGTCGCATAATGACTGACAGTGAGACACCTTCGCGAGCTTCCGCAATCTTGGTATCAGCGAGAGATGCTGCCTCGGAGTCACCGTCTCGGGCATCTTGCAGGTAGTTCTTAATGTCTGGGTACTGAACTCTCAGTTGCTCCCAAGCTGCTTTGGCTTCGTCTGAACGGTCCCCGTCTAGTGCGAATCGGCGAGCAGCATCAAAGTCGATGTTCATCTTGTCAAGCAGAGCCTCAACCATCACTTCTCGATTGAGATGCTGGTAGTGGCGCTTCTCGATTCCTGCACTCAACTTGGCTGCATCCTGGCGACTGTCCGAAAATAGAACAAGCCGTCTTGCTTTGTCATCGATTGTTCGGAGTTCGCGAACCATCGCATCAATCAGAACTTGAGAGAACTTTTCAAATCCCGTGCTCATTCCCCTGATAGGCGACATTGTGCGGCTGCGGTCGTATACCGGGCGACCATTACCTTCGAACTCGTTATCGGCACCACACTGGGGGCAAAAGATAGGAAGTGCGGGAATCTGGTTAATTTTGCTGTCGCTCACCCCGCGGTCCGAAACCTCGAAAGTCCACCCTGAAAAGCCTTTTGCGCCCACCTTCAATTCTCCGGTGCTCGGGTTTAGGTATGCCTTCTTGAAAGCAAAGGTGTATCCCTCGCGGGTCCACGTCTGCTGCGAAGCCAGCTCGTCATCTGCTCGTGCACGTGGCCAGAACATCGTGAAATTCCTACAGGTCTCGCCTTGTTGGTAGGTCTCTGGGAGGCCCTCCAGCTGACCAAGCTCAGGCAAAAGATACAAATCCCGCCCGCCCATCGTTTCTTTCTCGGCGAGTGGAGGAGCAAGGTAGCCACCAAAAAAGACGTCTCCGCATGTTTGGCAGTACAAAAGACGGAGGACTCTTTTGCCGCATTCGCATCGATGTTGCGGCCGTGTGTAGAGCTTGCCAACTGTTCTTTCGGAATCGGGAAAGTGCGTTGGGTAGTCCGCTTGCGCAGCGGGGCAGTTTCCGTCAGTGCATGCCCATACTCCTTGGACATTTCGAAAGAAGAGATGAGACCGCATGCGCGGTGGCAAATACCCAGAAGCATGAGAAATTTCTATAGCTCGCAGGAGTCCGATTAGAGCATCCCCGTATGCCCCGGGATTCGTGACTGAACCTTCTGGGAAGAGTGCCTTCTCAAGGCTTGAAAGAGAAATGGTCTTTCCATTCGTCGCATTCCAAAGCACCTCTCTAACTTTGTTCTCTGCAAGAAGTTGTGCTGCTTCATCTGCCGACTCGTTATCCTGTGCTCTTTCAGCCCAGGCAGCGAGTTGGTCACTGATTGCTGAAAGGTTTTCTGGGCAGTTCTCGTCGCCTTTCACAATCAATCCTGGGTGGAGGTCAAATGACTCTGCTGAAGCACCGAAAAACTGACGAAGGAATTTCCTGCTCTCCGCTTCGCTTCCAAGTGAAGCGGATGTGGCGAGGAATCTGACCTGTGGCGAGTTGGGGGTCAGCCCAAGCCGCGACAACAAAGTTCTAATGAGGTAAGCAACTTCTGTCCCCGCTGTTCCTCGATACATGTGCAGTTCGTCAACGACAACATGAAAGACATGGCTGTCGGACTTCTGTAGCCATTCTTTTGTCTGTTCGAAGATGCCATCCTCGATGTCGCGAAGAAGCATGATGTTGAGCATGGAGTAGTTGGTGATGAGGATGTCGGGAGGACTCTGCTGCATGTCCCATCTCGGCACCATCTCGGCGCCATCGAGACGTGGAAGGTAAAAGCGTCGTTCGTCGGCTGCCACTCGTAATCCGCGTCGCTCGAGAGAATTGAGCTGACTCTTAAGCTTTGACACTGCGTTCTTGTTCTCGGGCTTGCCGGATACCGGAGACTTGCCGGTGTATCTTCCGAAAAAGAAGCGGTTCCCCTTACGGTTTTTGTCAAGCCATGCTCGCGCTTCGTCGCTATCGAGCGCTCGTCTCAGTCGAACTAACTGATCCTCGACAAGAGCGTTCATGGGATAAAGAATGATGGCTCTCACTGCGTCTTCGCGTCCTGGTGTTGGTGCGCGAAGTGGTTCGTAGGAGCCATCTTCTCTCCACCAACGAACTTTCGGTTGATTTGCTAGGCCCCATCCGGATGACTCTTTGATGAGTGCGGAGATGAGAGGAAGCAGAAATGACTCAGTCTTACCCGACCCCGTTCCCGCAGAAACTACGACGTTTTTTCCCTGTTCAGCACTCTCCAACGCACGTCGTTGGTGCTCGAATAAGTCATCAAAAGTGAAGAGACCACATTTGACGAATTCCGCGAGCTCATGCGAAGCGCCTGTTGATGCTATTGCTTGGTCTACTCCCATTCCTGTCTGGGCATACTCTCGCAACACTTCAATCCAGGGTTCTTGCCAACTAGAACCTGCGCGATCAATCAGGTCACGCCGTTCACGCATCAGATTTGTGGAGCGAAGCCGGAACGGAGTGTCGTAGTAACGCACGAACTCATCTCTCAACTTATGAAACATTGAAATTGGTGTTGGCATCAGATTCCTCTAATTCGTTGATTCGATTTTGATTGATTGATTGATTGATTGATTACGTACTAATCAAGTCCCTTAGTTCTGCAAGGTAATCCTGAGTATTTCTCGAGCGAGATTTTCCGGTACATTTCGAAAATAACGCACTCCGTTATGCCGTTCTGCAGTTGTTCCGGTACATAGAGTTAACGCGCGCTCGACCCCGATTGGAAGAGATATCCCTTTGGCGACGCTCATGAACCCCACTTTTTCTCGAGGCGATACTTGAAATTGTGCAACACGGATTCCCAATCGTGAGGACTCAAGAAGTTGACCTGTGGCACGGTCAACTGCATGCCAGTGGACTTCTCCATTGAATGAGACCCTTCTTCGAAAGAGAACACGTCCAGTGTGGTCGACCCTAAAAAGGCCGTCATCAAAAGAGGATACATATGACCAATCATGAGTTTGACCCGGAGTGTATTTCCTTGCGTCTTCGAGGCGGGGTTCGCCCACACGCTCAATCGGTAATTCATTCAGCGGGCACATGTGCTCCGTCAATGTAAGTGATGGGTTGAAGATGACATCTGCTCCAAACTTCTCCGCGGCTTTCTTGACTGTCTCGATATCTGCGCATTTCAGGAACTTTGCACTTGGTAATGGAAATTGTTCTTTGTCGAATGGGTAGATGTCTAACGAATCAGTCGCTTCTTCGAGTCTCTGCTCAAGTTTTGCCGTGCGACTACCGGTCAGAACCACACAAAGTCCAAGTCCAGGGATGACATTGAAAGTCGGGCGTGAGACGCTCCAGGTTCCGCTACGCCAATCGATGTCGATATGGCCGAGCGCTGCGATATCAGCGGCGATATCAGATGGCCGGAAGGCAGCGGGTTCAAGGCCGCGTTGTCTGAATTCTGCGCGGCGCGCCGTCCTCAAGTAGCTGATTACTGAACTCAACTCAGTCCACTTGCCGCTACCGCGTTCACTCATCCATCGCAGTAATTGATTGCCGAACTCAACCATCGAGAGCCCCCAACAATTTCTTGTATTCGGTCCACACTGCGGTTATTGACTCATCTGCGTCTGATTCAAGTACTCCGTTACGAACTGCAAGCTTCCATGCAGGAGAAGTGGACCTCTCAGATTGAAGTGGTGGAAGTACAAGTGGGTTGTACGGGGTTGCTCGCCACTCTCGCGAGGCATCTATCACCCATTGCGGTTCGAATTCGCACCACGCATCAATCATTCGCGTCCATGAAAGATTGCGAAGAGACGGCACATCTGGAATTCGTATCTCGTGACACTCGCTTCTGTCCCTGCCGATAATGAACACTACAGGGCTACTTGTCCTGTAGTCCGGTGCGCGCACCAGGTAGGGCTCATACCCGCCGCTAGCGCCGTTCACTCGTGTTCCACTGGCAGTAGAAGTGGTTGACAATTGAGTTGAGACAGATGACATTCCCTCTCCGCCGGTCTCGGTAATTCCGTCGACAAACTGAATCTTTAGCGCGGACTTACCATGCTCAATCTTGTACACGCCTGGATGAAAGGAGAAACCAATGCCCCATAGGGGAACTTGACCCGACTCAAATCTCGATGTATCAATTTCGAACACATCTCCAATCTGTGCATCGGAAAGTGGATCGCACAGACTGATTCTCATTGGTTTGTTCGTTTCAAGCGAATTGAGCTCTACTACGGGTTCTCCTCCGACGAGGTAACAATTTCTTGTCGCCCTTATTCCAACTTTAAGACCGTCTCTTGTCCTAAGGCGTGGGCCAGACCCCGACGGAATTAGGGCTCGAAGGACTTCTGGTACCTTTTCGAGAGGTCGAACATCAATTCTCACGTTGGTAATCAGAGACCATCCAGTCGGCCATGATGCTGGATAGCGGAGAAGCAGAGAGGGTTCCTGAGCTGACACTGCGCGGAAGAAACTCAAGACCTCGTCCCTATGTGCGTCCCTAACCATTACATGGTATGGGACTTCGAGCATCATCGAGTTGACTGATGTCCAGCACGTTGCCCACTCGTCATATGCAAACGCGAACGCGTCTGATTCCTGGAATTCAAATTGGTAGGTACCGCCGACAGTGTCGAAACCTGACGAAAGAAGCTCAACCATCAATCCTGGGGGATCAAGCGGGTTCGGTTCGAACCATCCCGTATCCGCACCAGATTCAGAGTGGGCGTTTAACTCGATTATCTCGTTTTTCCACTGTATGTGAACTGTTCGTGGAAGCCGATCATCCCATTTGGGGATGAAATTCAAAGTGCAGTCCCTCACTGAGTTGAAACACAACGCGAGTCGCCCAATGGCGCGTCCTGTGCGGGAGTCGCGGGGCAATCCGTCCCATTTTCTTGCTTCTTCGGACACCATTGAAGCAGCGGTACTTGGGTGCTCTTCACAGAATCTCAACAATCGGCGTGCCCAGTCGGCATTCCTGTTCCTCAGGTAGGCCTTTAGGTGCTCAACCAAATCGGAACCTTCGATATTCTCGCCGGGTTCTAACCCGATTCGGCGGAAGAAATCTTCGAGCTTACGAAAGTGGGAGGCGCGCACCACCGCGAACTGAAGCGCTTCAACGATGTTCACGTAGTGAGTGTCAGGGCGAGGCGGCAGGAGACCTATCTCCCCGTTGTACGGCACGCGAAGCCACTCACGAACACTTTCCCACAAGTATTGAATGTGGTCAGCGAAATCACCGGGCGCACCGACACGTTTATCTTCGGAATCTAGAAGTTGCCTCAGCGGAACGTAGAAGTTAGCTGCGGAGAAGTTATGGTTCTCACCCATTCGAGTTGCTGCGAGCACTACGAACGCGAGAAACGCTGTCGCTGGGGGAGGCTCAGCCCGCCAACTCTCCCTCTTCCAGATTTCTGTCAAGTTGCGCAGGCGTTTGATTCGCCATTCCGCAATTTGGTCTCTGACTGCACTGGTAAGCGACTCCACGGCCGCTTCCTCTGCAAGTCCGGAGACATCTGCCAAGACACGAGAATCGACCGCAAAAAATACAGTTCGTCCCTTATTTTGTGGATTGAAGAAGTGTTCTGCAATCAGGGCGCTCCACTGCTTGTAGGAAATGCTTGCAGACGCCCCCGAATCGCTCACGTCGGCATTGTAGGTGAGCTCACGTGTTATTCGTGCAGTCAAACATCTCGGCCGGCGAATTCGACGAGTTTGATAAGAAAACTTATGGAGCAATCAAGCTCTACAGAACTTTTCTGAAGATCTTGGCTTTGCGGTCTGTGTATGGCGGGTACGCCAACG
>CAZACJ010000124.1:0-9924 GCA_964483385.1 uncultured Pirellula sp. | reverse complement strand
TGCTTCGAGAGCGTTGATAGGGAAGGTATCAAAGTTTCTGCCACCAGGATGAGCGACATGGTAGGTGCATCCACCTGTTGGCCGACCGGAACGGGAGTCCCAGCAATCGAGTACTAAGGGGGTATGGACTGGGATCGAAGGATGCAAGCAGCTAGGAGGGCACCAAGCGCGGTATCGAATTCCAGCGACATAGCTTCCGGGAATTCCAGTAGGTTGCAGTGGTACAACGAACCCGTTGCAAAGCAACTGTAACCGCCTAGGATCGAATCCTTGGACAAGTACCTCTAAGCGTTCGATGCTGGAATCGACGAATCGAACGGTGCCACCGCCTGCTGATTCTTCGCCGAGAACGTACCATGGTTCGATGGCAGAGCGCAACTGAAGTGTCGTGTCGCCGCACTGAACGGATCCGATCTGCGGGAATCGGAATTCAAAGTGAGGGGCAAACCATGATTCCTCCCAATTCCATCCATCTTCTTGGAGGTGTACGAGGACTTCGCGGAGGTCCTTCCAAAGGTAATGCGGAAGGAGCATTTGATCGTGCAGAGCGTTTTCCCAACGTTTAAGTGGCTCGTTGTATGGTTTTCGCCAGAACATTGCGATAAGGTTTCGCACTAGGAGTTGGGTGACCAAGCTCATTTCTGCGTGAGGGGGCATTTCGAAGCCACGTAGTTCGACCAAGCCCAGACGACCGGCGGAGGAATCTGGGGAGTAGAGTTTGTCGATGCAGATTTCTGAGCGATGTGTGTTACCGGTAAGGTCGATAAGTAGGTTTCGCAAGAGGCGATCGACCATCCATGGAGGTACCGATTGCGAAGGATTTTGGGATGGTGAAGGAATCAGATCTAGAGCGGTTTGAAGTTCATAGAGTGTATCGCGTCGACCCTCGTCGCATCGGGGTGCTTGGCTTGTCGGCCCGATGAATCGGCTGCTGAAGAAGTACGACAGGGATGGGTGGTTGACCCAGAACGCGATAAGACTCTTCAGCAGGTCGGGGCGTCTTAGGAATGGAGATTGGGCTGGGGTTGCGCCACCCATCACAATGTGGTTTCCGCCGCCGGTTCCCGTATGTTTCCCATCGAGATCAAATTTTTCTGTTGCAAGTCTGCAGTTGCGTGCTTCTTCGTAGAAGATCCGTGTATTGGTTACCAATTCGTTCCAGGACGAGACGGGATGCACATTGACTTCGATGACACCTGGATCCGGTGTGACCTTAATGTTTTGAAGTCGGTGATCAGAGGGAGGTAGATAGCCTTCGAGCACGATTGGCATCTCAAGTTGTTCGCAAGTGCATTCTATAGCAGCGAGCAGTTCGAGATAATCTTCGAGACGTTCGGTTGGGGGCATGAAAAGGTAGAGCTTACCCTCGCGTGGCTCGATACATAACGCGGTGCGGATTACTTGTTCTGAGGAAGCATTGCTGGTTTCTGTGGATTCTGATTGCGATTGGGAGTTCGCTCTTGGCGAACCTGCAGGATATTGATCGGTTGATGACGAGGGGACAGAGGGGGGCGTTTTGGATTGGGATTGAAGTTGTGACCGGATCGTCGCGGTTGGAGGGAGTGGTGGTTTTGTTGCGTACGGATCTGCCGGGACGACTTGTTCTTGGATGAGGCCATGTGTAGCAGGTAGGTTATCGAGGGGCAAACGTAGACCGATGGTGGAGTCACCGGGAATGAGAAAGAGTTTTTCGGGGCGAACGGGCCAAGGGCCACTTACCCATCGAGAAGAGGATCGAGCGGCCGATTGCCACCATTGTTTTTGGATCGGCATGACAACGCCGACGGGTTGATGAAGTCCACGTTGGAAGACTTTGGCGAGCCGCGCTCGTTCTTCTGGATCGGCGAGTTTTGGATCCCAAGGGAGGATATTGATGGGGAGGCGTTGTTCGCGCCATAGGTAGTAGTAGGTGTCTTCGTATGCGGGCATCAACCAACGAGGATCGACATTGAGGTTCTCGGCAAGTTTTTCGGCATATTGTCGAGCTTGTGCGAATCCGAAACCGTAATCGATGGATTCATCGGCGAGCCAACGGGAATTGCTCCAAATGGGTTGGCCGTCGGTTCGCCAAAAGCAAGTAAGGGCCCAACGAGGTAAAGATTCACCCGGGTACCATTTGCCTTGACCGAAGTGCAGAAGCCCTTCTGGGGCGAATCGAGATCGCAGGCGTCGAACAAGATCTCCTGATAGTTTTCGTTTGGTAGGACCGACGGCAGCAGTGGTCCATTCGGCGCCATCCATGTCGTCCATGGAGACAAACGTCGGTTCACCACCGAAGGTCAAGGCGATGTTATCGCTGTTAAGCTGTGCATCGACGGAATGTCCAAGTTGATCGATGCGATTCCATTGATCTTCGGTATAGGGTTTAGTGGTTCGGGGATCTTCGTGTATGCGTGTAACTTGCATGGCGAAGTCAAAGGTGCAATCGGCGGCATCTACGGTTCCAGAAATAGGTGCTGCGCTGGCAGGTTCGGGAGTGCATGCCAAGGGAATGTGCCCTTCGCTGCAAAGCAGTCCGCTGGTGGGGTCAAGCCCAACCCATCCGGCTCCAGGAAGGTAGATTTCGGTCCATGCATGCAGATCGGTGAAGTCGCTTTCGGGGCCTGAGGGCCCGTCGAGAGATTTTACGTCGGGAGCGAGTTGAATTAGGTAGCCGGAGGCGAAGCGCGCGGCTATTCCTAAATGCCGAAAGATCTGAGCAAGCAGCCAAGCGGAGTCACGACAGGAGCCTGCTCGACGCTGAAGTGTTTCTTCAGGCGATTGTACGCCTGGTTCCATGCGAATTTCGTATCGAATCGCTTGATTCACTTGTTGGTTGATATCGGTGATCGCTTGGATGGTCGGTTTAGAACTGCGATCGAGTTTCTCGATCCATTTTTGTAACTCGGGTGAAAGGGGGAGAGTTTTGAGAAATGGTGCAAGCTCTTGAAGTTGCCAGTCTTCGTATCGAAATGGAAATTTCTCCGCGTACGCTTCGAGAAAGAAATCAAACGGATTGATGGCTGTCATTTCAGCGATCAAATCGACTTCGATTCGAAATTGACGAGTCTGTTTTGGAAACACGAGCCGTGCGAGGTAATTGCCTTGGGGGTCTTGTTGCCAATTGCAGAAATGATCTGTGGGAACCACCTTCATTGAATATGCGACGATGGAGGTGCGGCAGTGTGGAGCGGGCCGCAGACGCACGGTTTGAGGACCGAGGGATACGAGTCGGTCGTAGTGGTAACTCGTTTCATGATGGAGTGAAACGCGAATACTCATGCGAGAATCCCACTGTGCGAGAAAACGGAATAGCGATTGCTGGTCAGACGTACCAGATGGTATCGATATGGGGGCTGAGCTACGAAAGTTCTGAAGAGGAAGAACCCGAGCCGAGTAGCCAACACGTCGCTCGTATCATAGCTTGGTTATCTGTCGGTTAAAACCCCGGAACGCGTTGAATTCAAATCAGGTTTAATGAGTTTGAGCGTTGGTTACTTGTCGAATGGAGGCAAGAATATGGGAATCTGGAATGGTAAGCAGATGTTCAGCTTGAATTTGATTTTTGGATTTCATGGTCTTCCATTTTTATGCCCCCATTTTCATGCCTAATTTTTCACGTCTGTTTTGTTCTGCTGCGGTATTGTTCTGGTATCGCGTTGGAGGAGATAGAACGGATGTAGCGATTCAAGGACGATTTTGTTTCCAGGACCAACGGTGTAGATTTCGGCTATCCGAATAGCGGGCAGCTGAGCCTGAAGCGCCGAGAACAACGACGATGGATTCTTTGGGGGACGCTTCTCCATCGCTGTGTCGGCTCCACGAGACCAGGCAAGCCCCTGCGGCGTCGGTGGTCCCTGTTTTGATTCCCAGGTAGCCTTCGATTTCTAGTAGTTGATTTGTGTTCTCCCACAGGATTCGCCGCGTGTAGCCTTCGGCACCTATGGCTATGCATTCGTGACGTCTTGTTGAGACGACTTTTTGTAGAAGGTCGTTCTGCATGATGGCTCTTGCGAGTTGTAGAAGGTCGACGCAAGAACTGCGATGTTCCGGATGTGGGAGACCATGTGGATTGCGAAAGGAAGTGTGGTGCAGTTCAAGTTGTTTTGCTTCGTCGTTCATGGCTTGAATGAACCGATTTAAAGGATCGTTTTCGGTCGTGTTGGCATTTGCATGACGAGTGCCCCACCATTCGGCAAGCGCAACGGCAGCGTCATTACCTGAGGGGAGCATTAGCCCGTAGAGAGCATCACGAATCGATACCGATTCTCCTGCTCGGATCGTTGACGAAGAGCCGGGAGTTTTGTCCGCCCGAGATGAAAAAACGAGGGGTGCTTCAAGAAGCTCGGGATTTGTTTCGATCTCTTTGGCGATTAGCCAAGCGGTCATCATTTTAGTGGTGCTTGCGATTTCCATCGGAGCATCTTGATTTTCTCCAGCGAGAATTTCTCCGGTGGAGGCATCAGCCACTAGCCAAGCTTTGCTAGATACATTTGGCAGATCGAGGGGGCTGTCGGCTGGTTGGGGATCGGTCAGAGGTGCTTTGGGAGTCTGCGAAGCGGTAGGGATGTTGATTTCACCAAGTTTTGCCCAGGTTTCAGGGCCAACGATGCCATTCGGTTCGATGCTTTGAGACGATTGGAAACGTTGTACAGCTTTTTCGGTCATGCCACCGAAATCACCGTCAACACTTAGATTGGGAGAAGGAGCAAGGCGGGCATTAAGGGCGTTTTGGAGTGCTTCAACGAGTAGGCCATTCGCGCCGAGTTTTAGAATTTGGGGCTTGAGTTCGTCAGATGTTTGGGGGGAAAGTGTCTCGAACGTAGTCAGTGCGATTTTGCCGATGAGAGTTTCGGCAGCATTGGAGTTGCCCCAGCTTTTGTCCAGATTTTCTGAGGTTAGAACCACCATAGCGATCCATCCGTTTGAGGTGCGGAATAATCCTGCGTCGGTTCTAGATTCATTGACGGCTCCGGTTTTGTGGTAACCTTGGACGGACTCGGGGAGGAATCGCATCAATTTGGTTCGATCATCGCATGTCAGTAGGTGGGCTCGTATTTTGTCGCAAGATTCTTTGGAAGCAACTTCGTTGCGGTGAAGCATTTCGAGAAGGCGCAGCATTTCCGAAGCGGTGGTGCTGCCAAGTCCATACTTTTGGCTTCGGTCGGGAGCGATCGATGTATCGCGGCGGAAAACTTTTGAATGAAGTTGTGTTTCTTTTAGTCCAAGCTCCGTCATCGCTTGGGTGGTTGCCGGCAGACCGATATGTTCAGCGATAAGATTGGTTGCCGTGTTATCGGAATAGGTGATCATTAATCGAGCGATGGTTTCCAGCGAGAGCTGGGACCCTTGAGAGAAATGGGATGTCAGGATCCCAGAGCCGGGAACTTTATCGTCATCTGTAAGGGTGACGAGTTTATCGGGCGATATAGTTCCGGAGTCTATTTGTCGATAGAACGCAATCAGGGTGGGTAGCTTGATTAAGCTAGCCGTGGGCATTGGTTCGTCAGGTTGATAGAGGAACGAAGCACCGGAATCGAGATGACGGATGGCTACGGCTACTTTACCGGGATGTTTTTCGATCAGTGGTAATAGTTTGTCCGCGAGATTGGCATCGAGGGTTGCGATCTTATTTGGTAACTTTGATGCCCCAGAGGCGTTTGTTGCTGCAGGAGAAGAAGCGTTTGTGTTGAGGGATTCCTGGGCACGAGTGGTGTGCCGAGTATCTGATAAACATAGGCCGAGGGTAGTCGCCAGCACGAAAGCGATGGAATGTGCGTAAGAGCGTATGCGAGCGGACCGGAGTGACGTTGGCAATTGGAAGAAGGTAGGCATAAAGAAGCCTTTTACGAATCGGTTCGGGTTCGATGAAATCGGTGATAAAAATATGGGATTCCTAGAAGGATCAAGCCCAGTCCAAAGGCAGCTTCGACGGGTTGAGCGAACAGTATCGCTCCGATGAACCAAGTGTAGGCGATGAGGTAAGCAATCGGAACCCAGGGGTAACCGGGGGTACGGAATGGGCGAAGGTGGTTGGGTTGTGAACGTCTAAGCACGATTAAGGCACCGACGGCAAGTAGATAAAAGATGCTTGCGGCAAACACAATACAGTCGGTGAGGAGATCAAAGATGGATCGTTTGTGGAAGTAGTCAGTATTGTGGATTAACCAATCGGAGAGCAGGACGAGTCCACAAGCCATGATAGCTTGGAAGTAGATTGCAACGACAGGTGTACGGTAGGTGGTATGAAGTTTTCCAAAGGGTTTTGGTAGCCAGCCATCACGTCCCATGGCGTAGGTAACGCGGGGACTAGTAAGAAGGTTGCTATTCATGGTGCCGAGGGTGCTGAGAACTAGGCCCACCGACATCAGGCTACCTCCGATTGGACCGAGAAGTTGATCGAGCAAGTGTTCTGCGACATGTTCTCGATGTTCAGGAGTAACCATTTCGGAGATCGGGATCGCGAGGTGGTATGCGAGGGTGGCACCCATGTAAAGCAGGCCTAGCAGTCCGATGCCACCTAAGAGAGCGAGTGGTAGATTGCGTCCTGGATTGCGAACTTCTTCGGATAACGGCACGACACCTTCCCAGCCGTTGAAGGCCCACATGACGGCAAGCAAGACAGTTGCTACTTGGGCGGCAATACCGGTTTGTTCGGGAGTGATTTGCTCGTTAAGAAATTCGAAATGTACTGCAGGGGTTCCGATTAGTGATACACACCATGGCAACAAAGCGATGCCAGCAACCAAAGCGCATTTGATAATGGTTGTGGCGGCTTGGAGTCTCGCACCCCATAGGACGCCTAGTGCATTGAAGGTTGCAATAGTGAAGATGAGGATCGTCGAGAGAAGGACGCTTGTTGTGGTGGACAGGTCCCAATGAAGGATACGACCGAGCGAGTTGCTACAAATGACCGCCAGAGCGCCGGTGGAAGCAGGGCGAGCGAAGAGGAACTCTTGCCAACCGAACAGGAAGGCTGGAAGGGGGCCGTAGGCTTCGCGGAGATAGACATAGAGTCCACCGGAGCGAGGGTGCATGGACGCGAGTTCGGCGAGGCACAGACCGCCGAGAATGCAGAGAATGGTGCCGAGCCCCCAAACCGAAAAAAGGAGGGGGAAACTGCCAGCGTCAGCCGCGATACGGCCAGGTTTTACGAAGATCCCTGAGCCGATGGTATTTCCGACGACAACAGCGATCGCCATACCTAGTCCGAGAACTCGCGGCAGGGTCACTTCGCTGGCGATCTCGAGTTCGGTTGGCGATTCGGAAGGCATAGTGTGCCCTTTCGCAATGGTGTCTGCGTCGAAACGCAGTGAGTCGGTTACGTTGGGCGGGCCGGTCTACCGGTTTGAGGGTATAGGCAGCAGTTTGCGGGGCACAAATCGTGGCTAGGGCCGTACTCACCAAGGCATGGGCGGGGTGTACCTGCTGTGAGTCTTTCTTGGATCAGATCCACGATCATGGAAACGAACGCTGGGTGTACACCTACGGATTTCGCTCGAACACCTTGGATTCCAAGTTCGTTGCATTTGCCGATGGCTTCTTCGTCGAGATCGTAGAGGACCTCCATGTGATCCGAGATAAACCCAAGGGGTTGTAGGATCACTTGTTTTAGGTTTTCGGTGCGATGCAGTTCTTCGATGCGATCGCAAACATCGGGTTCGAGCCAGGGTTGTTGAGGTGGGCCGGAGCGGCTTTGGAAGACGAGTTCAAAACGTTCGTGACCGACCGCGTTGCAGACGAGTTTGGCTGCTTCTTGGAGTTGAGCGACATAGCGAGAATTGTCAGCCATCGACATGGGGATGCTATGAGCGCAGAAAAGGACAGGTGCATTTTTGCGGGACTCTTCTGGTAGTTGTGCCAATGCATCGCGCAAACAGTCCGCTTGGGCTTCGATGAATTTCGGATGATTGAAGCCTTTACGAACTTTTTCGACGAGCGGAGCACCTTCGCCGACGGCAAAGATTGCATCTGCTAGGTTCTCACGGTACTGACGGCAGCCGCTGTAGCAGCTGAACATGGAAGTGAAGAAAGCGATTGCGCGGCGTCTGCCGTCTTGTTTCATCTGCTCGAAGGTATCGTTCAGCAGTGGGTGCCAATTGCGATTACCCCAGTAGATAGGAAGCGAGAGTCCACGATTTTTGCATTCCGTTTCGACTGCAGCGATCAGTGCGCGGCATTGTTCGTTGATGGGGCTTACGCCGCCGAAATGTTGATAGTGTTCGGCGACTTCTAACATGCGTTCGCGAGGAACATTTTTTCCTCGGAGGACGTTTTCCAAGAAGGGGATTACATCGTCTGGACCTTCTGGGCCCCCGAAGGAGACGAACAGGATTGCGTCGATGGGGACTTGGTCGAGGGGGGGCAGGGGGGCCAGAGGGGCGGCGGGTTTGGTGGGGATTGGGGTTGGTTGACCTGAGGGAGTAGGATTTGGATTTGCTTGCATGAATTCAGGGATAGGTTTGAGAATGGGACGTAAGGGGATGATTTAGCGCTACGAGCAGGCAAACTGCGAAGGACGGGCAGAATTGCTGTCTTTTGCGTGGGGCATTATTCCTCAATTCTTTGGAACGGCGAGTGCGGAAATTGGGAAAATCTCTGCGCATTGTACTACATTGGATCGATTTAGGTTCCGCTAGCGACAGAGATCGGGAATCTCTACAATCCGCTCCACCATGAGCTACGGAAAGTTCTTTGACGGCGAAAAATCGAATGGATTTCAGATGAAAGAAGAAGCGCAGCGGATCGTTGCGCATGCGTTGGATGTGTTGCCTGAGACGGAGGTAGTTCGGAAGGGCAAGCGATGGGTGATAGATTTTTTCCCGAATGTACGCGATGCGGGGATACGTTGGGCAGAAGACGATGCGGGTAGTTTAGCGGCGAGTGTGGCTTATTATTTGGCTTTGTCGATGTTCCCGATGTTTCTTTTGTTGATCTCGGGTATTGGGTTGGTTTTAGGATTCACGAAATTTGGGATTGATGTACAGGTAGAGATTCTCGATGCCGTGGAGGCTTCTACGACTGCAGAGGCGAGGGGGCAAGTCGAGCAGGTACTTAAGCATTTGACGAATCACTCGATTGTTGGAGGTCCGACCGGGTTGTTCGCAGCGATTCTTGCGGCGATAGGGGTTTTTGCTCAGATTGATCGAGGTTTTGATCGAATATTCCGAATCCCGGTATCGAAGGAGAAGCAGTGGATCAAGAAGATTGAGAGGTTGGTCAGGCATCGTTTTTTTGCATTTACGATGTTAGTGGGTTTGGGTGGGTTATTGATAGGTTTGTTTATAGGGACGATGGCGGTATCTCAAGTTCGTTCGGTCACGACGCGAACGTTGCCATCGGTGGGGCATTTCTTCAACTTGTTTGATTTATTGGGAGCGGTCAGTGCGAATACCATGTTATTCACATTGATATACCGTGTATTGCCCAAGCGAAGGGTGCATTGGCGGGATGCGTTGCGGGGCGGGTTGTTAGCGGCGGTCGTTTGGGAGATTGGTCGAGATTTGTTGGGCGCTTTTTTTATTGGGATGCGGTATACGACGGCTTATGGAGCTATAGGCTCGTTTATAGCGTTGTTGTTGTGGTGTTATTATGGGATTTCGATTTTATTTTTTGGAGCGGAGTATGTGCAGGTTCTCGAGTTGCGACGGCGTGGTGTTGAGTTGAGCGGTGGTGTTGAGTTGAGCGGTAGTGTGGCGGCTGGTACGAGAGTACAACCAGCCCGCGGCATAGTGGTGGAGTCGCCCCCGAGTGGTATGCGGCGTGCGGTGGGTAGGAAGTTGCGGCCACGTCGGGTAACGTGATTGGACAGTTTACGGCTTGATATTTTTCTTTCGACGCGTCAGCCCGCGCCATAATCCGAGCGTCGCGACGCTTGCGGTCAAAAGCAAGCTCGTTGGCTCTGGAACCGCAGTATGCAAACGAGTTAGGGAAACAAAGCTGTTT
>CAZACJ010000123.1:0-10000 GCA_964483385.1 uncultured Pirellula sp. | reverse complement strand
CACCCGGTGCTCGCGCATTCCGGCTCAAAAAACACCCGGTGCTCGCGCATTCCGGCTCATGGTTTACGGTCTTCTAGGAGTCTTTGATTCATGTAATAAAAAGCTACTTCTCACGTTAACTCATCTCCAAACAAATCGCGCTGCACCCAACCCGATTCACGAACCTGGTCACCCTTTTGCTTGTTGCACGCTACAGCTTGTAAGTAAGAATCCAAACTCGGGAGAGACGCTAACCCCCCTGCCCTACCGAACTCTTCGAGAAGTCGCTGCACACGTGTATGCAAAGCATAAACCAGCGATGGTGCATAAGTGTCATCTGGCGCATGGGTAAAGATCCACGGTTCTAATCCCGAGACAATCCAATCGGCGATCACCACCGCCCACTCGTCCCAATAATTCAATACTTCCTCGACGCTATTGCGACCGATCAACCGAACCATGGGACGCTTTCCAGTGACCGTTCGTCGCAAAGGCACCTTCGGTTTTCTTACCTGCGATGCAGATTCGGTTGCATCTCCTGCCGCCATCGAATTCAGTGGCCTCGAATCAAATAACACACGATCGATTTGCAACCGTTCGAGCAAATCGTGCAAACGAGATTCTTTGTCCCCCTCGTCAAACCAATCGCGATGACGTAACTCCACGGCCCAAGGCATTTCCTTTGGTAACTGCTCGAGGAAATAGGCAAGCTGCGGAAACTGCGCAAAAGAAAACGACGGGCCTAATTGAAGGAAGGTTGGCCCCAATCGATCCCGTTTCGCCAGAATGTCCAAACGGGATAGCCACTCCTTGAGCAACATCTCGCAACCAACCAGCCCCTTCTCGTGCGAGATCGTTTGCGGAAACTTGAAACAAAAACGAAACCCGCTTGCGCTCTGTTCTGCCCACTTCGCAAACGTCTCTACAGGTGGCACCGAATAGAACGTGCTGTTTCCTTCGACCGTCGGAAACATCCGAGAGTACCAACCTAACCCATCACTTGCCGCCGCTCCTTCGGGATACACGACGGAACCCCAATGGCGGCACCCCCAGACTGGACAGCCAATGCGATAGGGCCAGTTTGCCCAATCCGCGATCGACTCGACCGGAATATCCTCTACATTCGCTACTAGCGAACGACGAGCTCCTCCCCGTTGTGACTTGCCCATTCCCGTCTCGTTGCAATCGTTAGAAGCAGCAGAACCAGAACCGGTTTTCCGGATTCTTTTTTTTGCTGGTGAAATATACTAATGTTCTGATTGACCAGCCTATGGGATGTAGCATCTCATAGAAAGCTGTCAGAACCAAGGTACCCTCGCGCGGCCCGTTCTGCCACCCGTTCCAACGATCCGGATGATTCCATGACGCAATCGCATCGAACTTCTCCCTCGCCGCTGACTACTTCTGCACGTTCCGCCTATCGTCGTTCGCGTCGACTGCGGGTCTTGTGGACGATGTCGATACTCGCAACTGGCACACTGGTGTCAGCCAGTACACTTTTCAGCGGGACGGCCCACGCTCAGTGGTGTTGCGGAAGCAAACCACCCGCTCCCTACCCAGTCGGTGCACCTTACGCAATCAACAACGGTGCGAATCCATATACTGCTGCCCGTCCCATGATTCCGGTTACGCCCATCACCCCTTCCAACGGGACGATGTCCAGCTACTACGGAAACTACGGCATGATGCCCCCGAATACAGGTACCGGTCTCCCGAACGGAATCCCCCAAACCGTTGTCTCTGCGATGCCAACCGCCTCTTACGATACGCAATGGCAACGTACCCCAGTGACCTACTATCGACCTGTCACACAATACGATCCTAACTACGGGACTACAGTCACATCACTTCAACCTTGCACTTCGTATCAATACCAAGCTGCCCGGGTTCCTATGATCGCACCTACACCCGTAGGTGGTGCTTACGCACAAGCTTCCAATCAATGGCCGGCAATCAATCAACCTGGCTATTACCCCACTGGAGTTGCATCAAGCAACACCATGCTGCCGACTCTTGCACCCGCCGCAGCTTCTACGGTGATCGCGCCACCAGCAATTCCAAATTATCCGGCAGTTCAATCCCTTCCTAATTCTGGCATTCAAGTCCCAGCAGTTCAGCCGGGTACTTCGATCACTTCTGGAATGCCCTCCTATTCGGCAGCACCGAACACAGCCATAACGAATCCAACGACGTCGTATTCGACCCAAGCGACTTTCACGCCGTTTACTGTTCCACAAACTTCGGCGACTGCCCCTACTACCATCAGTGCTTCCGCCAATGGCACGGTACCATCACAAACTCCACTTTCCAATGGTGTGTATTACGGTGGTGCTCAACCAACCGCAAATTGCCCAAATGGATTGTGCCCCACTACAGGGAATTTAACTCCGCCAGTGGTACCGGGAGCTAGCTCCGTTGTCCCTTATGGACCGGTAACGTATCTTCCTGCCAAGCCAGCTACGGATGCTTCGCAACCCGTACTCCCGCCGAGTGGGCTTGCTCCAACGACAACTCCGACCCAGCCACCTGTCACGAGCGGTGCGACGCTTGATCCTGAAGCGGCTCGAGCGCCGAGCTTGCCTCTGAACAACTCCCCTGCCCCGTCGTCGCAATCTGCTCCAATAGGCGCTGGGGCTATCGGCTCCGGTTCTGCAGGTTCTACCTCTGTTGGCTCCAATAGCGGAGTACCAAATTCGGGATCTGCCAAACTCTGGAGCGATTCGGATCCACGCGTTGCCAACATGGTACCGATGAACCGATTACCAGTTGTGCCGATCGATTCAGCGACCAGCAGCCCTGCAAAAGACTCGTTCGCGCAAGGAACGCTACCGAAGTATCCAACACCCCAACTTCAGAATCCGCAGTATCCAACGAGTCGATCAATTCCAGCGAATCCATTTCCGGGAGCAAAATCCAATTACGGCCCAACGCCAACTCCCGTCGAACCACCTCCGATGAACTTTTTGCCGCTGAAAGCCCCTGTAGGCTTGGACGCAAAACCCAATTGGAACCCGAAATTGCTTGAACCTACTGCACCGTCTTCTAGCAGTTCCAACAATCCAGCGCCGTCGATCCCATCGGTGAATCCACAAGGGATTGACGCAGAGAAAGTCGCACGACGGCAGAACATCCAATCCGTAAACCATCCAGACCACTTCTAAGATGACCGAAACGGAGCCGATTTGGCATACCCTGGCGATTCTCGGGCCGAATCGCTGGTCGCGTCGTCCAGTGCTCGAAGTCTACCTTCCTCAAGAGTTAGCAACTCGGAATTACCCACGGGCCGAGCGATGCGTAACCCTTTTGCGTTCCTTTCTCGACTCAGGGCGATTCACAACAACACACTCCGATAGTGTCGCGACCGCTTACTCTACCCTCGACCATCTTCATCGCGTCGATCGCAACGAGTGCACGATCGCAATTGCACTCCTTCGTCTCGCCGAGTGGATGTCGGCAATGGCCGGAGTGCCAGTCGCATCGCTTACTCCAGCTTGCTCACTGGCTTCAAGCGAAGATTGCGTATGCGACAAAGTTCTTCCGCTGGAAATGGAAGAAGAGTTACTCGCCATTCGCTGTTTCGAACTCGCTTGGGAACTGATTACTTGGGCCTCAACGGAATCGCAACAACGCTCCGAAGAATACCCCATTGCTAAGAAGTTCCGCGAACTTTTTGATTACGCAGACGACGTACGTCTTGGGCCGAGCTCCCGCGCGATCCTCGATGCCGCCACCGCGCGGGGGATCCCTTACTATCGCATGACCAGTGGTTCGTTGTGCCAACTCGGCGAAGGAGTACATCAACGGCGTATTTGGACTGCGGAAACCGATGCGACAAGCGCAATCGCAGAGTCGATTGCCAGCGATAAAGATCTCACAAAAAGGTTGCTCCGCAATGTCGGTGTGCCTGTCCCCCTCGGTCGGCTTGTGACAAGCCCCGATGATGCTTGGAAAGCAGCCTTGGAAGTTGGATTACCCGTGGTGGTCAAACCCAAAGACGCAAACCATCAACGCGGGATCTCCATTGAACTAACCGAGAGAAACGAAGTCGAAAAAGCTTATCATTGGGCCATCGAAGATGGTCAAACGCAAGATGTAATGGTCGAGCAATTCGCTCGTGGACAACATCATCGTTTGCTCGTTGTCGGTAATCGATTGATCGCCGCAGCTCGCGGTCACTGGGAAACAGTTCGAGGCGATGGGATCTCAACCGTTGAACAATTGGTAGAACGACTGAACGAAGATCCTCGGCGAGGCGAAGCCTACACTGACCCTCTGGGAGTCTTGAAACTCGATGCGGCAGCCAAGATCGAACTCGCAAAACAAGGGCTCGATGTTGATTCAATACCTGTTGCTGACCGTGAAGTTTTGGTACGGCGAACGGGAGATCTAACCACCGATTGCACCGAAGAAGTCCATCTACTGACAGCCCAGCAAGCTGCTTTAGCCGCCCGCATGATCGGATTGGATATCGCTGGGTTGGATGTGCTTGCAGAAGACATATCAAAGCCACTTAAAGAACAGCGAGGGGCGGTGGTCGAAGTCAACGCGGGCCCATCGCTCGGTCCCCACGTTCTTCCGCTGTTTGGAAAACCAAGGCCGGTTGGTAAAGCGATTTTGGAAATGCTCTTTCCAAAACAACAATCTGGAACCATAACGATCGATGGACTTTGCGCCACCTCAGATCCTGACGATTGGAATGAGCGAGTCGCACAGTGGTTACTAAAACGACCCGCAGAACTTGCTTTGGAACCCGGTCAGTTCGTTGCTGCCGTGACTCCTCGGAATATACAAATCGGCGACCAACAAATCGATTTAGGCGAAGCCGACTTCCGAACGCGCTGCTTGGCCGTCCTTTCGAACCCTAGTGTTGTAGCCATGCTTGTTGTACTCCCGCCGCGAGAACTTTTGACGCATGGTCTACCGGTTCAACGCCTCGACCGCATCCAAGTCACCGCAGCGGCGATCGACGAAGTTCGGCAAGCGTCTTCTGAGGATCTTTGGCAATCGGTCTTAAACCACTCCACCTCAGGTTCTCTTGTTACTTTCTAAACGCAATGTGATCCTTGAATTGGAAAAGTCGCGTCAATTCTCAGCACCCCCACCTGCGACTTCTTGCTAAAATCATTAGGACAGTTGGAACTCTATCCTTAGATGCTCTAGCTACCCCCCCTGCCCCAGAACTCTCTCAACCCTCCTAATCGCCATGGCATCTGCTTGCGCCAGAACACCCCAAAGCAAGTCAACCCGCGTCGCACATTGGACCAGTTGTAGTTTCTGGGCATACTTCGTTCTTGCTGGGGTCCTAATCAGCGGACCACAACACTGGGACTCGCTCGCAACTGCACAAGATTCCAAAACACCTGAAGACACTCGTGTCTCAGAAGAGTATTTCGAGTCCAAGATCCGTCCGTTGTTCATCAAACACTGCTTGGAATGCCACTCCCAGGAATCGAAGAAAACCAGCGGAGGATTAGCTCTCGACTCGCGTGATGGGTGGATGAAAGGTGGGGACTCGGGACCCGCAATCGTGCCGAAGGATCCCGCAGCAAGTCTCGTAGTGCTTGCGGTAGAACATGCAGATGGTTACAGCCCCATGCCTCCCCCAGAGCATGCATCGCCTCTTGACCCAAACGAAATTCAAGAGTTGCGAAACTGGATCGCTCAAGGTGCGTTTGATCCGAGAATTGCCCAACAACGACTAGGTGGCTTAACTCGCGAAGAAGCTGCCGCTTGGTGGTCTCTTCAGCCAATTCATTCTATCGCGATTGCTGAAGAAGTTTCGAAGTTCGCTGACAGCGAATCTGCAATCAACGAACCCATTGATGCATTCGTCGCGGAAAAACGGCATCAAGCGGGAGTAAAGGCCAATCGTTCAACCAGCCGAGCTCGATGGCTGCGCCGAATCAGTCTCGACTTGACAGGTTTGCTCCCAACGCCAGAGGAGCTCGACGCTTTTGAAGCAGACGAATCGGAACTAGCTTATGAAAAAGTTGTCGATCGACTACTAGCCTCTCCCACGCACGGAGAGCGATATGCTAGGCATTGGTTGGATGTTGCTAGGTATGCAGATACGGCGGGTGATGGCGCAGATTATCCTGTGCCGCAAGCCGTTGGCTATCGCGACTGGGTAGTTCGTGCTTTTCAATCCAACATGGCCTGGGACCAATTCATCACCGAGCAGATCGCGGGAGATATTCTCGCTGAACAGCTTGCTAACGGCCAAAATAGCAACGACGAACAAAACGAAGACCAACAAGGTCACGGTGATACAATCGACCCGCAGCGTTACGCCGACATGGTAACAGCAACTGGTTTTTTGGCTGTTGGTAAACGGTACGGCTATGCCCCTAATCCCGATTTCCAACACTTGGATTTCGCCGACGCCATCGATAGCTTGGGACGCTCACTCTTAGGACTCTCCCTCGGATGTGCGCGTTGCCATGATCACAAATACGATCCGGTAACGATGGAGGACTACTACGCACTGTATGGGATTTTACAGAGCACGCGTTGGGCTTTTCCGGGAGGTGAAGAGCAGAAGCGTCCAGCTCACTTCCCACCGCTGATACCGCGTGAGCAAGCGGCACGACGCGACAAAGAAAAAGCGGATGCGATCGCGGCGATCGATGCTCAATTAGCGATAGCTGAATCGAATCAATTTGCACTCGATCCCGCATTTTTCGCGGGAGGAATCGATACGGACTTTGAGGCCCAAGAAATATCCAAGCCACCGAAGGACGTTTGGCTCTCCGCAGGACCGAACGAGGTGACTGCAGAAGCACAGAGTCCTTACCAACATGTTTTCGGGACGGGAACGCGCGGAGTTCGTGTCGGTGAGGGTACTCCCTATGAAGGAGTTCGTTACGTCTTCAAGAGAGCATTGCGAATCCGCGAAGATCAACCGTTGCATTTCACACTCGACTTCCGCGTCCCGATTGCGCAAGCAGGCGAAGTCCCCGACGGATCGTTTCGGTTGTACTTGGGACGCGGGATCATTGAGTCCATTGCAGTCGAATGTGGGATTACCAGCACCCAGTTCTCTATGAAGGAAAACGGCAAGTGGCGAGAATTGCAGTCACTCATTCCGGGAGAATGGTACCACTTGCAGCTCAAATTAGACCGCGCCACGCAGACCATTACCGGCACGCTTGGACACGGTGATACCTATGTCTCCTTACCCACTGTTGCATTGCCGGCGAACTGGGACGGTGTAGCCGATACCTTCATCAGCGATGGGTTTGGGCCTGTCGAGGGAAAAGTATCACGCCGCGATCTAGACAATCTCGGACTCGACATTAAACCGTTTCCTCAAGTCGATGCATCTCCGGCCACGCGAGAACGAAAAGGTACCGAAGCGGAGCAAGCAGAATTTGCGGAGATGAGGCGCAAGCATGAAGAAGAGATCAAGCAATTGCAGGGCGACAAAGCGAGACTGCTCACAGAGAAAGCCTATTCTGTGGCGTATGGAGTCAGCGAAGGGACACCTACCGATGCGAAACTTCAGTTGCGTGGTGAGCCTGACAAAGTCGCACATGTAGTTGCAAGGCGGAATCTATCGGTCTTAGGGGCCGAACCGATCCGTGAGCCGTCGACTGCGAGCGGGCGATTGGATTTAGCGAGATGGTTGACGAAAGCCGACAATCCACTCGTCGCACGGGTATGGGTCAACCGAGTCTGGCAATGGCATTTCGGCAAAGGACTGGTCGCGACGCCGAGTGACTTTGGCGTGCGCGGCGAGCAACCGAGCCATCCAGAATTGCTTGATTATCTCGCTAAGTATTTCATCGATTCGGGTTGGGATGTGCAACGCTTGCATCGTGCGATGGTTCTATCTCAGACCTATCGATTGGAAAGTGATTCAGGCTTGGACAAGAACAGCCCGCAAGACCGCTTATGGTGGAGGATGCCCAAACGACCACTGGATGCGGAATCGATTCGCGACTCGATGTTGCAGGTCAGTGGCTTATTGGACCAAACCCATCCGAAACCGCATCCATTCCCCAAGGTCGAGACTTGGGGTTTTACCATCCACAATCCTTTCTATGCGGTCTATGATTCGAACCACCGCAGTTTGTATCTGATGCAGCAGCGGAACAGGCGGCATCCCTATTTAGGATTATTTGATGGTGCTGATCCCAATCAGAGTGTTGCCGAACGCTTCACCACGACTACTCCGACACAGACACTGTATTTAATGAATGCACCGTTTGTCCATCGCTGTGCAGAAAACTTCGCTCGACGGATACTTGTCGAAGCGACCAGCATTCAAGATCGAATCGTTTTGGCATATCGACTGACCACTGCGGAGCGTCCTAGCTCAGCACAAATAGCCCGTGCTGAACAATTCCTAAAAACCTATTTAGTTACAGGGGAGCAGGGGCTAGTTACACAAGAGGCACAGCAGGGTCGCAGTGAAGTGACACTTGAAGAGTTGCAACGGTGGGGAGCTCTCTGTCGTGTGTTGATCAGCAGCAATCGCTTTTTGAGTTTGGAGTAAGCCATGTGGGGTATTCAACCGTCGCAGGGGCGTCGTTCGTTTTTGCATCATGCTACACGTAGTCTAAGCGCGGTGGCTTTTTTGAGCCTACTCGAGCAAACCCAAGAGACGCAGTCTCGCGCGAAGGAGGCGGATGCGGATCCTCTAGCGGCCAGGCCCGGTCATTTTCCGGCGACGGCAGACCGAATCATTTTCTTGTATTCCACAGGTGGCGTTTCCCATGTGGACACTTTTGATTACAAGCCGCAATTATTTAAAGACCACGGGAAAAAGATTACAGCAAGTCGATGGCTAAATAAGCCAGGAGCTTTTGAACGCTTTTTAATTCGCCCACGATGGAACTTTGCTCAGCACGGGGAGTCGGGCGCGTGGGTTAGCGATTTGTTTCCTGAGCTCGCCGGAATGGTTGACGAGATGTGCATCCTCAATGCGATGCATTGCGATAGCGACGGACATGACAAAGGTACCCTTGCGGCACACACAGGTTCCGCGCAATTTGCGAGGCCAAGCCATGGAGCTTGGGTCAGCTATGGATTAGGGACCGTCAACCAAAACTTACCATCATTTGTCGTAATTGCACCTCAGTTGCCCTACGCAGGTGCACAGACTTGGGGTAGCGATTTCTTGCCTGGTTGTCATCAAGGTACGCATGTGGTTCCGGGTGAAGAGCCTTTACCTCATTTGCGTCCGAATTCGAACCGAGGGCGAGGACAGTCGTTGGAGTTGGAATTCCTCCAAAGCCTCAATGACGAACATGCTTCTGCAAGTCCATTAGATTCATTCCTAGACGCCCGAGCGAAATCGTTCCAAACGGCTTTCGGCATGCAGAATGAGGCACCGGAAGCATTAGATCTTTCTGGTGAAACGGAAAAAACGCTGGAGATGTATGGATTGCAGCGAGGGCAAACTCAGGGGTTCGGATGGCAGTGCTTAGTAGCGCGGCGTTTTGCGGAACGGGGCGTCCGTTTCATCGAGTTGATCGATACAGGTTCGAATAGTGGGGAAAATTGGGATTCGCATGGCAACATGGCGGATCACGAAAAGTTAGCGAAGAAGATCGATCGGCCAATTGCAGCGTTGCTCAAAGATCTCAAAGCGCGTGGCATGCTCGAACGAACGCTCGTCGTATGGACCACGGAGTTTGGAAGAACATCGTTTCACCAAACGGCCGATCACCCGGGCCGTGAACATCATAATCTTGTTTTTACTTCTTGGATGGCTGGTGGTGGCGTGCGCGGTGGGTTGGTCCATGGCAAGTCGGATGAGCATGGGATATTGCCTGCTGAGGGGGCGGTGCATACGCACGATTTGCATGCCACAATGTTGCATTGTATGGGACTGGATCATGAACGGCTGACGTACCGCCATGCGGGACGAGACTATCGTTTGACCGACGTTGCAGGGCGTGTGGTGCGTGAAATTTTGGTTTGAAAGCAATTTGCCCACCTGCTTCTACTTTCCACTTTCTACTGTGACAGGGCTTGCAGCGCAATAGGGATTGGTCGGATGTGTGGGTTCGTCTTC
>CAZACJ010000122.1:0-10397 GCA_964483385.1 uncultured Pirellula sp. | reverse complement strand
CCGGAAAAGCTAAGGGGCCGTGTGGCTCGCCTCTTGACCAAGATTGGACCGAGGGCATCGGATGCAATACCGAAGCTCAAAGAGCTCACAGGGCGAGAGTATGACGAGAATGTTCGAATCTGGTCTGCTGCGGCCCTCTGCAGCATCAATGAGGCACCGGTTCATGAATCTCTGGATCTATTGGAACGAATGATCCTCGATGATATGGAAGACGAGTTCGTTGTAAACGATGCTCCGGATGCGATCACTCAACTTGGTCTTTTCGCTCGCCCGCTACTTGATTCACTTGAACGTGCAAAGAAACACAAATCCGCACTAATCCGTTTGGGACTGGTAGATGCATTTTTTGCAGTCGATCCAGATTCAGCGGTGACACGTTGCCTTCCTCTGATGGAAGACGAAGACGAATTGGTGGCTGAATTCGTGATTAAAGCGTTTAGCAAACGCGGCATCTCGGAGCCGAGGGTGATTGCCGCGTACATTCGCGCACTGGAAAACCATAAAGGTTTTTTTGGTCAACCTGCGAGTTCTGCAGTTGATGCTCTTGCGAAACTCGGGTCGGATGCCAGGGAAGCGGTCCCTGCACTACAGGAACTTGCGAAAGCCCCTAACATCTCCGATCATCTCAAGAAAGATATAGCTGACGCACTCAGACGCATTCGCTAACCCTTAACGGATCATCATAGACCAGGTGAGGATGCCCGTTTCCGGGCACCCTCCCTATACCACCGTACATGCGGGTCCGCACCGGGCGGTACAAAGAAGATGAGACAACTCCACTATTAGGATTTGAGACTCGAAACTTCCTGATCCGCTAACCAAGCGTTTTTTATACCAACGCCAACTGCGGTCGTCTTGACCATGTTGCAAAGGACCTTTTCGACTTTTGCCGTGCCGGATCGGATGTTTTCAAGGAACATTCGCTCTTCCGCAGTTACCCTCACCTGGTGCTTGCTCCCTTGAAGAAGTCATTTGGTATATTGATCTCCTAGTAATACCCATCTCGCACAGAGGACTTAATCCGCTCGACTTCTTCCTCGGCTTCTTTGCGAGCGGCTTCCAGGGAAGCTTGTAGTTCTTTGTCTTCTGGGAATTCGAGAAGTAGCTGGTTGGCGTTGATAAACTTCTCGCGCTTGCGATTGCATCGACTGTTGAGGAACATGAACAAGCCTCCGTTGCGAACATCGCTTAAGAGACTGGTTCGAGTATTTCAGCAAGCGAGTTGGCAGCCGTTAGCGGTATGCAGATCGAGATTCCTGAGGGGAGTTTGATTTCGATACCTAATGGAGCTGGGATCGAGGTTTGTACACGAAGGAAAGCGGAGGATGCTGGAGTCGTTTTCGCCAGCTTACGTTTCCAGAGGTAGAACGAACCGACCGAGCAATCGATCGACTCACAGAACTGAGCAACGGACAAAACTGAGCAACGGACAAGTTGCAGTTTTCGAATTGAGCGACGCGACTCGCCCACCGTTGGGCAGTCTCTTCACGACGAAGTCTTGGCATAGTGAACTCTCGGTAAGGATTAAGAAAGGGAACCGTGACTCACAAAAGTCTACCTCCTAAATCAATACCAAAATCCGGGGTGATTGTACGCTCTCATTTCTTCTTCGCCGAGGCAAACGTGTGCCAAATCGACGACAATTGACTCGATACCCAAGACTGGGTATCGAAGCGAGCCATTTGAATGGTTTCGGTTGAATGGAGTCGGTCCGGTTCACATAAGCTCGGGAGGACTGGGTCTCGTTCCGTGATTGGTATTCCGAGATGGCAACCTAGAAACTCTCGGTACCTTGAAGCCCATGCGCTCAAATCTATGCGGCAGATCTGATCATATTTGACGCCGAATTCTTCCAAAAGAGTGAACCGTTCTCGCAATGGCGCGCTGTCTGGTGAAGCAACAAAGACGGGAGTACCCATCGCCAAACACGGTATGGCCACATGGAGCCTCGATGTGTAAACCGCTTCTGCAGTACGGTAGTAATCCAAGTACTTCGTCGCTTACTCCCACTGCTCGACTACGTTCATCGAACGAGCAATCTTATGCGATAAGGAGACGCCAGGACCTGAATAATCGACGGAAAAGATACCCTTTCGTGGCCCGCTGTACTTCGGAAAGGTCATGGTAGCGCAACCAATCATCTCTGTTGAGAGGCCATTGCGAGATAGCAGTTCAGCTGTTTTCGGATCCCTCGCGCCGATAGGAGCAGCCGAGCTTCCTAACCACGCATAGTACTTCTGTTTGTACCAGTAAGGTCCACTGATGCCTGCAAAAATTGTGGTCCGACGGGTTCGCGGTGGAGGATTGCGGTCAAAAAAGCCGTTGACCACAAGCGTTTGCCCTGGCTTCGTTCGATCCATTGCATGTCGAAACACACCGTTAGTCGGAGGCAACAGTCGACTAAGTGCTAGTGTTTGGATCATATCTCCTAAGTTTACGACCCTGTATAGCAGGCAGCTATAGGGACTACGACGTCCATCCCCCCCCCGGTTTCATATTCTGAAGAACTACCATCGGTATCAGAACAATCAAACATAGCGCATCTACCTTTTCCTTTTCAAGGATTGTACCCGTTCGATGATCTTATAATATTGATTCAAGTGAGATCGCTCATTCCAATTTGCTTTCCAAGATTCAAATCCGTTGTTAGCTAAAGCGATCTCTGAGCAATGGGTCGTCACGCAACCATTGAACCGCCGTTTTTAGTTGCTCTGGTGTCTGGTAAAGCAATCCTCCATTGCTCTTTTCGATCAGCTCTTTGACTCCCGCTTGGCTGTATCCTAAAACAGGTGTGCGACATGAAAATGACTCAAGGCAAGCCAATGGACAATTCTCAAAGCCAACCGAGGGGACTATCGTAGCCAGCGCGCCGGAATACCATCGCCCGAGACTCTCGCGAGGCAGGCGGCCTAGAAACTTGATGCGGGGGTTCGAGGAAGCAAGTTGCTGCAACTCTCCTTGTTGCATTCCGCTCCCCGCAATAACCAATTCAATATCTGGAATCATGCTCCAAGCTCTAATAGCAAAATCCAGTCCTTTGATCGGCTCGAGTCTTCCCGCATAGAAGACGTAGGATTTGGCTTGATTCAAAGTGTGATCCTTTGGACAGTCCAAATCATCAGCAACAAAATTTGGCAGATAGTCGACTGGATAATTGAACCCATGATCACGCAAAGTACGAGCGACGAATTCAGAGGGTGCAAGGAATTGATCTATGCAAAGACTTGCACGATTCAACATACCGGTATATCTCCACCATTGCGGAGGCCTCTTGTAACGCAATGTGCACGAGATACAGGTGCGTTTATCACAAATCTTCGAATCATTTTTCCAGAGCGTGTGGGTTGGACAGACCAACCACAATTCATGAGACGTGTGGAACGAAACGGATCGATTCGATTTTGGAACTAGCTCAAACGCTTTTGGTCCAAGTAACGATGTATTGTGAAAATGTATGACGTCGAAATCTCGGTTCAGAATTTCCCGAAGCCTACCCGCCTTAAACATAGGGTATCCGGTCTGATGTGTACCTACTGGAGACAATGCCCCCCAGACACTCTTCATCGAATGAACTACAACTCCATCGTCCGGTGGTATCTCATTGAACTTCGAAATTGACGCAGACAAAGTTCGATAAGCGTCTAGGCAATGGACTACTTCAACGTGATGACCATCTCGCAAAAGTGCGTGAGCCAACTGCTATACGAACACTCCATCCCCGCCAAAGTTCCAAGGGGGGTAAAATGTTGTCAAATGTAGAAATCGCATTAAATCTATGGTTCATACACGCGAAGAAAGTCGATCCGGGGAAATTTACTAGTTGCAGTCAATCGAATGCTCATTACAAAAAGTTCGCAACTCACTCATGTTTCGAAACAATGAATCCAAGGGTTCTGGATTGAGCTTGGTAAACGTCGACTTCAGCTCCCTCGACGTGACTCCCAGAAAATCCTGAATGCGACTTAATGTTCGAGTACGATCCGCATAGGCGAGGTCCTCATAGGTCACCTCTATCCATGAACCTGAGCGAGATTCGAGTTGCTCGTGAGATTTCGACAACCAAGCTCGACGTGCCTCAAGGAAAAATTGGAATTGCTCTAAATCGATAGTTCGTAATTTCGGCTGATACGATCGACGGAGTAAAAACGAGGTCGCTGCTATCTTCATCACGCTTTTGATCGCAAAGCCGACGTACCAAAATTCACCTTGTCGCGCGCTTTGCAACGAGTTTCGGCATCTATCCTGGATCGTTGCAAGTAACGGTTTTGCGTGATACACCCCGGATTCCTTAGCTGATATCACAGAGTAATAATGCCGAACAGGATCCTTTCGCCATTGCAGAATGACTGGAATGGATGGATCTTTCAGAACGTGATCCAACCATCCCTGATTCTGCCACTGAAGGATTTTGAAACCGAACTTTTGACTTCCCGGCTTCGCCTCCAAGAAGGATGCTGCTGAATCATGTGGGGAGTTAGCTAATACGTCATTCGTGCATCGAATCTGCGGGTGCTGATCTAAGAGATCGACCAACCAGGACGTCCCGGATCGTTCGGCAGCCAAGATGCAGAATAAGTTGCTACGCATTGATTCAAAAACAAGGGCTTTCTAGGACCCTAAGGTAGGTAAATTGCTCTGTGGCTCGATAAGCCATGTCTTGCTACTGCACAATGCGCGGGTACTGGTTCGAGTCATCAAATGGAACCTGTTTCCAACGAATCGGGGGTTGATGCCGACCGGAATCACCACAACGTATTTGCACAACGCTTATCGCGCGGTCTAGGACACCAATACCGGCACGAACACTTGCATAGGCCTGTGTTCTTTGCCGCACAATTCACTCAAGAGCCAGAAATACAGAGCCGAACCAATTTAGGTGGTCTTGGTTTCCAAGGTCCCAAAAGCGATTTCCATTACGTTTGTCCTGGAAAACAAACTCGTACTAGAACATACCCCACCGATCTTTGCAATAGATGCCGTGGTCGAGGAAGAAAATGGCTATCGAACCATGAGACCTACCCCTTTTCGATCAAAAGAAATGCATGTGCGATGGCGATCGGGCGTTTCCTAAAGTCACAGTCACTTGGAGGCGATCGGGTGATCGCCAACATTACGCATTGACCAGCACCAGATGCCAAGACCGTTTGTGATGCCTAGATCCCACATCATATTCAAAATCCTCGACAACCCTATCAACAGTCCATTGAACTGGTACCATGAGGTCTTCTTTGTAATAACATTTTCATCAATGACTATCGGTGCTCACCTAATAGCGCGGTTCGACACGCAAACCCGGAAAACGGATAGGTGACGAAATTGGGCAATGATGCCCGTCTGCGGGCACCCTCCGCACACCACCACGCGATTGTTCTCCTGAATCAGTAGTTTGGTATACTGGGCTTCCAGAGATGTCTCTCTCGCACAGGGGACCTCACCCCCACAAACCAATCCCCATAACGAATGCCCCCAATTCGATTCACACCAAGCGGGGGATCGACCGCCTGAACTTTTAGAAACTTCACTTGCCGCCGCTGGCGCATCGGTGGCGTTACGCCTCAGAGAATATTGTGTCGCAAAACGATTACGGATGGCAACCGATTGAACCTCACGAGATCGTTCTCGAAGGATTCGATGGTGCAGTGAAGATTACTGTGGACTCTCTACTCGCAACATCTTCCATTCTTGCACGTCCTGATGCTTTGGGGATGACGACCACCATTCGAATTGACCGTCCAAACAGTAGCCCATCGATCGAGATTAGTACGAACCATGCGTACTACGGATCGTTGGAATCACTGAGAGATTCTGTTCTCGCATTTAAACTGGGACGTGCTAGAGACATTACGATTACTGCAGTTGGCCTTCGACTTAGATTGTACGAACAGCACTTAGGGGCGAGATCCGGAACCTGTGTGACGGGAGATGTGTCTGACGTTTTGGAAATCGAGAATTTCACCTGGCCTGTCGAGGATATTGGAAATCATTTGCTACTTCAACGGGAGTCTTCATTCCATCTTCGGTTTGCATTTCGGACCAGCGTGGTTGATCCACCTTTCGTGACGAGATTTGCTGACAGCATCAATCACCTGGTATATTATGTTCAATCCTTGGGCGATGCATGAACTTCTTGCTACGAAAATACTCGGTGTAAATCGGTTAAGGATTCCCGTTGCCGGGCACTCCTTTATCCAATCCCGATTCCGTAATACGAAACATAAACTGCGGCAATTTGCGGCGATTTTATTCACGGCTCAATGGATGATAACGGTGCATTAGGGTAACATCGATCTCGATGAATGTTCAAGATACCTCAATCAGTTGGGGGATAATTCATAGTTATCTGGCCTAAAAACTCATGGACTACTTCGGCGAAACCAGCTCCGCAAACATGCCTCGACATTTCTTCTGGGAATGTTTGTACCTCAATCACGATTCTGCCATCCGCGCTGATGTATCGCGACAAAACTACTCCGTTTGTCCCCGACATTGGTATGTCGATGCAACATTCAAATGCACTCGCTGTTCCGAGACTTTCTGCTTTACTGCTGCTGAACAAAAAAGGTGGTACGAAGAACTCGGGTTCTACGTGGATTCGTACGCCAAAAACTGTCCGACATGTAGACGCAACGATCGCCAAAAGAAATTACTTCGCCAGGAATATGATCGTGACGTTGAATCGACGCTTCAATCAAAAGACGTCGAATCAAAGAAACACCTGGCCAATGTCATCGACGAACTGTATTCATATGGTGCTGATTTGCCTCAAAAGATGCACGCGAACCGAAAAGTTCTCGGCAATCAGATCGCTCGAATCGAAACTGAAAACGACGGATAGATTGGGTAACCCGACTCTCGGGTTATGGCAGGCGCCATCAAAACGCGAGGAACTGAGCGTGCAGAGGTAGGATGGGTCAGGTTCAGCGTCCAGTGCTTTTTGCTGGAAAATTTGTACAAGGCTCAGTCGCCCTGAGCGTTGCGTTGTGATAACCTCAAGAGTGACTTTTGTTACCGCCCCGCGACTCGCAAAAGAATCTATAGTTCGACCAATGAAGGAGTTCGCTGACGATGCGGTTCAAGCTCAGGACGATCTTTCTAGTGATGCTTCTGCTTGGAACACTGTTTGCTTGCAGCAGATTTCTCGAGGTTAGTTGGTTTGCCCCAGCACGGAATGGAATGGAGACTCAAGCCAAATTCAACCAACTGATTGCTGAAAATAACTGGGATGGATTCGTTGCACCTACCCATTATCTGCAAAACGTTCGGATCTTGATCAATCATGTAGGTGACACTGAAATCAAAAAATTGTATCCTATACTCCACGAGATCTATTGGCTCCGGCACATTTGCATTTACGCCCCCAAAATTTCGAAAGAGATGCTCGATGAATTACATTCTGAGTTTCCACAATGTACGATTGAAGCGGAGATGCGTTAGTCATGCGGTCCACGCGGATTGTACGGTCATCACAACAACACACGTGCATACACGAACCAAGCGATGCAACCAAGTCGCCGGTCAACGCTAGTTTTAATCAATGCTTTTTGGCGGCGATATGGGTGATCGCCAACATTCATCCTTAACATAAAGAAGCGAACCCAATGAGAGATTTGATTGCAGTATGTGCAACGATGTTGTGGTTTGCTCTCGCATCGTTGGCATGGCCTCAGGGAACGGTTAAGACGCTAGAAGAACGCCTAGAAGAGCGCCGGCTTGATCCCCTTCTATCAAATCGTAACTTTCTAAAATCGCTTGAAAAACTAGACGGCTATGTTCGAGTCACGGACAAACCGTTTCTGATGCACGCACCAGCCGCGACGCAATGTGTAGTCAATACGCATGTAGATGTACATGGTGATCGATTTTGTGATGTTTACATCAGCATGGGTGATGAGGCCGCGATTCGCGCTGGCGACGCGGAATATCCAGTTGGGACGGTTGTAATTAAGAGTAAGTATCCCGATGAAGAGCGAAGCAAAATTGAGTTGTATACTGTAATGCGGAAGATGCCAAAGGGATATTGGCCCGAGCACGGCGACTGGGAATTCAGCGTGTTGGATTCAGAAAAGAAGCACGTGCTTGCACGGGGACGAGTGGAGTCATGTGCAAGCTGTCACGATGCTTACGCTGCAACCGGGTACTTGACACGGTCCTACCTGCGTGAAAAAGGGAAGGACGAACCATGACATGCACACGAGGGACTCGGACTGCGACGCGCGAAATTGCGTTGTGTTAACTTCTAGGGCAAGGTTATCCCCGTCTTTCGTCAACAAAGGTGGTCCGGAGTATGTCCGATGATCTTAGGCCACAGTATTCAACTAAGGCGTTGTTCCTAATAACGCTTGTTGTTGGATTGAACGCCGCTGCACTCAGTTCAAGGCACTGGTTTTTTACGCCAGCGTTCTTAATTACGGCATGCGTTTTGATCTCAGTTTTACTGATGACAAAGCTGGGCGTTCGAATCCTAACTGCGTCTAAGATTGGTTGCCTGCTGTTACTTGCTCAATTCGTTTTATTTGGCGCGGTTCAATCCATCTATCTACTTACTTTTGACAGAGATCGCGCTATAGTAAGCTTCGGGCTTGGTGACCCACTCTCTGCAGGAATCATTTCATGCTTGATTGGCATTCCGTATGCGATAATCTGCTTTGGGGTATCGTGTATACTCGGATTCGCCATCACGCGGTTCATGGAACGTCGCACAAAAATCAACTCGATAAAATCTGTTAGGGATGAACGGGCATGATTTGCCTCGAATAAATTACTCGCCATCCGTCAGTTGCGACGTTCGTCGGACAAGGCGAATCAAAGTTGACGCCACCAGAGAAACAGAAAACGCCCAACGAGGGATACGTCTACTTCGGATTGCATGGCACATTTGATCCGGAGGAAATGACACTTCGGATCGGAATCACACCAACGTCTTCGTGTGCACAAGGTGCAAGGCATCCGGAACTCGGCCTCCCAAAGACATCGCAATGGCAGGTCTCAACCGAACGAATCGTCGCTGAGTGCATTGACGTTTACGAGCTGGCCGACCAGATTGTTTCCAAGCTCGAAGGAAGTGCTGTACAAATCAAAGATGCAATCGCAAAATTCGATCTTTACGCTGTACTTGAGGTTGTACTCTATTTGTCGACTGACGACGGCGTATCGACACCGACGATAGGGTTTTCGAATCGTGTCCTTGCTTTCCTCGCAAAGTTAAATGCTTCGATTGACATCGATACGTACATCCTATCTCATTATAACTGTGCAGAACTCGACGGTACTGCGTCACCGAAGCAATCCGACGACCAATAAAATCCACCCGAATTGCCGATCGGGCGTTTCCTCAAATCAAAATCAATTGTCGGCAACCGGGTGATTTTTACCGGTCGTCGATGAAGATCCATGTCCACTCTTGATGCAAAAGCGTTCCGGACGTTGGGGCGGAGCTATGGCCTATTCCGAGATGTTGAGACTGTTTGCTCGGACCAGAAAATTGAACTATCCCTCAAGCCCATTAGCTGGATCAGCGTGTCGCTAAAGGTACTCCTTCTGTCCCTAATGTGGGCATACTTTATCTATTTTTGTTGGCAGCTGGATCCGGGACCAATCGCTTATGTCCCTTGTACGATTCTGGGGCTACTTGTTGCAGGATGGCCCTTGTACATACCGATTATCCGCCGTTTCCTTGTCAAATCGCCGATACTTGTTGTAGATACTGCCTCAAAGTTGATGCATGTTGCTCGTCTCCGTAAGGACTTTAAGCTCGATGATCTGTATGCAGTTTGCGATGTCGTTGGTCCCGATGGCGATGGGCTCAAATGCAGGCACGAATTGCAACTTGTGCTTCACAGGTCAGGAGGTTTCGAGTTCGTCCTCGTGTCAAAGTCAATTCGAGATATATTTGGACCGATTGCGAAAGAGCTCGCCAGTTTTGCTGAAAGTCGTCACCTGTCAGTGGATATACTAGCTGGTACAGTCATCGAATCCTCGACGGTGTTGACCGATGATCGATCGACGAACAAACCGTTGCAGCCAAGCGACGGGTCGACCGAGTCCTAATGGAAACTTTACTTGCCGCCGCTGGGTCATCGGTGGTGTTAGTACCTACAAATGAAAGCTCCCATAAGCCTCGAAATCTCTGATGATGTCGTTGGGACCGGACGAGCGGTTGTTCCCGGTGATGTTGCAATCTGCGATTGTCGATGCACTCGACCGAAAGGCGATATTCTCTTAAGTTCCGAAGGGGGTGATCCATATCCTGTTCGCGTTGGGGCCCGCGATGGCTACGTCGGTGTCGAGTACGGATTACTCGGAATGAAGGTCGGTGGAAAACGAACGGTTTTGGTCCCACCTAATCTGACTTACAATGAACGTAAAGCATATCGCGACCTACCAGAGAATGCGATGCT
>CAZACJ010000121.1:0-10429 GCA_964483385.1 uncultured Pirellula sp. | reverse complement strand
GCGCATTCCGGCTCAAGGGCCATCCGGTGCTGGCGAGCGATGGGGTTACTTTTGGATTTCCCAAGTTGTTCCTTGTTTGCCGTCTTGGAGGAGGATACCGATTTCTTTGAGGCCGTCCCGAACGGCATCGGAGGTAGCGAAATCGCGGCGTGCGCGAGCATCCATACGAAGTTTGATGACTAGTTGCATCAGTCCATCGACGACTTTTCCGGAGTCTTGGTTGCTTTGTGATGCTGGTAGTGGTTTACGGAAGATGCCCAGGAGAGCTGCGAGTTCTCGCAGGATGGAGAGGGCATCCTGGAGTTCGCGTTTTGCGGACTCCGAGGGGTTGGTATCCAATTGGTTTTGGTCGATGAATCGGTTGATAGCGCGAGCGATTTCGAAGAGGTCTGCCGTAGCGCCACCGGTATTGAAGTCATCGTCCATTTTGGAAAGGAACGAATCCCGAAGTTGTGTGACTTCTGTCAGCAGCTTGTCATTTGCGTCGGCCGCTTTGGCTTGGTCTCGCCGTGTGTTATAGGGGATTGAGTAGAACGAGTGGCCGAGGATTTTTTCGGCCCGGGCGAAGAGACGATAAAACGTTTCTAAGGCTGCTCCGGCTTCTGCAAGAGGTTCATCACCGAAGACGCTTGTGGAGCGATAATGGGAGCGTAGGAGGAAGAAGCGGATACGTTCACCGGAGTGTTTTGCGATGAGTTGAGCGAGGCCGCCGGCCCCTTTACTGCGGGAGATTTTACCGGATGCGTCACCGGGTGATGAGGTTTGAGGAGCTGCTTGAGGGTCTGTTGCAGAGGTAGCTCGATCGGATCTTCCGCCGACTTTGCCTGCGTCATCTGCGGCCCGCATCAAGCCGTTGTGCATCCAGTATTTGACCATCGGTTTTCCGTGGCAGCAGCGGCTTTGTGCCAGTTCGTTTTCGTGGTGAGGGAAAACCAGGTCGAGTCCACCGCCATGGATATCGAAGGTTTGTCCGAGGATGCTACGGCTCATTGCGGAGCATTCGATGTGCCAGCCGGGGCGACCTGGTCCCCAGGGGCTTGGCCAACTCGGTTCGTTTGGTTTTGCGGATTTCCAAAGGGCGAAATCGCCAGAGGAGCGTTTTCGAGCTGCGGCCCCCCCGCCCTCCCCTTGTTGGTCTTCTGCGGATCGGTTGCTAAGTCGACCGTATTCTGGATCTCGGGCGACGTCGAAGAAGACATCGCCACCTACTTCGTAGGCGAAACCTTTTTCGATCAGTTCCGCGACAAATGCGATGATATCGGGCATGCTATCGGTAGCTCGTGGCATGCGGTCGATTTGGTCGACTCCCAGAGCGGCGAGATTTGCTAGGTAGTCACCGGTCATTTGGGTGGCGAGTTGGAACATAGAAATCCCTTTTTCCTGGGATTTCACTATCAATTTGTCGTCAACATCGGTGATGTTGACAACCCAAGTCACCTCATAGTTGCAGTAGGTCAGGAAGCGTTTGACGGTATCGAAAATCACCGGGCCGACCATGTGTCCGATGTGGGCTTCGGCATAAACCGTCGGTCCGCATAGGTACATTCCCACCTTCCCGGGGTTGATTGTCTCGAAAGGTTCCTTGTTTTTGGAGAGCGTGTTGTAGACTCGGATTGGATAAACAGACATGATTTCTTGGTGGAGGTTGTCGGTAGGCAACACGTAGGGACGATTTAAGCTACAGTATTAGACCTAGTATAAGTGAACGAATTGGGATAGGGGCAGGTTAGCGAATGCCCTTCCTGGCGTCCATTCCAATCCCCTACTTGACCCCTTTCGAGGCAAGGTGTTTCGAGGAGCCCGGCGATGGCTGGGTGGCTTCGCACGTGCCTTTTGGAAAGTTCGCATCAACGCATTCATGAATCCAATCAAAATCCAAACCGGCGGTTTGACCGACCGAGGTCTTGTTCGGCAGGAGAATCAGGACCAGTTCTTTATCGGGGAATTGTCTCGCAGCATCAGCTTGCATTCGACTTCCTTGTCGATTGAGGCCAACTCGAATTTACTAGGTGGTTCCCTGGGCCATCTGTTCATGGTGGCCGACGGGATGGGTGGGCATCGGGCGGGCCAGGAGGCGAGCGGATTGGCGATCCAGTATTTTCTGGCGGCGATTCTCAATCGTCTTCAGTGGAACAGTCTGATTTCCAGTTCGGACGATCATCTCCTCGTGGATGACTTGCGCGAGATGCTCAACGAAGCCCATACGGAGATTCGTCGGCAGTCGGAGGAATCCGAATCGCTCTCTGGAATGGGTACCACTTTTACGATGGCTTACGTGATGTGGCCAAGAATGATAGTGGTGCATGCGGGTGATACGCGTTGCTACCATTATCAAAAGGGTGTTCTGAGGTTGCTTACGAGCGATCATACAGTAGCGAATCAAATGATGAGGACGGGGCGTTTGAAGTCGAACGCCGCCGAAAGATCACCTTGGTCAAATGTTTTGGTAAACGCGCTCGGAGCTGGGGCTGAGGGAGTTCAGGCCGAGATTGCGATGATCAATTTGGAACCTGACGATGCGATCTTGCTCTGCAGTGACGGGTTGAACAAGCATGTCGATGACTTGACCATTGAAAAGGTGTTGGTAGAGGCACCGACCGTTCAGGAAGCTTGCGAGCGGCTAGTGAAGTTGGCAAACGATGCTGGAGGTACCGACAATGTGACCGTGATCGGAGCGCAGTGGAAGTTGTGTATGCCTGATCCGATGATGCGTGTGCGAGCAACATCGCCGGTGAAAGAGCGTGTTATTGCGGAGTTGGCGAGCCCACAGCGGTTAATGGAATCGACGATTGAATACCACACTCACTATTCAACGCTGGAGCATGAGGATCGTCACAACGATACCGATCCGTTACCTCCGATGTCCCACGGTCTTTAATAAGCACAAACTCTAACGGAATTGAAGCGAGCAGAATGATCGCCATGGCGACACCTCCTTTTTTGGCACGTTCATTGTTTCTTCCGACGTTTATTTGGAATTATGCGCAAGCGAGAGTTTTGCATCGACGACATTGGTGGGACAGCGTCGATGAGTACGTTGTATTGGGGGCGTTACCTTTAAAGCGAGATGTTCCGAGGCTTGCGAATCTCGGGGTTCGCAACGTGATCAACATGTGCGAAGAGTATCGCGGTCCGATCAAGGAATACTTGAAATATCAGATCGAGCAATTGTGGCTTCCGACAATCGATTTCAATCCTCCAAAACTTGAGGATGTCGAACGTGGAGTTTCGTTTTTGCAACGTTGTGTGGCGAAGCGTGAGCGGGTATACGTGCATTGCAAAGCGGGCCGAGCTCGATCGGCAACGATTGTGATTTGTTGGTTGGTCAAGCATCGCGGGATGAGTCCCGAGCAAGCGCAGCAGCACTTGTTGCGTTGTCGACCACATGTCAACAGTCGGTTGTTGGAGCGGGCGGTAGTCCGTGAGTATTTAGGACTCAAGTAGTTCATTCCATTTCTTTACGCTTGGGGAACACCATGACCGCCGACCCTCATCGTCCAGTGGTATTGAGCGATTTCTTGACCGAGGTTGAAGCCGGTTTGCTTATTGCTTTTCTGGAAGGGCAAGGAGTCAAAGCGTTCAACAGTGGTGCCGGAGGATCGACCGGGTGGCCCGATGCGGCGGCTTATTCACAAGTCGTGGTAAGAGAGGTGGATTTGGAGAAGGCCAAAGAGCTTCTCGGAGAATGGTTGAGTGCAGAGTCCATTGAGGACTCAACGGATTCGTTCGAGGAACAGGACGATGAGTCAGACGCTTGATACCAAAGAAGGAGCATCGTCACGAGTCAGCGATCCAGTTCTTTTGCGAGCTTGTCATTGTTGCGGCAAAGTGCATCGCATCGAAGCGGGGCATGCTGATGCGACGCGCGACGGGGAGGACTTGGAGTCTGTAGTTTTTCGTTGTACGCGTTGCGGGACGAAGATTGCGCGATTGGCGGATGTTGTGGGAGATGGCGGGTACGCGTCGCAGGATCGGGGACTACAGAGAACGGCGGCCGCAGCTTTGGCCGCCTTGCTCTTGTTCCCTGCTGCAGTGTTTTTGCCAATTCTAGAGATTGAGAAATTGGGACATCGCTATGCCAGTTCGATTGTCGGGGGGATCGTTGAGCTATACGCACACGGCAGTTGGTTTGTCGCGACGATCATTCTTCTTTTCTCGATCGTTTTGCCCGTGTTTAAGTTGTTAATGCTTTTGGAATTGTGCTGGTTGCGATGGCTTGAGCATCATCATCGCGCGTGGGCTTATCGCATACTGGAGTTCTCTGGGCGTTGGAGCATGCTCGATGTGATGTTGTTGGCTTTTTTGGTGATGTTGGTGAAACTTGCGGGATTGGTTGAATTTCACGTCGGGCCGGCGGTGGTCGCCTTTGCACTTTGCGTGGCGATGAACATGATTGCATCGATGGTCTTCGATCCTCATAGCATTTGGGGTGAAGAGAGTACGGTTGCGACTTAGGGAGTGTCGGGACGGTTTATCGGTGGAGCCTTACACTCAAAGATACATGTAGTGCGATAGGAGTCAGAAGGATGAATAGTGTGGCAGCATCTCAAAGATCGGAGAGAACTGTGGAGGATTTCAGCGCACCTTGGCTCGGCTTGCGTTGGGCGGTTGCCTGTTTGATGGGCTTGGTGGCGATAACCGGGCCGGCCCAAGCACAGTCGAGCGATGCTTGGGTGATTCGCCGGGAGGTCGTGGTTTATGGGGGGACAAGTTCTGGGGTGGTCTCAGCGGTGGCGGCAGCGAGGCAAGGAAAGACGGTGGTGTTGATCGAGCCGACGAAGTTTCTCGGAGGTTTGACAACGGGAGGTTTAGGTGCGACGGACATTGGAAACAAACGAGCCATCGGCGGAATTTCGCGAGAGTTCTATCGACGGATTTACACTTATTACAAGAATCCCGACCGCTGGACTCATGAGACACGAGGAGACTACTTCAAGGGGCGGACAGTAAATTCCCAAAATGAAGACTCGATGTGGACTTTCGAGCCGCATGTGGCTTCGAGAATCTTCGATGAAATGTTGCGCGAGCAAGGGCTGGTGGTTTGTGAACCGCATGATCCAGCGGAGAAGTTGCAGTTGCAAAGTGCTCCGATCACTTTGTTGCTCGGCGAGAGGCTTGATTTGACAGATGGTGTCAAGAAGGCTGGGGCAAGCATTGAGAGTATTTCGCTCGAGAGTGGCAAACGGATTGAGGGAACAGTCTTTATCGATGCGACTTACGAGGGGGACTTGATGGCCAAGTCAGGGGTTGGATTTCACGTCGGTCGCGAGTCAAACGCAACGTATGGTGAGACCATCAACGGCCTACAAAAAGCGAGAACGATTCACCATCAGTTCGTCAAACCCGTGGATCCCTATGTTGTGCCGGGAGACCGAGCGAGTGGGTTATTGCCGAACATCACTCCGATGCCCGAGGGGCAAGACGGCGATGGGGATCATCGTATCCAAGCGTACAACTATCGGATGTGCACAACCGATATTGCGGAGAATAGGGTGGCTTGGCCGAAACCCGACAATTACGACGAGCGAAATTACGAGTTGTTGTTACGCAATTTTGAAGCGGGTGACATGCGTGTGCCTTGGGCTCCGATTTGGATGCCGAATCGTAAAACCGATGTGAACAATAACTTTGCATTTAGCACAGATTACATCGGTAAGAACTACGCATATCCAAATGCAGACTACGCTACACGAGAGACTATCGTCTTGGATCATGAGAACTATCAAAAAGGACTGATGTGGACTTTAGCCAATCACCCGAGGGTTCCGGAATCGATACGGAAGATTTTTCAGGAGAATGGTTTAGCCAAGGATGAGTTTGTAGAGAACGGGCATTGGCCAAGGCAGTTGTATGTGCGCGAAGCGCGGCGTATGGTTGCGGCTTATGTGATGACAGAGAAAAACTGCAAGCGGATTGAAGTTGTCGAGGACAGTGTTGGAATGGGGGCTTACAACATGGATAGCCATAATACCCAGCGTTACGTTACGGAAGAGGGGCTTGCACGCAACGAGGGGGACGTTCAGATTCCGACGAAGCCTTATCCGATATCGAGTCGAAGCATCATGCCTAAGCAGTCCGAGTGCGATAACTTGTTAGTACCCGTCTGTTTGTCTGCTAGTCACATCGCTTATGGTTCGATACGAATGGAGCCTGTTTTTATGGTGTTGGGGCAGAGTGCAGCCGAGATCGCTTGTCTGGCATTAGACCAGCAACGGGCGGTTCAAGAGGTTGAATATGAAACACTCAAGAAGCGTTTGGTTGAGGCCAAGCAGGTGCTCGACTTTGAATAGGATCTATTCGAGACCGAAGTAGCCTGCGGGCGGGATGGCTTGTCCGCCGATGATTCCGAGACCTCGGCTTGGTAAGAATCGCGGTTCGAGGGCGAATTGGAAGGATGCGTTATCACGACCGCTGTCGACCGCAAGCCCGAGTCTAAGGAGGAACGATTCTCCGATACGGGTCAAGCCGATGGTATGACCGTTGCTGCCGGTAGGTCCAAAGTCGTAAACAGAGCCAGCGACGGCCGCCCATTTATCATTCATGCGATACGTGAGGGTTGATGTCAGCAATTGTGCACTGATAGGACCTTCGAGATTGGTGAATCCCACATAGAAGTCTCCACGGAGTGGACGGGAGATCAGGGTGCCGAGGGTGGTAGCTTTGAGACCTCGGTCGAACATGTCGTAGTATCCATCGCTGAGCAGAGTAACGCGATCGCCGACATGGTATCGAAATTCGTAGTTGATACCCCCGATGGATTCGCCGAAGTTATCGCGGTCTGGTTTGGCGAAGTAGATCGCATCCACATCGAACTCTACTACATCGGCGATTCGTTCGCGACCTTGGACTCCGCGTTTGGTTTGCCAGCGTTGATGGACACCAAATCGACTTTGAAGTTGATCGGTAACGACTTGTGAGCTTGATGCGGTAACATAGCGTTGCATTCCTTGGCGTGCAGCGTAGTCGACGGAGTCGAATTGTTCGGGGAGTGAACCGCCGAAGGTGTTGAAGACGAGACGCCGGCGGAAATGTTCTTGGCTGTTGTCGTCGAGTGGATCGTAGAGTGGCAATAGATCGAGTTCGCGGCTGGTATCGGCGTACCAAGTTTCTGTTTCGAGGGAGATTTTGTGGGCGAGTCCATTCAAGTTAAACAGTGAACTTTGGACCTCAGGGGCAATTCGCCACATGGGCAATGAGGTTCTCAATCCGGCTTGGCCGGTGAGTCGACCTAGGGATTCTCCATTGAGGTCTTCACCCCAGTAGGCGGCTTCGCCGGAGACAAACGGCACCCATTTGGAATGACCTGTATCCCATGGCAGTGAGAGTTCTTGACGCGTGATAGCTTGTAGTCCCGATGACTTTTGTTCCCAGGGTTGCAATTGGAATTTCGCGGCGTCCTGAGGGTCGGTCGGGGTTGAAGCAACGCGTAGTTGACCGTATCCGACTTGGGAATGGGCATTCCAGGTCATCCAGTCACCGACATTTTGGCCGAGCCAATAGTGGTCGAGTCTTGGAAGCCACTGGGTTTCGGTAAAGAAGTCGTTGAGTCGGACTTGTGTCCACAAATCGAGCATTTGCTGACCGAGGAAGTAGTGTCTGTACCGCAGGGCTGTGGAGCGATCTTTGAGGGTATCCCATTCTTGTTCAAAGTACTGCTCTAAGAAGTTTCGGTCCGAGATATAACCGAATTCACCCCAGAGTTCTTGGTCTGGGGATAAGAGTTGGCGATGTTGCAACACTACTCTACCGCGTGAGGTTTCTTCGGGAACAAGGCCGGTTCGGTCACTTCCTAGGGTGTCGAGTCCTTTGTCTTTTAGGCCCCAAGCGTCGAAGTAACCGTAGGCGGGTCCGCCACCGTGTAGTGAAGGGAGGTTGTAGCGAAAGTTGGTACCGAGGGCGAACCCTCGTTCGCTTAGGTAGTCTGTGGAGAGTCCCCAGCGGGTGCCATCGATCGCGTCGATCCCCAGGATTTGATAGAGGTTCCAATCAACGAGTGCTTGGGTGCCGAAGATATTGTCATTACGAAACTGAGCACCGGTGATATAAAAGCTAGGTGTATCGACATTGGTATTGAGGATTGGCCAATAAGCGACCGGTAAGCCTTCCATGTAGACGAAGTTATGGCGTGCTTTGGCTTTCATGGCGGTGGTATCACCGGATGGTGCGAGGACACCGAACCCTAGAAGACCAGTTTGTTCGGTGGATTGGCGTTGGTCGTTAAGTTCGATACGATCGGCTTGCAGCCAGTATCTCGGTACGCCGAGTCGGCTACTGGTCATCGCAGCGCGGTTAGCCATGAAGTTTTCACGGGAGCGTTGTTGAATCACGTCGGCTTTCAGTCGCACGATCCCTTCGTACTTTGGAGCGGGCGTGAGGACTTCGGCGCCGAGGATCATGCCATATTCGGATTGCACGTTGTAGTACATGCGATCGGCGTAGATTTTACGGGCGCCTTGTTGGAAGACGATGTTCCCTTCCAGGTAGAGTTCTACGGGAAGATCATCGATTTTTTGGGTAAGCAGGCGCGACATATCGCTCGTCCAAATCACGCAGCGGTCGGCTTCGATGAGAATAGTGCCCATATCGAAAAGTCCGCCGCTTGTTTGAACGGCGGCATCACCGATCATCAAACGCATGCCGCGGCTGACGGTGATTACGGAATCACCTCGTTCGGGACGCGATTTTGTTTCGAAGAGAGGGTCTATTCCACCGCGACCGGTGAGTTTGAAGGTACGTGCACCGACGCGGACTTTTGAGCGCACATCTGGCGAGGAAGCTGCGACGGGGGCAGCGAGTGGTGCGGGGCCGACGATCACGGATGAGTTTGAATTAGGTGGAACAGGGAGTTGATACGATTCGACGGGGGTAACGGTCGGTCCGTTCGGCTGTCCACCGTTAAGGCCCGGAGGTGTGAGCGCAGGTGGGGCTTGGATCGATTCGAACAGAGGTAGGGAACCTGGGTCGAGAACAGTACCGCCGAGGGTAGAGTTTCCGACTTGCATTGAATTGGTTGTTGGAGGAGCGTTATTAGGTGGAAGAGAATTCGTCGTTGGAGGTAGTGGTGGCTGAGTTTGCAGGATTTGTGCGGCGAGCCGAACGTGGTTTGCATCGTCTGCGGGCGTCCACTCGATTGCTTCTTGGGTTGGATCACCCCAGGGACTGCGTTGTGATGGTGGTTTGATCGTTTTCGTTTGTGCTTGGACGGCTTCTCTGGAGAGGTCCAGAGCCGGTGGTGGTGTTGTTGGTTGTTTCCAGACTTGTACGTTGAATTTGGGTTCAAGGTAGCCGTAGAGGCGGCCCATCCAGTGGTTATCGCGAAGGCGTTGGTCTTCGTTCCATTTCACATCGCACTCTCCTTCGGTTTCGAGGATCAAGCGATAGAAGTGTTGAGGTAGTAGAGGCTGTGGATTGGAGTTGCGATTTGAGGGCGATTCGTCGTTGGGGGCGTCTTCTTTGAGTTCTTCTTTGAGGACCCAGAGGGTGGCGCGTTGGCTCATGGATTGAAAGGAGCCTTGAGTAATGCGGACATTACCTTCGAGTTGGAAGACTTGATAGTTACCTTGTTGGCTTTGTGTTGCGCTATGGGCTTGGATGTTGATTTGAAAGCGGGGATCAGAGAGGGGCAGGCCGATTTCTGAAGCTCGCGAATTTTTAGATGGAGCAAGGAGAGCGAGGAGGGCCGTGAGCAGATACAGCAGGCGTGCCCACAGTGCGCAGCGGTGGTTCGCAGCGGTTTGTTTAGGAAGCAAACGCTGATTTGGCGAACGTGTTATGGAGGAATGCAGGCCCACTCGAAGGATCTATTTCCCAGGTGTAATTTTGGAGCGCGGAGGTTGCGCAGTGGCCCGGAGTATAGAAACCTAAAAATTTCGCCTCAAGACGAAGGTTTAGTTAAAGTCGCACGAAAGCGAAGGTCGATTTTAGTGGGACCGGGCGATAGTGGTTTACCCAGAATCCCCAAATGCTCTAAGTTGCCATTTGGCAACCCAAGTTGACAGACTCGAACCATCTCAGGACCGTATGTCGAACTTAGATTCGCTTGCTCGAACGTTGATTCGAGAGGGTCATTGGTCGGATGCAGTGCGGCTTTACCGCGATGAGCTTGGGGTCTCGATCATGCAAGCGGAGGCGAAGGTGACTTCGCTGGCCGAAGAGACAGGCGTTTTGCATCCGGAGCGATGGTTAAGTTGGTTTGGAATTGCATTTGCTGGCCTCTCCTTATTTGTGCTAGCGATTTGTTTGGATTGGTTTCTTGCTTAGAGCTCTGCGTGGTGGAATCCCGAAGGCTCTCATGCAAAGGAGCGGAGAGTGGGGTGGTTTTTTGAGCCGGAATGCGCGAGCACCGGGTGGTTTTCTGAGCCGGCATGCGCGAGCACCGGGTGGTTTTCTGAGCCGGCATGCGCGAGCACCGGGTGGTTTTCTGAGCCGG
>CAZACJ010000120.1:7045-10493 GCA_964483385.1 uncultured Pirellula sp. | reverse complement strand
AGTGCGGTCGAGAGGGCTCGAACCTCCAAGGTATTTCTACCACTAGCCCCTCAAGCTAGCGCGTCTGCCAATTTCGCCACGACCGCAATTAGGGGAACTAGCCGAGAGGGCTGTTCCGAGGAATGGTAGGAGTTTACGCCTCGGGGCGTAATCGTCAAGGGCCTCGATTAAGAAGCAGCGGGTTCAAGCTTGAAAAAATACATGTTCTGCCGTTCCGCTTAGTAGACGTTTCTTTTCCGTGTCGGAAAGGAAGTCGGCAAAATCGCGGATCAATGCGAGGGAATCTTCGTACTTGTGTGGCTCTTGGACCTGATAGGGGCAATCGGAAGCCCACATCAATCGCTCGGCACCGAAGGAATCCCTGAGGGATTTGATCATTGGAAGCAGATCTTTGTAGGGGGCCTTCTTCTCTCCCAGTGCATAGAACGCTGAGGTTTTAACGAAGGTCTTTTTGAAACGCGCGAGTCGTTTCAGGGCGTCGAGGTCTTTTGCTTCGACTTTTCCTCGCATACCGATACGAGAAAAGTGATCGATAACGACGGTTGTATCGGGATATTGTTCCACGAAGGATTCGATTTCGGGGAGTGCTTCTGGATCGGAGAGCAAGCAGGCTGCTTGGTTCGTCTCGGCACAGACCCGGAAGAGTTCTTTGATGCCGGGAGTGTTTTTCCATCCGGCTACGTTTTTTGCATTCGCGTACAAGCGATAACCGCGGATCCCTTCGGATCGCAGCCGGACCATTGTGTCGCGTAGGTCCTTGGCTTCGTGGTCGACAATGGCAACGCCGGATAGGAATTTTGGGTAACGAGCGATCGAGTCAAGCATGTAGCGGTTATCGAAACCGAAGAAGTTCATTTGGATGAGTACTACACGTTGAACAAATGCCAAACGGCACAGTTGAAAGAGTTCCTCTGGGGTGAAGGAATTCGGGACAACGTCTGTTGGTTTATAGTCGCTAGCTAGCGGGTAGGTCGTGCTTAGTTTCGGCCAAACGTGCACGTGGGCATCGATCCAACCGACTTCGTTCTGTGACGCGGAGGAAGACAAAGGTGTAGGGAGGGGGCTTGGCGTCGGCAACGGTGCCGCGATGGACTGAAGTAACGAAGGTGCGGTCGTTGCGGACGCGATCGCAGAACAGGTCGCGGTGAGCCAAGCTCGACGTTTCATGGAATGAATTCCTGGATTAACAATTTGTAGTACTCACAAGCATCTTGGACTTGTTGGATATCCACATACTCTACTGCCGAATGAGCTTGGTCGATACTACCCGGTCCAAAGATGATGGTATCGATCCCCTTCTCGCGGATTTTGCTTGCGTCGCTACCGAACGGCACTCCGGCAAGTTCTCCGTCGTAGCCTAAACGGCGAAGAATTGCTGCCGATGTGCGAGCAATCGGGGCTTGGGCTGAAGTCTCGAGGCTTGGGTCGATCAGAAGTGGCTGATCCATGGTAAAGGAAGATTGTGGGATGTCGCGTTGGGCTTCGTCGAGCCATTGTTGGTACTCAGCAAGAATTTCGGAAACTTGTTCACCGGGGATCAACCTTCGATCGATTTGAATGGAGCAACGATCTGGGACGAAGTTGACTTGGACTCCTCCGCGAATCATCCCGACATTTGCGGTTGGGGGACCGAGGAGCGGGTGAATTTTTTGGCTCAGCAAGCGATGTTTCTTTTGAAGTTTCAGCAGTAGTTCGGCCATGTGTTCGATGGCATTGATACCGAGGTGAGTTTTGGAGCTGTGGGCGGATTTCCCGTTTGCGTGGATTTCCCATCGCAAGACCCCTTTGCTGGCGATGATTGTTTTCATCTCAGTTGGTTCAGCGACGACGGCAGCATCCACGGCTAAATCTTTGCAGAGTTCGATCACACCGAGGCATGAGTGTTCTTCATCGACAACGGCAGCGAGAATCACATCGCAAGGGGGTTGTTGATGGTTTGTCTGCATGGATGCGAGGGCTGCCAGCATGCACGCGAGCCCAGCTTTCGTGTCGCAGCTTCCGCGTCCGAAGAGCTTTCCGTCTTGGACGGTCGGGTCCCAAGGGGGAATTGTCATGGAGTCGACGCTAACGGTGTCCATGTGGGCTTCGAGCAACAGTTTTTTGGAGCGGTTTTTCCCAGGCAGAACAGCGAGTACATTCTCGCGTCCGGGAAGAACGGTTTGGCGGGTCGTTTGAAGGTTGTGTGCGTTGCAGAAATTTTCAACATAGTTTGCCACGGCTCCTTCACCGGGACCTTGAGAGGCGGGCCCGATAGGGTAGAAGGAGTTGACGCTGTTGATTCGAACAAGGTCGCTCAAGATTGCGATGGGATCGATCGATGGCACGTGATTGAAGTGGGTTTGAGAATACTTTGCGGGGAAGAGGCTAGTTCCCTTGAGGTGGAAAGTAAAATTGTCCGCTATATTATGGCGATTGAAAGTACCTAAAAGGACAATATACAGTGCATGGTTCGCAGATATTATTTGAAGACAATCACTTGTTGGTCATCAACAAGCCAGCGGATTGGATAGTCCAGGGTGCTTCTACCGATCAGCGCAGTCTGCTGGAATCTGCGAGGATGTATTTGAAGCATAAGTACCACAAGCCCGGGAATGTATTCTTAGGGGTCGTAAGCCGGCTTGATGGTCCTGTGACCGGTGCCGTACCTTTTGCGAGGACTAGTAAATGTGCCGCAAGGTTGAGTGAACAATTTCGACTCAACAAGGTTTCGAAAGAGTATTGGGCCATAGTTGAGGGTTGTCCCCTTAAGCTTACCGATACGCTGGAGCATTATTTAGTTCGGCGTCCGGAAGAGACTCGAACGCGAGTTTCGGATGTTCATACTCCATCTGCTCAATTGGCGAAGTTGGTTTATCGGGTAATTGCAAGCGTCAATGGGCATAGCCTTTTGTCATTAGATTTGATCACGGGACGCAAGCACCAGATACGGTGTCAATTGGCAGCGATCGGCCATCCGATACTTGGCGATCGCGTTTATGGGGCGAGCGAAGAGTTTCCTCAGGGGATCGCGTTGCACTGTCGACGATTGGCCTTCGAGCATCCGACAACCAAAGAATCGATTCGTATCGATGCCGCTTTGCCAATTTATTGGCCGAGTTGGGCGTTGAATCGATTTGCTAAAACTTCTCAAGCGACTCCGCAAGCCCAAGCGACTCAGGCAAGAGAGAGCGGTGAGGATCCAACGGCTGTTTGAAGAACTCTCCGACTAACAATTACTAACTATGACAGATGAGGCAGTTATGAAGACGAAGATTGGTGGCACTGAGAAAAGAGGGGCAAGGAGCAGAGGGTTGTTTATTCGAGGTATTCATCGGTTTCTCGCCGTCGGCGTCTTGGCTTTCCCGCTCTCTTTGGGAGAGGGGTTTGTTTCCACAGGGTATGCTCAACTGGGGGCTCCTGATGTTCTGCCAGCCGGTGTTGAGCAGATCGCCGGTGTTGAGCAGATCAC
>CAZACJ010000120.1:0-6945 GCA_964483385.1 uncultured Pirellula sp. | reverse complement strand
CCGGTGTTGAGCAGATCACGGAGGGGCGAGTCACAGCTACAATCTCGTTTTTGGCAAGCGATGAGCTTGGGGGACGCGAGACGAACAGCAAGGAGTTTGAGATCGCGGCAGCTTACGTGGCCGCGCGGTTCCGTGGAGCTGGCTTAGAAGGTGCTGGGACTGGTTTTAGTGCATCGAGTTCCGACGCGAGTGGTGGTAGTTTCTATCACGAGACAATTGTGCCGCAGTATCGCGTACCGGATTCGGTGGTTTTGGCACAAGTGGGTAATAGCGGGGACGTTGCGCCGATCGCGAATTATGGGTTACTGAATGCGGGAGATGAAGCGGTTGAGTTGGAGGGAGCGGTGGCTGATGTGGCTTTGGATGCCTTTCAGAAACCGGACGCAAAAATACCTTCTTTGACAGGAATTCTTCGGGGCAAGTTCGACACAACGGCGAAGGGAAGCCGAGCGATATCGCAATTGATGCGACTAGCAAGTCAGTTGCAGAATGCGGGGGCCAAAGCCCTGCTATTGGAGTGCGATCCGGATAGCGAGTGGTACAAGCAAGCCGAGCTAGGAAGGCTGAAACCCCGGCTGGAACGTTCGGGGCGCGTAGGGTTACCGATATTGCTTGTTTCGCCCGCGACGAAGACTTCGGGAAGTGTCAAGTTAAGCGTCCCTGCGATGGTGAGGGAAGAGAAGAAGATGAAAAACGTGATTGGATTATTGCGGGGAACGGATCCCGAGCTTTCCAAGCAAGCGATTCTCTACAGCGCTCACCTCGATCATTTGGGTACAAACCCCAAGCTTGATGGGGACGGCATCTACAATGGCGCGGATGACGATGCTACGGGAGTTACTGCCGTTGTTACGTTAGCAGATGCAATTGGTGCGATGAAGCAGCGTCCTAAGCGGTCTGTATTGTTCATGACCTTCTGGGGAGAGGAGTCAGGATTGTTAGGTTCTCGCCAGTTTGTTGCAAGCCCGACTTGGCCATTGGACAAGATCGCCGCGAACATTAACATCGAGATGATTGGAAGACCGGAGGGGGGAGCGAACGGCAAGATTTGGATGACAGGTTGGCGAGAATCCGACTTGGGTGTATTGATGAGCGATGCGGCCAAGCCCTTTGGTGTTGATATCTTTGAGCATCCGAAGTTCAGCGCGATGTTGTACCGTTCGAGCGACAATTGGTCCTTTGTGGAGAAGGGAGTCATCGCCCACAGTTTTTCTGCTGGTTCGCTGCATGATGATTATCACCAAGTCACCGATGAGTGGGAGCGACTTGAGATTCCGCACATGACAAAAGTGATCCAAGGATTGTGGCTCGGCAGTCTTCCACTTCTCGATGGAACGAAAACGCCTCAAGCAGCAGTAAAGGCAAAATAAGTAGAGTCCGCAACAGCTAAGCATCATTGGGCAGGTAGCCATCTTGAAAACATCGTAGCCATTTTGAAAACATCATCATGCAATGGGCTTCTTTGTAATTCCAGTACAATGGGGGGGATGAACCTGCCCACGGTAGAAGAGTGAATCAAGTTAACTCGTTTTGAGAAAGTACAGTCGATGAGCGCAAAGAAGATATTGTTCTTGGTAGGTGATTTTGTAGAAGACTACGAAGTGATGGTTCCTTATCAGATATTGACGATGATAGGGCATACTTGTCACTGCGTCTGTCCGGGAAAGGTAGCTGGAGATTACGTGGCGACTGCCATTCACGATTTTGAAGGGCATCAAACGTATAGTGAGAAGCCAGGGCATCGATTCGTTTTGAATGCGACGTTCGAAGATGTGGATGCGATTGTGTACGACGCTCTAGTGTTGCCTGGTGGACGGGCTCCGGAGTATTTGCGGTTGGATCCCAAGGTGTTGAGTTTAGTCCGTCATTTTTCGGAAGCGAACAAACCGATTGCCGCGATCTGCCATGGACCACAGATATTGGCCGCGGCTGGAGTGTTGCGAGGCAAGCAATGTTGCTGTTACCCGGCGGTGCAATTTGAAGTGACCCAGGGGGGAGGGAGTTATTCGGCCCCGAACGCGACGTTCGACAGTGCTCATGTGGATGGAAATCTGGTCACTGCTGCGGCTTGGCCGGCCCATCCGGCTTGGATGCGGGAATTTGCAAAATTGCTAGGAAGCAAGATCGAACCGTAGGTTGGGGGTGCGAGATGACCTAAGGGGTGCGGCGCGAACAAAGGAATTCTATCTCCTGTTTTGCTGGGATTTGTGGGGGGATTCGTTCCGTTCGTGTTGCGATGACTGGGCCGGATGCGTATGATTTCGGGGTGGTGAATTGCAGTCGGCCGCCAGTATGGCTTGTGAATAAAGTCTGTTTCGGATCCCGGACAGGCTTAGGCGATTTCGGGAACATGGGGCTTTGGTGGGACTCTAAGTCCGGTGGGTCCTCGGGCAATGGGTTCTCCGAAGGACCGCTTCCATGAACCTTGCAAACACCAATTCCAACCTTTCGTCCCCTGGACTGTCCTTATGAAATACAAGCGATCGGCTTTTACACTTGTGGAGTTGTTGGTGGTGATTGCCATCATCGGTGTCTTGGTCGGGTTGCTTTTGCCGGCTGTGCAGGCGGCGAGGGAAGCTGCTCGGCGAACGCAATGTGGGAACAACATTCGGCAGCTCTATTTGGGGTGTGCCAGTTTTGAGAGTTCCTACCGAAAATTTCCCTATGCGAGGAAGTACGACATTTGGGACTCGTACACTTGGTCTGCCCAAATCTTGCCATACATTGAGCAAAACAACGTCTATGTAGGTTTTTACACGTTGGGGCAAATTCCCTATGCGGCGACTTATCCCGGGCCCAACGGTCCAATTGGAGATGATCCCCGTTTAAGGGCATCTCGTCACACTCGCATTCCGATTTTCATTTGTCCGAGCGACGGCAAGCAGCCTGAAAACGAGATGACGACGGGTGCGTATGGGTTCGTGCGCGGCAATTATCGTGGGTGCGTTGGTTCCGGGGATATGTACGGAGACGCAACCGATGCTAGTTCGGGGCCTTGGGGCATGGGATTCTTCAACGTGATGCCCAATCAAAGTGTTGATACTGGAGCGATGGTCAAGACGTTGCATTCACGCCCTCGGGACTGCACGGATGGGCTATCGAATACCCTCTTTATGTCGGAGGGATTGATGGCGAATGTGACTTGGTGGGGCGGTGCGATGGGTGAAATTCACTATGGCAATATGGGTGGTTCGTTGTTTTCGGCAACCCTTACGCCGAACTCAACGGCTCCCGACCGGATCTTGGGCCCATGTCCCCAGGATGTTAGCGATTCGCGTTACAAATCACCTTGCTTGAGTCTGGGTGGTAGCGCGTGGTGGACTCGTTCCGGGCAGCTAGCCCATGCAGCTGCACGCAGCTTGCACGGTAGCGGTGTTACCACTGTGTTTGCCGATGGTGGAACAAGGTTCGTGCCAAACAGTGTTGACACACGGGTCTGGCGAGCGATTTCGACGGCAGCGAACAGCGAAAAAGAATCTTACGAAGAATAGTTTTCACCATGATCAAACCCAAGGTTTTTTTGTGGGGCAATGTTGTTGCCCTAGCCGTTTTCTTTCTTACCGGCTGTGGGGCTTCTACGGCCACGGTGACGGGAAACGTCAGCTACGATGGAGCCGCCATTGAGAAGGGGATGGTTACGTTCACCCCCGAAGGAACGGCCGGCTCGGTGGTCGGGGCAGAGATAGTTGCCGGCAAGTACACGGCCAAAGGTGTTGCACCGGGTAAGAACGTCGTTCAAGTTGTGGCTGTGAAGTCAGTTCCCTTCGTCCGTAGTTCGGAAGAGATGGCGAAGATGGCTGAAGAGCAAAAGGGAAAGACGAAGATAGATGGTTTGATCGATCCAGCAGATGTAGTTCCTCCCAATGCGGTGGGAAACAACGCCGCTCATAACTTCATCGAGGGATCCAATAAGTTAGATCTTACGCTTACCAAGCCTTAATAACCCGTGCATTCTGAGGAGTAATCATGACCCAGTCCCAATCGTATAACCGTTTCACTTCCCGATCAGCTTGGATTGCATTAGGGCTGTTGGTTGCCACGAGTTTGTTTGTCTTTAGTCAACGAGCGAATTCGATGCCTGCAATTCAGTCCGCTACTGCACAGAAAACTACTATGTTGAGACACGTTGTTCTATTTCAGTTCAAGGAAACCAGTTCCAAAGAAGACGTTCAGAAGATCGTCGATGGGTTTCGTGCGTTGAAGTCCAAGATCCCTCAAATCGCTGATTTTGAATACGGAGTGAACAACAGTCCCGAGGGGCTCAACAATGGACTAACACATTGTTTCTTCGTAACGTTCAAGACGGAGAAGGATCGTGACGAGTATTTGCCACATCCGGCGCACAAGGCTTTTGTTGATTTGCTTATGCCCCATTTGGAGAAGGCGACGGTAGTGGACTATTGGGCTGCTCAGTAAGGCAGTGGACCGATTGAATCGGTCGATTACGGTTTACCCGCTGGGGAACTGGCGACAGTACTCATAAACGGCCATCGTTGTCGCGGTGGCAACGTTGTAGCTGTAGGGTTGGCCATAGACCGCAATTTCGATGACATCGTCAAGCCAATTGAGTTCTTCTTGGACGAGTCCTTCTCGTTCTGCACCGACGATTAGTGCTGTTTTGCGTTCGTATTTGTACTCGTAGAGGGATTGTGAGCCTGTGGTTTGCTCCAATCCGGCGAGTCGATAACCTTCTTCTTTGAGTTGTTTTAGGACGGGTGCGAGGCTACGGCGTTGAATGATCTCGACGTAATCGACTGCATCGCGGGCGATCTCACGATCGACCTTTCCTGCTCCGCACTGAATGATTTTTGTAACGCCAGCGCAACCGCAGAGACGCACGATGCGGCTCAAGTTCACGTTGCTTCTCATCGGAGCGAGTGCGAGAAGCAGTTCCCTTGGGCGATCAAGTGGCGTGGGTGGTTTGTGGCGAATATGTTCAAACCGATTCATCGGAACGTACATCCATCAAGTTGGTAATGCGATCGATCAAAGTTTGTAAGAATTCGCGGTCGCTTTCAGGACGCGCTGTGGCTTTTTCTGGAATGCAGTCACTTGCGATGACTCCGCGCATTGCAAGGCACATTGCGGCGTTGTGCTTGTATGCTGGAACGGGTGGGCGGAACGCAAATCCACCGAGTAATTGCAACGCGTCGTTGAGTTCAAAGAAGCGAGCGTCTTGATTTCTCCAGTAGGCATCTCTCGCTGCGAATGCTTCTGGATAGAACGCAGACAATCCGAGCAGATAATCGCTACCCCATTGAATCATATCGATAGCTAGATCATTGCCGGTGTAGACGCGGAACTCCGGACGTAGTCGATCGCGAGAAGCTAGTCTTTCCCATTCCTGCAAGCGAGACAAAGAGGAGTGTTTAAGACCCAGTAGGGAGGGAATCTCCATCAGTCTTTCAAACGTCTCGAGCGAGTAGATATCACCGAAGGAAGCAAACATTTTTCCCAGTTCGAATCCGAGAAACTGGTCGACTGATTCCCCGATTCTACGATAAACATCCACGATCCCGGCAGGAGAGCGTTCTATTAGTCCTTTGGATTGGAAGACAATTGGCAACCCACCCGCTTCTCGAATCATCGTGACTTGGGATAGATAGTTTTGAATCAAGTCACCCGGGAGATCTTCCACGAAAGCTCCTGCGACAAAGGCGCGACCAGCGGCTTGGTGGGTCACGAACTGAAGGATTGTTTGCCTGATGTCTGGGGTCAGCAGATTGGCGAAACCGGTGTCCATGTTCACCGCAGGGATCAAGCCGCAATTCCAAGTGCGTTCCAAGACTTGTACATACGAATCATAATCAATTTGATCAGGGGCAGTGAACGGAAGGTAGGCAGCGGAAATACCGCGTGGAGCCCTACCCCATTGAATTGGGGGAATCGCAAGTTGACGGGTTGCTTCATTCATCGATGCACCTTGGATCTCTACCATGTTTGTGAAAAGGAGTTTGTAGTCCGCTTGCTGATCTTAGATGGATTGTTCATCGCGGAGAGCTTCTCAGAAGTGTAGCGGAGGTGACCAAGGGTAGAAACTGGAAAGCAGAATCGTTATAATTGTTGCTACTGTTAGCCGGTGTGCAAACCGGTAAGTGCTGCGTTTGGGGGAAGCGAGCTGTATTTGCGGGTGCGACCTCTGAAGGGGGCGAGAATTCAACGACACGAAGGATTACGAGAGGCCAAACGATCATGAATCGACGTTTTTGCTTGGGGCTAATGATTGCTGCGACGGCGACATTTTCAGTGACTTTTGCTTTCCCGACCGAGAGTTATGCGGCAGAGTTGGAGGTCGGCGCTTCGGCTCCTAATTTCACTGCAGCGGGTGTGGATGGAAAAGAAGTCAGTTTGGCAAACAACAAAGGAGCGAAAGCGACGGTGATCGCTTTTACTTGTAACCGTTGTCCAGTAGCGATTGCTTACGAAGATCGCTTTATTGCGTTTTCCAAGAAGTATTCTGGAAAGGATGTGCAATTTATCGCGATCAATGTCAATTCGTCTGAGGATTTGGAGGCGATGAAGCAGCGGGCCGAAGAGAAGGGATTTAACTTCCCCTACGCATACGACAAGTCAGGGGATTCAGCACGAGCCTATGGTGCTCGAGTTACCCCGCACATCTTTGTGCTCGATGGGGATGGCAAGTTGGCATATCAAGGAGCATTTGACGACAAGCAAAGTGGGCCAACCACTCCTCACGTAGAGAACGCTGTGAATGCTTTGTTGCAGGGCAAGGAGCCGGAAGTGAAGTCTACCAAAGCTTTTGGCTGTGGCATTAAACCGAACAAGAAGTAGGGCATTTGTTCTGATTCTTCTGAGAGGGGGCTACTCGTTTGAGTGGCCTCCCGACGTTGCACCGACGCGAGTTGATGAACCACGAAAGTTTTTGAACCACGAAAAACACGAAAAGCACGAAAGAAGAACCTTCGGGAACCTTTTGTGCTTCTC
>CAZACJ010000119.1:0-10604 GCA_964483385.1 uncultured Pirellula sp. | reverse complement strand
TGAGCCGGAATGCGCCAGCACCGGGTGGTCCTTTCGCGTTTAGCAGTCAACCGGAGGCGTACCTGTTTGAGGCATATAAATATTCCGTAGGGTGCGGTGAGCCCGACGGCTCTAGTGAATTGAATAAAGAAATTCGAGAGTAGATAAAGGCGAGCTAAATTCTTTGCGGTTTTCTTTGCGCATGGGCGTCACCTAAGGTAGCCATCTGCTGCCAAGCAGCGGATGTCCCCAGGAAAATCCCCACCGTCTGGCGAACGGTGGCTACGGCTGTACATCGGTGGCCAAGGGCTCACTAACTTCGATCACGAATCTAACTCAGGGAAATGCTCCCGATCCGCTTGGCGATGAATAAGCGACTTCGTTCTCGAAAGAAAATCCGATTTATAGTTCGCTACCTGTTGCTCCGTGATCTCCAATGCCTGAGCAACATCCTTATTTCCCATCCCAAGCACAAACAACATCTCGATACACTTTAGCTTCTGATAGTCACCCCGTTCAGACCACTTCGTTATCTGCTCCTGCAGCGCTTTGACTAACGCACTCTCTTCTCGATCCTTTTGTTCGGTAGATCTCGCTATACTACTCGCTTGCCTACCCCCTGACGGCATTCTCTGCAATGCTTCACTTGAATTCTCTTGGGTCACTAACTGGATAGCAAAACGCCTCCCCTCCCTCCGAAGATGATCCGTTAACTTATAAGCAGCGATAGAAAACAGGTAACTCTCCAAAGGCCTAGAACAATCATAATTCGGTAGGCTATTCAAGAACCCGATCAAAGTCTCTTGTACGATATCCTCCGCCGACGCTCTATCGGCGATACGTAGATGCACATAGGCAAACAAGCGTCCCTCAAATCGATCGATGAAGTCTTGCCATGCTGAAGCTTCGCCAGCGCGGATACTTTCAATTAAACGCTGCTCAAAATCGATTGGAATCATCGAATATCACGCTTTTTGCTTGTCTCTCGCCTCGATACCCAACCCGTTACCCCAGAAGCCAATGCCAATAGACCGATGGAACCAAGCGTCGTTGTAACTGCTTGCTGCACTCGACTGAGCGTTGCCGATTCCCGATCCCATCGTTTCATTTTGTGCATCGCGTCCGGCCCAATGTTCAACAATCGGAAGAGCTGATGGTAAGTACCACTCGGACGATCAAGGACCAAGTCATACTCGGTCTCCTGATTGAGCAACTCTTTCATCACAAACTCTTCGTTCAGCTCTGGAATCAATCGAGCTTTGGTATACTGCAATACATGCTTGTCGAGTACATCAAGAACTTGCTCATAGGCTTGCTGTTGCAAGGCAGTCCTGCACTCTTCCAAGGACGATTCAACTGAACTCTCGATAGCTACCCTTACATACTCTCGATCGATTACGCTGTCACGGACCCAAGCCGGAGCGTTTGCATCCCAAATCGGTGTATTATCCATAGATCGATCCGAGGAAGTCTCACCTCGACCGGACGAGTCGGACGTCGTCTTGGCCTCAGTCACTTTTTTGCCACTCTGCGTATTCCCGCTGCTTGACATAATACGACTGGAGATTCCACTCGACTGAACCGACAATACCTCTTCGTTCGAACTAACCTCGCCAACAACTTGCAAGCTTTTCTTCTGCGTGGACTGTCCTTCCGGAATTCCGCGCACCCCATCATCACCAGACTTGGTGCTCTTTTCCGTCGGTCCACCGGGCCAAGTCGAGAATTCGGCAAAAGCCTCTCGCATCGCTTGCTTTACGTCCCGAGAGATTTGTTCTTCCGTCGCATTGGGATCTAAAGTAGATGAAACTTCATCGAGCTTCTCGGCCACCCGCATCAAGGACTTCGTCATCCACTCCAATGACTGCCTTGCGGAATTGTAAGTCGGATTTGCCACACCTGGCTGATCCTGAATCGCCCCCAAACGCCCGTTGTAACAAACAAGCGAAACGCCGAGCAAAAGACCAGTCGACAATCCTCGAGGATTGCGACGTAAAACTTTTCGTATTTTCAAACCGAACTCTTGCATCTTCGCCTCTCCCTAAGGGTGCGCCAACCTTTTGTTTCATCCTGCCAGTAACCGCACCTATGCAACCTTCGCTACCTATGCAACCTTTTCTCCAGTTCGCAACACAGGATGCGCAGGATCCGTCCAAGGCGATGCGACTTGTACCGCTAAAGACGTAATCCCTGCAAACCAGTATGTCCAAGGCGTAGGAAAATAGAATACCAGTTGAACGAGACCGGCAGCGATCAAGCTCCAACAGATCGTCCATAGCGAGAACTTTTTCTTCCTTAACGTGTCGGACTGTCTCCACCATCGCACGATCCAGAACAGTGCGCCAAAGTAAGCCATGTGACCTGCAAGCGTTGGGAACCCATCCGGATCGTAAAACCCCTTCCAGGACCGACTGTACTCTTTGGCAATCAATTCCTTATCGAGCACTCTGATCCGTAGCCCAGATTCTTGATTGGAAATCACATCCCAAGGAACCAGCAGATATTCGCTGAGCTGAAAACTGATAGCTCCAAGAATCAAACCAACGACAAACATAGCAAATCGGAAAGCAATCGAATCTTCCGTGCGAGTTTCCCAACGACGCGATAGCGTCACGATAGCCCACGTGCTTAGAACAGCCATGATTCCCATCCAAGCCATCGCGCTTAAAGCGGGCGTTGCTCCCGACTCCGCTCCCCCGGTTTGAATCACCCCTGAATTGATCGCAAGAAATCCACCTACTACCGAAAGCACGGCAGCGATAATTCCCCCAAAACTCAAGGATCGCACCCACTCATGACCGGCAACCCATGGACTCCGCTTGGCAAGCTCTCCACGCCAACCCACACGCCACTGACGCAATTCTGCTTTCCCCTTCGGAGGTCGCCGATTCCATGTTACCACATTTGCGGAAGCTCGGCCGTCTCCAGCCCATTGATGAGCGTTCCCGCTACCATCTTCCGGCCGGCTCTTACTCCCCCGGTTTGCCGCTCTACCTCCACGAGGCGCATATTCGGCGGTCTCCTGCAACGCAGCAGCTTTATATCCCCCCAGTCTAGAATTCGAGATGTCGTGATGGGTGACATTTGCAAAAAACCAAAGCGAATAGTAAACCGAATAAAACATCAACATCGATGCAAACAACAAGCCCAATGTCGAAAGCCAAAGAATGGCGGTTATTACAATGATCGCGAGAATTACCTGCGATTCGTTCGATGATTTCGAAGATTCCTGTAGCGACTTCTTCGACCTCTGAATTGTATCCAATACTCCCTGAACGGTTCCTCGTAGATTCCGATAGATCGGCTCCCGCTCCATCATCATTCGATGACCATCAACTCCAATGGTAAAGAACGCATTGAGTTTATCTTGGAACGTAAGTTTTTTCGTTGTATCGGGCTTCCACCCCGCGCCCTTGTCGACTGGGGAACGACCTGCCGGCGTATCTCGATTAGCCTTCTGTTGAGTTGCCGTCTGCTCGGCTCTTGCCAATTCCGGATCTTCGTTTGCACGACTGACGTAGGAACCACCGGTTGTCTTGAACGCTTGATTGAAGTTTCGCTCCGTCGTGCGAGTAACGAATCCTCCAGGCATCACACTATACCCGAGATCCTCAAGCAACTCACGCCCATCCCGATACCGTTGCACGGGATTCTTGGCCAAGCACTTGGCAACGACCGCACCGATCCCCAAAGGAAGAGAGCTCAAGTCAGGATCATCTGTCAAGTGCTTAAGTAAAATCTCTTGGGTGCTCTCACCATCGAACGGAACATTCCCAGTAAGCATCTCATAGAGGATCACCCCAAGCGAGTAGATATCAATCTCCTTGCCATACTCCCCCTTTCCAATCTCTGGAGCCATGTAGTGAAACGTACCGACGCTCTCCGTTTGACCTGCACGACGCGAAGCACTGATGTACTTCGACAAGCCGTAGTCACCGATTTTCGCAAGCCCTCGCTCGATGAAAATATTCGCAGGCTTAAGATCACGGTGCACAATCCCTTGATCGTGCAAGTAAGTCACACCGGCAACCATTTGTGCAAACACGGGTACCACCCGCTGCGGATCCCCATGCTCGTACGCATGAACAGGCAAACCAGTACTGCGATCCAGTTGCTCACGAAGAGACTCTCCTTCGATAAACTCCATCACAATCCAACCCTGCTGGTCGGAGTCGTAGCGAATATCATAAATCGAGACCAAATTCGGATGACGTAGATTCAAGCAATGCCGAACTCCACGCATTTCCACGTCGAGATTCTTTTGGATCCGCTTGAGCGCGACTTCTTTGCCAGAATCGCTCTCGGCAAAGTAAACCTCGCCAAAGCCACCGACACCAATTCCACGGCGAATAACATACCCTTCGAGCGGGCTGTCACCATTTCCGTATTGAAACTTCATGAGTACACCTGTGGACTGTCGATTGCTCGGTGAAAACCACGGCCCATGCAATTTGAAGGATACCATCGTTAACTGTCAGGTCGTGCGACCGAGGAAAGAATAAAACCAATTGTCCTGGAACCAAGGAAAGTGTCGAGTTACCTTGCGTTCGAAGACCGTGAAAATTACGGGCAAATTGCGTAAAGCAGAATCAGACTCCCAACGTCCAAGACAGGTACTCTGTTTGGACACGTTCGCCGGGTTGAACTTCGAAAACCTGTCCCTTCTGCTGCGTTCCGTGCCAAACCGGCTCCCTACCAACCACCCGACAAAACCACTGCTGGTTCTTGCGAAACAACAAAAACTTCCCCAGTGGCTCCTCTTGGGAGCCGGAATTCCCCCCCCCAGACACCTTCGCGGGCATGGAGTATCGAATGTGACAAGTCGGATCGCATCCGATGACAACTGATTCTGCGACCAAAATGACCGAGTCGACAAACGGTTGCCAACGATGCTCGGAAACAAGGGTCAGTCGGACTGTGCTGCTTAGCGGTGAAGGCCTGAAATATTGAAACTTGACCCTCTCCCCTAAAACACAAATCGACTGATCCCTCAACATGACAGGCTTTTCCAAGACCCCATCTGATACTCGGACACTCTGATAGGCCTCGATCCAGTAATCGCCACCTACACGATGGATCGCGCAAGCCCTACGACTGAGATCGCCACGAATCGCTAAATCAACGTCATTTCCAGGAAAAGACTGGCCAATAGTGACCGAGTCTTTTTCACATAATGCGTAGCTTCCCACTCCATCGATCCACAACACACTCGGCTTCGGCATCTGTCGCTCAACCCGGAACACCAAAAAAAGTCATAATGATGTTCCATGATGGAACGCTTCGTTCAATTCGTCTAGCCGTTGTCACTATTTAGCGACCCTTGGGAGCCAACTCAGCCAAGTGCTCCGCAGACTCCTCACGCACCTCTTCAACATCCTTTGATGTGTCAAAGTAATCGGAGATTTGCGCCAAAACGTCATCGGTATCTAAGGTTGGCTCCACCGGGATCGATCCGAGGTGCTCGACGCCCTGAGCAAGCTTCTCTGCTACATCGATCCGAGTCGCGATCTCGTCAAGCGCCTGACGCACTTGCCCCAAAGCTCCATCATCTACCGCAAACTCACTCCCAGCTTGTGCAACTTGCACCATCGTCAATCGAGCTTGCAAGTTCTCCACTTGCACCTCTAATTCTCGCTTTGCCGAAAGCATCTCGTCAAGCTTGCGACGGGCAGCAACAAGGTTCCGTTCACGAGCGTCCAGAACTTTCACAAGCTTCTCCGAGGTTGCCTCCAACGTCTGGTGATGCTTAAAGCGATCCGCTAAATCGAGCCGAACTTGTTCAGCCGAGTACTTTTTCCCCTTGTAAGTCACATACCTCACACCACTTTCCACGTCTTCTTTAAGCTTCAAAATCGCTTCTTTAGATTGGCACAGTGCCGTTTGCTTGGCAGAAACCTCACGTTGCAACTTCGCAACGTCCACCTCTTCGCGGGCAATTCGTTTGAGATTGTCAGCAATCTCCGGCTTTAGACCAGTGATCAACTCCCTGGCTCGCTTGATCTCCACTTCGATCGGTATTTGCTCCTTTACCGAGTCTCGCAGGCTATGCACACCGGTTCGCACGTAGCTCATCGTGGAAGTCCCCAGTAGCAACCCGCCAGTTCCCGCGACTAAAACAGATCCGAGCAAAATTTTCTTCAACATGGTTTCCCATCCCCTTCACTCTGAAAAAACCAAAGGAAACATTGCAAATCCCCGTTGCAATCGATAATGGCATTTCGCACGACCCTCCCGAATATTGCCGCCGAAAAAGAAATTTCTCAGAAACCTTTTTTCCTTTGGGAAGTGCAAGCCTTATCGGCGGTTGACAGGTTGCCCACCAACAGCGAATCTACTAGCCATCGCGGCGATGCAACGCCGTTGTTCGTCTCCAACCGTTGATCCAAGGCGTTGGGCTCCAAGCCCTAGAATCGAACCGATGTCGCAATCCACCCTCGCTATTCCTAATCCCAACTCCACTCTAGTCGGTCCATCCTGCTCAGCCCATACCAACGAAGACTGGTACGAAGCTGCACTGCAAACCTCCGTTGGATTGTTGGAAAACAACCCAATCGGCGGGAAAAGCAAAGCGGTCCGGAATTCTTGGGGGGATGACGACGAAGATGCCGACGACGATCTTCCAGACGAAGATCTCCCAACCGAAGAAGAAGAAGATGAACCAGATCCCTTCGAAGACTTCGATGAGGAAGATTTTGACGATGATTTCGACGATGACTTCGAAGAAGAACTCGAAGACGAATACGAAATCGAACCAGCAGACGATGGAATGCTCGAAGGGCACCCTGACGCTGAAGATATTGACGATGTGGATGGCGACAGTCCTGCCATTGAATTCACCGACGACGAGTAATCGATGTTCCGCGCTGTAAAGACCGATGTCAAATTTCCGGTTCAAGAAGAATCGATCCTCAAATTCTGGAAAGAGAATGACATCTACAAGAAGTCATTGGCGCAGCGGCAAGGTGCCCAGCCCTTCGTCTTCTTTGAAGGCCCACCAACCGCCAATGGTCTGCCACACCCAGGCCATTGCCTGACACGGGCGATCAAAGATGTCTTTCCTCGCTACAGAACCATGCGGGGGTATTGGTGTAACCGAAAAGCCGGCTGGGATACGCACGGACTGCCCGTCGAAGTAGAAGTCTGTAAAGAACTCGGAATCCACTCAAAGGAAGAAATCGAAGCCTTCGGCGTCGAACCATTTATCGCCAAATGCCAACAAAGCGTATGGCGTTACATGCAAGAATGGGAACGCGTGACCGAACGACTCGGATTCTGGATCGATCTGTCTGAAGCCTACGTTACCTACCACCAAAGTTTTGTCGAAAGCGTCTGGTGGTCCCTGAAAAACCTCTTCGATCGCGGTTTGCTGTACAGAGGCCATAAAATCGTCTGGTGGTGGGCCCAAGGTGGTACCGCCCTATCCAGCGGAGAAGTAGGACAAGGCTATCGCGAAGTCGCTGACCCAAGCGTCTACGTTCGCTTCCCTCTGGTCGATCCCCCAGAATCAATCCCCCAAGATACCTCGCTGATCGTCTGGACAACGACACCCTGGACCCTGCCTTCCAATCAGTTCGCTGCCGTACATCAAGACATCCAGTATGCATTGTGCCGCGCCGAAGCAGATTCAGATTCCAATCCCACCTTCATCGTCGCGGCTGCTCTCGTCGATGCGCTTGGGGACAAAATTAAAAAGAAACTAGAAGTCATTCGTACCCTTTCCGGCAAAGAACTCGTCGGGCTGCGATACGTGCCCCCCTTCGATTACTATCGAGCTAACCATGACTCGATCGGTGTTCTCTCAGACGGATCAAAACAGCACAAACAATGGCGCATCGTTCACGCTGACTTCGTAACAATCGACTCCGGTACAGGAATCGTTCACCTCGCACCCGCATTCGGTGAAGTCGACCACGATGTGCTCATCCAAGAACGCGCCCGATTCGCCGAATCACAAGGTCCCGTGCTAATCTGCGCTGTCGGACCTGATGGCAAATTCACTTCAGAAGCCCCCGAATATCAAGGTGTTTGGGTAAAAGACGCCGATAAACCAATCACTCGCGCACTTCGCGAACGCGGTATTCTTTGGCATCAAGAACAGTATGTCCACGACTATCCGTTCTGTTGGCGGGCCAGCGAAGATCCACTTATTCAATATCCACGCGAAAGCTGGTTCATTCGTACCACCGCGTTTCGCGATGAAATGCTTGAAAACAACTCGAAGATTGGTTGGTTGCCAGACCACATCGGCCCAGGTCGCTTCGGGAACTTCCTCCAATCCAACGTCGACTGGGCTCTCTCCCGTGAACGCTATTGGGGAACGCCGCTTCCCATCTGGGTCTGCCAAGAAACAGGCAAGATGGAGGCACTTGGATCCTATGAAGAACTACTGGCCAAACCTGGTATTCAAGGCACCGAGGTCTGGACAATGGCCAAACAAAATGACCCAAGCCTCGCGGAAGACTTAAAGGTTCACAAGCCCTATATCGATGCCGTCACCTATGATTCACCCTACGCACAAGGTGCGAGGATGCAACGTGTTTCTGAAGTGATTGACTGTTGGTACGATAGCGGTGCGATGCCCTTTGCGCAATGGGGTTATCCCCATCAAGGCCGCGAACAATTCCGAGCCCAATTTCCAGCTGATTTTATCAGCGAAGCGATCGACCAAACTCGCGGATGGTTCTATTCGCAATTGGCCATCAGCACCATGCTCTTCGGCAAACAAGCGACCGAAACAACACCTGCGCTCTCCACCAAGACCTCCGTCCCAGCAAACACCACTTCCGTCGCTGCAAACAATACCGAACTCGCAATTGACTACCCACATCCATTCAAGAATTGCATCGTGCTCGGCCTGATGCTCGCCGAATGGTACGAAAGCAAAGATGGCAAACAAAGGTTCCTAACCGAAGAAGATGCGAGAGCAGCCGTTGGAAGCGACTTCGTTCAAAAAACTGGAAAGATGAGCAAACAGCTGCGAAATTATCGCAGCCCACAAGAAATCTTTGACCGCTATGGCGCCGACGCTCTGCGATGGTACCTGTTCGCCAACCAAGCACCTTGGAATTCGATCCTGTATTCCGAACGCGCTATCCGCGATAGCATCCCTGAATTCATGCTTCGGCTCTGGAACGTTTTTAGCTTCTTTACGATCTACGCCGAAATCGATGGCTTCGTCGGTCCCGCTGAACTGCAGTGCCCACTCGATCAATTGCTAAGCGGGGAATTATCCCAAGCCAAATCCTATCGGCCAATCGAATCTCGCAGCGAACTCGATCGCTGGATCCTCAGCGAACTGGCCGCGACTTGCCGCAATGCCGTAGACAGAATGGATCGCTACGATAGCTACGGAGCTTGCCAAAGCCTCAATGCATTTGTCGATGCACTAAGCAATTGGTATGTGCGACGCAGCAGATCAAAATACTGGGCTGCAGACAAACAAGCACAAGACAAGATCGATGCGTATTGGACCCTCTACGAGTGCCTCTTGGTAACCACCAAACTCATCGCTCCATTTACTCCATTCTTGGCAGAAGCACTTTGGCAGCACCTGACTTCTGGACTCCAAGGTGTACGCCAATCCGTCCACTTGTGCGACTATCCCACGGGCGATTTCGCACAACCCGACCACACTTTAAATGTCCGAATGGGTCTGCTTCGTGAGATCGCTTCCTTAGGCCGCTCTGCTCGAATGGATTCCAAACTTAAAGTACGCCAACCTCTTTCGCGTGTCGAAGTTACACTTGTCGACGGCGAACATGCGCAGTGGCTTGCTGCCCATGACGACATCGTCAGAGAAGAACTTAACGTCAAAGAGATTCACTATACCAGCGGATCGAGTCCGTTCGTCACGTACAGTGTGCAACCAAATTTCCGAAAGCTAGGGCCGCGAGTCGGAGCTATGCTCCCGAAATTAAAAGCTGCCCTCGCGAGCGCCTCAGGTGCACAACTGATGGATGAAATGACGCGCAACGGCAAGATCGCCTTGGAGCTCGAAGGAAAAACCTTGGAACTCGATGGAGAAGACATCCAAGTGCGTCTGTCGGCAAAAGAAGGGTGGGCTGCAGCTCAGGGCAACTCCTGTGTGGTTGCTCTGAATACGGAGCTGACACCTGAGTTGATCCGCGATGGCATCGCGAAAGATGCTGTGCGGCTGATTCAAGATCAACGCAAAAAGCGAGGCTGCAACTATACCGACCGAATCGCGATCACATTTTTGGTCAGCGACGAACAGGTCTACGAGGCCTTGGTTGCCAACCGTGAGTTCATTGGTGGCGAGACTCTCACTCAGACCATGCAAGTTGAACGTAGCACACCCGAAGCGGTTTCTCTAGCACCAGAGGGCTACGAAGCAGTCGAGCTAGCAGACTCCCCAGTCGCGTTGTTCTTGCAAACCGTATCGTAACGCACCAATCATTGAATGTGTAAGGTCCAAACACAGGACCGCGGAACATACCATCGCGCCAATGTCTCACGCAAACCAGCAAAGGCCTGGAAGGCCGACACAACCTTTTTCGAGGTCGGTAGGCAAATACCGTCAAATTAGTAATCCGACGAGTTTCAGGAGTGCTTTTTGAGCCGGAATGCGCGAGCACCGGGTGGTTCTCTGAGCCGGAATGCGCGAG
>CAZACJ010000118.1:9173-10693 GCA_964483385.1 uncultured Pirellula sp. | reverse complement strand
CTCGCGCATTCCGGCTCAGAGGACCACCCGGTGCTCGCGCATTCCGGCTCAAAAAGCACTCCTGAAACCCTATGGATTACCAATTTGACGGTATTGACCGTAAGCCGAAGACACCGTTCGCCAGACGATGGAGATGCGGATATTTTTCCACTTTCCGCTTTCTCCATTCCAAGTTCTGTCGTTATCACGTCCCTTGAGCGCATCGAGCCGAGACCGAAGCGATGTCTTTTTGTAATTGGCTGAGCAATGCTTCTTTGGATTCGAACTTTTGGACCGCTCGGACTCGGTCGAGTAGTTGCAATTCAATCGTCTGCCCGTAGAGATCTCCAGAAAAACCAATCAGGTGGGCTTCGACCTTCGAGGCTTCTTCGCCGAAGGTTGGATTAGGGCCAATGTGAAGTGCCACGGGGGTGCCTTCGATAGCACTAGGTCCACACGCGCGGGCTGCATAGACACCGTGACTCGGAACAAGTACCGGGATCGATCCCAGATTTGCGGTCGGAAAACCAAGTGTTCGTCCGCGAGCCGCACCGTGTTGCACTTCGCCTATCAATCGGTAGGGCTCGACGAGACAGCGATTGGCAAGCCCGATTTCTCCAGCTTGGATCCAAGCGCGGATCTGCGTGCTTGAGATCATCATTCCGCCAATTTCTTGGGGGATGAGGACTTCAAGAGTTACGTCTGCTTGTTGGCAAAGTTTCTCAAGGTTTTGGACATCTCCGGCTCGCTCCCTTCCGAATCGGAAGTTTGGGCCTTCGACCATTGCTCGGACTTTGAATTGTTCGAGCAGGATTTTATTGAAGAAGGCCTCTGGGGAGAGATTCAGCAGATCGATCGAGGTCGGGAAGAATTCGACATGATCAACCCCGATTCCGCGAAGTAACGCTTCGCGCCGTGCATTCCAAGTCAGCGGTGTGGGAACACGGAGTGGCTGCAGAATTTTCAGGGGTGGTGGATCAAAGGTGAATACGACAGCCGGGCAATTTCGTTTCTTTGCGTGTGAGACAAGTCTCTCAATCAGTGCGCGATGTCCCAAGTGAACGCCGTCGAAGTTTCCGACGGTCAAAACGCAGCCCTCTGCGCGAGTCATCAGTGAATCCATAATCCCCAATCGTCAAATGAGTTATCCGAGAACGGATTGTATCAGATCCTTCGTGCGGAGCGAACGAGTGGAAATGAACGTCTCGCCCGCGTAGCAGTTGGCAGCAGCACCAGCGGCAATTGCCAATCCTCGAACTCGATCAAAGATGTAGGCTTTCGAGGGAGGAAACTGGGTTTTGTAGCAGCGGATCGCTTCTAATTTTTGTTCGAGCGTGTCTGTAATATCTACCGTGATCGAATTTTCAATGCCAGACGCCGGAGCCGGCTCGAAGGAAAGTCGGAAGTAGAGTTGTCGATCGATAACGTGAGGTGCGGTTCCTTGGAATACGTCTTCCCATTTCGTCAAACGGGAGTAGAAGACAGCCGCATCGGTGATCTGCATGGCTTGATAGTGGTCTGGCGAGGCCATCGGTGTTTTG
>CAZACJ010000118.1:0-9073 GCA_964483385.1 uncultured Pirellula sp. | reverse complement strand
AGGGCAGCAATGGTGCCGCCACAAGCGATTTCGACATCATCAGGGTGGGCTCCAACAACGATTACATCCAAGGGTTCTTCTGTAGATTGCATCGAAACTTTCACGCAGCTTTCTGGGGATGAGTCGTTCAGGTACCTGATTCAGTTCGTATCTCAGGTTCTTTGGGCCATTAGGACGTTGTTTGGTTCAGTGGGCGTTTCAGGATGCCTTCTACAATTTTACCGGGCTGTCCATCGAGCAAACTGCCGTTGCCACCGGGGCGCGTGAATACCAGTTTATCAGGCTCAAGCCCGAACAAGTACATCAAAGTGGCGTGATAGTCATAATGGTGGACGATATCGGTGACGGCTTGGTAACCGAAGTCGTCAGTTTGTCCGTAGATACAACCCTCACGGATCCCACCGCCAGCAAGCCAGGTGCTGAAGCCATAGGTGTTGTGATCTCGCCCGACATTTTTCTCATTTTGGATTACGGGGAGTCGTCCCATTTCCCCTCCCCAGTGCACAAGCGTGGTGTCGAGTAGACCACGTTCTTTGAGATCTTTCACAAGTGCCGCAGATGGCTGATCGGTTTTTTTACAAGCGGCGGGTAAGGCGTCTTTGATGTTTGCGTGATGGTCCCATTGTTGGGTTGAAGTGTAGATTTGTACGAACCTCACGCCCCGTTCCACAAGCCGTCGAGCGATTAGACAGCGAGTGCCAAATTCGCGTGTGGCGTCTTGGTCTAATCCGTAAAGCTTATGTGTGGCTTCCGTTTCCTGTCCAATATCGAGTGCTTCCTTTGCGGCGGACTGCATTGCTTCGGCCAACTCATAACTTCCTGAGCGAGCTTGAAGATCGCTTTCGTAGGGTCTGCCGGCGAAGTGCTCCGCATTCATTTGCTTGAGGAAATCCAAGTATCGTTTCTGGGGCATCCCGGCCAAATGGGGCGGTGGATTGAGATTGAGGATCCGGGGTTCTTGAGGACGTATGACCGTGCCTTGGTATACCGAGGGCAACCATCCATTGGACCAACAGTCTGTTCCCAAAACAGGTAGTCCACCTGGATCGGTCAGTACGACGAAAGCTGGAAGTTGTTGGCTTTCACTTCCTAACCCGAAGGTCAGCCACGATCCAAGGACTGGTCTTCCTGCCGTGACTCGACCGTGATGCAAAGCGTAGATCGACTGTCCATGATTATTTACACCGGTGTGCATGGATCGGATCAGAGTGACATCGTCGGCGATCGAGCCGAGGTGCGGAACCAATTCGGATAGTTCCATTCCGCATTGACCGTAGCGTTCCCATTTCCAGGGTCCAGCCCAGATTTTTGCAGATGATTCCGCCGCGTTATCGTATTTCAGTTCACCGGAATAGTTCTCACCACTACGTTTTTCTATCTCTGGTTTTCGATCAAAGAGGTCCATGTGGGATGGACCACCTTGCATGAACATCGAGATCATCGCTTTGGCTTGTGCTGGCCGATGGCTAGGTTTGGGTTTTAGATCGTAATGAACCGGACTCGTGTTAGGTTTTGGTGGAGTCGCTTGGGCAGACTGTTGCATCGCGCCTGCGAGCCATAGAGTTGCTCCAGCGATTCCCTGTTGTGCAATGAAATGGCGTCGGGAGTAACAGGGGGCATGTCTCGGATTTGTGTTGTGTAGTGTCATAGCTGTTTTCCTTGGATAAAAGAATCCTCGGTCTTTGCGACGATATGGATTTCTTCCGACCGTCCGAATCCTTCGTGTGGGTTAGTCGACGTAAAGGAAGGCATTGGAGGAGAGCAGTGCTTGGCAGTAGAGAGCCAGAGCTTGCTGCTGACTACTAGTGCGCTGTGCCTCCGCTTTGGTTGGGTCTGGATCGAGTTCTTTGGGAAGGAGTTCTAGGCGAAGAGCGGTTAGTCCTTCGGCATGTTTCGTTCGTTGTTCGTCGGTGGCGGGGGCCCCGTAAGCCAAGAGCCATGCATGGGCGACTTGTGCTGCCGGTTCACTGCCAGTTTCGCGTTGAACGCGTGCCGCAAAATGTTCGGAGATTTTGATGACGGTTGAATTGTTCATCATCATGAGCGATTGGGTGGCAACGGTAGAATTCGCACGTCGATCGCAATTTGGATTGAGGGTTGCTGGATCGAACGGTTCGAGAACTCCCAACGGCATGGATCGGCGAACTTGGGTATAGATACTCCTGCGATAGGTATCGGCGACTTCCTCTTGTTTTGCGACGAGGATTCCGTTTCCGTCGCGGGTGGCTTTTCCAAGGATGAACTGACCGACTTCGTCAGGATTCACAGCGGAGGGTGCACCGTACATACGATAAGTGAGCATTCCGCTGGTAGCCAACATCGCATCGCGTATCGACTCGGCTTGGAGTCGTCGCATGGGCATATGAGAGAGCCAGTGGTTTTGTGGATCTTTTTCCTGATGCAGCCCGTTTTTGGAGGCTGACTGTTGGTAGGCATGAGAGAGGAGCAAGTCTCTCATGGTTCGTTTTCTGCTCCACTCTAGTTCGACAAGTCGGTTGGCCATCCAATCGAGTAGAGCTGGATGTGTTGGGGCTTCTCCGAGGCGTCCCAAGTCCCCTGGGTTATTGGACAGAGCACGGCCAAAGAGATGCATCCACATTCGATTGGCCATCGTACGTGTGAGCAGCGGGTGGACACCTGAGGTGATCAAGCGAGCGAATTGCAGGCGACGGCCTGACGTGGGAACTTGCGGGTCGTCTGCTGGTATCTTGTCCTGCTCTTGGAGGATGCTCAAGCCGCCTGGTGGAATTGGATCGCGAGGTTGTTGGATGTCACCCCTGAAGAACAGGTGCGTAGTGGGTATTTGATTCGGGACTTCGGAGAAGCTTGCGAGAAACGAATCCGCGGGGCGAGCTTTTCGTATCTCGGCCTGTTGTGTTTCGTATTTCTTATTGAACTCATTGATTCTTGCGCCATCGTAGAGAACCGCACTGCCTCGATCGACGTTGAGGCTAGGGAAATCTCGAAGCAGTTTTTGTTGCTCGGGCGTTCGCTTATCGGCGGCGGTGTTGCGGGCTGTGCGGGCTGCTTCCCGTTGGTCTTCGGGGAGCTTCATCACTTCCTTTTCGAAGATATCAGCAACGATCTCGTCGAGTTCTTTCAATCGCGTGGCTTCAAGTTCGGAAAGGGACTTGTCGACTTCGGCGGCTTTTGCTCGTTCTTCTGCGTTCCATAAGTTGACGAGTCTCGCAGGTTTTTCACGCCAGTTTTTCCAATCCAATCCCGGTTCGAACAGAGCGCGGATTCGGTAGTAGTCTCGTTGGGAGATAGGGTCGTACCGATGGTCGTGGCATTGTGCGCAGCCGACGGTCAGGCCGAGGAGTCCTCCGGTGACGATCTTAATTGTCTCACCAAGGACTTCGTTGCGAGCGACGTTTTGGTCGACTCCTTCGTGGCCGGTCCCATCGGGAGCGGTTCGAAGGAAGCCCGTTGCAGCGAGGATGCGTTGTTGCTCTTCGGGGAGGGCATCCCAAGGTGCGGGGACCAGTTCGTCCCCGGCGAGTTGTTCAACGATAAAGCGGTCGATGGGCAAGTCGTCGTTGTGGGCTCGGATAACGTAATCGCGATATTGGAAAGCCCATGGGCGTTCGGTGTCGTGTTCACTGTAGCCGTCGCTATCAGCGTAGCCCGCAACATCAAGCCAATGTCGCCCCCAGTGTTCACCGAGTCGTGGGTCTGCCAAAAATCGATCGACGAGTCGTTCATAAGCGTCTACTTGGGTATCGCGAATGAAAGCTTCGATTTCGTCATTGTTGGGAGGGATCCCACGTAGATCGAAGGAGAGTCTGCGGACGAGGGTTCGACGGTCGGCGGTCGGGGAGAACGCCATGGCTTGTTGCCGCAAGGTGTCCAGTAGAAAAGCATCCACAGGGGAGTTTTGTTCGAAGGATAGGTTTTCTTCGAGGGATGATTGGTTGGGCTCTTGGGCTTGTGGGACGACCGGCGGCGGGACGGGGTGAACGGGTTGAAAGGCCCAGTAGTTACGTTCTTCCTCGGTCCAGTCTTCCAAGGGGGGAAGCTCAGGTTCTGCGCGTTTGGTCAGAGCACCTTGGGTGATCCAATTTTGGATGGTCTCTTTTTCTTTTTCGGAGAGGTGTTTGCCACCGGGTGGCATTTCATTGTCAGCGACTCGTCGGAAGATCAAGCTATTGCCGGCAGCTCCGGGGGTGATCGCGGGACCGGATTCCCCACCTTTTTTGAGCAGATGAACCAGTCGCAGGTCGAGTCCCCCTTCGCGCAGATCGGCTTCCCCGTGGCAGTGGAAGCAATGTGCTTTGAGGATTGGACGCACATCGGTTTCGAAGTGGAGCGGAGTGGCGGTCTGCTGTGCCAGAAGTGGTGACGTCGACGCGCCGAGAATGACGAGCAGTGCGGGCAAGAGCAAACGAAGTACTGGCATGGGGAGGGTAATCCAGGAAGCGGATTGAAGCCGTATAGGGTGGGAGCGTTTTGTTGTACGCATCCGCTTAATGATACCATAAGCTCGCGTTGGAAAAAAACGGCAATGGGGAACTAAACCGGTCTTTCTGAATCTAACGAACGTTCAGCAGGAAGCGGTTATTGCTCGCTTGCTTTTCCAATGAAATCATGTTCTATCGTGGGTGGGAGTCTCCTCGGTTGACACATCAGCAAACCTTCAGCGCCGTCGTTGTTCCTTCTGTGGTCGTAGGATGTTTGGAGGAGGCGGGCAAATCCCATCGTGCGCTGTGGTTAGCGCAGAGTACCGACGTGAGTCTTGTGGGTGAAACGCACGAGGAATGGTTGGTTGTTTCCGCGGATGAGTTGTCGGTTCTTCGTGTAAATGGCACGGCGACAGCAGAACGTGGTAGTCCGGATGCGATTTTGCTCCGGAGTGTGGTATGGGCAGATGTTGCGGCAGTGCGCACGCAGGCCGGAGTTGGTGGGGGGACGCTGCAGGTTCGCAACGGGGATGACTGGATTGACTTGTTGCGATTCTCCAATGCCAATGCGACTCGGTTTCATAAAGTTTCGCGGATGTTGGAACGCATGCGCGAGCATCCGGAGACTTGGATGTTCGATGCAACCAGTTCTGCAGAGCATGATCCGCATGCATCGTCAGCTGGATTCGATCCGCCAGAGTGTCCGACTTGTTCCTTGCGGCTAAGTTCGAAGGAAGAGAGTTGTCCGAGATGCATGCAGAAGGGGCAGATACTTCGGCGTGTTCATACGCTCATCGCACCTTATCGACGCGGGGCCATACTATTGTCATTGTTGACAATTGTTGGTGTGATTGCGGAGTTGATACCACCAAAGTTGCAGCAGTACTTGATCGATCAAGTGTTGGCAGGTGGGAACACAGCGGTTGCATCGGATGCGAATAAGCCGTTACCAGACTTCCGAACTGCGTTATTGTTGATTGTGTTAGCTCTTGCAGCATCGCGTGTGATGCTTTCGATTGTCGCCGTATTTAAGGGAAAGCTTGCGACACACATTGGTACCGGTTTGACTAGAACTTTGCGAGCGGAGATGGTCCGCAAGTTACAGAGTTTGGCGGTGGTGTATTACGATCGGCATCAAGTTGGATCGATGTTGGGCAGAGTAGCGCATGACAGCGAGGTGATGCATGGGCTGATGCATCAGATCACCGGTGGGTTTTTGTTGCAGATTGCTCAATTGATCGGTGTCGGAGCGATGTTGATCTGGATCAATCCGAAGCTGGCGCTTTTTACGTTGATCCCTGTGCCTTTAGTCATTCTCGGGACATCCATATTTTGGAAGAAGGTTTACCCGAGGTACTACCGCTTGTGGGACGCTTCGTCGAAGCAGATTTCTGTGCTCAGTGGGATGTTATCGGGGATTCGAGTCGTCAAAGCCTTTGCGCAAGAAGATCGGGAATACGAACGGTTTTCAAAGACGAGTGACGAGCTGCGAAATTGGCGGTTGTGGGTTGAGGATGCGAACGCTTGGTATTCTTCGGCTATGTCCATTGTGTTCAGTCTTGGGGGATTGATCGTTTGGTATGTCGGTGGTCGGGATGTGATTGGCAAGACGATGACACTAGGGGAGTTGATTGCATTCTTGGCGTACTTGGGCATGTTTTATGCGCCGCTGAGTGCGTTGTCGAACTTCACGAGTTGGCTTACGAGCTTCCTCACGGGTAGCAAACGGGTGCTGGAGTTGCTCGATACACCGCTTACGGTCAGTGAGCCGACGAGTCCAGTGGAGTGGAATGAGCCACGTGGAGAGATTGAATTCCAAGATGTGTGTTTTGGATATGACCGCAATCAGCCAGTGCTGAAGAACGTCAGTTTCAGCGTTCAGTCTGGAGAGATGGTAGGCATTGTGGGACGCAGTGGTTCTGGCAAATCGACGATGGTGAATTTGTTGGGTCGATTTTATGATGTTCAGGAAGGAAGGATCTTGGTCGATGGCCATGATTTGCGGGATTTGTCGAGTCATCAGTTGCGTGAGCGGTTGGGAATTGTGTTTCAAGAGTCCTTTATGTTTCGAGGGACAATCTGGCGCAATTTGAGTTATGGAAGGCCGCAAGCGACGATCGAGCAAGGTTTGCAGGCTGCGAAAGCGGCCGGTGCGCACGACTTCATTTGCCGGCAGCAGCTTGGTTATGAAACCCTTCTCGGTGAGCACGGTGCGGGATTGTCTGGAGGTGAGAAGCAGCGACTGTCGATTGCTCGAACGTTGCTTTATGATCCTCGGATACTGGTGCTTGACGAAGCTACTAGCAACATCGATGCAGAGGCAGAGAAGAGCATTCAAGATGCTTTAAGGGTGCTTATACGGGGACGTACAACAATTGCGATTGCTCACCGTCTCTCGACCTTGCGTCATGCGGATCGGATTTTGGTGTTTGATCAAGGAAGATTGATAGAGCAAGGGACGCATGGTGAGTTATTAGCGATGGACGGTACCTATGCGCGATTGGTACGCATTCAGACTTCGGTGACCAAGAATCCCGACATTGACAAGTTGATTCATGCGGCGACGGAGTTGGAGTCTAAGGGTGGTGGGGCGACTGTCGCGTTGGCGGATGAGTCCGAAGGTAGCGAACAGAAGGTAGGTACCGATGTGGCAAACTCGCAGCTTGAGACGATTGAATCGGAGGCTGAGCAGCAGGAAGCCAGCGGGCCGAGTATTCGCTGGATGGAACCGCAGGAGTGGTCCCTTCGCCGCGGTGGGCTTGATCGGATTGAATTGTGGAGGGAGCAGGAGTGTGAGGCGAGATCTTTGTTTATCGTCAGGACATTTCCATCGAAGTATCCTGAGGGGTACTTGAGCGTTCGGAGTTGGGGCGAGAACGGTGAGGAGTATGAGTGCGGCATGATTCGTTCGCTTGAAGGTTGGTCTGCGGAATCGGCTGAATTGGTGCGTGAATTGTTGTCCCGCCGTTATTTGATGCGTCGGATTGTGCGGGTCCGAAAAAATCAGTTAGAATCCGGATACTTAAATTTGGAGGTTCAGACCGATCAAGGGCCCGAGAAGTTCACGATGCGGTGGACGCAGGGGCAGGCATTGGATTACAGCGAGAATGGGAAGTTGCTGATCGATACACGAGAGAATCGGTACGTTGTCGAAGACATCGATCGATTACCTTCGGAGGATCGGGAGAGGTTCTTGCAGTACATCTACTGGTAGCTCCTGGTTCTCCTTTATGTGGCTTGAATTGGGGGTTCGGTCCGTAGTGGACATCAGGCCTGTAGCGTAAGGGAGAATCGAGAGATGTTTAAGCAAGAAATAGAGGGTCGCAGTCGACGGGACTTCTGCGCCACGATGGGTTTGGGTGTTGTGGCAGGTGGGATGCTTCAGGGTTTGGAGCAGCTTTCCGGTGCGACTTTGTCTGCAGGCTTGCTTGGGGGTGGGGCGGAGGAAACGGTATTGCGTCGAAGTACGCCCGAGTCTCAAGGTGTATCATCGGATGCGATATTACGATTCATCGAAGCGTTGAATCAGCATGTCGAATCGATGCATAGTGTGATGGTTTTACGTCATGGGAAGGTGATTGCGGAAGGTTGGTGGGCACCGCAAGCGGCGGATAAGCCGCACGTATTATGGTCATTGAGCAAGTCGTTTACATCGACAGCGGTCGGTTTTGCGATTGGTGAGGGGAAGCTCAAAATACACGATGAGGTGCTATCTTTTTTTCCAGAGGATGCGCCGAAAGAGCCTTCTGCGAATCTCAAGGCGATGCGGGTGGTTGATTTGCTAACGATGTCGACGGGGCATCAAGACGAGCCGAATGTACGGGAGCAGAACAATTGGGTTTCCGCGTTTCTTGCGCATCCCGTTCCGCACAAACCGGGCACCCATTTTCGCTACAACACGCCTGCGACATTTATGCAGTCCGCAATTGTTCAAAAGGTCACAGGGCAGACGGTCAATGAGTATCTGCAGGATCGTTTGTATACACCGTTGGGGATTTCGACACCGGTTTGGGACAAGAATCCGCAGGGGATATCGATCGGAGGGTACGGTTTGTATTTGAAGACAGAGGACATCGCCAAGTTCGGTCTTCTGTATTTGCAAAAGGGTGTTTGGAAAGGGCGGCAATTACTTTCGAGTGATTGGGTATCGATGGCAACATCGAAACAGGTATCGAATGGGAGCTCACCGACGAGTGATTGGGATCAGGGATATGGATTCCAATTTTGGCGGTGTCGTAATGGAGCTTTTCGTGGAGACGGGAAGGATGGTCAGTTTTGTATCGTTTTGCCCGAACAGGACGCGGTGGTTGTGATGACCGCGAATACAAGCAACATGCAAGCACAGCTCAATCATGTGTGGGAGCAATTGCTTCCTGCGTTTCAGGACTCTCCGTTACCAGAGAACGCGACGGGGACTGCGAGGTTGACCAAGTTTTGCGATGCGTTGAAAGCGACTCGATAGCTCGTAGCAACCGACGCCGTAGCCACCGCTTGGCAGCGGATGGCTACGGGGAATTGAGAATTGAGAATTGAGAATTGAGAATTGAGAATTGAGAATTGAGAGGCCAATACCGTCAAATTGGTAATCCGAGGGGTTTGAGGTGTGCTTTTGAGCCGGAAAGCGCGAGCTCCGGGTGGTTCTTTGAGCCGGAAAGCGCGAGCTCCGGGTGGTT
>CAZACJ010000117.1:0-10821 GCA_964483385.1 uncultured Pirellula sp. | reverse complement strand
GAGGGCCACCCGGTGCTTGCGCATTCCGGCTCAGAGGGCCACCCGGTGCTCGCGCTTTCCGGCTCAAAGGACCACCCGGAGCTCGCGCTTTCCGGCTCAAGAGGTACTCCTGGAGGCAGTCGAGATATCGATTTGACGGTATTGGGTATTGGCCAGTACAGACAGAGGTTAGCGGTCGAGTTTCCCGCAGATCATCGTCGCATTGTGCCCGCCGAACCCGAAAGAATTGTTCATCGCGTACCGAACGTTTCGTTGGCGTGGCGTATGAGGGGTGTAATCGAGGTCACAAGCTGGATCGGGAGTGTCGAGATTGATGGTTGGTGGAACGACATTGTGGTAACAACTCAGGATCGAGAGGATCATTTCAATGCCACCGCTCGCCCCCAGAGCATGCCCAAGATGCCCTTTGGTACTGGAGATGGAGACCGATCTGGCTGATTCTCCAAAGACGGCTTTGACGGCGACGGTTTCCGCTTTGTCGCCCAACGGAGTGCTGGTACCGTGAGCGTTAATGTAGTCGATGTCCGAAGGATTCAGGTGCGCGTCGCTGAGCGCATTTCGCATGGCTTGAGACGCGCCACGACCTTGTTCGTCAGGAGCGGTGATATGGCCGGCATCGCAAGAACTACCGTATCCAAGGATTTCCGCATAAATTCTCGCGCCACGAGCTTTGGCATGTTCTAGTTCTTCGAATACTAGAATTCCTGCTCCTTCGCTAAGCACAAAACCGTCTCTGTCCAAGTCGAAGGGGCGGCTAGCCTTCTCAGGAGCTTCGTTGCGAGTGGAAAGAGCCTTCATGTTGGAAAAGCCTGCCACACCCATATGCGTAATCGCCGCTTCGGTGCCTCCGGAAATCATCACATCGGCTTCACCGTACTGGATTGCTTTGAGCGCATCACCCATCGCGTTGTTGCTCGAAGCGCAAGCGGTCGCGACGGCAAAATTAGGCCCTTTCAATCCATATTGGATCGCAAGGTTACCGCCGGCGGCGTTGAGCATCATTTTCGGGATGGTAAAGGGACTAACGCGGTCAGGCCCCTTGGTGTGCAGTTTGAGAATTTGCTCTTCGATTTCATTCAGTCCGCCAATACCCGAACCAATGATCGCCCCGCATCGAGCAGAATCTTCTTTGGAGAATTCAATTCCGCAATCTTTGATTGCGTGGTAAGCAGCCCAAATGGCGAACAATGAAAAGCGGTCAAGCCGTTTCGCTTCCTTCGCATCGCACGTAACACCAGGATCGAAATTAGCCACATCGCCGCCAAATCGCACTTTATGCAATGTTGTGTCGAGAATGGTCAGTGGATGAATACCACTTTTCCCCTCAAGAATCCCATTCCAAAGAGTTGGAATATCGAGAGCCATTGGCGTGACACAACCTAGGCCTGTGACGACTACGCGACGTTTCATGCGATGGATGTAACTCGAACTAGTGGCTTGCGATCTAGTGGAAGCGGATCAGACATCGACCTAATGGAATTAGGCGAACAAGCTAGCTGATGCGTTCCCTCATCGGGAAGGCAGGCGTAAGAGGGAATAGCCCTTCTCTCAGCTAGCCTGTTATTAGGACGCTACAAGCATACTAAGCTTGTTGCTTCTCGATGTAGTCGATCGCCTCTCCTACACGTTGGATCTTCTCAGCAGCATCTTCTGGGATGCTGATGTCGAATTCTTCTTCCAATTCCATGACCAATTCGACGGTGTCCAACGAGTCGGCACCTAAGTCATTGACGAAGTGGGTATCACGAGTGATTTTGTCTTTCTCGACACCGAGTTGTTCGGCGACGATATCAACGACTCGTTCCTCAATTGATGCCATAGCAGGGAGCTCCCCTCAGCAAAACGTTTTCTTTGAAAAATCAGACCAAATACAACCTGCTAACCAACGGGGGTTAGCGGGTGACAAAAGATAGAGGATTCTAGCAAAACCGGTCAAGCCATGAAGGGCACTCGGAGCGGGAATCCCTGGTGGAAACCAGCAGAAATTCAGTGGAAACCACTAGAAATTCTACAGGAAACTGAGAATTTACTGCTGCCCATTCAAGCCGACGGGTGGAAGCCCGGCAGGAGGAAGAGGAGGAAGTGGTGCTCCGGAGGGGGGCAAACTTGGAAGCCCACCGTTGTTTGGAGGGAGTGCCGGTGAGTTCGCTGGCGGCGGTGGCGGGACGGTTCCAGGAGCATTTGGAAGCGTTGCTGTTCGTTCGCCAACAGGTGCCGGTTCCGTTCCCGGTGCGACTTCTGCAAGGTTCTCGAAATTAACGACCTGGATTTCTTCTCCCTCGACGTGAGTGTCGACAGCCATTTCACAGATTCGCCAGCCTTCGGTCTCTCGGACCAAAGCCCATACGACTTCATATTCCGTTGCATCGCCGCTGGTGCCCGGTTCCAACCAATTGCTGGTCACGAGCATGACATTGGGGTCCTTGGGGTCGACTTGTTCTGCACGGCCAATTTCAAATGCTGCTTGCGGCGAACCGATCGGAGCGATTTCCAGTCCTTTGGCCTGAATTTCTTGCCGAGCTCGCGAGGAGAGCATCGACTCGATCACCTTCGCATTCCCTGATCGCATGCCTTCCAAGAATGCACCAACGATCTCTTCTGGTCGTGTTGGATTGGAAAGGTCCAGCGATGCGAGAGGAACCATTCCGTCCGCCGAGGGCATCGGAACCTGGGCGTTGTTTTGGGGATTTCCTGCAAGTGGACTGACTCCTTGCTTGCCCGTCCCGGAGGCGAGAGTTCCTGCAGCACCAGCGGACCCAATTCCGTTTTGTGCAACTTCCTCTTTTTTACCAGAATTGCATCCGACGTTCGCGAGCAAAGCTGCGGCGAGTGATGCGAACAACAAGTGCTTTTTCATGCTCAAGAAATCCATCATGTGAAGTTTTTAGGTTGGCTTACCGTGGAATTTCCCCAAGAAAAAAAGATAAAGGAAGCGATCTGCAACCTCAGATCCTACGCTTGGGGAAACGTACGAACTGGTTCAATAACGGACGGAATTCTCGTGAGTCAAGATCGTTTGCTTCGAAACCTATCTTGCTACAACAAAGCAAAAACCTGTAATTCATATCTTTGAGAAGACCTGATGATCAAGCTCTACAGGAACCCGCAAATTTTGGAACACGGAATTTTCAATCGTGAGTGTTTTCCAAAGTTGCCTTGGTTTGGGCAAACATGCATGGTGAGTAGATTCAGATGTGAACAGACCAGGATGAAAATCCGGGCAGATCCGCAGTACAAGGAACGCTTAGCGATGGCCTACGAGAGACAATCACCAAAATCACAGAAGCACCCTTCAATCAACGAAGTCACCAAGCGGACTTTACAGGAGAACTGTTCGAAACCATCTCTTTCCAGAACTGGGGATACATTTTGTATCATCAATCGAATTGCTCCAGCGTTGTTTTGCTTTAGCGCCTTTTGGTTGGTCAGTCTGACCGGCTGTCAGTTTGTTCCGAAATCAAATAGCAACCGCGGAGTTGCAATGTTTCAGCAGGGAAGATACGCAGAAGCCCTTCAGTATTTTGAGCAAGCGAAAGTGGCTGAACCAGCGAATCCCGACACTTATTACAATCTCGCTTCGACGTATCATAAGTTAGGTGTAGCGGCAAAAGATCCAAAGATGATCGACAACGCCGAACGTATGTACAACACTTGCTTGGAAATGTCGCCGAATCATGTGGACTGTTATCGTGGCCTATCGATTCTGCTCGTCGATAAGGGGCAATCGGACAAGGCATTCACGTTGCTTAAAGACTGGGCCGTGAAGAATCCAGGCCTTTCCGATCCTCGCATCGAACTAGCTCGATTAAATCAGGAGTTCAACCAAAACAAGGTGGCGGAACAATATCTCAATGAAGCCTTAGCCATGGATCCGAATAATCCAAGGGCCTGGGCCGCTAAGGGACGTTCGCGTGAAGCTTCTGGTGACCTGATGATGGCTATTCAGAACTACGAGCAAAGTTTAGCTCTCAATGCAGCACAACCCGAAGTCTACCAGCGTGTCGGAGCGTTGAAGGTACGTCTCAGTCAGGCAGCACCTTCGACAAGTCCCACACAGAATCCAACTCAGTTTGGTGCAAACCCACCCGCCACGACTCGTCAGTAGTCAATGGCCTGATCATTTGGCATCAGTTAAATTTGCACGAGTGCAGGATCAACTCCTAAGGTGCCTTGAAGGTCGCTCAGGTACTGCGTGCTTTGGCAGCGACTCAGCTCTTTCTTGGCGGCATCCAAACGGGTGCGCAAATTCAATCGATCGATCGCGCTTGCGTGGGTCGGCTCTGAGCAATAGGCTTCGAGAGCTTTGAGTTTGGTTTGGGCAAGTCGAATATCAACTTGTTGTTTCGCTTCTAGTCTTTTCCTGTACCAATCGCTTGCGAGTAGTGACTCTTTGGTGAAGAGAGCGCGGAACTCAGAATCATGCGTAGTTTTTCCGTTCCAGGATCCGTTTGCCATGATCTCTAGGAGTGCTCGTAGTGGCGGTATCGCCGCCTGAATCGAACCATCTTCAAAATAAATTTCTGCGACACGTTTCTGAGCTTCTGCAATGTAAAGAACTCCGTCGAGAAATGAATCGAGGTCTTGTGTTTCAGGACAGAGGATTTTCTCGTCGAAGACTTTCAATGGATTGTCAAACACACGACCAAAGTAGCGGCGCACGAAGCGGGATGTGATGCGATACCCCAAACGGCTCACCGGTACGACCACGCCGCGATGTTCCTTGTCTTCAAGCTTTTCAAGCATACCATCACGGATCATTGCGGTTGGATCGCGTTCTTCGGGGCGTAAGCGGCACCAGATTTCTGGGACGAACATGCTGATATCGTGACCGACTTCCATCTCCGGACCGATGTGCCCGGCGGCAGTGCTGAATCCCCCAAGGCCTGTGAGGATCATGCCGATAAGCGAAGCATTAAGGTCGTGTACCATAGCCAGTGCGTTGAAGGGGCCTTTCGTCAGAGCACCCTCACTACCAGCTCCGGTGGTCGATGGACTCTTGCCCGTTAACGAGCAGACGTAGTCCATCATCAGTTCGGGTAGCTCCTGGTAGTGAATTGGATTAAAGACGGCCAAAGACCGAATACCTGCAACCTTATCAGGAGGATTGTTTCGCCGACCGGATAGAATAGCTGAAACAGCTACTGGCACGGGAGCATTGCATTTCGCTCCTCGGAATAACTGGATTCCCCGATAAGCGATGTAACGATCTTGGGGGTGAATCAAATCCGGACGGTCTTGAAGATAGCGAGGGTTCTTTGAAGGTTTGCCATCGACCAAACGGGGCTCGGCAGAGGAGACGACATACGAAGCCGGCCCCTCGAGAAAGTCCTCCAATCGGTCGCGCATCGGTGCACTGTATTGTTCGAAATCGATGATGTCGGCTCGTTCGACTCCGACCACCTCTTTGGTCAATGGTTCGAAGTTACAAAAGAAATTCCCAACGTCCGCGATATCGGCCTCCGTTTGTTTATCGAGTCCGCGATGCACTGCGTCGTCGGGGCGTTGAAAGAGCCTGTACTCACAGTTAGCGACAAACTTGAAGCTTTCTGCATGATGGGAGTACGGTTCGCAAAGTGCGCGGCCAGGGACAACAATACTCGCGGTGATGTCGTCTTCTAATTGGATTTTTTCTGCAGCGGCAAAGTCTTGACGCAGTTTGTACATTCTCCAGCGGCCGGTCGCGTCGAGACCGATGCGCAAATACATCCCGACGAGTTTTCGGTTGTTGTATTTCAGTTCGTGCCCAGGTTCTCCGTTGACAACATCGACGCTGAAGTGACTGCGCCAGTCACCCCCCCATTCTTGTTTGTAAAATCGCTTGATAATGAATGCCATCGCATAGATGTGCGATGGGATTTCTCCAAGCCATTTGTTGTACTCGTCGGTGTATTCTTTGGATGGAGTAAGCAGCTTGATTACGCTACCGAGGGATCGACGGTTGTCGAGAACCGGACGGCTTTCGTGCTGGCTATAGTCTGGCTTTTCTTTTGCACCTTCACGCCACCGATCGGAGTAGTTGCGTTGAAAGATTTCATCGAGTTTCTTGAAGTCCGAATCGATATCCGAGACGAAGATCGAGCCACCTTGCATATAGTCGCTGATCGATTTGCTGATTTCACTTTTGCCCCCTCCACTGACCGTGCAGGGCTTGTGGCAAACGGTGCCGTCGCCTGCGGTTCCAATCAACCTCCAAGACGGAGCGCAGGGGTGTTTCTCCATGCGGACTTTATAGCCGCTTGGAGAGATATAGGTTTTTCCTTGTTCGAGGGAGATGGAGTGTTCCGTGCCGTTGGTGGTCCAACTGACGCTTCGTGTCGCGATGCTCGCTTTTGCATCTTCTCGAATGTAGATCAGGTTGGGAAAGTGTTTGTCAACACCGTATCCCTGCGGTTTCCAAGCGATGAAGTCCGAATAATCGCGAACGAGATCTTCCATCGTTCTGCCGTTGTAGCGGCGTGAGTTCCACTGGAATTCATCTCCTAGATTATGGGTAATGAAAGCGAGTGTGCCACCCGCGTGTTCTTCTTCTACATTACCCAAAAGATTCGCGGCATAGCTGATCTGAGTTTTGACTTCCTTCTTGCAATACCCGTAGTAATTGTCCGCGATGAGGGTCACGATCACGCCATCGTTTGTGCGGCAAGTGATTTTGAATGCAACTCCATCGTTGTATTTTTCACTTGGGTCTTTCCAACACATCGCGTCACGGCGTTGTCTTGCAGTGGCTTGATCCCAATGTGGCAAGCCTAGTTCTTTTTTGGTTAGGCTTGTCAGGTGAGGTGCAAGGATGACGCAGCCAGTGTGGCCGGTCCAACGTTCGACATCGAGTGCGGCATCGTTTTCGGGGACGAGTGGGTCGCCGGCATTACCGAAGATCGATTCGACGAAGTCGAGGTTGCTGACAAGACCGCCCGGTGCAAAGAACCGAACTTCCATCGTTTGCTCATGGCAATAACCGGGTACGGCAGGACGAACGATGGGGCGGATCAAGAGGGACACCCAAGTCTGCGCGGGGCTGGAACGCTCGAGGGTGAAAGGTAGTTGCATTGAACTATTCGGTGGTCGAACTGCTGCACGAAAAAGGTTCGCAAAAACATGTTTCGGAACAGCGCGCTTATCACCTGCGATCGGTAAACCACCTTCAGCGACGTGGAATGTCCCTTGGGTGGTTCTGCGATCGGCTTTGGGATTGTGCAACACACCATTGGCAAGCCGGTACGAGCTGACGAGTTCGTTTTGAAATAATTCACCGCGATCAGGGAGGCTGAGTTCTCTGGCCATCCCATGCTGGCTTAGAACAAGCGATGCATTGGGAAGTTTCAGAGGGCTATCGGCGCAAATGTCCGAAAAGTGAGATCGCAAGTACGCTTCGATACGTCGGTCCACGGGAGCTTGCATTGCCGCAAGCAATCGATTTTTTTCCTCGAGGTTAGCGAGAAGCCCCTCAGGTAACTCGACTTGAGCCATCGCTTCGTCGTCGTGCAAAAGATCCGAAGCCGCCATCTGCATGTAGATAAATTGACGCAATCGTTCATGCGCTCGTTTATCCCTGTCTGCACTTCGAGACCAAGAAAGTTGTCGTTCTGGATTCGTGATGAGCCAACCATAGTCGATGGTAGCATCCTGAAGGTGATTTGTTTTCATAGGGTGGTCTTGAACCGTTGCACAGGAGAATCGAAGCCGAGATCAAGTCGATTTGCTTCGGGAAGTGATTACGGGGATGGAACCACGAAGCCAAGTGCCAGGGGAAGTGGACTGGGCACAGCGATTCGAAGAGGATCTCTTTAATGTACACGAATTTCAGCGTCGAAGTAATCAGCCTTTGGAAACAAGTGGATAGGCAGTATCTTGTTGCACGAATCGACGGATGGCTTTCTTGTACGGCGAATTGCTTTGGCGGGCAACTTGCATTTGCGTGCATCACGGAACACAACGGCGGGATTGGGAGGAAACAGATATGACAAAGTTGAAACTGCGATCCGAGAATTGGTGGAACAACCCAGCGAATCCGGGGATGACTGCTTTGTATCTGGAGCGATTTTTAAACTATGGGATGACCCTCGACGAGTTGCAGTCAGGGCGGCCGATTATCGGAATTGCGCAATCTGCAAACGATTTAGCTCCGTGCAATCGAGCCCATTTGCAGTTGATTTCCAGGGTTTGCGATGGCGTTCGCGATGCGGGTGGGGTTCCGATGGTTTTCCCGATGCATCCGATCCAAGAATCGGTAAGGCGTCCGACCGCCTCACTCGATCGCAACTTAGCGTATCTAGGATTAGTCGAAGTGCTGCATGGATATCCGCTTGATGGCGTATTGTTCACCACGGGCTGTGACAAAACCACACCTGCGGCCTTGATGGCTGCGGCGACGAGTGATTTACCCTCGTTGATTTTTAACGGTGGGCCGATGCTCAACAGTTACTTGGAAGGAGAATTAGCCGGAGCCGGTTCGATCATATGGGAAGCGCGGCGCAGGCTCAGTGCTGGGGAGATTGACCAGAAGAAGTTTATGGATTTGCTTGCTGCTTCGGCGCCGAGTGCAGGGCATTGCAACGTGATGGGGACAGCGTTGTCGATGAATTGTTTAGCGGAAGCGGTGGGGATGGCTTTGCCTGGTTCGGCGGCGATTCCTGCTCCGTATCGCGAGCGAGGGCAGATGGCGTATGCCGCTGGCCGTCGGATAGTAGGTATGGTTCATGAGGATCTTCGGCCTTCGAAGATTATGGTGCGCGAAGCGCTGCTCAATGCGATTCGGGTAAATACAGCGTTGGGTGGATCGACAAATTGTCCGCCGCATTGGATTGCGATCGCGAGGCACGCTGGAGTTCAATTAGATTTGCAGGACTGGGAGGATGCGGGCTATGAGATACCGTTGTTGGTGAATCTACAGCCTGCGGGAACGCATTTAGCGGAGGATTTTCATCAGGTGGGAGGCTTGATGAGTGTGATGCGAGAATTGCTCGAGCATGGAAAATTGCAAGGGAATCTATTGACTGTGACGGGCAAGACTCTTTCAGAGAATTTGGCTGGGGCGAGGCGAGCCGATGGAAAGATCATTTGCTCGTATGATGCGCCGCTAAAGCCCAATGCAGGTTTTTTGGTCTTGAGAGGGAATCTATTTGAAGCGGCACTCATCAAGACGAGTGTGATCAGTGATACGTTTCGACAGAGATATTTGTCGCAACCTGGGAGTGAAGATTGTTTTGAGTGTACAGCGGTGGTGTTCGATGGGCCTGAGGATTATCACGCTCGCATCAACGAATTGGGGGAGGAGCCAGATCCGAATACGTTGTTAGTGATTCGTGGCTGTGGGACCTTGGGATTTCCTGGGAGTGGAGAAGTGGTGAACATGCAGCCGCCGGATGCTTGGATACAGCGAGGGGTGCGCGAGTTACCGACGTTAGGAGATGGTCGGCAGAGTGGCACATCGGCGAGTCCATCGATCTTGAATGCATCGCCGGAATCGCAAGCGGGTGGAGGGTTATCGAAATTGCGGACAGGGGACCGGGTCAGGGTGGACTTAAAAGGGCGTCGAGTCGACGCTTTGGTCCCTCTTGAGGAGTGGAATCAGCGGGAGTCCGGGGGGGTGCAACACATACCAGAGACGGCCACTCCGTGGCAGAAGTTGTATCGCGATCACGTTGGTCAGTTGCACACTGGTGCATGTCTCGACTTTGCTTGCTCGTTTCGACAAGTTTGCAAGACAGTCCCAAGGCACAACCATTAAAGATTCGGGAGTTGTTGGTTGAAAACTTCAGAAGGCCTCAAACATTAATAAGTAGAACGGGCCTCCGAGCCCGTTCTACAAATAAAGCATCGTATGCATGTATCGTCTTAATGAATGATGCCGACAAAAATTGCAAGCAGAACGGGCTCGGAGGCCCATTCTACAAATGAACTAAAATAAATTAGAGGGTGGATTTTCGTTGAAAAACATCATGAGAATCCGTCGCAACTAATTTACGAATCCCCACCCAATCTCTTCCCATTGTGGATTCACCCACAATCGACAAGATTCACAAGAGCGCCCCGCTTTTAGTGGGTTTTTACCGATATACTGCAAGCATCTCCAAAGGTGCTCTGGATCCCGAACGATACGGTTATAACTTTCTTGTTGCCAAATCACACCCGACTGGTCGAGAAGGTTATTGATTCGCTTGGCACAGAATACTTTATGATTTCCAAGAAGGTCTTCCAATTCTATATTCAAGGTTGGCAGCGGACGTAAGATACAGTGGACATGATTGGACATGATGACGCTTGCACCCAGCTCATAGCGAATTAAATGAAAGTGTTTCAGTGATTCGTCGACCAACTGTGAAATCCGCTCTTCTTGCAAAATACAACTACCCATCCCTTGATCGAGCCAATACTCGGTCCGGTAGTAGAGAATACGGGCTAGTTGATCCAACGCTTCTAGGCTGTGAGGTGGTGGATTTTTAGTCATCCATTCGGCTTGAAGTCTCTGAAGTAAGTCCCAGCATTCCTGAGGAATAGAGTCGGCAAGTCGGTAGGTCGCAAAATAAGTGGCCCCACGCTGTCGCCAATGGGGTAAGTGGCGTTGGTATACCTCGATGGGAAGATCCTCGCGCAGGCCTTGAAAGTTCGGTGGCGGTTCCAGGTTCCAAGTGTCGTTGCCAAGCACGAAGATTCTCCTAGTTCACTTACGCTATCCCATTCAATGGCGGATAAATTGTTTTCCCATCGTATTGTAGGATCGATTGCCGAAAAATTTCGTTTTTGGTTCGACGAAAGAAAGAATCTTCGTAGAACGGGCCTCCGAGCCCGTTCTACCAATGCTCTACATAAGGTCCGCCGCAG
>CAZACJ010000116.1:4412-11032 GCA_964483385.1 uncultured Pirellula sp. | reverse complement strand
TCAGCGATTTCGCGGGAGACCACGATCCAAAAAGCCAAGAAAGCACCACCGGCGACTTCGGTGCACCACATTGCTCGTGCTCGACGCGATCCAGTATAGCTATCCGGCCCATTGGTCTGCAAGTTACCGCGAACCGTGTCGATCCAAGATCGGCGCAGTTAAAACAGCCATCGAGTACGAGTACCGTTTCACTGAGCACCGTCCGCCGCGGCGGACTGAGCACGAGCACGACGAAATCCGATGCTAGGCACGATCGCTCAGGATCTCCCTCCACACACGCCCACGTACTCTCGTCTTGAAAGCAACCGTAAACAAAGGCCCGCGACGTTGTCGTTCCCAATCCATTTAGATCCATTTAGGGGTTTCAAGGACGACCGGAATACGGTGCTGTGTGGCCGTCGTCCTTGCCCAGTTTTTTTGTTTCGGTGCCGCGTGTCTCCGAGACGCGCACTAGGAACGGGTCGCCGTTGTAGCAAACTTCGCTGAAGAACGCCCAAATCGAAGAGTCGGTGTTCACGAACATCGGTGCGAGTTTGCCCGCAGTCGTGGTGTAGCTGAAACCGCCGAGGATTTCCGTGCGTCCGCCGCCGAGTGTGTGGACGAGCGTGCCGCCCCGCTCGGTCTTGTAGCCGAGCACCCACACGTCGCCACCGTCGTTGGTAAGATGCGTGCCCTCGTTCTCGATGTTGAGTTGCCGCGCCCACACGCGTTGTTTGCGGAAGCGAAAGTTGTCTCCTACTACGTCCTCAAGAAAGACCTCGCCCCCTTCGCTGCGCGGGGTGCCTTGGATGGTGTAGGTTTCCATGCTGCGCAGAACGACGACGCGTTTCGTATCTAGTTCGATGCCGCCGCCCAGATGGCTGAAGTGCTCGAGCGTCACCAAGGGCGCCTCGCCATCCTCGATGCGAAAGTTCACGAAATCCCGATTTCCATAGTTGATCGCGCCGCTGAGACCGACGATACGTCGCACCTTGCCGCGCACGCGAATCGTCTCGCTGCTTTTGTAGTGGCCGGGAAAAAAAACCGTCGTCGCGCCGGAGTCTATGGCTTGCTGTATTGCCTTGGCGGAATCCGCCTGCGCTGTCGGGTCTGCACCAAAGGCATCCACAACCGCCCACTTCGCCGGGTCTTCCCAAGTCGTAAGAGGGGTCTCTTTGATCGGCAGTCGCAACGAGGTCGCGGGCGAGGTAAATGCCGTCGTCGCCGCGTGCGAAGAATACTCCATGATGTCCGGGCCGAGCGAGCCGGGCTTGCCCTCGCCATCGACGCGATAAGCGGCGGCGAAATCCGGGGTGGAAATGTCGGCCAGCGCGCGCCGGTAGCCGGTCGTCTTGACATCGCGGAGGAAGATGCGACCGCCATTGAAGTTGACGATCGCAGGATGCACCGCCGCGTCGCCAGTGCCGGTGAGCTCCGCATTCATGAGCAACAGCGTGCCGTAGGTGCTCACCGCCGGTACCGCGTTCTTGCTCACGAGCCCCCGGATGCTGATCGTCTGTCCTTCGTTGGTCAAACCGAACTGTGTTTGTCCGCGAAGTGTAATATTCTCAAACACTTGGCTGTTGACCGCCCGCGCCGTCGAGATGCCGCGAGCGAAACCGATGATTTCGCAATTCTTCACCAGCAGCGGGCCATTCATGTCGCGATGCGCCAGATCAAGCCCCACCAATCCGCTGCCTTCGGCAGCGACGAAACGACAGTCCCGCACCGCACCAGTGTTGTTCGAGAAGAATTGCAAACCGACCGCACCGGGATTTCCTGTGCCGACATCGAACGTGAGATTTTCGACATAGTTGTGAAACCAATCCGCGCTCCCGAATCCGCCACACCACATCATTGCCTCGGGTTTTTTCGCATCGGTAAACGTACCGTCTTTGAGCCGGATGGTGCTCTTGCCGTGCGATTCGCCACGGAGGATAGTATTTCCCCAGTTGTCTCGCCCGCCAAAATTCTTCGGCCAATTCAGCGTCGCGCTCACGAGATAAGTGCCACCTGGGAAGTAAAGGATGTGGTGCCGTCCGGTGTGCTCATTGATGGCGCGTTGAAGCGCCTCGGTGTCGTCGGACACCCCATCGGCCTTCGCACCATAGGGCGGCTTGGTGACATCCACTACGTTTTCGGAGCTGGGATAAGTAGCGTCAAAAAACGCAAGCGGAGCAATCGCCAAGAGAACGAGAATCGCTGTTACCATAAGAAACATCCCGAATCGCTGAAGGTAGTGGTCACCGATACCGCCGGGAACCACCGATTCTACAAGTCGACAAAGCACCTTCGGCGGCTCTCGGGTATCGCTTGGTTATCCGCCCATAGAACTACGTTCTGGAACTGATCACCTTCGATCTTCCACATCGGTTGAAGTCAAAGATCGCTCCGAAAGCCGTTCCGAGCGCTACGCCCATTGCTACGCTCTGTGCCATGTTTCCCGATGCTGCTCCGTAGGCCGCACCAATGGCTACACCAACTGCCGCACCAACTCCAATTCCATGTCCGGATGAATTTTTCGGTTGGTTGTTTGTCTCATTGCCATCGTCAGTCATGGTGATTCTTTCAAGTTTAGGCCGAGCTTTGTTGTGTTTACGGGTATTTGGATGAGCGGATCGCATCGATTTCAAACGCAACGAATCGCGGGCTTGGGTGCAACGATTGGTTCTGCGATTCACGGTGGTGGTTGCGTAGTCTTTTCTCTGACGTAGCAGGCAAGTTCCTCTGCGAGCGCAACAACCTCGGGGTCGATGTCGGTCTTGCATTGATCAACTGCCGGAAGTATCCACTCTGCTGTTTGCACGTCGAATGTCATCGTTGGTAGTTCGTAGGCCATTGGTCCGCACATGCTTGCCAGAACGCCAGTGATGAAAGCCCGAATTCAAAGAAGGACGCTACCCGCCGTTGGCTGAGACGGATTGTTCGGAAATTGGAATTGCTATCAGTATACCACGACTAATAAGCATTTGAAATGAAGCCTCGGATTTTCGCAAGGCTTCGTTCAAGTACGACGTTGTAGTTCCCAGGATTGCACATGAGCCGAACCAAGTAACTCCTGGAAGCATACAGGAAAAGGCGACCAACTTGTCTTGCAAAATGCACCCCAACACAAAAGCAACGATTGCCACGAACATGCTCGCGAGCATCCCGATCCCATTCGGACTCGGACCGCTTATCCAAAACCCCAAAAAGCTCAGGAGCACCAAAATCATCAGCGCTAGGCTGTACGCATACAGGCTGTAAGCTGCTAGAACGACGGCGGGAGCTAGAAGGACGACAAAGGCCCCTCGGAACAAAAGAAGAGCTTTGCCTCCAAGCGCGGTGTGAACCGCCGAAGACCAGTTCGTCAAGCGCCAATCGTAATGGCGACCGGCGGGGTCATTGAGAAACTCGTCGTGTTCCAAACGATTCGCCTCCGTTTGTCGACCGAACGTTAGAGATCACGCGATCGCCTTCAAAAACCTAGGATTCAAATTCGCGGACGACCGGCGACGTACAGCTTCACTGGCATCCTTACCCGATTTCGTCCTGGTTCCAGCCTAGCACCGAGCGCCTGCGATCTTTGCGTGGATCAACTAGCCTCAAACTCAGGCCTTGCAAATGATTCTAAGTAACCGCAAGCCTTGCAACGAAATGTGCCTATTGGGATCTGCCGATCTTTGGAGAGTTTCGTACTATCGACCCAAAATGATTTTTTGGGCTGTCCCGACGACCAATGGCTAACGAGTCGTACCCCGTAACCATTGTCGAGTACAAACCCTTGTTCCATTTCGCCTTGGCATTTCGGACAAATCTGCTGGTTCATGGTCATGCGTGGTTTTGAGATTGTACGTGGGGCTAAGTCGCTTGGCCGTGTCTGAACTATGCGGAGTCTAATTGATCCGCTCCTCAGATTCTACAGCCCAGTGGACTCGACTGCCAAATGGCAACCCGGGGGAGTGATAACTGGCTCGTCATGCCGGTTGCGGTCTCTTCGCTCCACCGAGCATTCCGCCAAGGAATCCCATAGGCAAGTAGGCCCCGATCAGGTCTAACGCGGCAAACCACACCGGCCCACCCACCATCGACACCATCATGATGCCGCCTAGCAAGAAAAAGACGCCGATGCCCAGTGCCAACTTCATCTTGTGACTAGCCGCGACCTTCGCGGCAGTAAATGCTCCAACAAGTGTGCCCAAGGCGTGAGCCAGCCAAGGTGCAATAAAGTTGGCCGGTTCGAGCAGCTTGATGTTCTCAGCGAATTTGTCCATATCCGACATGTCGACACCTGTGGGTGGCGGGATCACCATGGGCCCGACGGTGATAATCGCCATATTGACGACGCTGCCGACCACAAGACCTGCAATGACAGCCAGTAGGTTTCTCAAAATCGGAGGCATCGTGTGGTTCCATTGTTGTTTGGTTCGTCGTCGTTCTTAATCAGCAACGCCCATGATAACAGCCATCGAGTACGAGTACTGTTTCACTGAGCACCATGAGCCGCGGCGGACTGAGCACGAGCACGACGAAATCCGATGCGAGGCACGAATGACGCTACGCGCGTCATGGGCGGTTCGAGTACATGGTGGGCGATAAGTATTCCTTCGTGTCCATTCCACTCTCGGTAGTAAAGGTGACATATCGGTCTGATTCAATCATAGAACGCTCGGCTGCGGTGAGCGACTCCTCAACTTTTCGTTGGATCAATTCGTCGTCGATGTATTCCACAGTCAGTTTGGCAGCGACGGATGAGGCGACAATGATGACCGATAGAATTCTCATTCCCGGATATGGCAAGAACACGACGCGACCAGCAATGTACATCGAAACAAACTGGTACCCGCGCAATGCAATTTTGAAGCGTTTCAGATCGCTGGTCGAAGTGCTCTCCACTGCACTTTGTATTCCGTCTGCTGCGGAATCAACCGACTTCGTGATGGGATCAATGACCTTGGAAGAATTGCAACCGATTGCGGATCCGGTTGCAGCCATCGCAGTCATTGCAGTCATTGAGAGTATTTGTCGACGGTTGGTTCGTCCCATTACAAAGCCTTGCGCAGCAACGCCTGGAAGATTTCTGCGTGACTATTTAGTCTGTATCCTGGTGGAACCTTGTCCAAACGACGTGGGATGAACACTAGGGCCGCAGGCGATGCGAGAGCTGCGGGTGAAGCGAACGCAGCCAGTTGCCGGTATTCCGTCGTGCCGAGAAAAAAAAGAAAGAAGAGGAAAAAGAGGAATCCCAACGGAGCGAGGAAACGCCGGTCGTATGTTTTGTTCATCGGTTGTCTTTATTGTCTTGGTGAAATTTTGATATGCCGTTTCGAGGACAAACAATCGAGGCCTGCGTCCGCACCTCGCCCCCCCCTTTTACTTAGGGATTCTAGATGAACTCAGGGCAACGCGGAAGCCGAGGAGACCGTCCTGGTAAGACGACTTTGCCCAATTGCGACTCGCCGACCGGCAGTTGGTAGCAGGGTAGAGCCAACAGCCGCCACGGTTCACACGGTCGGTGCCCATGGTTGGCCCATTGGGGTCGCTGACAGCACGCTTGGGATATTCACCGTACCAGTCGCTACACCACTCCCAAACATTCCCGTGCATGTCGTACAGGCCCCAAGCGTTTGGCTCCAAGAGTCCAACCGTATGGGTTCGTTGCGAACTGTTGCGTTTAAACCAACCGTACTCGGGCAACAATCCCTCCTCATCGTCAAAGGAATAAATCGTTTTGCTACCAGCGCGACAAGCATACTCCCACTGAGCTTCCGTCGGCAAGCAATAGACTCGACCTGCTTTCTTCTCCTCGGGCAGCTCTGTAAGCTTCTTGCAGAATTCGACAGCATCGTCCAAGGAAACATTCTCCACCGGAAGATCTGCGTTCTGGTTACCAACCAAAGCCCCTTGGTAGCAACTTGGGTTGTTCCCTGTCACGGTTTGGTATTGCGTCTGCGTGACTTCATAAGCACCAAGGTAATAGTCGTTGCTGATTGTCACCTCGTGCTGGCTTTCATTCTCACGACGGCCTTCCTCGCTCTCAGGCGAGCCCATCATGAATGTCCCTTTTGGTATCAGCACCAGTTTCATCCCGATGCTGTTGGTCAGCTCCTTGGGGGGTTGTGCGAGTAACAGAGAATCCAATTGCATCATGCCGAAAATCACCAACGACGACAAAAATATCGATAGCGGACGTGGCATGTGCTGTTGGCTTCTCATTCGGTGGCTCTAGGTCGAAAATCCTGAAACGCTCTAAAATTGTAGCGTTTGAGGCGATCGTTGCTCAAAAAACAAGGCACTTTTCTCCCCCTACCCTCCATCCGTTCGTGCTTCTTTGCCGTGCTCGTGCTCAGTCCGCCGCGGCGGACGGTGCTCGTTCTCGTACTCGATTCGATCTAGTATCGCAATTCGGCATTGGTCTGCAAGTTACTGCAAACCACCTCGGTCAACAATCGGCATCGTCGCAGTTCAAACAGCAATCGAGTACGAGTACGAGCACGAGCACGGGGAAATCCGATGCGGGGCACGATCGGCTCGCATTGACCGTGAGCGAGGAAGAGACTTCACACAAGTCAAAAACCCTCGATCTAGAACTTCGGTCCAATGCTTTGTTCGTGCTTCTTTGCCGTGCTCGTGCTCAGTCCGCCGCGGCGGACGGTGCTCGT